>NZ_FQVQ01000020.1 GCF_900129405.1 Flavobacterium fontis | reverse complement strand
AACGTAACGTTCAACGAAGTAACGACTGCGGGTTCTTGTCCTGGTGCTTACACTTTGACTCGTACATGGACTGCAACGGATGCTTGTGGTAACACGACAACACACGTTCAAACCGTAACGGTTCAAGATACAACAGCACCGCAGATTGCAACCGCATATCAAACTGTGATTAGTGCGACATGTGATGCAGTTCCTGCAGTTCCGGAATTACAGTTTACAGATAACTGTGCTACTACGGTAATAGTGGTGTTTAATGAAACAAGCTCAACACCAGTAAATGGTTCGTATACAATTGTTCGTACATGGACAGTTTCTGATAGCTGTAATAACACAAATACGTATACACAAACTGTAAACGTTTCTGTTAATGCAACTGTAAACCAGTATGCTTATCCTGAAGCTGTTTGTACCGATGATAATACCTTGTTAATTGATATTGCTGCAGTAATTTCTACACAGTTCCCTGGTACAGATACAACTTCTGGAACTTGGACTGACATGAACAACTCAGGAGGTTTGAATACAACAACTGGAGTATTTAATCCATACCAATTGCCTGATGACACTTATGTGATCAAGTATACATTACCAACAGCAACGTGTCCGATTGAATTCTTAGTGTCTATTAATGCAAATGATGAAGTTTGTACGGTATTACCAGCTTGTCAACCTATCATTGTTAACAATGCAGTAACACCAAATGGTGACGGTGCTAATGATTTCTTTATCATTGAAAATATTCAAGATATTACATGTTACCCGGAAAATACAGTTGAAATTTACAACCGTTGGGGTGTGAAAGTATTTGATACTACAAATTACGACAACACTTCAAGAGTATTCCGTGGAATTTCAGAAGGTAGAGCAACCGTAAATCAGTCCGCTGAATTACCAACAGGTACCTACTTCTACATTTTGAAATATAAAAAGGCGGATGGTAACTTTGTAACTAAAAACGGATATTTGTATTTGTCAAGATAATCTATCAACGGGGGGTTATGCCCTAACCCCCGGTTGTTAATTTAACACCCAAATAAATGAAAACAAGAATTTTAATTTTCGGAATGCTGTTAACGGGTTGGATGAGCTTTGCTCAACAAGACGCCCAGTATACGCAATATATGTATAACACCATTAATATCAATCCCGCTTATGCAGGGTCGCGTGGTGTGATGAGCTTTTTCGGGTTACACCGAACTCAGTGGGTAGGTTTAGATGGAGCACCGGTAACCAATGCGTTTTCGATGAACACTCCTATTGAATTTACCAATTTGGGACTAGGATTATCATTTGTGAACGATCGAATAGGTCCAACGTCTGAAAATACTATTTCGGCGGATGTTTCGTATTCGGTTCAAACCTCAGAGAATTACAAACTATCGTTCGGGGTAAAAGCTACGGGGAACTTATTCAACTTGGATGTTACTCGTTTGACGTACCAAAACCCCAACGATCCTTTGTTACAAAATTTGAACAATAACTTTAGTATGAATGTTGGTGCGGGAGTTTATTTCCACTCTGATAAATCGTATGTTGGGTTGTCAGTTCCTAATTTCTTTGAAACTAAACGTTATGATGATAATGATGTAGCCGTTTATAAAGAGCGAATGAACTTTTATTTAATCGGTGGTTATGTTTTTGATTTATCACCCAACTTAAAGTTCAAACCCGCTTTCTTATCTAAAGTGGTTGAAGGGGCTCCTTTTCAATTGGATGTTTCTGGTAACTTCTTAATTCAAGAAAAACTAACGTTGGGTGCCGCTTGGCGTTGGGGTGCAGCTATGAGTGCTATGGTTGGATTTCAAATTACTGACGGTTTATTTGCCGGTTATGCCTATGATTTGGAAACCACACGTTTGGCAAACTATAACTCAGGATCTCACGAAATTTTCTTGCGCTTTGAATTATTCAGACGCGATGATCGAATTGTATCACCAAGATTCTTCTAATCTAATTACCAGCACACCATGAAAAATAAATTTTTACATATCGCTTTAATCGCAATTGCTACCTGTGGCACTTTGACAGCGCAAAACAAGAAAGTGGCTAAGGGTACCAAGCAATACGATAACTACGCCTATGTTGATGCGATAAAAACCTACGAACGTATTTTTGCGAAGGGATATAAATCTCAAGATATGCTGCAAAAGTTAGGAGACTCCTATTATTACAAAGGAGATTATGACAACGCAGCCAAATGGTATACCGAATTATTCGCTTTTACCAAAGAGGTAAACCCAGAATACTATTTTCGCTATGCCCAAGCGCTAAAAGCGACTAAAGACTATAAAAAAGCAGAGGAAATGATGGCTGCTTTTAACCAAAAAAGTGGCAATGAGCAACGTGCCAAATTGGCTGCCTCTCAAAAGGATTATATGGCTCAAATCAAGAAAAATTCGGGTCGTTTTACGCTTGAAAATGCAGGCATTAACTCGGAGTATTCTGATTATGGTACAGCCTATTACGGCAACAAAGTTGTTTTTTCTACGGCCCGTGATACGGGAGGAATTGGTAAACGTAAACACACTTGGACAGGAGAAAGTTTTACCAACTTGTACACTGCCGACATGGGAGAACAAGGAGCTTTATCCAATCCAAAGCGTATGAATGAAGGGTTGAATTCACGTTTTAATGAATCAACTTCTGCCTTCACCAAAGATGGAAAAACCGTTTACTTTACACGAAACAGTTTTTTAACAAAACGGGAAAAAAACAGTAAAGGATCGACGCTACAAAAAATCTACACTGCAACCTTAGAAAATGGTAAATGGGTAAACATTAAAGAATTACCTTTTTGTAGTGAAGATTATCAAGTGGCTCACCCAACCTTAAGCGCTGATGAGAAAACATTGTACTTTGCTTCAGACATGCCTGGCACAAAAGGGGTTTCTGACTTGTATAAAGTTTCAATCAACGGCGATGGTACTTTTGGGACTCCTGTAAACCTAGGCGATGTCATCAATACTGAGGGACGCGAAACGTTTCCTATGATTGCTGCCGATGGAGAATTTTACTTTGCCTCTGACGGACACCCTGGTTTAGGTGGTTTGGATGTATTTATGGCCAAAGTTCAACCTGATGGAAGTTTTAAACGTGTCCACAATGTGGGGGAACCTGTAAATAGTTCGAAAGATGATTTTGCTTTTATTATCAACGCCAAAGATCGTACAGGCTATGTTTCTTCCAACCGTGATGGTGGAAATGGCAATGATGATATTTACCGTTTCAAAGAAAATACCCGGTTGGTAGATTGTGAGCAAGCGGTTCATGGAATTGTTACCGACAAAGAAACAGGCAAACCTTTGGCGGGTGTATCTGTAGTGTTGCAAGACCAAAACTTCAAAATCTTGAAGGAGATGAAAACCGATGCTGAAGGTAAATTTGATTTTGGTACGCAAGATTGTGAAACCAAGTTTTATATCAAGTCCACTTTACCTGAATACAACACTGTGGATACTCCTTTAATGACTCCAAATGAATCGGGCAAAACTTTTGTTCCTGTAGAAATGGAACGTACCGTTAAACCCGTTACAGTTGGTGACGATTTATTCAAAGCGTTTGGTATTAAAATCATATACTTTGACTTAGACAAATCGAATATCCGTCCGGATGCAGCGGTTGAGTTGGCCAAAATCTTGGATATCTTAGAACAGTACCCTGCGATGGAAATCGATGTTCGTTCGCATACCGATTGTCGTCAAACGTACAAGTACAATATGTCTTTATCCGATCGCAGAGCTAAGTCGACTGTGGCCTGGTTGATCAAAAATGGTATCGCTGCCAGTCGATTGACAGGAAAAGGTTATGGCGAGTCGCAACTGGTTAACGATTGTGCTTGTGAACCGACCAACAAATCGGAATGTACCGAAGAGCAACACCAAGCCAACCGTCGTTCAGAATTCATTATTACTAAATTATAATCGCAATTATAAATTGTTTAAACCCGAAAACGCCCTACTTTATGTGGGGCGTTTTTCATTGTACGCCTCTCCTATTGCCATTCGTTTGTAGTTGTTCGTTCTTACAAATAAGGAGAAAACGATAGCCTTTCCTAGTCCACTGCATTAACAGCTTTACACTACTTATTTCTTACTTTCTGGATACGCCTAATTATTAGGTACATTGCCTTGCATAAATGCATGAATGAAACGATTAATGAACATTGGAAGACTTTATTTTGAACGCCCATTGAACACAACAGTTACATTTTCTTAAGTCGACGTTGAAAACCGATTTAAGGCTATGAGCGCTTCAATATCGTAGCGAATCAAACTTGATCCTAGTATATCGCTTTGAAGCAACGATAAAGCCTTACAATAGCTTTGCTCTCAAATGTTGAACCTTTGTGTTATTGTTTCTAGAAAAAAAGAGGTTGTATTCAGCCCGGATAGAGCCGGCATCCCCCGATGGAAATCGGGGATATAGGCGAAAGCCGGACCGTGTTGTGGAGAAAGATGAAGCTAATTGCTGCCCAATATAAAACAAAAAAAAACCACTCCGGAGAGTGGTCATTTCAAAATCAAACAAAACTATAAATCAATTATCTTTTCATAAATATGTTCGTAAAGTAACGGCGACCATTGGCTGGATTTATGGTAATCGATATGCCAAAGTGGGTGTAATCGCCTTCGATATTGGCTTTGTGGCCTGGGCTGTTCAACCATGCATTTAAAGCCGAAGCAGGTGTTGAAAAATTGTACGCTACATTCTCACCTACCTTTACAGCGCCCAACACATGCTTGATATTGTCGGCACGCAATTCAAAAAGATCGTGACTTACAACATTGTTTTCAATCATGTATTCGTTATGCTCAAAGGATTTGAAAGAGATGTGGTTTACGATTTCCAAACGGTTTAGTCCTTGGCTAGCACGGTAATCGTTTAAACGGGTCGCTAAATCCGTTTCCTCTGCGGTGTAATCATAAGCAGTGACTAATCGATAATCGTTGGTTGAAGTTGCTTCTTCATCTTTGGAACACGATACTAATGTAAACACCAATGCGATTGGTAAAAACATTCTAAGTAGTTTTGCTTTCATAGTAGTAGGTTAAGTTTTGACGGATAGATGTGGGGCAAATATCTTGTCAGTTAGTAATTGATGAACGTTGTTTTGATTTGGTTACCCAAACTTACTACTATGCCGTTAAAGTGACAAATAAAATCGATGAAATGCACTTAAAATTATTTTTTTAGAGTAATTTTCTTACAAATTAAGGAGAGAGGCGCTCCATTTTCCAGTTGAAATCGGTTTGCAGTGTGTATCGAATACGATCATGAAGTCGATTGGGGCGCCCTTGCCAGAATTCGACCGACTGCGGACGGACCAGATAACCACCCCAATGCATAGGTCTTGGAATGGGTTGCTGTGCAAAGGCTTCTTCAAGATCTTTTAGTTTTTCATCCAAAAAGGCGCGAGAAGGAATGGGTTGACTTTGTGCGGAGACGATGGCTCCTAATTTACTCCCGTCGGGTCGTGAGTCAAAATACGCATCGGATACGGCCTCTGGAGTTTTTTCGGCGATTCCCTTTATAATCACTTGTCTTTCGATACCTGGCCAGAAAAAAGATAGGCACACCTGAGGATTCACGGCCAAAGCCCTCCCCTTTTCGGATTCATAATTGGTATAAAAAATAAAGCCTTCTTCGTTATACTTTTTGAGTAATACCACACGCGATTTGGGAAAACCGTCCAATCCGATAGTTGCTACCGTCATGGCATTGACTTCATCGACGCCACCGAAATCTTCGGCTTCATGAAACCAGCGATGGAATAGATTGATCGGATCGTCTGGAATTTGGGTTTCCAACAGTTCGCTTTTGGTATAACTTTTACGGTAATCGCCTAAATCGTGCATGACTTTTTTTTACAAAATTACGGTAAAAGTAGGTAATGTTTACCGCTGGGGGATTTCAAATTCTTTCCCATCTTCGGCCAACCAGACCTGCGGAAAAATACTTTCGGCTTCGGTTTTAAAAGGTTCCGTCGAACCGTATCGGGTAGAAAAATGCCCTAAAAGCAATTGATGAACCTCGGCTTGCTTGGCGATGGAAGCCGCTTGCTTGGCTGTTGCATGTAAGGTTCGTTCGGCGAGATGCGACTCATTTTCCAAAAAAGTACTTTCATGGTACAACAAATCCACCCCATGAATCAACGGTACGATGCGCTCATCATAACACGTATCACTGCAATAGGCATAACTGCGCGCTACGGCTGGGTCAAAAGTCAGATCGGCATTAGGTATTACGCGGCCGTCTTCCAGGGTAATGTCGCCGCCGTATTGAATTTTTCGAAAATACACCGGTTCAATTTCCAACTCGGTAATGGCAGGGATATTCAGTTTTCGCTCTTTATTTTTTTCTTGAAATAAGAAACCGTTGGTATAGACGCGATGGTGAAGTGGAATCGTTGATACGCGAACTTTTTCGTCCTCATAGAGGATTTCGGAGGTGGTGGATTCTAACTCATGAAAATATAAATTGTAGCCGGTATACGAACCTGAGGCGCGTAATTGCAATAAGATGATTTCCTTGATGCCTTTGGGACCGTATACATGCAAATCGTTTTCACGGTTGAGCAACATAAAGGTTGAAATAAGTCCAATGAGTCCATAAAAATGATCGCCATGCAAATGGGAAATAAAAATATGATTGATCTTGGAGAACTTAATCTTGCTTTTTCGCAACTGGACTTGTGTTCCTTCGGCGCAGTCAATCAAAAAAATATGGTTTTTGATTTCTAATACCTGTGCGGTGGGATTAGAAAAAGTACGCGGTGTAGCGGCATAACATCCGAGGACAGTGAGTTTCAATTACGAATCGGTTTTTTGGTTTTCAATTTTCCCAAGGCGCACAATTTTTAGAATCAAAACAATGATAATTCCCAAATTAAGTCCCAACTTTAGATAGTCGTAGTCGCCAGTTTTTATGTTTTCAAACAACCGCCGCACAAAGAGAAATGTGAGTCCGAATAACACAACGGTGTAGAGGTAAACAAATGTTTTATTGCTCATATTAAAATCCTAAATCACGTTCAATTTCTTCCATTTCGATAATGTCATGGGCTTCTTGCAACGAAGGCACGACATGTAAATGCGCTGGCACAGCGTTAAAATCAATGGCTTTCACTACGATGACAAATGACTTTTTTCCTTTTTGGTGTGCTTTTGCCAGAGGAGAAAAAAGTTTAACTGCGGCCAAATCAACTTCGATAGGTGTCAAATCAATGATAAGATTTTGGGCTACAAATTGCCCGTGCTCTCGGGTTACTTTTGCACAAAAATCGGCTATGGGTTCGACAGTATCCCGCAGAATCGTGGTATGTCCTTTTATTTCTACTTTCATTAGGGTTTTAATTTTGAAGCCAACAAATAGATAACTGCCATACGAATGGCCACGCCGTTTTCGACTTGATCCAAGATTACCGAATGGGGACCATCGGCGACTTCGGAGGTAATTTCTACCCCGCGATTAATGGGACCCGGGTGCATGATTACGATTTCTTTGGACAAAGAATTTAAAAGCGTTTGATTTACGCCATATTGCTGCACATATTCCCGTGTAGAGGGAAAATACGAGACATCCAAGCGTTCGTTTTGTATACGAAGCATATTCGCTACATCACACCATTCGAGGGCTTGACGCAAATTGGATTCTACTTTGACGCCCAAACTTTCAATGTATTTTGGAATGAGCGTTTTCGGACCACATACCCGAACTTCGGCGCCTTGCATTTGGAGGGCAAAGATATTGGAAAGGGCCACCCGCGAGTGCAAAATATCGCCCACAATGACCACTTTTTTTCCAGCCACATCGCCCAACCGTTCGCGTATGGAGTAGCTGTCGAGTAAAGCTTGCGTAGGATGTTCGTGTGCGCCATCACCGGCATTTATGATGCTTGCCTTAACCTGTTGTGCCAAGAAATGAGCGGCTCCAGGGTGCGCATGACGCATGACCACCATATCGACTTTCATGGCCAAAATATTATTCACTGTATCGATGAGGGTCTCCCCTTTTTTCACCGACGATTGGGCTGCCGAAAAACTGATGACATCGGCAGACAGTCGTTTCTGAGCCAATTCAAATGATAATTTCGTACGGGTACTGTTTTCAAAAAAGATATTGGCAATGGTTATATCGCGAAGGGAAGGAACCTTTTTGATGGGTCGGTTGATGACTTCTTTAAAATGATCGGCAGTTTCAAAAATCAGTTGAATATCTTGTTCTTTTAGATATTTGATGCCGAGCAAATGATGGACAGAAAGATCAGACATGGGTGTGTTGCATTAAGGTTGTGTGACCAAATAAACGGCATCTTCGCCCTCCTTTTCTTGCCAACAAACTTTGACAACTTCATCGTTGATGGCATCCACTTGACGACCACGGTAATCGGGCTGAATGGGTAAATGACGGCTAAATCGGCGGTCGATTAGGGTTAGTAATTCCACTTCCGATGGACGTCCAAAGGATTGAATGGCCGTGAGCGCAGCATTAATACTGCGTCCGGTAAACAATACATCATCAATAAAAACGACCTTTTGATTTTCGACTAAAAAATCAATTTGTGTTTTATTGGCTTCCAAAGGTTTTCCACTGCGTCGGAAATCATCGCGAAAAAAAGTAATGTCTAGAAATCCCAATCGAATGGCATGAACTCCGTAGTCTTTTTGCAACAATTGGGTTAACCGTTGCGCCAAGTATTTGCCGCGCGGTTGCAATCCTATCAATACGGTATGCTGAAAATCGGAATGGTTCTCGATCAACTGACAAGCCAAACGATGCAGGATAATGTGTACTTCGGTAGCATTGAGTAGTAGTTTTTGACTCATGGAGAAGTGTGCTGTTTGGGTGGTAAAAGTACGGATTTTTTTGTCATCATTGTGCAAAAAAAATCCCCTGACGAACAGGGGAAATTATTATTTGGAAATCCAATCCACGATCTTGGCATCCATGGGGGAAACTTGAGGCGAAATTACTTGCTCCAAATGACCGTCGGCACCGATGAGATACTTTTGAAAATTCCATTCAACGCGACTGTCTTGCAACCCGTTTCGGGATTGTTGGGTTAAAAATTGATACACTGCACACATATCGCTTCCTTTTACCGATACTTTGGCCATCATAGGGAAACTGACGCCGTAATTTTTTTGACAAAAAGTAGCAATTTCGGCATTGGTTCCCGGCTCTTGCTGTCCAAAATTATTGGCTGGAAATCCAACAATCACAAAATTTTTGTCTTTAAACTTTTGATACAAGGCTTCCAAATCTTTGTACTGTGGGGTTAATCCACATTTGGAGGCTGTGTTTACAATTAAAATTTTCTTTCCTTTTAAAGAAGAAAAATCAAAAGTATTGCCTTCCAAATCTTCTACTTTAAATTGATAAATCGTTTCTTTGGCCATAGGGGTTTCGTTTTGTGTCGCCGAAATAGCAGCTTGGGCTACCGAATTTTCACTTTGTTTGCAAGAGAGCAAACCATAAATTAGGGCAACGGTGATTAGTTTTAGTTTCATGAAGTATTTTTGTTTAAAATTACAATAAAAAAATTAAACACTTTAACGGGAGACCTCCAAAATTTATGTTAATTTTCAAAAAAATAAAAACCAAAAGATTCCAACTTACGTAGATGATAAAACTCTAAATAAAATTTGTGAAACTAATAGACGCTATTATGACTCAGGAACAATTGATTCCGCTCTTACAAAATAAAGATGAGCGGGCTTTTACCACGATGTACGACATGTATTCCAAAAGTTTATTTGCGGTGATTTCGAATTTAATTAAAGATTCGGAAGAAGCCGAAGATGTGCTGCAAGAAGCTTTTGTCAAAATTTGGAAAAACATCGACAGTTACAACGACAGTAAAGGTCGTTTTTACACTTGGATTTTAAACATTGCGCGCAACACAGCCATCGATAAACTCCGTTCTAAAGGCTACAACAACAGTCAAAAAAACCTATCGGTAGAAAACTTCGTATCTATGGTAGGAGACAACAGTCGCATGAACCATCGCATTGACACCATTGGGATTAAAGATTTTGTAAAAAAGTTAAAACCCAAATGCATCCAGTTATTGGATTTGTTGTTTTTCAAAGGGTATACTCAGCAAGAGGCTTCAGAAGAACTGAATCTTCCTCTCGGGACGGTAAAAACCCAAAATCGGAATTGTATAAATGATTTAAGAACGTATTTGAACGTATCATGAAAGCAGCAGAAATAATTGAATCTGGACAACTCGAATTGTATGTCTACGGCGTTTTAACAGCAGAAGAAACGGCAGAAATTTCGTCCTTGGCGAAACAGGAAAATGAGGTTAATGAGGAGATCATTGCCATTGAAAAATCGGTTATCAATCTCTCCTCCAGTCTCGCTCCTGCCCTATCAGCCGGTGTTTTTGAACGGTTAAAAACATCCTTGGCGCTCGCATCAACCCCTGTAATCCCAATAACTCGCCGTCGAAATACGAGCACCTACTTGGGTTGGGCTGCCTCGATCGCCTTGTTGTTGGGTGTTGTTTTCCAATACAACCAGAACAACACCGTGGCTACACAATTAAAATCGACCGAAACGGAAAAATCGAATTTACAAAAATCGGTTGTCACGTTAACCCTCGAAAAGCAACAGACCGAAGTCGCGTTACAAGTAATTCGCGATCGTCAAAATACGGTAGTAGCCTTGGCGGGACAAACGGTTGCCCCTCAAGCCACAGCGACTATTTATTGGAACCAAAAAACACAACAGGTCTATGTAGATGCCTCAGGATTACCTGAACCGCCCAAAGGTAAAGTGTATCAGATATGGTCGCTTAAGTTAACTCCAACGCTTACACCAACAAGTATTGGTTTGCTTAACGATTTTACCAAAAATCCAGCTAAAGTATTTGCCGTAGAAACTACCGGTGATGCCCAAGCCTTTGGAATTACTCTTGAACCTGCGGGAGGTAGCGCCACACCTACTATGGAGCAACTGTATACCCTCGGAAAAGTCTAACCCTTTTTACACCCCCAAATCCAAAAAAAAGGTTCAACCATATACGTTGAACCTTTTTCTTTACCGTTTATTAAGCTTTTTTGGGCTTGGCGTAAAGCTTTCGATAGCGCCAAAATACAAAAGACGCAAACACCATAAAGACGACAAAAATTCGAATATAGATATCTACATTTTGTTTTTCTCCTGTCGCATAGGAGTGCATCCCTGTAAGGTGGAAATTGACCCCAAAATAAGTCATCAAAATAGACGCAAATGCCAAAACACTCATAAAATTAAATGCAAACAATCCGCGCAAACCAGGGACTAATCGAGCGTGAATCACAAAAGCATACACCATAATACTGATTAAAGCCCAGGTTTCTTTTGGGTCCCAACCCCAATAGCGTCCCCAACTCTCATTGGCCCACTGTCCCCCCAAAAAGTTACCAATGGTCAAGAGCACCAAACCAATGGTTAACGCCATTTCGTTGATATAGGTAATTTCCTTGATATGCAATTCCATGGCATTTTTATTTTTGGTTGTGGTCACCAACATCAAGAACATAGCCACAATTCCCAAAATCATTCCCAACGTAAATGGACCGTAACTGGCCACAATCACCGCTACGTGGATCATTAACCAATACGAATTCAATACGGGTTGCAAATTGGCAATCTGTGGATCCATCCAGCTCATGTGCGCGACCATCAAAATCATGGAAGCCACAAAAGTTCCGGCAGCGATGGTTAATTTCGACTTTTTATCAAACGCTAAAGTGAAAAACATCGTCGCCCAAGCTACATAAATCATACTTTCGTAGGCATCACTCCAAGGCGCATGTCCCGACACATACCAACGGGCGATTAAACCTAAAGTATGGGTTGCAAACAAAAGACCAATGATTACATGAAAAGTAGTGATCGCATAGCGCAACGGTTTGTTGTTGGTGAAAATTTGAACAATCACTAAGATCAACATCAGGCTTCCTGCCAACATATACCAAGTGAACAAACTGCGGAACACATCGTATTTGTTGAGCAATATTTCGGAAGTGATTTGATCGTCGGAGGGACGAACGGCTTTTCCAAACTTCTTTTGATAATCTTCAATCCCTTGAAGCAAGGTATTGGCCATCGTATAGTTTTGGGTTGTAGCGCCTTTGCCTAACTCATTGAGATAATACGGAAAGGCATTTTTAATTTTATCCAAATCCGTTCCCGTGGGCTGATTGATTTCCATGAAAGAAACCCATTTGTTGCCTTTATCATTGGGCACGGGGAATATTTTCAAAATACCACCGTACATGGCGCTAAACATGAGGTTGATCTTCTTGTCGGCCTCCACAAAGTCTTTTTGAAAATTGTTGGGGTTGGTCGTTTTGTAGGCATCATCGAGGTAAGGCGATAATTTGTAATTCCCTTCTGGGGTGATAAAGTCCTTAAAACGAACGTACTTTGCTTCTTTGTCCACCCCAATTAACTTACGAATGCTGTCGTTCCCGCGTTTCAAATAGATGATGGGTAAATTTTCCCAGGCTTTTGGGTACATCACCATAGAAAGGAATACCTGATCGGCATTAAGTCCTTCATAGGTATCGCTTTTACTCACTTTTCGTAATAATTCGGAGGAAAACGTGTTGACAGGTTTCATCCGTCCTCCTTCATCTTGAATGACTAAACGTCCGAATTGAGCCGCTTGTTTTTCAGGAACCGCGTATTTTTTTACCGAGTCCAAATAGTTGAACACCACCTCTTTTTGGGGCTTGGCCGGAGCATGTTGGTGTCCGTCATGATCTGAATGCTGCGCGGATAGGGAACCTGAAAAGCCAAACAATAAAAGAAGTGTTAAGGCAGCTTTCTGTTCTTTGAGTTGTCCTAACTTTCGTTTTAAACTTGCGAAGCGGGTGTTTTTGTCGAATAAAATGGCCAACATGGCAAAAAACAACAAGAAATACCCAATGTAGGTAATCAATGTACCCCAAAAATCGTGATTCACGGAAAGAATGGTTCCCTTTTCATCGGGATCAAATGAAGATTGGAAAAAACGATAGCCTCCGTAATCTAAGATATGATTCATATAAATCTCGGCATCGGTCTTTTTTTCTTTATCGATAACGGTTACGATACTCTTGAATGCAGAGTAACTTTTTTCTGTTCCTGGATATTTATCGGCGATAAAATCGTTCAACTTCATGGAGAACGGCAATTCATAAACCTTACTTCCAAATTGAAGTGTAAATTCTAAATCGCCCACTTTAATAATTCGAGGTTCGCCGGTTTTCCCTTTTGATCCCACTAAGGTCACCCGTTCGGTTTTACCCCCCGTACGAATCTGAACGGTGAGGGCATCATCGGAGTTTTTGGCTTTGTAATCACCCCCAGAAACAAAATCTTTTACGCCACGCATCGGAGGCTCGGGAAAAACAAACTGCGAGCCGCCTACATTATATAAGGATCGTAGCATTAATGCCGCCTCGGTATTAGCTGTTACCTCACCTTTTAACTGGTCTGCCATGCGCATAAAGTTACCTGCAAACGGCGTTTTAATCGTTGAATTCGAACCATCAGAAGTGATATTGATGGCGCCTTCCATGGGTTTGTTAAACGCAAATAACAAGCCGTGGATACTTTGCACTTCGCCTTCTGCTAAGTAATGTTCGTGTCGTTCGCCATTGCCCGCCTCAACCAGTTTAAAATACAATTTCCCTTTCGGATCGGCTTTAATGGATTCCTTCACATTCATTAAGAAACTGTCGTATTCAATGGTAAACGGAACCGTGTCAAAACGTTCTTCGAGGGCAAAATGATTGGAGGCAAAGGGTGGATACACTGCCTCAGAGAGAATTAATGGTTTTTCTAAAACACGTCGTTTTAGTTCCCCTTTATAATTTCCATCGACCAAAACGGTAAGGAAGGTACGATCGGAATAAAACTGATTGGCACTTTCACCTTCACGGATGGGCATCATCCCTTCGTAACTGATATAACGGGTAATTCCGGCGCCAATAATGATAAAAATAAAGGAAAGATGCAGCAACAAGGTAGCCCAATTTTTACGCAAATGCAATTGGTAGCGCTTGATGTTTCCCATAAAGTTAATCAAGAAAAAGAAAAGAATAAGCTCAAACCAACGGGTATTGTAGACCCAAATCCGAGCCGTGTCGGTATTGTAAGCACTCTCAATAAACGTTCCTGCGGCCATAGCGGCGGCATACAAGATGAACAAAACCGCCATTAAACGGGTGGAAAACAAGAGCGCTAGAATTCGATTCGCCATTTTATTTTAAAATTTACGCAAAAGTAACGCAAAAAATAAAAAGCATGGTGGCGAAAGTGTGGAATTTAAAGGAATATTAGGAAATGTTGTGAAAGCATGCGTCAATTGGCAAATTCCCTTTTTTTACTACCTTTACGACCATGATACGATTGGTCATTATTGGCTCTGGAAATGTGGCACAGCATCTGATTCAAGCTTTTCAAAAGTCGCTGGTTCAGGTGGTTGCGCGTCACCCCGAGACGTTACATTCGCTTCCAATCTCCTGTCCCGTAGTGACTTCGATGAACGAAATTGCCGACGCAGAAGTGTATGTATTGGCTGTGAGTGATCATGCCATTGCTGCACTGGGGCATGAAATTCCGGGAACAGGGAAATTGGTGGTACACACCTCGGGTGCCACTGGAATGCACGTACTTCCGAAGCATCATCGCAGCGGAGTTTTATATCCGTTGCAAACGTTTACCAAAGGAAAACCATTGGATTACAGCACGATACCCTTTTGTCTTGAAGCTGACAAAAAAGAAGACTATCTCCTTTTAGAGCAACTTGCGCGTACCGTATCCAGTGCCATTTTTTCTATCGATGAACAGCAACGCTTAGCCTTGCATTTGGCGGCCGTATTTGTTTGCAATTTCACAAATCACTTGTATCAATTGGGCGCTGACCTTTGCGCAGAACATGGTGTTTCCTTTGAAGTACTCAAACCCTTGATACTGGAAACCGCAGCCAAAGTACAGACCCTCACTCCTACGCAAGCCCAAACAGGTCCGGCACTTCGAGGCGATACAGCTACCTTGGAACGACACCAATCGATGCTCACACAACCTTATCCGAAAGAAATTTATCAATTACTTACCCAATCCATTATTGATCATGTCCAAAAGCTATAAAGAAGTTATGAATGACATTACGACGTTTGTCTTTGATGTCGATGGCGTATTAACCGACGGTACCGTACATGTGTCGCCCACGGGAGAAATGCTGCGCGAGATGCATATTCGCGATGGTTTTGCCATGAAAGCCGCTCTTGAAAGTGGATATTCGGTGTGTATTATTTCGGGGGGAAGTAATGAAGGTGTTCGGATTCGTTTGCGCAATTTGGGCATTACTGATATTTATTTGGGGACACCCGACAAGGTGGAAACTTTTACGGAATACTGCGAATTATACCAAATCAATCCTGCGCACGTTTTATACATGGGCGATGACATTCCCGATTACCATGTGATGCAACGTGTAGGTTTGCCCACTTGCCCGCAAGATGCAAGTCCCGAGATCAAAGCGATTTCCCACTACATATCCCATAAAAATGGTGGAAAAGGGGCCGTACGGGAAGTCATCGAGCAAGTGATGAAGGTGCAAGGCAAATGGCACACTTATTACAACGGTCAACACGATTAATTTTAAAAAGTCATTGAATATACTACCATGAACTACTTCAAACTTATACGGTTTCAGAATTTACTTTTACTAGCCTTTATGCTCCTCATTTTCCGGTATGGTTTTTTGATGCAACAAAATATCTTTTTAGCCTTAACCGATATCGAATACAGTCTTTTTATTTTAGCCATGGTATGCATCGCGGCTGGAGGTTATGTAATTAATGATATTTTTGATCAAGAGGTCGATGCACACAACAAACCAGAGCGCCGTATCATTGGGGTTTCCATTTCGGAAGAAAAAGGCTACTATGCTTACGGAGCGCTCTCAATTTTGGGCGTAGCCTTGGGCTTTTATCTATCCAATGTGATTGAAAAACCTGGATTTGCGGTGTTCTACGTTTTGGTAGTAGCCCTGCTGTATGTGTATGCCGCTTCACTCAAACAAATGCCTGTTATCGGAAATTTGGTGGTGGCCTTGTTGGCCGGTGCAAGTATCTTATTTATCGTGATTTTTGACCTCTATCCGGTCACCTACGATGGCAATCGGCAAACGATGAAAGTCATGTTTGACATGCTCAAAGATTACGCGTTATTTGCCGTGGTACTCACCTTTTTACGTGAAATCATTAAAGACCAAGAAGATATTGAAGGCGACCAGCAAGAAGGGTTACAAACCTTACCTATTGTTTTGGGGCAGCAAAAAACGAATTATGTTACCGCCCTCATTGCGCTTGCGGCGGGTGCTGTTTTGCTAATCTATACGTTTACTCAGGTATTGGAATACAAACTTTGGATTACCGTAATTTATGCCACTGTCACGGTAATTGCGCCCTTATTTTGGGTGGCGATTAAGGCGTGGTCGGCGCGAGAAAAAGCCGATTATCGATTGATGAGTCGCGTCCTCAAATTGATTTTCTTTTTTGGTATCCTCTCCATTGCAGTACTCACCTATAACGTGATTCAAAATGCCCAAACCGTTTAAAATCATCCTTGCTTCGGGTTCGCCCCGACGGCAACAGTTCTTCAAGGAATTGGACTTGGACTTTGAAATTCGACTCAAAGAAATTGACGAAGTGTATCCCGAAACCTTGCGCGCTGAGGAAATCACCAACCATATTGCACGCGAAAAAGCCCGCGCTTTTGAAGGTTTGTTGGCCGATGACGAATTGCTAATTACCAGCGACACCTTGGTTTGGCTCAACAATCAAGCGTTGGGAAAACCTAAAAATTATGACGATGCTGTAGCCATGTTACAACAATTGTCGGGAGTGACCCACGAGGTAATCACTTCCGTATGTTTTAAAACGACAAGGTCGGAGGAGTTGCTGTTTGACACTACAAAAGTAACCTTTGCTTCGCTTGATTTGGAGGCCATTCATTACTACCTCAACCGATACCAACCCTTTGACAAGGCTGGTGCTTATGGAATTCAGGATTGGATTGGACTTACTGGAATCGCCAAAATTGAAGGATCATATACCAATGTGGTCGGTTTACCCACTGAAAAAGTTTATCGCTTTTTAACAACACACTACTTAAAATAGTTGTACTTTTAAGGGGATAAAAAATACCGATTCAATTCATGGAAACGGAACAAGAGCTCAATGCCAAGATTTTAAAAATTACCATGGTAATTCGCGATAATTATCCCGAGTTGCACCAATACCTCAACGAAATGCCTGTGACGATTCCGGTGGATCAAAATCCGGAAATTAACGTACAACATTTAAAAAAGTATTACGATTCGTTGGTGGCGATTTTTCGGAATTATGTAGCCGAGCACCAACTTAATTATATCAACCAACGCAACGCAGAAGGTCATTTATAATATGGATTTCCAACGTTTTTCCGCTGAAATTATCGCGACATTAATCGTCATTATTGCAGTGATTGTCTTACGCGTGGTGATGGCAAAACTCGTTCGTCGTTATGCCCAAAATAACCACACGCTCGAGCACCGTACTAATCTGGTAATCAAATACATCAATTTACTGATTAACATCGTTGCTTTTATTGCTCTAATCATCATTTGGGGCGTGCAACAAGAAGATATTTTTCTCACAGTCTCCTCGGTCACCACCGTAATTGGAGTGGCTATGTTTGCGCAATGGTCAATTCTGAGTAATGTGACTTCGGGTGTGATTCTCTTTTTCTTTTTTCCGTTTAAAATTGGTGACGTGATTAAAATTCACGACAAAGATTTTCCCGTAGAAGGAGAAATTGAAGACATCAATGCTTTTCATGTGGATTTACGCACTCGTGAAGGCGAACGCATTACGTATCCCAACAACCTCTTACTTCAAAAAGGGATCTCAATAGTGCAACATGAGGCCGACCCACGGGAATTTACGGATTAAGACTATTGGGATTAAAGGATGAAGCTATCGTTTTCAAAGTCACATTTTTTCCTTCATCAATCTTTGGAATAAAATAATCTTTTCCTCGCCTATTCACCTCCTTTTTCACCCAGCTTATTGTGGCTCTATTGCCTTTTATCGGACAATGGAATTGGACTTGAAAATGCGTCCGTAGTATCCTCATAGTTCCCTTTTCTATTTTTGTTAAAGAAAACGAAAAACAAAATCCCACTCCGGGGAAATCCTTACTTTTGAATGAAATCAAAAAGTGTACTCATGCGTCAATCGTTTTGGTGGGTAGCTTTGGTTTGGATGGGCTTTATAGCCTCAGCCCAACGTCCTGAAAAACCAAGTGCTTCTGACATTTATCATCAAATTGAAAAGTTAAATTTCCTGGGAAATGTGCTTTATGTAGCTGCGCATCCCGATGATGAAAACACCCGACTCATCGCTTATCTTGCCAATCATGTTCATGCCCGAACAGGGTATTTGTCGCTCACTCGCGGTGATGGCGGTCAAAATCTAATCGGACCCGAATTACGAGAGCTGCTGGGGGTTATTCGCACACAAGAGTTGATTGAAGCGCGAAAAATTGACGGCGGAGAACAATATTTCACCCGAGCTAACGATTTTGGTTTTTCTAAAAACCCAACGGAAACTCTTGCTATATGGGATAAAGAACAAGTACTCAGCGATATGGTTTGGGTGATCCGTCAATTTCGTCCCGATATTATCATCAACCGTTTTGACCATCGTTCTCCGGGAACCACCCACGGACACCATACCGCTTCAGCACAATTGGCATTGGAGGCTTTTGAACTTAGTGCAGCAGCTGCCGCTTTTCCTGAGCAATTGGCGTTTACACAACTTTGGCAACCCAAACGAATTTATTTCAATACCTCGTGGTGGTTTTATGGCAGTAGAGAAAAATTTGAAAAAGCCGATAAGTCCAATTTAACAGGCTTTGACATCGGTGTTTTTTATCCCTACAATGGAAAATCCAACCAAGAAATCGCTGCTTTGAGTCGCAGTTGCCACCAATCCCAAGGTTTCGGAAATACGGGCACGCGCGGCAGTGAAATGGAATATTTGGAATGGTTAAAAGGCGATAAACCCGTGGCTTCGTCCAACTTGTTTGAAGGCATCGATACCACATGGAACCGTTTGCCCGAAGGAAAACCTATTGGGGAGCTTTTGGAAGGCGTTCAAAAGTCATTCAATTTCAACAATCCTGCAGCGAGTCTCCCGGATTTGGTAAAAGCGTATGCCTTAATTCAACAACTTTCAGACCCGTTTTGGCGGGAACAAAAATCGGAGGAAATCAAACGAATTATTGCAGCCTGCGCCGGACTTTATGTAGAAGCCGTAGCCGACAGCCAAGAGACAACTCCCGGAAGCACTCTTGGAGTTAAAGTCGAAGCCATCAACCGAAGTACAGCAGCTATACAATTGACACGAATAGAAACCTATCCCCCAACCCCAGTGGAGTGGAACAATGTCGTGCTTCCCTACAATCAGGCCAAGACCCATAGTTTTTCATGGACATTGCCAGCCAATTATCCCTACACCGCGCCCTACTATTTGGAAGAATCCGCAAGTTTGGGAATGTATACCGTTGCAGCGCTAACCCGTCGTGGCAAACCCGATGTGGAGCGCCCAACAAGCGTTACGTTTACCTTTTCGGTTTTAGGTGTTGCAATTCCTTATACCAAAAAGGTGGTGTATAAATATAATGACGATGTCAAAGGCGAAGTTTACCAGCCGCTCGATATCGTACCTGCGGTGACTTCGACACTCAAAGACAAGGTGATGATTTTTCCCAAAAGTAAAGCGCGAGATGTTCAAGTTGTCGTCAAAGCAGGAAAAGACAACATCACTGGAACCGTTCGTGTGGAAGTTCCCGCTTCATGGAAGATAACCCCCGAATCGATTCCTTTTTCGCTCCAACGAAAAGGCGAAACGTCTACGCTGACCTTTACGCTTACGCCACCGAAAGAAGCTTCAGAAGCGGTTATTCAGAGTGTGGTTACCTTGGGTGAAGCAACCTATTCTTGGGATAAAGTAGACATTCAGTACCCGCATATTTACAAACAAATGGTATTGAAATCCGCGACGGCCAAAGCGATCAAGTTGGATATCAAAACCAATGATGAAAAAATCGGCTATATCATGGGGGCTGGAGATGAAGTCCCCACCAGTTTACAACAAATGGGATATTCGGTCACGCTTTTGCAACCCGAATCCTTGACGGCCCAAACGTTAGAAGCTTTTGATGTGGTGATTACGGGAATTCGGGCCTATAATGTGGTCAATGCCTTAGCCTACAAACAAGCGTTATTGTTGGATTTTGTTAAAAATGGAAAAACGTTGATTGTCCAATACAACACCTTGGATGATTTTGTGACCAAAGATTTTGCTCCCTACCCGATCAAAATTTCTCGCGATCGCGTTACCGAAGAAACCGCCGAAGTTCGCTTCCTACAGCCTAACCATCGCATCATGACAAGTCCCAACAAGCTCACTGCAGCAGATTTCAAAGGGTGGAAACAAGAACAAGGACTCTATTACCCAAGCGAATGGGATCGTCAATATACAGCGCTCCTTTCGGCAAATGATACAGGAGAAAAACCCAAAGACGGTGCCTTATTGGTCGCAACTTATGGAAAAGGAACGTATATTTACACTGGGTTAAGCTTTTTCCGCGAGCTTCCAGAAGGAGTTCCAGGGGCTTATCGCTTATTGGCCAATTTAATTTCGGCCGGAAAATAAATGCGTATGAAATCAGACAACGAATCCCGCTGGACCAATCGATACACATGGTTGTTGGTAATTAACGCTGTGTATATCTTAATTTTCTTTTTACTCATGCAAAATTACTCCTAGATGCAGCAAATCGATTGGATTATTTTATCGGTCACGCTACTCACGATTGTAGTGTATGGGGTGTATAAAACGCAAGGAAGCCGTAATGTCGAAGAGTATATTTTAGGCAACAAACAAACCAATTGGTTTACGGTAGGCATTTCGGTTATGGCTACACAAGCCAGTGCCATAACGTTTCTCTCAACACCCGGGCAAGCGTACCATGACGGCATGGGGTTTGTACAATTCTACTTTGGTTTGCCCATTGCTATGGTGGTTATATCGCTCACCTTTATACCCATTTACCATAAATTGCGTGTTTACACTGCCTACGAGTACTTGGAACAGCGATTTGATTTAAAAACCCGATCGCTCGCCTCCATTCTCTTTTTGATCCAACGGGGATTGGGAACGGGACTCACTATTTATGCCCCCTCCATCATTTTATCTACACTTTTGGGGTGGAATCTAACGTTACTCAACGTCATCATAGGCATCCTCGTGATTATTTATACCTTTTCGGGAGGAACTAAAGCGGTCAACGTAACGCAAAAACAACAGATGTTTGTCATTATGAGTGGGATGTTTATTACATTCTTTCTCATTTTATATATGTTGCCCAACGATATGACTTTTTCGAATGCGTTGCATATCGCCGGCGCCAATGAGAAAATGAATATCGTTGATTTTTCTTTTGATCCCGAGACTCGATACACCATTTGGAGCGGAATCGCTGGTGGTTTTTTCTTGAGCTTAGCCTATTTCGGTACCGATCAATCGCAGGTTGGACGCTATCTTTCAGGGAAATCAGATAAAGAAAGTCAGATGGGCTTAATTATGAACGGTTTTTTAAAGGTTCCCATGCAGTTCTTTATTCTTTTGATTGGCGTCATGGTGTTTGTGTTCTTCCAATTTCATGAAGTACCTTTAAATTTTAACCCTGTCAACAAAGCGACCATTGAAAAATCGCCGTATGCCCAGCAATACCAGCAATTGGAAGAGCAATTAAAAGCGTTGACGGAGGAGAAAAAAGAATACAATTTACTGTACATCGACCATCTTAATCAAAATTACGATAATCCCATATTACGCAATCGTTTGACGGCTATTTCGGGGAAAGAGCGTGATCTTCGCGACCAAGCCAAAGAACTTATTGCCAAAGCCGACCCTAAAGCGGAGACCAACGATAAAGATTATGTGTTTTTGTATTTTATATTGAACTACCTTCCCAAGGGATTGATTGGTTTACTCTTGGCTGTTATTCTCTCTGCGGCTATGTCCTCATCGGCTTCGGGCTTAAATGCCTTGGCGTCGACCACGGCGATTGATATTTACAAGCGCAATTTAAAAACAGAAAAGAGCGATCGCCATTATGTGATGGCCACCCGCTATTTTACGCTGCTTTGGGGCGTAATTGCCATTTTGTTTGCCTGTGTAGGAACGCTTTTTGAAAACTTGATTCAATTGGTCAACATCGTTGGATCTATTTTCTATGGTACGGTATTGGGTATTTTCTTAGTAGGCTTCTACATCCGTTCGATAAAAGCCCATGCGATTTTCTACGGGGCGGTACTCTGTCAATTACTGATTTTTTACATCTATTATTTGGATGTGGTGAGTTTCTTGTGGTTAAACTTTATTGGTGCTATGCTCACCATCACCTTATCGTGGTTGATTCAAAAAACACAACCCAAAGCGCCTTCTACCCTTGAGATTACCGAGGAAACAACCTTGACTTAGGGCAGGATAAAGTAATAAATCGCTGCAAAATGACTGGCACTTCCTCCCAACACAAAGAGGTGCCAAATGGGATGATAATATCGTTTTCGATCGTTGGCATAAAAGTAAATCCCCGCGGTGTAAAAGAAACCTCCTAGGGCAATTCCAATAAGCGCTTCTCGGGATAGTCGTTCTACCATTGGGTCGAGAGCAATGATGCAAAGCCAGCCCATCAAGGCATACAAACCTAGTGAAATACGTTCGTGGTGGCGAAAACGCGAAAATTTAAATCCAAAACCAACAAGAGCTAAGGTCCAAATGAGCCCCAACAACGTCCAACCCCACGCGCCCTGAATTCCCACCAAAACCACTGGTGTATACGTACCGGCAATAAGTACATAAATGCTCAAATGATCCAGCCGTTGCCCCCATTTTTTATGACGCAAACGCCAAACGGCATGGTAATACGTTGAAGCGCCATACAACAGCAATAAACTCCCCCCAAATAGCATTGCGGCAAAGGATGTCACCCCATCCGAGTAGTGCTTACTCTTTTGAAACAACATAAAAAGTGCTACACAGGATAATACCGTACCTAACCCGTGCGTGATGACGTTGTATCGTTCTTCAATTTTTCGGTTTTTACGCACTTTGGGCTTCATTCTGCAAAGATACTTCAAAAAAAAAGCCCCTTATCGGGGCCTTCATTTTATTTACTCCACTCTTTAATGGAATCGTTATTCATTTTGACATAATCGTCGTTTTTCTCTTTTTGAGCACCCGCCAGTGACAATTTAGCTGTTTCGATAGCTCCTTTTTTATCGCCTAACTTCGCTTGAATCAACGATTTTAAACGCAAGTGCCAAAACGGTGCATCTTCGCCGGGTTTAACCATTCCGATGGCTTTATTAATAAACTCCAAAGCTTTGTTGTGGTCAATATTGGCTTGGTAATAGTACTGTGCTGCAGAGAAATAATCGCCTGCCGTGGGTCCCGCCAATACTTTGGCAATACTCGCCATAGCCGCTTTTTTGGAAGGTACTTCAAATTTTAACGCTACAAACGTTTTCTCCCAAGCAATTTCCAAGTCCGCTGCATCATTGGAAATATTTCCAATGCTTAAGGTAAACGTTTCAACGCGACGGTCGGTCAATATCGGTTTGGCGTTGGCACGTAAAGCAACATCCGATTCTTTAAACTCTTCGGGCGTACCCCAATTGTCGGTGGTTTTGTAAAAAATAATTTCCCAATTATCCGCTTTAGGTACTGTAAATAAGGCATATTTTCCTTTTGGTAATGCTTTCCCGTCAATGGTTACATCATCCGAAAAGGTGATCATCGAATTCAAATTGGCCCCCGTTCTCCATAATTTCCCGAAAGGAACCAAATCCCCAAAAATTGTACGCCCTTTGGCACTGGGACGGGAGTAGTCTAGAGTAACATCGGTCAAACCAACGACTTGTTGCACGGTGGTCTTCGGACTCGGTTGTGGTGTTTTTACTTGCGCTTCGATGGCATAGGTAGCCAACATAAAGGCGACAGCATAGATTAGTTTTTTCATTTGTTCTGTTTTTTAGTACCGTCAAAATTACTAAATCACCGTAGGCAAACTGTTAATTTAAACTTAAATGAATATAAATTTTGTTTAACTTATTTTTCTGTTTGTTAAACAAAGCATATCTTTACCCAAAATAAATACGTATGAAGATATACACTTTGAAGTCCAAACAAAAATTGCCTATTACTTTAGAGCAAGCCTGGGATTTCTTCTCCGATCCGATGAATTTGAACACGATTACGCCCGACGATATGGGGTTCAAAACCCTCTCAGGAGCCGATCGAAAAATGTATCCCGGACAGGTCATTCAATATATTGTGACGCCGCTTTTAGGGATTCCAATGAAATGGGTCACTGAAATCACGCACGTTATCGACAAAGAATATTTTGTAGATGAACAACGTTTCGGTCCCTATGCTTTATGGCACCACAAACATTTTTTCAAAGAAATTCCCGGAGGTGTAGAAATGGAAGATATCGTAGATTACAAATTACCTATGGGGGTACTGGGACAACTGATGCATCCCGTGTTGGTTCGTCCGCGATTGGAACAAATTTTTGCCTACCGAACCCAAAAACTAGTCGAATTATTTGGTGAATATAAATCAGAATAATTATGAAAAATATATTACTCATTGGCGGTTCCAAAGGAATTGGACGTGCCCTAGCCCAACAATTGCAATTTGAAACGAACCTTTATGTAGCTTCTCGAAGTGCTGAAGACTTGGGCGATTTAAAGTTGACCCACATTCCCTTTGATGCTACACAAGATAGCTTGGATACGAGTGCGTTACCCGCCGAACTTCACGGTTTGGTGTACCTGCCGGGGAGCATCAATTTGCGACCGTTTAAGGGCTTAAAACCCGAAGCCTTTGAGTCCGACCTACAAATTAACTTTTTAGGTTTGGTCAAAGTAATGCAAACGGTTTTACCCCAACTCACCGCAGCACCGCAGTCGAGTGTTGTGGCATTCAGTTCGGTGGCCGCAACAATGGGAATGCCCTTTCATACTTCGGTGGCCGCTGCCAAAGGAGCCATTGAAGGGTTTGCCAAAGCGTTTGCTGCCGAATATGCACCCAAAGTTCGCATGAATGTAATCGCTCCTTCATTGACCGATACACCTTTGGCGGACAAATTTTTGAATTCGGAAGAAAAAAAGGAAAAAGCGGCTTTGCGTAACCCCATGAAAAAAGTGGGAACGCCCCAAGATATTGCTCAAATGACAGCCTTTTTGTTGCACGAACAGAGCAATTGGATTACGGGACAAGTTTTTGCCGTTGATGGTGGAATGTCTACGCTTTTGGTCAATGGATAAGATATCGATTTTTTGGTTTCGAAGAGACCTTCGGGTAACCGACAATGTTGGCTTGTTTCATGCGTTAAACAGCGGCCATCCCGTTTTGCCTATTTTCATTTTTGACACCACCATTCTCTCGCAATTGCCTCCCGATGATGCCCGCGTAAGTTTCATTCACCGTTGTTTGGAGGAAATACAAAGCGCCTTACAACAGGTGGGCAAATCATTGGCCGTTTTTCATGGTACCCCCGAAACTGTTTTTGCCACATTGGTTAAAAACCATAGCATCGACACCGTTTACACCAACCATGATTACGAACCTTACGCGCGAAAACGTGACAAAACGTTGCACCAACTTTTTCAAGCGCACAACACTGCTTTTAAAACCTCAAAAGATCAAGTGATTTTTGAAAAAAGTGAAGTGGTGAAAGACGATGGAACACCTTATGTGGTTTATACGCCTTACAGCCGACGTTGGAAAGAACGTTTCAAAACCATTTCCCTCACCCACCATCCTTCAGAGACGCTTTTACATCAAGTGGTGGCCCATGATTATCCTTTTTTGACCAAGGAAGATATTGGATTTACCCCCTCAAAAATAACGGTTCGTCCTTACGATATTTCGGCTACGTTGATTCAAAATTACGAAGCTACGCGCAACTTTCCGGCGCTGAATAAAACCTCTTTTTTGGGGATTTATTTACGATTTGGTGCCGTTTCCATTCGGCAAATGATTGCTAAAGCTATAGCCGAGAAAAACGAAACTTTTTGGAATGAATTGATTTGGCGTGAATTTTTTATGCAAATCCTATGGCATTTCCCACATACGGTACAACAAAGTTTTAAGTCAAAATACGACGAAATTGTCTGGGATAACAATACCGATTGGTTTGAAAAATGGTGTCAAGGTCAAACAGGTTATCCCATTGTTGATGCGGGAATGCGGGAATTGAATGCCACAGGACACATGCACAATCGCGTGCGCATGATTACGGCCAGCTTTTTATGCAAACACCTCCTGATCGATTGGCGCTGGGGAGAAAGTTATTTTGCCCTAAAACTCCTCGACTACGAACAGGCTAGTAATGTTGGCAATTGGCAATGGGCTGCAGGAAGTGGTGTCGATGCCGCACCGTACTTTCGCATTTTCAATCCAACGGAGCAGCAAAAAAAATTTGATAAAGACTGGAAATACATTCGTCATTGGGTGCCCGAAGTAGACACTCCCTATTATGTCAAACCCATTGTCGACCACAAAGAAGCCCGTGATCGCTGTTTACGGGTATATAAAGCAGCAGTAGGATAACCCAAAGATACACCTCATGAAACTTGTATGGCTTAAACGCGACTTACGCTTGCAGGACCACGAAGCTTTATTTCGTGCCTTAGAAAGCAAGGAAAAGGTGCTTTTGCTGTATATTTTTGAACCTTCCCTACTACAAGATTGCCATTACAGCACCCGTCATTTTGATTTTATCCGACAAAGCTTGCAGGATTTACAACAGGAACTTCTGCCCTATCACACGCAAATATTGGTGGTGGAAGAAGAAGCTACGAGTGTTTTTCAAAAGCTAATTGACCGGTGTTGCCTTACGGGTGTTTATTCGCACCAAGAAACGGGAATTCAACGAACATTTCATCGGGATATCGCTGTGGCAGAGCTATTGCGTGCCAATGGAATCCCTTGGTTTGAATACGTAACCAACGGCGTTATTCGAGGGTTACGCAACCGTCAAACGTGGAAAGAAGATTGGTATGATTTCATGGAAAAACCTTGCTTTCCCTTCAGTGCCAACGGTCGATCGTTTGTGAAATATGCTGAAATTGAAAAACTCGAAATTCATTTTAAGATTCCAACGTTAGAAACCCCAACCGATACCCCTTTTCAAAAAGGAGGGCGACGGACGGGTTTACGCTACCTTCAATCCTTTTTACAAGAACGCGTTGAGAATTACAGTCGTCACATTTCCAAACCCGAATTGGGACGCAAGGGGTGCAGTCGTTTATCGCCGTATATTGCTTGGGGGAACTTATCCATACGGGAAATTTATCAATGGACATGGAACACGCGTCAAAAAGGAAAATTCAAACGCCAGATTGACAATTTCGCCTCTCGTTTGCGGTGGCAGGCCCATTTTATCCAAAAATTTGAAATGGAATGTTCGATGGAATTTCATCCGGTTAACAAAGGCTATATGCACATTCAACTTCCTGTAAACGAAGCCTATCACGAAGCTTGGTGTACAGGGCAAACTGGAGTTCCATTGGTCGATGCTTGCATGCGCTGTTTGAATGCTACGGGCTATCTTAATTTCCGAATGCGGGCGTTGGTCGTTTCGTTTTACACCCATCATTTGATGCAACCTTGGCAAAATTGCAGTCCCCATCTTGCGCGGCAGTTTTTGGATTTTGAACCGGGTATTCATTATCCACAGATTCAAATGCAGGCCGGGGTTACGGGAGTCAACATGATTCGGATATACAATCCAACCAAAAATTCGATCGAACATGATGCTGAGGGAACATTTATTCGCAAATGGGTGCCTGAATTACGCCATATTCCAGCGCCGTTTATTCATGAGCCATGGAAGTTAACCCCTATTGAACAAATGCTGTATCACTTTGAACCGGGTTACGATTATCCTTTTCCGATTGTTCCCTTGGAGGAAGCGCAAAAAGCAGCCACCGATTTTTGGTGGGGACTGCGCAAAAAACACGAAGTTCGCAAAGACAGCTCCCGGGTTTTAGCCAAACATACCTTTCCCGATCGCGATTAAACACGAGCCGCCATTGCTTCAAAGGAGAGTTCGTCAAAGTGCTTGACCACCCAATCGGCACGACTATAATCTTGATTTTTGGAATGAAAGCTGTCGTACCCAATACAAAATACATCAGCCCCTTTGGCGGCCGCAATTCCGTTGGTACTGTCCTCAATCACGATACACTCTTGAGCTTGGTGTTGCGACAACCGTACCGCTTCCAGAAATATCGCCGGATGGGGTTTGGACTGCGGAAAATCTTCACCCGAAACAATATGGGCAAAATAGGGAAACAATGCAAATCGATTGAAAACCCGATGAATGGTGACTTTGGCCGAAGACGATGCCAAAATAAGTTGAATATCGTGGGCTTTGAGTTCTTTAATCAAACGCTCCACCCCATCGAGCAGCGTTAAATCTTCTTTATGGTCAAACGCCGCATTAAACAAATCGCGCTTGGCTTGCACTAGCTCTTCAACGCTTTGTGGGAGTTCGAATTGCGTTTTGAGTTTTTGAAAAATGTTCTTAGTAGAATTGCCCGTAAAGGAAGCATACACTTCGGGGGTAACGGTAATTCCTAATTGGTCAAAAAGTTGATGATACGCAAAATGATGCACGGGCTCGGTATCAACGATAACCCCATCCATATCAAAAATGACGGTTTTTAGCATTAGCTTTGTTTGAAGAGTTGGATTAAATAATAAAAAATGGTACCGAAAAGCGCTACCAAAATGCCACCAATCACATAGGAGGTTCCCGAAAAATCAGGACGGAGGGCCACTTGAACGGTTTGCCATTGGATGGCGGCAAATATACCCACCAGAACCACTTTCAAACTGCGCATCATTTGCAAAGCCCAATGGTAAAGTCGTGGCGCATTGCTGGATGTAATAGCCACGGGATAATTAAACCATTCGGGATGACGCCCCAGAAAGGTTAACAAGGCATAGAGTGCTGTACCCGCAAGTGTTTCGCCCCAAAAAAATATTTTTCCACCATAACCATCCGGATTCCCTTGTCCATCAAAATGGATGGCAATCGTTTCGGGCAATTTCGGATACATAACAAAGGCGTACATCCAGGAGCCCAGCAACAGGAGCAGCGCTACCCCTTCGAGCAGTCGATCGGCGGTGGTGAGTGGGACTTGAATCTTGGGTTGTGGCGTCATTATTTTTTCAACAAATAACGTACTACAGTTTCCGCGGCATGGAGTCCGAATAAACAAGGCATCCAAGAATTCGTTCCATAAAACGACTTTTTGAAATTGCTTCCGTCGGTATGTTTTACACTATCATAATCCGGACGTTCGCTGGAATAGACCACTTTGATACCCCCCGAGATCCCCTCTTTTTTGAGACGTTTCCGCACGTGTTTGGCCAACGGACAGTAATCGGTTTTGCTGATATCGGTGACTTTAACTTTGGACGCTAAATACTTCCCTCCTGCACCCATGTTGCTAATTACTTTCACTCCTTTTCGCTTAGCGGCCAATAACAAATTCAACTTGGGTGTCACACTATCAATGCAATCCAAAACATAGTCAAACTCGGGTGTCACCAACTCAAATGCGCGTTCGGGCGATAAAAATTCTTTTAAAGGAGTGAGTTCTAGTTCGGGGTTAATATCCAACAACCGCGCTGCCATAAGTTCGACTTTAGGCAAACCTACCGTAGAATGCAAAGCGGGTAACTGCCGGTTAATGTTGGTAATATCAACCACATCGCCATCGACAATAGTCATTTTTCCAACGCCAGCGCGCGCTAAAAATTCGGCGGCAAACGAACCTACACCTCCCAAACCAACGACCAATACATTTGCCTTACGCAATTTTTCTAAACCTTCCGTTTTAAATAATAGTTCTGCACGTTCTTGCCAAACAGCCATGATTATGGAATTATGAGTTATGAATTATGAATTATGAGTTATGAGTTATGAGTTATGAGTTATGAATTATGAGTTATGCATTGTAAATCGACTGCAAAAATAAGGAATTGGTAGGAGAAGAAAGAAGCGCGTCGTTAACTTCTTGGCGGATTATGATCATGCCACTACTTCACGCCAAACACGTGGGCTACATTTCGTTCGATTTGCCGTTCCAGTTCGCTAACCTCTAGGTTACGGTAATGAGCGGCCTGGGCATATACCGCGGCGATCGATTCTTCAAGCGTATCGGTCTCCAAAAAGATACGGTCTTCGGGGACCGCTAGAAACGCCTCGCGAAGATCGGGATTGCGCAACAAGTATTTCCCAAACGAAAGGTACAATCCATGACGTACGAGTTCCTGTGCCAGCTGGGCATTCTTGGAAAATCCATGTACAATGAGTGGAACCGAAATTTTCAATTGTTTTTTTATCGAAAGTAATTCCTGAAAGGCTCCAACCAGGTGAAGTACTACAGGCTTTTGATGTTGTTCTGCCAACAAAAGATGGGCTTTAAAAACGTCGCACTGAAGATCAAAGGGGACTTCAATTCGTTTGTCCAAACCGCATTCGCCTATGGCCCAACAGCCTTTTTGGGTGAGGTGGTGTGCTACAATATCCAAATGTTCGGGCCATTTTTTTTCATCAATATACCAGGGATGAATTCCGATGGAGTAAACGGGTGATTTTCCCTCAAAAGCCCAAGGATATTCATTTACGAGTTCAACCCCTAGCGGCGAATTGGTGTAGCGATGCGTATGAAGATTAAACATATAAGATCTATGAATACCAATTAAAATGGAGCCCTTTGCGGGTATGAAATGCGGTCAAAAATCGAGCCACTAAGGTACGGAAAGTTTTTGATAATGGCGCTGTCTTTTGCCATCATACCCGTTTTATTATCACACTCATAAGCAGTGTTTTAGGGATATTTCTTTCTTCAAAAACTTTTATCAACAACCGTAAAACGGGGTCCTAAACCTTCTATATTTGTGATGTATCTATAAGCCTTACTATTATGAAATGGAATGCCAAATTAATTGTCTACAAAGGAGTTTCTCGTATTGGTGTATTTTTCGAGAAAAATCAATCGTTAATTCAAGAGATTAAAACGTTTGCCGATGCGCGTTGGAGTCAGTCCAATGTTTGCTGGCACGTGCCTGACACCTTTGAGAATCGTTTTATTTTCAATGTTTTACCGCCTGAAGTTCGGTTGCCCAGTCCCCAAGCCCAAGTGTATTTGGAGCGGTTTCGTCGGTATTTGCAATCGAAGCGCTACAGTGATAATACGGTGGCGACGTACCATGATGCGTTAAAAGTTTTTTTCATCTACTTCAAGGAAAAATCGGTGTTGGATTTGACCCATGACGATGTGATTGAATTCAACAACAACTACATTTTGGCGCAGCAATTGTCGGCTTCGTATCAAAACCAGGTGGTGAATGCGATCAAGCTTTTTTATCAAGTGGAGCGAGATATGAAGTTGGAAATCGAAAAAGTTCACCGGCCCAAGCGGGCGAAGAAGCTCCCGAATGTATTGAGTATGGCGGAGGTGAAGGAATTGGTTGAAGCGCCGACAAATTTGAAGCATCGCGCGATGTTGAGTTTGATTTATTCGGGGGGCTTACGGTGTGGGGAACTGTTGAAATTGAAGCCCGTTCATATTGATTCGGAGCGGAGTCTCATTTTTATTGCTCCGGGCAAGGGAAAAAAGGATCGGATTGTTCCATTGAGTGGGCGTTTGTTGCCGATGTTGCGGGAGTACTATCGGTATTACCGTCCGAAGGTGTATTTGTTTGAGGGGCAGCGGCCGGGAGAACCCTATTCGGAGAAGAGTTTACAGAGTGTTTTGAAGCAAGCGTTGGCCAAAACGAAGATAGAAAAACCGGTTACGTTGCATTGGTTGCGGCACAGTTTTGCGACCCATTTGCTAGAGAATGGTACGGATTTGCGGTACATTCAAGAGATTTTGGGTCATAACAGTAGTAAAACGACGGAGATTTACACGCATGTAAGTACCAAAAGCATCCAAAATATCAAAAGTCCGTTTGATGATTTATAAAAAAGTATTACTTTTATAAAACCCTATGAAATCAGACTTATACACCCAAATGGTTTGTTTAGGTCTGATTTTTTCGGGGGTATAAACGAGTTACCAGCAAGCGTAAAAAGACACCGACACAGCAGACAACGACCCTACCGACTGACAAAAACGCTTTACAAAACAAGTGAACAGGACAAACAGACCTATAACGACAGAACAACAGGTAAGCCAACACTCTTACCCGACCCTTCTGTATTTTTTATTTTCCCCACCGCACTTTTTTTAATTCAATTTTTAGCCAGCCCGCATTGGCACATTGGCTTTTGCCCCGACACTCAAAGCCAACGCTTCGGCAAAAGCCAAAGAGCCAATTTTGCCGACCCACAGGTTAGACTTTCGGAAACAAATCGTATCTTTGCACAGCAATGAAACTATTGACATTCATATTAGCAACTTTTATTCTGTTCCTTGCTGTTAAGCCGGGAATTGATTTGCTTTCATTGCAGGCAGACACCGAACAAACTTGTTGTGGTGGACAATGCACCCCGATTTCAGACAATGACAACTCACAAGAGCAAAACAAAGACAACGACTGTGACGGAAAATCCTGTAACCCTTTTCAGGTTTGCAGTTCTTGTGTTTTTGTTTGTTTCAATTTGCCATTAATTAGTATTCCTAAACCGACAGTTTTCTCAGAAGAAAAATTTACATACCAATCAACTTTTACATCACAATTTGCTCCTGACTTTTGGCAACCGCCAAAAATTGTTTAACGACCTTTTAAACTTTGCACCGAGAATTTTTCGGAGCATTAATTCTTTTTTGTTAAACAATTAAAATCAGAAAAAATGAAATTTATAAAATTATTCGTTTTGGCTATCATCGTATTGACAGCCACAGCAAACAGTGGGTTTTCGCAAACAACAACTAATCAAACAGCGGACAGTTTGAAAACTGCAACCATAAAAGTTAAGGGTATCACCTGTTCAATGGACTTAAAAATGATTTCCGCTAACGTGGAAAAAGTGAATGGTGTGAGAAGTTGCAAAGCTGGAAAACAAGGCACAACAACAACATTTGAAGTAAAATACAATCCTGCATTGGTAACAGAAAAAGAAATTTTTGCAGCCATTGAAAATACAGGTAGTTGCGAAAATCCAGACGAGCGACCGTATAAAGTGAAACAGTAAACAGGGTAAGGCAAAATGCCTTGCCCCTTTTTAAAACAAATAGAGCAATGAAAAAATACATCTTCATTGTTGGTTTACTGTTTCCGTTTAGCATTTCGGCTCAAAACATTTTAGGAAAAGTAACCAACGACAAAAAAGAACCGCTCATAGGAGCAAGTGTCCATTGGATTGGCACTACTATTGGCGTAACCACTGGAAACAAAGGAGAGTTTGAAATTTCCGTCAAAGACATTTCAAATAAAAAACTCATTGCAAGTTATGTAGGGCATTCATCAGACACGATTGAAATTATCAGTCAAACCTTTGTTGAGTTCCGTTTGCAAGAAACAAAAACACTTAATGAAGTGGTTGTTCAAGGGCAACGTGACGGAGTAATCATTTCAGACATCAAGCCAATTAAGACAGAGCAAATCACACAAACAGAACTTGGTAAAGCCGCCTGTTGCGATTTGGCAGGTTGTTTTGAAACACAAACCACTGTGCAACCTCAAACGACCAATGTAATTACGAACTCAAAAGAGTTGCGGATTTTGGGTTTATCAGGCGTTTACAATCAGGTGCTGATTGACGGCTTTCCATTGATACAAGGTTTGTCATACACTTATGGCATCAGCAGTATTCCAGGCACATTGGTTGACAATATCTATGTTTCAAAAGGTGCAAACAGCGTATTGCAGGGTTATGAAAGCATAAGCGGACAAATCAATGTAGAAACTAAAGAACCTGACAAAACCGACCGCTTGTTGCTCAATGCTTATATGAACAATTTTTGGGAGAAGCATTTTAACGCCAACTATGCTTTTAAGCAAGGTAAATGGAGCAACTTAACAGCGTTTCATACTGTGCAACCTGCCAGCAAAATTGACCGAGACAAAGACAATTTTCTTGACTTGCCTTTGCTTACCCGTTATATGATTTCCAACAAATGGAAATACGGCAATGAAAAAGATTGGGGTTGGAACAGCCGAATTGGTTTACGTTTTTTCAATGAACAACGCATTGGCGGGCAAACTTTTTTCAATGCAGAAAGCGATAAAGGAAGCACGAGTATTTATGGACAGAGTGTAAATATCAACCAACCTGAAATTTGGACAAAGACAGCTTATCGTGTAAACGATAAACACAACATCGTTTTGTTTGCCTCGGCTTTTCACCAACAGCAAAACTCCTTTTTCGGCACGGTGAAATACAACGCACAGCAAACAAATTTTTACGGTAATATTCAGTATGAACTGAACTATGCCAAACACGATTTGAAAACAGGAATTAGTTACCGCCATTTGAACTTGAATGAAGATATTGCATTTACCGATACATTTTTATTGCGGACTTATGCAGGAAATTATCAACGGTTGGAAAATATTCCCGGACTTTTTGCGGAAAATACAATGCGATTTTTCAATAATAAACTCACTTGGATTGCAGGAGTTCGGGGCGACCTCCACAACCAATTCGGTTTTCAGTTTACGCCAAGAACTTTGTTGAAATACGACATTGCACCCAAAACCATTGTTCGGGCTAATGTTGGAACAGGTTGGAGAACGGCAAACTTATTTAGTGAAAACATCGGATTGCTTGTTAGTTCAAGAGACATCATTTTTGCCGAGCAATTACAACCCGAAAAGGCTGTGAACTTTGGCGTAAACCTGACACAAAAGTTTGAAACGAAAGACAACAACCTTTCAGGCTATTTCAGTGCGGACTTTTACCGAACCGATTTTCAAAATCAAATTTTTCCCGACTATGACACCGACCCGACTAAAGCAATTATAAAAAACTTCACAGGAATAAGTGTAAGCAATGGTTTTCAGGCAGAATTGTATTTAAAAATTTACAGACGATTTGAATTAAAAACAGGGTATAACTTTTTGGATGTTTACAGAAAAATTGGAGAAACCAAACAGTTATTGCCGTTCAACCCAATGCACAAAGTTCTGACAACTTTCAGTTACAAACCATTGACAAACAAATTTCACTTTGATTTAAATGTACATTGGTATGGAGAACAACGTTTGCCCGACACGAAATCAAACCCGACTGAATTTCAACGACCTGACTTTTCACAACCTTACACAATTTTAAATGCACAGTTCACTTACAACTTCAAAAAGTTTGAAGTTTATGCCGGTTGCGAAAACATTTTTGACTTCCGACAAAAACAACCGATAATCAGTTGGCAAAACCCGTTCAGCCCATACTTTGACACATCTTCCGTTTGGGGTCCGACACGGGGACGAGAAATTTATGTTGGAGTAAGATTTAAGTTGAAAAAAGAATAATCCAACCAAAAAGCAAGCACATACCGCAGCCACACAATGCCAACGCAAAACCAAAGCTGTGGTAAGAGCTTGCTTTTCCGACCCAAGAAAAATTGAATTAAAAAAATCTCCTCCCCCTTTGAAAATAAAAAATACCCGACACGCAAACCCCGACAGAAAAATAAGGGCTGACTTAAAACCATTGACAGTAAAGCGTTTCAGGACACGGACGACAGAACGCCAGCTGGTAACAGCGGTTTGGCAAAAGTGGCGGTTCAGTGCTTCGTATGACAGTTTTTCGTAAATTTGAAGTGTGTGCTTCGTATGAACATTTGTGGTAAAATCGCCACCTTCGCCAAGCCGCAAACCGTTACCAGCAATATTAACGAAACTCCTTAAAAAATTGACTCTTTCAAAAAGACATCACTATATCCCAGAATTTTATATAAAAGGATTCGTTGGAA
>NZ_FQVQ01000017.1 GCF_900129405.1 Flavobacterium fontis | reverse complement strand
AGGTCACAACCCTACGAAACGTTTTAGTTCACCCGTTTCCTTATAGGTTAAAGTAATTAATATTTAATAATGCAAACTAAAGGCGGAACGTTAGCGGTCAGCCTAAAAAACGACAGAGACAATGAAATTAATAGTTATAACAATATTAGCATTTGGACTTTTTGCTTGTAACAATGTGACAGACAAAAAATCAGCGAGAAGAGGAAATACAAAGGATAGCTTGGCTTACTCTGACAATTCTTCGAATGACAAAAACGATAATAAGACTGACAATTACAATTGCGACTTTGACAAATTCATAAAAGACCCGAAAACACCAAAACTTGCAAAAGACTTATTGAATAACACAGCAAGTAATCCAACTGACAATGAACCTCTAACATATTTCGAAAAATTTAAAAGTAAGGACAAACAAGAAAGAGAGTTTTACTTTAAAGCAGTTATTAACTCATACAAGATTTCTGATGGTGCTTATTCAGAAGGACTTGGCTACACAGGAAAAAAGTTCATAGAGAATAATCCAAAAGAATTTGCTACATTTTTTGACAGCAAAAAATGCTTTACAGATAGTGATTTAGAAATTTGGGCTAACATTTTGGTTTTAGAATTTGCCATTGATAACGAAGGAGAATATGATAAACCAATAATTGACCAATTCATTAACAAACTCAAATCGAATTGTAAAGACTGTTCTTCTACACAAAAAGAAACTATCTATAAATTTGGCTTGATATTAAACGAAAAGTGGAAAGAATACTTAAAAAATATGAACTAATAAAAAGAAAGCCGAACCGCTAACAGCAGTTTGGCAAAATGGCAGGTTCAGTGCTAAAATGAAAGTAAGTGCTTTAAAATCAGCTACTTCTCCAAGCTGCAAAACGTTACTGCCAACCTTTGGATATTTGGGCTTAATGGATAGGTTTAGGCTTATTTATAGTCGTCTTGGTGCTTAGTAATAAGTGTTTTTTTGTGTTTTTCGGCCAAAAAATTACGCAGTAGTAACTGAATGAGATAAGGCAGCCACTAACAGCGGCTAGCCGCTATGACTCGATTTTCTTCGCTTCTACCCTATTTTCACGAAAAACTTTTATCTTAGTGGAAGAAAAACCTTCCGCATAGACCGCCACAGTCGGCTAGCCGCGGAACGTTACCTGCAACCCGTGGACGACAGTGCTAACTTTTAAAGTGACAACAAGAAATGAACATTAAACTGATTTTACTTTTGACCCTAATCTTGACATTTGCTGCGTGCAATGACAAGAGAAAGAAGTCAGTTGAAGATAGTGTTCATCCTTCAGACACGACTTGTATTAAGGAAATTTCTCAAGCAAAGACAGACTTAAAAAATAACAAACTTGTTTATTGCAATTATGTTGGAAATATTGTTTGGCAAGCGTTAAGAGCGGAAAACGAAATGAAAAGTTTATTGAAACAAAACGGCATTGAATATCAAAACGAATCTTCACCTTGTGTAATTCAAGACAATAGAAATTACCATTGCTATTGTGAATTTATGCAAGAAAAAATAAACGAAAAGTTTGGCGACAAGTTTACCGACTCACTTCTTTACATCGCAGACAGCTTATGGATAATGAAAAACCGAGACAGAGTTTTTGACTGTGGTAGTGAAAGTAGTTGTTGGGACAAACCTGCAATGTTTCCAGGCGACAGCACTTATGACCAAACAAATCATTCAGGACTTCAGAAAGCTTTTGAAACGTTGGTTAAGTATCCTGCTGATTACAGACTTAAAAAGGGAGAGAACGCAATGGCGATGCTTCAAGTTTATATAGACATTGACGAAAATGGAAAAGCTAAAGTAACCGACACTCAATTCGTTTTTTGGGACGACAAAACCAAAGAGAAAGATTACAACAAAAAATATTGGGACTACTTTAAAAGCATTGCAATTCCCTTAATTGAAAAGACAACTTGGACGCCAGCAAAAATCAAATCAATTGGGGTTAAATCAAAAAATGACATCTTTATATATCTTAAATAAAATGTGTACATCAATGGAGAATCGGGCAGCAGGTAAAAGCACCTACCCAAAAGGCGGGGGTTCGTGCTTCGCAGACAATTTTGTGGTAGCCGAAAGTTCAATTCTCCGAATGAAGTTTAGTGCTAAAAGTCCCACCCTTAGGCTGGCCGCGGAACGTTATGCCCAATAATACAAAACAATGACGATAGACTATAAAACTGACGAAAACGACTTCTTGGCACATCAACTTTATATTGCTTCAAAGTCGGACCGAATTAAGAAAAAGAGACAGAGGAATAGAATAATTGTTCCATTGATTTATGCTGCATTTGGACTTTTCTTAATCTTTGAAGACAAACATTCAATGGCAGTTATATTTTTCATCATTGGACTTCTTTGGTTTTTATTTTATCCACTTTGGGAAAGACAACATTACATTAGACATTATAAAGGTTTCATTAGAGAAAATTATAAAGACAGGCTTGGAAGAACTGTAACTTTAGAGTTTAACGATGACTTTATTTTAGCAAAGGACAACGGTAGTGAAAGCAAAGTTTTGACAACAGAACTAGAAGAAATATGTGAAATACCTACGACAATTTTCGTTAGACTAAAGGGCGGACATTCATTCATTTTACCCAAAGACAAAATAGCAAACTTTGACAACGTGAAAGCAAGACTAAGAGACCTTGCGACCTATTTGAAAATTAAATATGAGACAGACGAAAAATGGGAATGGAAATAATTACTGTGCCTAACAGCACCTACCCAAAAGGCGGGGTTTCGTGTTCCAAAGACAGTTATGTGGTTAATCAAACAATAGATTTTCAAATCATCCCGATAGCTATCGGGAGTGGTAAAAGTCCCGCCCTTCGGGTAGCTGCAAAACGTTAGCAGTAATTTTAAAAAAATCATTAATGAAAATAGATTTTGAGCAATCGATTTTACGTAAGAGAATAATATATAAGAGAACATTAATAGAGACTATCAATTATGTGATAGATTTTTATTTTTGGGTATTCTCAGTCCCAGTTCTTAGCATCTTTCTTATTTTCTATAATAATTCATTAAACAATAAAGAATTAATTTTCTATTTAGTTATCAACTTACCATTCATTTGGAATATGTTTGGATTAAAATATTTTGAAAAATTAACCTATTTAGGAGAAATAAAAATCAATCAAAGAAATGACTTCTTGGAAGAAATAAAACTTAGATACAATTATGACAAAATAGTTGAAGATCAAGACCTAATAATTCTGAAAAAAAGTTGGAAATGGTTTAAGTTGGGTGAAGAATTAATAATATTATTTGACAAGGAAAAAGTATTAGCAAACTTAACTACTCTTGGGAAATATGACATTAAAGTACCTTTCTTTTTCTTTAAAAATCACATCAAATTATCTAAGTTAAAAAACTACTGCTAACAGCGGCTAGCCGCTATGGCACGATTTCCTTCGCTTCCACCCTATTTTCTCGACCCGAGCGAAGCGAACGGTGCGTAGCAAAAAAGGTTTATCTTAGTGGAAGAAAAACCTTTCGCATAGACCGCCACAGTCGGCTATTCGCGGAACGTTACCTGCAAGCGTAGCGAACGACACAACCAACGATGACAAAGACAAGCATTTATAAAATATTGACTTATTGTATTGCGACAGTTTGGATTGCAAACGGACTTTTTTGTAAGGTTCTAAATCTTGTTCCTAGACACGAAAAAATTGTGGCAAGAATATTAGGTGACGACTATTCCCGACCACTGACAATTGTAATCGGAATTTCAGAAATCATTATGACTGTTTGGATTTTAAGTGGGTATAAGACAAAGTTAAATGCTATTGCGCAAATAGCGATAGTTGCGACAATGAATACAATTGAGTTTATACTTGTTCCCGACTTGTTGCTTTGGGGCAAATTAAATTCATTGTTTGCCTCTATTTTTATTGTAGTTGTTTACTTCAACGAATTTTATCTTAATAAAAAAGAACTCAAATAATTCGATGCTAGCATTTTTAAAAAACCACCCATTTGCTGTTGAGGCGTATTTTGAAAGTTCGCTTGTTTTGACTTTTGCAGTTCCTAAAGAACATTTACAAAATCATATTCCAGAATGTTTGCAACTCGACACATTTCAAGACAAATTTGCTTTTGTTGCAGTTGCAATGGTTCAAACAAAAGAATTAAGACCAAAAGGTTTTCCGAAATTTATGGGCAACGACTTTTTTCTAATTGGTTATCGGGTATTTGTTCGCTACACGAATAATGCAGGTAAAAATTTGCGTGGTTTGTATATTCTGAAATCAGAAACTGACAAAACGAAAATGGAATTCTTTGGAAATATTTTTACTCATTACAACTATACCACGACGGACATAAAACAAGTTGAACAGCAAAACACCAAAGAAATAACCTCAGAGAAATCAAAGTTCAAAATCACAATAGACAAAACGGAAGAACAAATTTCTTTGCCCGAACATTCCCCTTTTCTAGACTGGAAGGAAGCCAGAAGATTCGCTGGCCCTTTACCCTTTACATTTACCTATAACAAGGATACCAAAGAAGTTTTAATCATTGAAGGAGTAAGACAAAACTGGACTCCAAATCCAGTCAAAGTGATTGATTATAATTTCGATTTTTTAAGTACTCTAAAACTTGAAAATCCAGTTTTGGCTAATGCTTTCATCATTAAAAACATTCCATACTATTGGAAAAAAGGCAAAATTGAAAAATGGAAATAAAGAGACGAAATTTTCAAGGAGTATTAAATATTTTAAGTTTCAACCGACACTTTTATGTTGTTGGATTCATATTATTGGCCTTAATTATTGGAAGTAACTATATTTTCAATTGGTCTGACAGCTTGTATTTGTTGGTTGTTTTGGCATTTATTTATGGACTAACTATGCCATTATTCGTCTCTGCTTATGTTTATGATTTCTCAGGTTTCTACAATTTTGATTGGCTAAAGAAAATGAAAATTGAAGATGCAAAAGACAAATTCAATTTAAACATCAACGCAGGCTTTGACGAAACAAGTTTTATTATAGAAAGTATTTTGCCTAATTCCAAACTTCAAGTGTATGACTTCTACAATGCCAAACAGCATACTGAACCAGCAATTGTCAGAGCAAGAAAAGTAAGTTTGTTTTATCCAAATACACAACAAATCAATTCAAATTCAATTCCTTTACATGACAATTCGGTTGACAACATCTTTTTAATATCAGCAATTCACGAAATTCGCAAACAAGATGAAAAAGTGCGATTTTTAAAAGAATGTCGCAGAGTTTGTAAGCCAAACGGCCATGTGATTATGGTGGAACATTTGAGAGATTTTCCAAACTTTGTAGCATTTACAATCGGCTTTACGCATTTTTTCTCAAAAGCAACTTGGAAAAAGGCATTTGAAGAAGCAGGGTTTACATCATTTAATGAAACAAAGTTTACACCTTTTATGTCAATCTTTAATTGCAACTAATGGAAATACATTTTAAAATAATTGGTGTTTTATTAATTGCTTTGGCATTGGTTCATATTGTCTTTCCAAAGTACTTTAACTGGGACAAAGAACTTAAATCATTGAGTTTAATCAATCGACAAATGATGACTGTACATACATTGTTTATCGCATTGACAGTATTACTTATGGGTTTACTTTGCTTGACCTCTTCTGCCGAACTAATTGAAACCAACCTTGGCAAAAAAATATCACTTGGACTTGGCGTATTCTGGACTGTTAGACTTTTCATTCAGTTTTTTGGTTACTCGACTGACTTATGGAAAGGAAAGAAATTTGAAACGTTTATGCATATAATATTTTCGTTACTTTGGACCTATTTAAGTATCATATTTTTGACAACATATTTTAATTGACAACGACAAGAAACATAGCGGACACAAGAACACCAGCAGGTAATAGCGGTTTGGCAAAAGTGGCGGTTCAGTGCTCAGTAGACCCATTTGTGGTGAAAATCGCCACCTTCGCCAAGCCGCAAAACGTTTGCGGCTAGCTTAAAACACAACACATGAAAAGAATTCTTATCACAATTATATTGATCCTTTTAATGATTTGTGTAAATGCTTTTCTTTTACATGAAATTGAAAATTATAATATGGATTATTACCATGGAAAAGATAATGGAGCATTTGTCCAATTTGAATCTATTTTAGTTTTCGCTATTTTGTTTTACTTCTTTTTGAGCAAACAGAAGAAAATTATTAATGCTTTTATTGGTTTAGGTGTTGGCATTGTTGGCGGGATAACATCATACTTAATCGTTTTTCAAGGAGTGCTTTTTCCAATCATAGCTTGCTTGATAATAATAACAGTTTTTGTTTTAAAAGAAACTGTTCAAAGGATAATTGAAAAAAAAAACAGGCGATAACAGCGGCTATCCGCTATAGCTGGTTTTTCTTGAATTGTACTTCTTTCTTCACGAAAATATTTTATCTTAGCAGATAGTACGCAGTTCGCTGGAATCGCAACAGACGTGAAGCCGCGGAATGTTATAAACCATTTTAAACACGCGTAATGAAATCGAGATTATATCTTGTACTTACAGTTTTTTTAATGTCTAAAGCTATTGGACAAAATGCCGATTCTTTGAAAGTTGATATTTCATATAAACTTTTTTCAAAGTGTTTTAAAAATTTAAACTACGGTTCAGAAGTAATTGAAAATTATCCGGCATTAAAAAAATCTGGTTTATGTTCAATACAAGATTGTATTTTATCGTTAGCGTATAATGAAGAGATTATAAATAAAATTGTTGAAGTAAGATTAATTGGGATAGCAACACAACTTTTTAGAGAGGGTAATCCTGTACTATTGATAAGTGGAATGAACAGTTATGCAACTTCATTGGAAGAGAACGAAAATACAGAAGACGACAACAAAATAATATACATTAGTGTTGGTGAATGTGTGATTCCAAATTATATTTCAAAAGGAACAGAAATATTTAATAAGCAAACTTTGTCGTTGATTGAGAAAAAGAAAAACGGCTTATAACTGCCGCTAGCCGCTAGGGCTCGAATGTGCTAGTTTGGTGTTTGGTTTACACGACCCGAGCTTTGCGAACGGTGCGTAGCAAAAAACGTTTATCTTAGTGAAAGAAATACCTTTCGCATAGCCCGACACAGTCGGCTAGCCGCGGAACGTTATAACAACCGTATGACGACCGTGATGAAACATGATAACAAAGAAAAATACTAATCGCAGGACTAATTTTAATCACGACAACAATAATTGTAATGGGACTATTTGACTTTTTAAAACCAAAATCTAACAATGGACAATTTGTTAGTGAACCAGCATTTAACAGTAATCGTGAAAAGCAAATGCAAATGACACCGCAGACAATTGAACAGTTGCGAAACTTAAACGTGACAGCTGACAGAGAATTAAAGCTTGAATACTTTTTCTATACAAACAATGCTGACAAGGCAAAGCAATTAGCGACAGAAATTGAAAAGTTGGATTATACAGTTCAACACGGTGTTTCTGCAGGCGACAAAAACTTGTTTGTCGTTACAGGTCGAACAACTAAGATGAAAATGTCTGACGAAGTTGTAAAACAGTGGACGAAACAAATGTGCGAACTTGGCTATAAATTCGACTGTGAATTCGACGGTTGGGGAACTGAAACAGACCAAGAATAGTTAAATGAGATGACACAGACGACAGTAACGATAGCCTATAACAGGCGTTTGGCTGAATGGCGGGTGAAATGGTTCATTGAACATTCTACCTCTCATCAACTTTTGAGGTCTATTGACAGTTTTGTGTTCCGAAATCGCCACCTTAGGCTAGCTGAGAAACGTTGTACGCCATTACCCAAAAACTCTTAAAATGACCGATATTGAACTTAAATTAATATTAAGCCGATTAAGAAATTACTGCTTGGAATCTAGATGTAGAGAAAATTCAGAAAATAAGATGTCCTTGTTTTTTCTAAATGTAATCGAAATTAGTTGTGGCTTAACAGAACTTGGAATTTCACAAGGCAGGGAAATTACCAAAGATGAAAGATATTGGTTCGAAGGTTCATATCATATGAATTTTTGGGATTCTGATGTAGAAACGGAACTGTATACACCTTTATGTAGGGAAGTAGAGAAGCGAAACTGGTTTAGAAAAAGTATACTTCAAAAAATTAAAGATAAAATGTAACGGCGCACAACAGCTGCAAGCCGCTATGGCTCGAATGTGTTAATTAGGCGTTAGGTTTACACGACCCGAGCGAAACGAACGGTGCGTAGCAAAAAACGTTTATCTTAGTAAGGAAAAATCGTTTCGCTTTGATCGCCACAGTCGACTAGCTGCGAAACGTTGGTGTTAATGTTAAAAACGCGAGAGAGAATTTAAAAACTAAAAATAAAAAATGACAAAATTTCAATTATTAAATTTAATATTAGTACTAATTTCTTTTAATTCAAATGCACAACCCAAAGCTGTTGAAGTATTGAATATTTATTGGGATTGGCAAAGTAGAATGGAATATAGAAATGTAAAATGTGATACATTATATTATTCTAAAAACATTCAAGACAGTATTATTGATTCAACAATAGCTGTAATTAAAAAAACAAATAAATTCAAAATTTGCAATCTGTATAAAGCTAACAATAATAAATATTTTAAAATTACTAAAAAAGAAAAAGAATTTATATTAAGTGAATTATATAAATTAAAAGGAGAAGTTTGGAATGATAGTTTATTGCCAAATTCTAAAGCAATCGATAAAAATAACTTTGCTGAAGTTTTTAAAATTACTAAAAAACTTGCAACTGAAAATGAATGTTTAATGTGTTCAATCATTTATACTTTTTCAAAACCAATATTTTTAAGAAAAAACAAATATTGTTTGATATTAAATCAACGAAATTACGATGTAAATGAGAAACAACTTTCATTTCTATTTCTAATATGGGAAAGAAATAGATGGGAACAATATGCTGACATTTACGTTCATTTTGATTAAGAAACACTACCACAAACACAAGTTGGTTTACTTTCGAATTTTGTAGTAAATACACGTTTACATTTCGCAAGAAGTTTTATATTTATTAGAAAATAATCGGTTCCGAAGTGTGCAAACTTGCCAAGCACCGGAACGTTAACTACAAGCGTATGAAGAAACTGCACATAATCACAGTTCTGCTTTTACTGTTGTTTCAGACTACGTTTTCTCAAACGAAAGAAATAAAAGGAGACACGACGTATTGGTATAAAAGAAATAGTGAAATTCAAAAAACTTTAGAATTAAAGGATTTCGTAAAATCAGCAGACGAATTCAATTTTAGATTTTGGAATCACGGACAAGTAATTGAAATTTCAAAAGACAGTTCAAAAATTTATGGTTCAATTACCAATTATATTTACCATACAAGAAAAGCAAATAGAAGTAATTCTGAAACTTTATCAAAAAAAATAATTCTATCATCAAAACAAGCTGAGCGTATCTACAATATTGTTCAAAACTCCAAAATTTTGAATATCCCATCAGACAGGGAAATAGAAAATTGGCCACATGGATGTAACGGAATTACTTATATTATTGAGCATTCTGATAAAAATAATTATTGGTTAAAAAAATACTGGACACCATCAACCCAAGATTCTATTCCTGAAGCAATAGTTGTTTTGGATTTTGTAAAAAACATATCAGACACATTAACTTTGCAAGAACATTATAACTCGTTTAAAAACACCTTACCAAAGAAAGGTTGTTACAATTCAGGAGGAATGACAACTATGTGTTATGTGTCAAATTCTTTAGAATTAGGATACAGCGGAGCTACAAAATTACCTTTTGGATTCTTTTCTTCTTATTCTACAACTTATATAGGAAAAGTAGAAGTAAACGGAAGTGCTTCATTGCAATATAACTTTGATAGAAATGGATTTCATCATTTGAATTTTCAAACAACGAAATGGAATTTATTATTCAAAAAATCAAACTTTTCTGATTTTATTGTTTACAACTACCAGAATAGAATACTAAGAATTAATGATGCAAAAAACATATTTGAAAATCATCAAATCAAATATGGGATGAACCTTAAAAAAAATTTCGGCGTCGGATTAGGAGTAGATTATATAAGACAAAATTATAATAAATTAGGGGGACATATGTATGCTTACAAATGGTTTTCAAAGACAAACATAAGTACTACATTGACAACTTCATTTTTTAAAAACCAAGTGAATTACAAAACCGAAATTTTTAAATCTTTAAATTTTAAGTATAAATTTCCGATTAAGAGAATTTCATTAGGAATAGCATACGAGGATTTTATGGACTATAAAGATTTGTACTTCAATGTTCGAGTACTACTATAAAAAAACGCCTGCAATTAACAGTTGTTTTTTTAAGTAGTAGTTCAGTGCTCAGTAGACCCATTTGTGGTGAAAATCGCCACCTCCACTAGGCCGCAACCCGTTACCTTACATTTTATGAACTCGAAAAACATTTTCCTTATTTTACTTTTCGTTTTGAACTTAAGTTGTCAAAATAAATGCGATTGTACTATTGATTTAAAAGTTGTACAGAAAAATGATAGTATACTTAACACTATAAATTCAGTTAACAAGATAAATTATCAAAAGTATTTGGAAAGCATAAAAGAACCTGATTTGAGGTTTGAGAATAATGAAGTTTACAGGGTATCAATAAAAAACTTGATGAACGGATCAACATTTGTTTACAGGATACAAAATGATTTTGAAAATTATACAATGATTGTTAAAAAAAATTACAAAACTGGAAAGGGTGGTGATAGTATTGAAAAAAAATCAGAGAGAACGTTATTAAAAAGTGAATGGAACAATTTTCAATCACAAATACATAAAAGTTGTTTTTGGACATTTCCCGTCAGAAACCTTAAAGAAGGTGGTTTTGATGGGTCAATTTGGACATTAGAAGCAAATTCTCCAAATAGTGATAATTGCACTGGAAGAAAATTTCACGCAGTTGTAAGATGGTCGCCAAAAAAAGAAACTGAATTTTATAAGTTATGTAATCTACTTATTGAATTTGATAATGAAAAATAAAAACGTGTAATAACCCCAGTTTCACCCAATTGCTGGGCTTAGCGCTTACCTTTTGCTTCGATCTACATTTGGCTTATTTTCAACAATTCAGTTCTAAAGACATTATGTATATTTGTTTTGGTTCGTGACTGCAGCAGCAACAGGTGAAAGTCGCGACACGTTATAAGCTATTCTAACGCAACCGAAGTTAACAATGAACCAAAATGCAGTCATAATTTTACTTTTAAGCTTTTTCTTCTTAGCATGTGAAAAGAAGCAAAACACAAATCTTCAAAAAAAGAAAATAAAATTGCAGTATGTTGCCTGGGCATGTGAATGTCCAAATTGGGTAACTTTAAAAGATATCGCGGAAATTGAAGATGAAAATAGTTTAGCTAAAAAATCAATATTTATCGAAGCTGAAACTGAAGACAAAGAATTGCCAGAAACTTTGGGATGTAATGGAGACATCATCGAATTTACTGGAAATTTTTATCCTGACTTAGGTTATCCAAAAAATTATATAAAAACTAAACAGAAAGTTGATAAAGCGAGGGTTTTTAAATATTCAGAATATAAAGTCATTAAGAGTAACTATAAAACGACTCATAACAGCGGCTAGGGCTCGATTTACTTCGCTTCCACCCTATTTTCACGACTCGAGCGAAGCGAACGGTGCGTAGCAAAAAACGTTTATCTTAGTAAGGAAAAATCGTTTCGCATTGATCGCCACAGTCGGAACGTTAGCAGTAACATTAAAAAACGTCTTCGATAGAAATAATGGTTGAAAATCTTGATTTAGTTTTACAAATAATTAGAGTCGATTTATTCATTGCTTTTGGACTATATACTATTGTTTATCTCATAATTTCAAGCTTCATAAAAAATGAAATAATTAATGTAATTGACGAAACATCCAACAAAATAATTTCTTTTGCAGGAATAGTTTTTCTTTTGATCTGGATTTCTTTACTATTCAAAAGCTATTTTGAAAGTTCTGAATTTGAAAAATCTGGAATGATTCAAAGAATGTTTGGAAAATATTGGTTTGGTTATTGGCTTCAACCAATATTGTGGATTAGTTTAAGTCAACTTTTGCGGCTTAAAAAAGTGAGAAAACAGAAAATACTCAGGATTATATTTAGTATATTTTTTATGGTTTCAATAGAACAATGTATTATTATTTTAACATCATTTGAAAGAGATTATTTACCCAGTTCATACAGTTTTAACTTTACATTTATTGAACTTATAATAGGGATTCTCACTAAGATATGTTTCTTTTTAGTAATTGTTATGCTTTATTTTTATTTAGAAAAAAAGTTAAAATCTATTTTAAACAAAACATGAATCTGAAAAGCTACTGCTAACCCCAGTTTCACGCTATTGCTGGTTTTTCTTGAGTTGTACCATTCAAACAGTCCGAACCAAAAAACATTTATCTTAGTAGAGCAAAAACCTTTCGCTTTTGGGCCATAGTCGGCTAGCGGCGGAACGATAGGAAACATTTTACAGAAACTCACATGATCACCGTCTTAACTTTCATCCAGTACTTAATCCCAGTCATTTTAGTATTTATGCTTACGAGAGTATATAAGGAATATCAAAAGGAAAAAATTGAAAAGGCCGAAATTAGAAAACGTTTAGAATCTCCCTTAATTTATGACCCTGAAACAGGAATGGAAATCACATTAGAACAAGCCGAAAAAGGAACTTTTATTGATCACGATAATCACAATAGGATAAGAACCAAAAAAGAACTCGATCAATATTTTGATGCCACAGAAAGGGTTGTCGAGGAGATTGCTAACTACCTTAAAGTAAACAATTATTCTGTCTTCACTCTTGATGAGGAACATTACTCGATACTTGATACAATATCAATCACCAAAAAATATGACACTTTTGACTGCCAACGCTGTTATAAAAACTTAGAGTCAAATTTTTTAGTGCTGTTTCCAAAAGTTTACATAGAATCCACTCGTCAACAAATAGGAATTAATGGATTTCAAATTCTTTACTGGGTTAAAACCACAAATTTCGACGGGCATTACTATTTGCGTCCCAAAACTAACCTAGAAAGTGTTCTTGATAAAATTCGGCAGGACGACCCATTTATAATTGAAAACTTTGAAATTTATCCAATTAAAGAAGAGATTAATATTTTACCATTAATTCATTTATTAAAAAAGTTTGAAGGGTTGGAAGAAATTGAAATAGAATTAAAAGAAAATGATTTTTTTATAAAAACGTTAGTTGAACCAACAATGGATAAGTTCCTTGAATTGGAGCGCATAATTAAAACAATTGCTAGCAATTGCTAACAAAAATGCTTGATATTCATATATTTATGAAAGTACTCTGATAAATCAAAATCTTTTTCTTTACTTAGCTTTTCGGTTGCCAGTTGGCACTATTTGTTAGCCGAAACGTTACCAGAAATTTTAGACACCTCTTTAAAAATGAACAAGTCAATAATTACATTAACCTTTTTGCTTTTTATTTTAAGTTGTAATAAGAGAAATGAAAATTCCCAAAAAAGCGTCGAAGTTATTGAAAAACCATTAAGTTTTAAAGAGATAAAAGATATTAACTCAATTATAGAAACTATCATAATCCAAGACAGTTTGAAAGTTCTAAAATCTGATGACTATGCAAACTTTCTTTGTCACGATTTAAGAAGACTACCAATAGATATTCCAGAAAAACAGGCCAATGGATTAGTTTTACCTCCAGCGCCAGGTCGTATTTATGTAACTGAACTATTGAATAATAAGATAAACGATGAACTATTTTTCACGACAAAAGATTCGTCTAATTTAATTGCACAAAACTCTAAATCTTCAAAATTCATAATTGACAAATCAATTTTAAAAAATATAAATTCTACATCTTTTGAAAAAGAAAAGGCAAAACGAAAAAAAGATGAAAACTATCGTTTTTATGAAATGACTATTCCAATTTTCTCACGCGACAATCAGAAAGCTTACGTTGAATTAGGATATCACTGCGGAACTCTTTGTGGACACGGAAAAGCGATTTACTTGAAAAAGATAAAGGGAAAATGGATAATTGTAAAAAAGTTTGGAACTTGGATGAGTTAAAAAAACTTATGCTAACAGCCGTTATCCGCTATAGGTTTTTCTTGAGATGAACCATCAAAAGGTGCGAACCAAAAAACATTTATCTTAGTAGAGCAAAAACCTTTCGCATAACCCTCAATAGTCGGCTAGCCGCAAACCGTAAGTTGTCATTTTAAAAACCGAAAAGAAAATGAAGACGATAGTATATTTATCAATTTTATTCTTTGTCAATCATATATTTTCTCAAACTGCAACGTTAAAAGGAAAAGTATTTGATGGATTTATTTGTAGCGAGTGTTCATTTCCTGGAGTTGTATTAATCCTTACAGACAAAGATGGTAACACTTTTTACGCGAAAACAGATATCGATGGGAATTATAAAATTGAAAATTTAAAAAATGGAGTTTACACTTTAAAAGTCAATGCAACAGGTGTTAGGGAAAAAGTTTACGAGAATTTTATAATTGATTCCAGTGAGCAAAAATTTGAGTTTACATTTCCTGAGCCTTGTAAAGAGAGTGAAAAACTATGTCCTAAACAACATACAGACAATATTATTCCAATTGTTTATGGTTTACCAAATAAGCGAACATTGAAAAAAGCAGAAAAAGGAAAAATAAAGCTAGGTGGTTGTGATTCTGGTTTTTGTGAAAAATGGTATTGTAAAACACATAATATTAGTTTTTAAATTATTCCTAAAAGGAAAAACGCCAGCTAACAGCCGCTAGCCGCTATGACTGGTATGTGCTAGTTTTGTGTTTGGATTACACGACCCGTGCGAAGCGAACGGTGCGTAGTAAAAAACGTTTAACTTAGTAAGAAATTAATCGTTTCGCATAGCCCGCTACATTCGGCTAGCCACAGAACGGGGATAGTAATATGAAATGAAGAAAGACGGAATAAATATCATTGGTTGCATTGAACAGAAATTTTCAGAACCAAAGCCTGTTTCATATTCAAATGGAAATGGATTTGAGCTCAAGTTTTCAGAGGAAGATGAAATAAGAATGGGTTTATGGGCGAGCGACTTAAGAATCTATAAGAACGAAAAGGATATTTCAAGCCAACTATTGACCCAAAACTTTTTAGCGACTTTACCAAATAATTACGAACCGTTCTCATATAGTGGCAAATACTGTTTAATTCCGACTTGTCCTACTCTTAACAATCCATCTCTTATTGTCATAGACACCGAAAATTTAACTAAAGAAGAACTAAATATAAAAGGAGGCTTAATGCGTAATCAATTTGCTCCTAATGCTGAAACAGTCTTAATCTCAGGTTACACAAAAATCTTTCTTTTCGATTGTAGCAGTAACGAATCGACAGAAATAGAGATCCCTTATAAACCAAATGAAATTGACCATTCCTATTGGATTGACTCCGTTACAATTAGATTAATGGTTTCACCCAGAACCAACAGAGTTCAAAATGTATTAAACTATAATACTAACACAAAAAAATATGAGACTTTTGAGATTATTTCTCCAAGTGAAGTATTTGGTTTTGAACCTTTGGAAGAAATAATTACATCTGACAAATTCTGTTTGTTCAATGCAAAAGGACATTCATCTGCTGCAGTTGGTAGACTTCTAAACCAATGGACATTTATCGATTTTGATAAGGAGTCAAACCTATACAAACTAAGAACGAATGTCCCTGTTTCTGGTATCTTCTACAGTAAAAATTGGAAAATGAAAGGGATAAAGACTATTCAACAGTATGTAGAGTTCAACTTTAATGGAAATGGAATAACAGGAAAAGAAAATACTACTGCCAACATTGGCTATACGGCAATAGCGGATGAAGTGGAAGATGAAAAGTCAGAAATTAAATCAACCATTTGGTCAAAACTGAAACGCATGTGGTCTTAAACCGCCACTGCGCATAGCCGGACCATTAGCCACAATCGCAGACGACTGCACTTAATTCGAACCAAATGAAAAAAATTATATTATTTGCTTTTTTCACTTTATTTATAAGTTGTCAGGAAGACAAACCTTTCTTTGACTTTGATGAGGCTTATCTTTATCAAATTTCTAGTAAGGAATCGAATAAATTCTTTGGCGATGACAAAAGCACAACGCAAACAGAAAAAGAGGAGTTTAATAAAATAGCTTTTATGTACAGCTATCCAACAGCTCTTGATGACAAATGGTATTTTGAGAAAATAGAAACTTATTATCCAAAAAAACAAAAAATTGATAAGAGCAAACTAAAAGAACTCTCAAATATATTCACAGAAAGGAAAGAAGAAATGACAGAAGCTATGGCATGCGATCCAATTTTTAGAAATGTATTCATCTTCAAGAAAGAAGGAAAAGTTGTCGGCATTTCGAAAATATGTTTTGATTGTTTAGAGCATCATACAATTGGATCCAAAAGAAACACTAAACATTTTGGTTCAAATAATGAGTTTAAAAAACTGGAAATACTGGTTGGATGGAGCGACAGCCACTAGCCCCTATAGCTTGATTTTCTCAACATCTACTCTATATTCGCGACCCAAACAAAGCGAACAATGCGAAGCAAAAAAAGGTTTATCTTAGTAAGGAAAAATCGTTTCGCTTTGATCGCCAGAGTCGGCTTGCCACGGAACGTTAGCGGAAACTTTAATCAACAAACAGACAAAGACAAACAGACCGACAAATGCGGACAGAAGAACTCATAAATAAGACAATTACAAACATCTTTTCATTAGTGAAAACTGAAGTTGGTGGCTTAGACATTGGTGACTGTTTTATAGAAATTGACAACGAAATTATCATCGACATCCCATTTGGTTTTTGTGAGGACATTTTGATAAAGGACTTGGACAAAGACGCTGTAAGCCTTTTTGCTGACTTAGCTGACTATCCAGTTTATCATGTCAACAAAGACAATAAAACAGTTGGTGAAATTGCTGAGAACTACCAACAACAAAGACGGACAATTTTTAACAGACTTCGCAAGGTTTTATTCGGACAAAACATCGCAATTAAAGACTACCAGCCTTACAAAGTTGACTATAGAGAAAACAAACTCAAACATATCAAGGACAGAAAAATAATTGACTTTCTTTGGTATGATGACGACAGCCAGAAAGGCTTTATCTTGCTTGACAACAGCTACTTAATTACGGAAACAAATATTGCTCTGCACGGAACAGGACTTGCAGGACTAAATTTATACGAAAACCTAAACGACTTAATAAACGTAAAAGGCAATGACTATTTTAAACTTACAGACAAGAAAGGCATCCGCTAACAGCACCTACCCAAAAGATTGGGTTCCGTCTCCGCTTGACAATTTTGTGGTAGCCGAAAGTTCAGTTAGCTGCTTAAATATTTTCTAAAAAAGCAACCCATCGCCAAACAGAAAAACGTTGGCAATAAGCCCAAGAAACCTTACAATAGATACCCTTTGTATTCGAAAAAAAATAAAAGATGGACTTCAGTTTTAAAGAGCTTAAAGGATTTTCAATTCAAAAATGCTTAAGACATTTCAATAATTACGATTCGAGTCATATTCCTGCTGAATTGAGAGAGTTGGAAGCTGACGGAACAATTTTATTATTATTTTCAAATGAAACCAGTATAATATTCAGGGCAAATACAGAAACTTTTTCCATAGAAATAGAAAATCGAAATGTTTTAGATGTCAACGATTTCACAGATATCACAAAAAATAAATTTTGGGAACATAGAATTGGGAAAACAATACAAGATATTGAGTTTTTATTCGGTAAGCTGGAGCAGCCTTATGGCATAAAATTTTATTTAGAAAACAATTGCAACTTCACTATTGAATACCTATCTGAGAGCAATTACGAATTTGACGCAATTATCATTCGTAACGCATAAAATAAACCTGAAACGTTAGCTGCTATTCTTGGATGAAATGCCATCACCTTATTTTCACATATAAATTCTATCTTAGCCTAAAAGTCCACCGTACGCTTGGATCGCCATAGATGCAAAGCTACGGAACTTTAGTAGCAATACTAGAAACATCTTGCTTAAGAAATGAAAAAATTAAAAATCATATTACCCAGTCTAATACTTATTTTGATCGTGATTTCCACTATTTATTATTTTGACAAGCATAATTATTATGAGCCTGGAGAAAATGACTCATTTAGATTAAAAGTTGGCGAGACGTTTTCAGTTAAACTTTATGAAAATCCTACAACTGGATATTCCAATTGTGTATTAAATGAAAACGCAATAAACTGTATCGAAATAGTTAAAGAATCCTATGAGGCAGATTGGAATACAAATAAAATTGATGGCAACGGCGGAGAATTTATTGTAAAATTTAAAGCTGTCAAAAAAGGAATTGACACAATAAAGATAGGCAGTTGTCCGACATTTAAAGAAGGTAAAACCTGTAAAGATTTCAATACAATTAAAAATCAAACCGATAATAAATTTTATGTTACTGTAGAATAGTTATTACTGTTACTAATAGCGGTTTGGCGCAATGGCTAGTATTTTATTTTACGTGTTCACGAAAAACGTTTATCTTAGTGAGAAATAATCGTTTCACATAGACCGCCACAGAAGGCTGACCGCGGAACTTTACTGGAAAGTTGAAACCACCGGACAAAAATCTGTCTGAAAACTTAATTCTGACCCAATAAAATGATTTCACGAAAGCTGATTTATTCTAAACTTTTCATACTAATAATCAGTTTAACATTAGTTATACTGATTTTGGCTATCATTCCTTTTATTTATGATAGAAAACAAATAATTGACAATAGTGAAATTATTATTGGAAATGATATGCGACACAAATATCTAAATGTAGTGATAACAAGGAATGATTCAGTTTTAAAATTTAAATCATTGAATAATAATTTAATAAGATTTAAATCAAATAATGGGATTTATCATTTAAAAATATTCATAAAAAATACAGAAGCTATTTCCAAAAAGTTCCAAATTTTAGAAAACAAGCCTAAATATATTTATGTATTCCTTGAAAGTGAAAATTCAAATTATTACAAGTATTACGACAGTATAGTTTCAACAAAAATTGCAAAACAAACTGAAAAGAGAATATTATCACGTGACGAATTAAGAGAAAAGTTAAAAGAAATAAAAAAAGGAATATCAATTGCTGACTTAGAAAAGCTTGGATATAATGTAGAAAAGGAAAAAATTAAACTTTATCTACGTGACAAACCATTCCCAAGAGATTAAACCTGCCGGTAACAGCGGTTTGGCACAATGGCTAGTTTTTTATTTTACGTGTTCACGAAAAACGTTTATCTCAGTTAGGAAAAATCGTTTCGCTTTGACCGCCACAGTCGGCTACCCCCGAAAACGTTAGCGGTCAGTATCCTAAGTTTGCGTAAAAAACTATAAGTAAAAAAGCAATGGACATATTGAAAATTCTATCTGTACGTTTTTATCTAAACTTCTTAGGTGGAACAGTACGTTATACATTTGGAACAATTTGGAGAACTATTTTTAACAAACCAAAGTTTACTTTCAAAGAATATATTTACGGACCTGAAAGCGATAACTATTATGACGAAATTGGACATTCATTTAATAATCGGATAATAGGATTACTTTTTTTGATTGTGTTAATAATGTGTTTAGTAAACTTTTATCCTGAAAAATAAAACCGAACCGCTAACAGTGGTTAGTGGCCATTGCTTGTTTTTCTTGGCTTCCACCCTATTTTCACGACACGAACGAAGCGAACGGTGCGAAGCAAAAAACGTTTATCTTAGTGGAAGAAAAACTTTTCGCATAGACCGCCACAGTAGGCAAGCCGCGGAATGTTAGTGGCAAGCATCGGCGAAATCACACAATAGGATACGACAATGAACAAAAGAATTTCCAAAATAGAGAATGACGTACAAGACAGAAATTCTGTTGCTTGGAAAAAACTATGTGCTTATGTTGACAAGGTAGCAGCAGAAAATCGTGACGAATTTTCACCCGTAGAAGAACTTGGACAAGAGTTGTTTGCTCAAATTCATACTTTACCTGAGACGATCTCAAAACTGACGAAGGTTAAAAAGGTTTGGCTCTACGGTAGTAAACTGAAACGTATTCCCCCAGAAATTGGACAAATGGAAGCTCTTGAATATTTTGACCCTTACACCTCATACGACTTACATTGGTTTCCCTACGAAATTACAAAATGCAAAAACCTAAAAGACAGCAGAGTGAGTACAAGAGCCTTGTATGGAAATTGGAAAAACAGAATGGGCTTTCCTCGTTTGACTCATAATCCAGTTCGGTATTCAGGCGACACTGTAAATTGTAGCGTTTGTGGTAAGACTATGACTTACGAGCAAACAAATCAACTTTGGATTTCTCTAAATGTAGGCACAGATGTTTTACCTCTTTTGACAAATCTCTGTTCAAAGGAATGTGAACGCAAATTGCCAACACCACCAAAAGACTATGTTCAATTTGCACATAAAGGTGGTGCAGACTTGGAGCAACCGCTTGACGAAGACGAACGATTTGAATTAGAAATGAAAAGTTATGACGACAGTCAAAGTGAAACAACAATAGTTACCACACAAAATGATATTAACGACACTCCGTTTGACAAACCAACTGACAGGAAAGAATTTCCATTACTGAAACTTATTAGAAAAATATGGTAACGATAAAAATGCCAGCCGCTAACAGCACCAACCCAAAAATGGCGAGACAATGCGAATTCGAACTTTTGTGTTTCAAACAAACATTGGAACGTATAGACATTTTAGTGTTCCAAACCGCCAACTTCGGCAAGCCGCGGCATGTTGTGTAACATTCCAAAACAGTCGAGTCAAATGAAGAAAATCGTCTTGTTCAGCTTTTTCATACTTCTTTCTTGTTGTAAAAGGAAAGAAATCAAGTTGACGCAAAATAAAACTTACAGAGATTCTACCTTACTGATTCTCAATTTTGACGCAAATACTAAACGAAATGTTTTGGACGAAGAAAAAGCTGAATTAATATTGAATAAACATTTTAAGAAAAAAGGATTTCTAATTGAATCTGAACTTAATTTTGAAACATTTAATCCAGAATTAAAAGAAAATCTTGGAAAAAAAGCTATTGATTTTCTTGAAATTAAACCACTAAATAATTCAGCAACTATTGTAAAATATTATAATTGCGAACCATTTGAAAATGGTAATTGTGTTCAGCCGCATTATTCAATTATTGCGAATAAAATGAAAGGCTATGAAATTATTAATGAGGATTTTTTACCAAATAATTTCACAATAGACTCTGTCAAGAATGAAAAAGGCAAACCATACATTTATGGTTATTATTTTGAATGCGCTAATAAAAAAAAATTAAAATCATATAGAATAGCTGTCAAATAGGAACGTCGCACAACAGTGGTTAGTAATCATTGCAGGTTTTTCTTGGCTTCCACCCTATTTTTCTCGTAAATCTTTTTATTTTAGCAGATAGTCCATAGTTCGCTGGCTTCGCAACAGTCGGTTAGCGGCGAAACGTTAAAAGGTATTTTAAAAGACGACCATGTTCAATTTTTTGAGATCAAATAAAAAATACGAACCGCTCGACAAAGCGTTGAGAAAGTACTTCGAGAACAATTTTCTTTGGCTGATGCAGGAGTTTCCTGAACCAAAAATAGAAGACCGTAGAATCCTGACACCAACAATTTCAGACTTTCCAATAAGATGGAATAATAGCAGAGGTAATGCCATTGACGCTATTAAAATTATTTGTAGCAATATGAACCTTGACCCAAATGAGATTAAGGTAGACTTTTACAACAACGGACTAAAGGAAATTAACTTGGGAACATCTGTGATTTTTTTGGAATCAGACCCCGAAAATCCAGAAGCCGCAGGATTATATCACAATGAAAAAGTTGATGGCAAATACATTATTTCACTCGATGAAGCAATTTTAGAAAGGCCTGACAGTTTGATTGCTACAATTGCTCATGAACTTTCTCATATAAAGTTACTTGGCGAGAAAAAGCTTGATCAAAACGATGAAATGCTTACCGACTTTACAACAGTCTTTTTCGGACTTGGAATTTTCAATGCAAATTGTGCCTTTCAGTTTTATAATAAGATTGACCGTTGGGGACACAGCAAATTAGGTTATTTAACAATTGACGAATGGGCCTATGCATTGGCTTTACTCGCATTTATTAGACATGAAGATGAACCTGAATGGAAGAATTTTCTAAGCAAGACGGTTAAAAGCAACTTTGAAAAGTGCCTAAGCTATATGATTGACAATGAAGAAGAAATCTTCAAATTTGACGATGAAAAAAATAATTAAAATATCACATTTATATTTCGCAACTGGAATAATCTTGAGTTTGTATTCAATCATAAGTCAAAACAAGCAAGTTTTTAATATTGATGATACATTCTACGTAATTTCTGGAAATGATTTCGCGATATTCATATCCTTGCTATATTTTGCATTAGGTTCTATTTTTTTAGTGATTGAAAAATACTTAAGATTTAGAATAAAATTTACTCAATAGTTGATGTTTAATATTCCGTTTGTTTTCTTTGTTTTTTCAAATTTGAGTGATTATAAGAGTCCCGGATATTATCTTGGAAATCCCATTGCTTATAAATGGAACACAATAATTATACCTGTTGGACTACTCTTTTGTTTTATAATAAGCCTATTTGTTTTCTTTTCAATTTTTATGTTAGCATTGTGGAAGTGGAAAAAAACGGCCAGCTTATAACAGCGATTTCGCGCTAATGCTGGTTTTCTCGAATTGAACTTCTTTCTTCACGTAAATATTCTATCTTAGTCGACAAGCACACAGTTCGCTGGAACACAACAGACACGAAGCCCGAAAACGTTAGTGGCTACCCTAAAAAAACGGACACAATGACGACACGAATTAAAATAGTGGCATATCTAAATTTTCTGATTATTATTTTAACTAATCAGACTTTTGGACAAAATGCTTTGACAAAGGAAATTCTTTGGACAACTGATTGGAGTCCTAACGGAAAGTACATTGCAATTGGAGGTAATGTTGACTCTTTAAAAATCTACAATAAAGGAAATTTAAAAGTACACAAGTCAATCCCGGTAAAGAATACAATCACACGTATTAAATGGCATCCTACAAAAAATATTATTGCTGTAACAACACAAATGTCAGAAGAAAAATCATTTATTTTCAATTTAGAGACCAATGAGAAAATTGAGTTGAATGACATCTCCCCAGAAGGGGCAAGAGGCTTAGATTGGAACTTTACAGGTGAATATTTAGGCATTGCAGACAATGACGGGCAAATATTGATTTATGATAGTAAGGGTGAATTACTCAGAAAATTTGTAAATCAAGTTAACTCAACCAAAGGAATTACTGCTCTTGATTGGCATCCGAAAAAAAATGTAATTACAACAGTATCGGACAAAATTCGCTTTTTTGACATTGAAGGAAATTTACTAAAATCCATAAAACATAGACAGGAAGACGTATTATTGTTAAGTATTGCTTGGCATAATGCCGGTGACTTTTTTGTAACAGGAGATTACGGTGACGAAAAAGACAAATCGTTACTTCAATATTGGAATGAACAGGGCGAACTTATAAAAACCATTGACATCAGCAAAGGGGAATATAGAAATTTGGCCTGGAATCCAAAAGGGGACAGACTTGCCTCAGCAAGCGATGCTTTACGTATTTGGGACACAAGTGGAAACCTAATTTCGGTGGGTAATTCTAACGACTATTTATGGGGCGTTTCTTGGAATGAAAAAGGAAACAGAATCATTACATCAAGTATGGAACAACGAATAATACTTTGGAATAAAAAAGCGAAAAGAATAAAGACATTAGAATAAAGCAGCAGTTTGGCAGAATTATAGCATGACACTACTATACATCACAATTGGAGTAATTATAACTTTAGGACTTTTCTTTTACTTAAGAGACTTTGTTCCTTTGAGACCAAAAGAACCAGGGTTTGAATATGTATATGTAAACGAGGACGGAACAGTAAGCGAATTAAATGACGAAGACATTGAATATTTAAAAACAGAGTACTCACCGACTGATGGTGCAAGACCTTATATTAAAAGTAGGTATCAGGAACTAACTCCCGATAAGAAAATTTCAGGCTTCATATTACGAAACCGAGTGCCTAAGAGAATGAAAATACAACCTTATAAAGACCCGAACGAAGCAAACGGGGCGTAGCAAAAAACTATTATCTTCGTTGTAAGTACGCCTTTCTATGGTATCGCCACAGTGGGTTAGCACGCAACGTTAAACAACATTCTAAATCAAAAAATGAAAAAAACAATCTCAATTATTGCGACAATCTTGATTTTACATTCTTGCTCAAATGACCAAGAAAAAATTATTACAGGAACATTAAATCCAAATTTCGTCAGTATAATTAATTTTCAAACAGCAAGTGATATAGAGATTTATAAATTTATTGAGAGAATTGATAGCTCAGCCGTTAAACTAAACGATACAGAATTAAAAGCATCATCAAAGTTTTATCATAATTTGTTAAAACATAAATTAATAAGATTTCCCTCATTTAATTTGAAGCTAAAAGATAATTCAGAAATTCTAATTTTTATTGACAAAAATCATTACCGAAAAATCGAAAAATATGACTACTCTGGAAGTGACACTGAATATAAAGTTAATATTAAACTTAGGTACAAAGAGATAGAAAAAGATATACTTCTATGTGATAGCATTCTTGAAATGGATATTAAAAAACTTAAATAAAGGACGTCGCATGACAGCCGCTAGCCGCTAGGGCTCGATTTACTTCGCTTCTACCCTATTTTACGACCCGAACGAAGCAAACGGGGCGTAGCAAAAAACGTTTATCTTAGTACGAAAATAATCGTTTCGCTTTTCCGCCACAGACGGTTAGCCCCGAAACATTGTAGGCCACTTATCCAAAACACGACGCCAACTAAAATAGTAACATAAAATGCAAAGACGAAAGTTTATAAAAGATACCTTATCAGGTCTAACTATATTACTTGTTGCACCGTCGCATTTGTCAAGTTCTTGTAATAAAGATGACGATGATAAGCCTAATGGAAAAACCGTTGTGGTAATAGGCGCAGGTATTTCAGGACTTGCAGCAGCAAAAAAACTGAAAGAAAATGGCTTCAATGTAATTGTATTAGAAGCACAAGACAAGGTTGGTGGACGACTACGAACTAATAGAACTTTGGGGGTGGCTTTTGACGAAGGCGCAAGTTGGATACACGGAACAAATGGAAATCCAATTACAAATTTAGCTCAACAAGCTGGGATGAACACTGCTATTACCAATGATGAAAGTTTAGTTTGCTATGATATTGGAGGGGTTTTGATAAGCGACACACAATTTGATCATGCTGAAGCAAAATTAGAAACTATTTTAAGTACACTTAAAAATAACGGAAGTGCAACTCAAAGTTTTGAAACTATTTTTAATTCTATGTATCCTACTTATACAAATGATAGACTTTGGAAATTTCTACTATCAACTTACATAACATTTGATTTGGGCGATTTAGATAAAGTTTCTTCAATTTTGTATGATAAAGGCGAAGAGTTTTCAGGCGAAGAGCGAATTTCAACAAATGGATATGATACTATACCAAACTATTTGGCAAATGACTTAAATATTCAACTCAATCAAAGAGTTTCAAAAATTGATTATTCCAACTCAAAAACAAAGATTACACATAATGGAACAACCACAGAAGCCGATTATGTTTTGGTAACAGTGCCATTGGGAGTTTTAAAATCAGGCAACATACAATTTATTCCAGCATTACCAAAAGCTAAACAAACCGCTATTCAAAAAATAGGCATGAGTTGCGTGAATAAATTTCTGTTGACTTGGAGTACTGCTTTTTGGGATGATGAGCAGTACATTGGTTATACTCCAGAAATAAAAGACAAATTCAATTATTTTGTTAATGTTAAAAAATTTCACCCAAACGTAAACGCTTTAATGACATTTGCTTATGCAGACTATGCAAGGCTAACAGAAACAATGACAGATGCTCAAATTACAGACGAAATAATGTTACACTTACGAGATATTTACGGGAACAGTATTCCAAACCCAACCAATTTGGTAAGAACCAAATGGCAAACGAATGAAAATTCGTTTGGGGCTTATTCTTTTACCCAAGTGGGAACAAAAATGCACTATTTTGATGATTTGGCAGAAGAAATTAATGACAAATTATTTTTTGCAGGCGAACATACACATATTGATTATTTCTCAACAGCCCACGGTGCTTATTTAAGTGGTATCAGAGAAGCAGATAAAATTATTGATTTGATTTAAAAAAGGATTTTTAAATATTCAGAATATAAAGTCATTAAGAGTAACTACACGAACGGCTCATAACTGCCGCTAGCCGCTATTGCTGTTTTTTCTAGAATTCAACTCATTTCTTCACGAAAATATTTTATCTTAGTGGAAGAAAAATACCCCGCTCAAAAGCCACAGTCGGCTAGCGGTGGAACGAAGTAGCCTATTTTAGCTTTCGAAACGTAAAAAATAATAGTCAATTTTTAATTCAATCATTATGAAAAATTTTTTTAAAACAACTCTTTATTTATTTGTTTTTGCTTCAGCAGGAATTTTATTTCAAATCAGCTGCTCAAATTCTGAAAGTGCATCTCAACTGCCACAAAGTACTACAACAAATAAATTAATTTACTATAAAATTTCAGGAGGATTACAAAACGGAATTTGGACATGTAACTATGATGGAAGCAATGAAACACAAGTTCCAATAACTCTTCCTGCTAATGTTGTATTCAGTGGAAACACTGTAAAAATATCTCCAGACGGACAAAAAATATTTTTCTTGGCTGGTAGTATTGGATCAAATGTAACTTCTGTATATTCATGTGATATCGATGGCAATAATTTACAACCAATATTATCTGCAACTTGGCCAGACGGTATAGAACTAAGCGATCTAAATTAAACTTCGTACAACAACACCTCCGCGCAATGACTTGATTTTTTTTCGCTTTGCGTTTTAATTACAGAACTCGCGCGATGCGAACACTATGAAACAAAAACAGGTATCTAAAAGCTAACAAACCTTACGCTTTAATCGCCACATTCAGCCAGCTGCGGAACATTATAGGCAAGCTTTACACTAATAAATTGAATGAACCATTTTTATGGAAATTGAGTTACAAAAAATAAAATTACCAAAATGCGGGAAATTTGTAAATCACGAGTTTTATATATACGACCCTAACAGCGATTTTATAGAAGATAAAAATCTCTTTTATTTGAAAGAAGATTTAATGCAAATTGAATTCGATAATTTAAATTTGATAATTGATTTAGGTTGGTATGGTGAGGTTTCAAATAATAAAGGTAAATTTAAAATTTTTGTTATTGAAAATCAAAATTGGGAAAATCCGCTGAAAATTGAAAGCTCCTATTCACAGAAAGAAATTGTCGAAAAACTTAATATTGTTTTAGATGAAATAAATAAAGCCTGCCTATAACAGCCGCTAGCCGCTAAGGCTTGATTTTTGGCCTTACACTTGTTTTTCACGACCCGAGCGAAGCGAACGGTGCGTAGCAAAAAACTATTAACTTAGCATATAGTAAGCAGATCGCTGGTTTCTCCACATTCGCATAGCTATAGAACGTAAGCCGTCAGTTAACCAACATTGTGAATAGAATGAAAAAAGTAGGCATTTTAATTTTATCGATTGTTCTTTTGGGTTTCCAAAAGGAATTCAAAATTTCAGGAAAATATAAAGTTGTATGCGACAAAAAGGATGAGTCAAAAATAGAAGATTACATCATTGAATTCAAAGAAAATAATTATGTGAAGCTATTCAATAACGATACCGTTGTCGGTGCAATTACTCGTTTTAAAAATTCTCAGAAAAAAAATACAATCTATTTATACGACTTCTTATTCATTCAGAATAAAGCTCAAATAAGTCCACCGTTAATCAATTACGGAAAATTAATTTTAGAAATTCAAGAATCTGATTCGGACACGCTGAAATTTAGATCGACGTATGACAAGCAACTACATTTAACAATAAATACAGGCCAAATGATACGTTTAAAATAAGTCCTACAACTAACAGCCCCTACCCGCTAGCGCTAAAATTTCTATAATTCCTCACCAAGTTCACGACCCGAGCAAAGGGAGCGCTGTGAAGCAAAAAATAATTATCTTAGTAAAAGAAAAGGGATTCGTTTTGACTGTCACAGTCGCCAAGCGCAAAAACATTAGCCGAGAATGCTTGGAAACCGAATTCTAAAGTGAAATTTCATGGAACAACCAAAACTGAGATTTGTTACTCAAAAAGCTATTCAAGAATTAACTAGAAATTTAAATCTTGAATTCGATTTGGAAGATTATCAAGATTGGGAATTTATTGTTGGAAAATCAGAAGACATAGAAAAGTATATTGAGTATTATAATTCCGAAATTGACGACGATAATAAATTTGCACTAATGGAAATTATAATTCAAGCAACTGAAGAACAAGAAGTAGAAAATGATTTTTTAAAGTATTCAGAAATTGTTCAAAGACTGCTTTCAGAAAATTTTCAGTTACACGAACATTCAATATTTTATTGGTCATGTTTTGATATTAATAACTTGAAAGATTGTTGGCGAATTACACCTATCATGAGAAGTTTGTGGAAAAATTGCAACGTAGGCTGACAATGGTTTCGCGCTTTAACTCGTTTTTCCTAAAATAAACTATTCGCTTCACAATTATATTTTATCTTAGCAAAGGAACACATCGCAATGGCATCGTAACCGTCGCTAAAACACAAAGCGGAAGCCGCTAGTTGTGTGAAACAATTGTTGAAATGTCAAAAAAATGATCAAATTTACAAGACCTCAAGCTTACTTTTATTTCGTACTTTCAGGGAGTATAATTTGGTTTCTCCTTTCACCAAAACCATCCCGAAATTATGCTCCTATAATATTTATGATTCCAACTTTTCCCTATTTTATGCTTAATTATTATGCAAAACTAATTGAGTTTAGTATAAAGTTAAAATTATCGCGTCCAGATCTATTTGAAAAATACGTTGTTGATTATGGAATCTACTTCAAAGGAGAAATTGTAGATATTGGATTAATAAAAAGGAATGACGATTTCGAAAATCTTGATCACATGGAACTTCATGAGATATACATATTGTGCAGACAATCAATGAAATGGGGAATAATATCATTTATAACTTTCCCAATATTTGGAATCGTAACTATACTTGTATAATTCAACCAAGAACCCACAGCCACTGACCCTATAATTGAATTTTCTTCACTTCTACCCTATTTCACAACCCGCGCGAAACGAACGGTGCGAAGCTAAAAACGTTTATCTTAGTGGGAAATAATCGTTTCGCTTTGACCGCTTCAGTAGGCTAGTCACAGAACGATTGCAATGATTTTCAATGATATTGAGGAATTATAAGAAATGACAAAGACGATTAAAATATTTACATCACTTCTACTTGTTCTTTTGGTTTTCGGCTATTTGAACTTTTTTTCAAGCATCGTTTTTCCGTGGCAACAAGCTGAAGCGATTAAAACGACATTAGATTGGGGCGGATTAGCGAATCTACCGAAAAAAGCAGAAAATATAAAGGTTGAAAAATCTGGAAGTATGTTTAACCGAACTTTCATTATCGAATTTAACGCTACCAAAAAAGAAATTGAAAAGTGGATTCTGTATAGTAAAAGACTAAAGGACAATAAACCAAAAGTAAAAGGAGTAAACGAGACTTATGAAATTTATCCAGGCGAAAATGAATCACTTGGCGGAAAAGTAAACGTTGAAAAAGGAAAAGTTACAATCCGAATGAGTTGGAGTTGAAAAAATCACTGCAAACACACACTACATGCAAGCTGGTCAATTGGCTTAATTTGAAAATAGTTTGTTTTTAACCGAAAGATTACGCATCTTTAAGCCTAACCTGCGTGTAGCGCTTGAAAGTTATGTGACACCTTATCAGAACTTATAAGAAAATACACTTTCTTAATTTTACTCTTCCCTTTTTGTGTTTTTTCACAGCATAAATTTTCGTTGGTAAATGACTCAATAGAAAAACAGAAACTCGAGGAAATATCTATAGTAAAAAATCAGAGAAAGTACCATAGTCTAAATACTTTGTCGTTTGAATGTGATAACAAACAGAATATAGAATTCGTAGACAAAGATTCTGACGAGAATTATGTAAAGTTTGAAGAACTTGGAATAATTAAAAATTCAATCATTGTGATTAAAAAAACAGAATATAATTCAGAGAAATATATTTTTTTGGAAACTAAAAGCTGCAGACAATTATTACTAGAAGGATTTCCATTGAGAATTGAAAACACAGAAAAATATATAGCATTAAATAATCCCGGAACTGACGAAGCCTATAAAATTCAAGTTCTAGAGTATAAAAATAACTTTTTTGAGGTGACACACACGATTTTATTTCCAAAAGAAATTCTGCCAAAAAGAATTCTGAAAGTTGACAATAAAGAAGTGTTCATAATGGACGTGGAAAACAGAATATGGAAAACAACTTTACAATAACGGTATCACATAACAGCCGCTAGCCGCTAGGGCTCGATTTTCTTCGCCTCTATCCTATTTCACGACCCGAACAAAGCGAACGGTGCGAAGCTAAAAACGTTTATCTTAGTGGGAAATTAATCGTTTCGCTTTAATCGCCAAAGTCGGCTAGTTGCGGAACGTTGTAAGCAAGCATTGACACAAATCGCAAAATAATAGATGCGTAATATGAAATTAAAGAAACAAAATAAAACAAATCAAACATCTGAAATAAGGAAAGATTTTTATAAAAAACTTCTTTATATAGGACTTTGCATTTTACCTATTTTATTATTTGCTGACAATAAAGGTGTATTTAGACTTGTTCCGTTACCATTCTTTTTATTTGGAATGTATCAACTTATACAAATAATTGGTCAATCTCAACTTATCATTGACGACTTTTTTCCTCCAAAAACTCATTACGAAATGACTACTAAACCATTTGATCATTTCGTCTATTACTTTTCATCAACCTTATTTATTGTTGGACTAATTGGCTTAATGTTTGAAATAAGAAAATTTGACAATACGATAAATGGCATAAAATTATTTTGGACAGCAGGACTTGTTGGTGTACTAATCGCAATAATCTTGACCGTAATTTTAAAGACTGGATTCCCAAGCGTTTATTATGAGAGTAAAAGAAGATACACTGTTCATTTTGGTTTGTTTGTAGGCTTATTTCTTCTTTCTACTGCTGTAGCAGGGTTTGTCAATCATCATTTTGCAGACCAATCTACATTTTACAAAAAATATGCTATTATAAGAAAAAGCACAAGTAGTGGTCGGTCAACAGAATATTTTTTCTTCTTGATTATGGACAATAAAGAAGAAAGGTTTTCAGTTGGCAAAACACGATATCATAATTTTGAAGAAGGCGAACAAATTGAACTTTGTATGCAAAAAGGGAAATTTGGATTTGACTATGTTACCGAATTTAAAAAAGCAAATGAATAAAAATAGGCTAGCAGGCAAAGCAGTATCGAAAATTGGCTAACTTGAGTGCTAAATTATCCATTTGTTTTTCAAATAAACACAGTGCTGAAGTGAACGTGAGTGCTTTAAAATACATCACTACGCCAAGCTGCAAGTCGCCGGTGGTAAGTATACCAAAATACACTGAAAATGAAACGAATAGCGTTTTTACTTATTTTACTACTTTCAAAATCTGTATTTTGTCAGACAACTTTTGTCGTTGACAATTTCTCAAAAGATTATTACGGAAAACTATACATTGCAGACACAACAGAAGTTTCTAGTAAAGGTTGGGTAGCAATCTTTGATAAAAAAACTAAGAAACAACTCATTAAAATCAATTCGGACGAATTAACTTTCACTCTTCATAAAGGCAAAGTTCTTGCAAACATAAAAAAACTTCCGTACGGAGAACATAGCCAAATTCTATATGAAGACTATAATTTTGACGGTGTAAAGGATTTTGCAATAATGGACGGTCAAAATAGTTGTTATCACGGACCGTCTTTCCAAATCTATTTGGCTACAAACAAAGGATTTAAACAAAATCCTGAATATACTGAACTTGCCCATGGCTATTGCGGAATGTTTGACATTGACCACAAAACAAAAACAATTAGCACAATGACAAAAAGTGGTTGCTGTTGGCATGAGTATTCGGAGTTTAAAGTAAAAGACAACAAGCCTTATCCGATAAAAATAGTTGAAGAAGGATTGAGTCCTACGGGAATTACTTGGGATATTGAAGAGCAAAATTTAATTAAAGGAAAAATGGTATTATCTAAATATCAACTTCTTGCATTGGAAGTAGATAAAGACAATTTGTTGCTTTCCTTTGAATTTGAAAACAAGAAGAAAATGAAAATTTTTAAGACAGAATATATTTTGTATTACGTTTTTACAGACTCTGAAGGAAAAATAGAATTACTATTCAATGACACTTTCAAATATTCTAATCGTGAAAATTCTTTATCCTTCACAATTCGTAATACAGAGTATATCATTTATGATCATAAAATAATAGCCAAAACACCAAATAATACTTATGAAATGAAAGCCGTTAATAACACAAAATTTGGAACATTGACAAAATTGAAAAACTTAAAAATTGAAAATGTAATATTTTGAAAATGCTAGCAGCTAACAGCAGTTTGGAAAAATGGCGGGTTCAGTGATAAATTGAGCATTTGGTTTTTAAATAAACTTTTGTGCAAAACTGAACTTTTGTGCTAAAAATCCGCCACTTCGCCAAGCCAAAAACGTTATGAGCCATATTTAGATAACTGTAAAATGAAAGAACTTATTCCTACAATAGACGAAATTGCCAAATATGGTTTGCAACCAAATTTAATTGAAGTTGACAAAGAAATATCATTAGCAAAAAATTTGGTGAAAATTTATAATCTATACTTTAACTTAGATTATGAATTTGACGAAACAGATTATCCGGATTTTGAAAACGAAAAGTACCCAAACATAAGACAGAATGTTGAATCAAACTTTAAAGATTTTGGCGTATACAAAATGGTATTAGAAATAAATGATTTGGTTAATGACGAAATTGGAATTGGTGATGCTGTTGATGATTTAAGCGACATCATAAAAGATCTTTTAGAAGTGAAATGGAGAATAGAAAATAATAGCATAAATGACGGACTTTGGTTCTTCAATTTCATATTTAATGCGCACACAGAAGAGCATATTATTAATTTACTAAACTTTATAAAACAAAGAGAATAAAAAATATAGCTCATAACAGCCGTTAACCGCTATGGCTGGATTTTCGTCGTTTCACGTCTTTTTTTCACATAAAACTATTAACTTAGCAGAGAGTACGCAGTTCGCTCGAATCGCCACAGTCGCGATGGCGCGGAACGTTAGCTGTAAAATCGTTGGAAACGCGATAACTAAAATTTTTAAATAAAATCAAAGAACGAGTAGTATGAAAAAAATATTTACTCTAATTTTTTTATCGGCTTCATTTTACATTCGAGCTCAACAATTCAACAAATGCTCAATTCAGCAAATACAACTAGAAATTTATGATTTCACTGCAAAAAATTTAGATTTGGTTAAGGGAGATTTTAATCAAGACTTTCTAATCGAAGCATGGGTAAATTTTGAAAATAATAAAGTCACAGATGTGCAATACTTTCTTATTTCATCGGCAGATGACTATTCTGGAGCAAATAAAAAGAGCATTAGTGTCTCAAAAAAACTACATGAGTTAATTTCTGAAAAGTTTAAATGTTTCGAAACTAGTACTGAAATTGGTATCTACAATGAACAATTTAGATTTAGAATTCCGCTTTCAGAAAATAACATAAAAACTGCAATTAGAGAAGTGAGTGCTTCAAAGGAATGATACTACAACTAACAGCCCTCATCCGCTAAAGCTAAATTTTATCAACTTGTACTCCATTTTTCTTTCCAAAATAAGTGTCTTTAAAATTTAACCTGTTTAAATATTTCACTATTTTTCAACCTATTCCCACCCTCCTATGCCCATGAAAACATCCCAACTAAAACACTTTACTTGGTTGTTATGCCTCCTCGCACAAGTTCTTACAGCACAAACAGCCGACTGCACTGGAACGTATTCACGGCACATCCTTACCGTCGATATGGATATTTTGGATTATCAAATCACCCTAAAAAATGACGGCACGTTTACCTTTAACTACTATTCCAAATTGAAAAAACGAATCCCTGTAGAAGAGCAAAAAGTTGGACAGGGAACCTGGGTCTTAGAAAAAAATATCATCACTTTTACAAATGCCACCTCTCCCTCCGATACTTCCCAAAACCTTTTGGATTTTTCAGAGACGAAGGCCCGGTGGATCGCTCCGTCGCCTCGAAATACTAGCGCCACCGTAAAACCTCAACAGTTAATGTTCCTCAGCTCAAAAGTCAATTGGTTACCGCGATTGTTGCTGGAGAAAACTTAACTTCACATTACCAAGCTTCATCGAAATATACCTTACTTAAGCAACCGTTGCAGCTCCGATTGCGCGTCGGTGGGAAGTTCGGGAATCAACGCCGTAAACCGTTCGCGAAACGTTTCTTGTTTGATCAACTTGCGAATCGTATCGCGCGCATATTTAACTAGCTGCCATTTGGGATGTTGCGTAGCGTTGACCAAGTTTTTGAGGACTTCGTTTTCTTGAGGAAAAAGGGAAACTGCTTGTTGTAAAGCCGGAATTCGAGTGACACTCTCGTACTTGGGCGAGGTAAAATCAATCAACTCCGCTTTCAACGAGGCATAATCGGGATTCGTTTCAGGCATTAAAACCAAATACGCTCCCAAATAGTCAATCCGCAACCCCAAATCATTGGCCCCACGCCAGTCTTTGGCGATTTCAAAAAAACGCATCCTATCGTGGGGAAAACGCTTTAACAAATGAACCAAAGCATTGCCCCGCACCACATAAGAGGGCGCATGCAACAAGGTTTCATAGCTAGTTTTTAAACTTTCTGGAATATCGGTCAGCAGCTCACTTACCGCGGTCAACACTTCAAGGTTCCCACGTTCAAGAGCCAAACGATACAATGCTTCGGTTTGCGCAAGGGGTTGCCCCTTAAGTTGAAAAAGCACTTCCGCTTTCAAAGGCCAAAACGCCTCCGACTGTAACAGGGTGGTATACCGAGAAAGCTTACTTTCCAACGGGAGACTGCGCTCTTTTTGGAGTTGGACCAAGGCTTGAACCATAGCACTTTTCGCCAAGCACTGGTTGATATCGGCTTCAGGATACTTTGCCGATTCCAACCAACGTTGCTGAAATGCCTCCGTATCAAAATCAGAATAGCGTTGCACCACCGCCAAAAAATCGGCAGTGACCACATTTTTAAGGGCATACTTTTTTAAATACGTTTTTACAATTTTATCAAACACCTTTTTCCCCACCTGATCCCGAAGGTAATGTAGGGCCCATGCGCCTTTTTGATAATACGATAACGAACTCGCTTTTTCATGTAAAATGGGGACTGTATCGTTTTTGGCTGCCGCCTTAATCAAGTTGGCATTTCGGTACAATTGATAGTAGAAGTAATCCTCTCCAAACAATTCTTTTTCAGCCAATAAAGCATAATACGTAGCAAATCCTTCTTGAAGCCAATGGTGTTTCCCCGATTGGGCCGTAATCAAATCGCCAAACCATTGATGGGCCAATTCGTGCGCATTGACATTGCAGTAGTTTTTGTCATTGACGGCCACACTATCAACCACATAATCTTGGGCAAAAAGGGTCGACGTGGTGTTTTCCATACCCGCATACAAAAAGTCGCGAACGGGAATTTGTCGGTAAATGCGCCACGGGTACTTTACCCCAATCTCTTTTTCTAAAAAATTAAAAATCCGTTCATTGTGCCAATACGTCGTTGTCCATTTATCGGCATCTTTGGGTTGGAGATAGGATTCCAACGGTATACCCGAAGCACTCGATGCAATCTTTTGATCAAAATTTCCCACCGCCAACATAACCAAGTACGACGCCATCGGTTTTTTCATTTGATAGCTCCATGTGGTGTATACTTTTCCTTCTTGGATGGCGCGAAATGATTCTTTCTTCACCAATTCACCATTACTGATGGCGATTAACCGATTGGAATTAGCGACTTCATCTTCTAGCGTGGTCACACTGAGGGAAAAGGTCAGCTTTTCATTTACATCATCAAAACTAGGCAACCAATGACTAGTGTATTTGCCTTGTCCTTGGGTCCAAATTTGATAATCGTCGGCGGTTCCCACAAAATATAACGCTTGTTTGGGACGAGCTGTGTACGAAAACGACAACCGATTTTTCCCTTTTTTAAATCCGGTGTACAAAAGCAACTGACGCGCGTTGGCATTGTATTCGACCGCTTTTCCGTTGAGCATCATCAAACTAAAGCGCATGTTTTTGGCGTCTATGCGAAGCGTATCCGTGGGCGCGTTCACGATAAATGTAAACTGGCAATGTCCGCTTACTTCTTTGGTTTCAAAATTTGGAAAAACTGTAGCTTTCAAGTCAGTAAAATCAACAGCTACAAGCGATTGACTCCAAACCGACCCAGCAACAAACAACGAAAGAAATAAAGAGTAAAAACGCATAACAAAGGCTTTGGACAAAGATAACGGAAGATTTCGAAATTCAGGTTTTTAAAGTATCTTAGCCTTTTGGATAATGGCCGTTGTATGTCCCCAACTTTAGAAACTCCTATCGAATACCTCAAAGGCGTTGGCCCCCAGCGCGGAGCGTTATTGCGCAGTGAATTGGAGATTCATACCTATGGCGATTTGTTGCAACTTTTTCCGAATCGCTACATCGACAGAACGCGGTACTATACCATTAACCAACTCACCCAAAGTCCCACAGAAGTTCAAGTTATTGGTAAAATTGTGCATCTGAAAACGGTACAAACCGGCAAAACAAAAAGTCGGTTGGTGGCAACTTTCATCGATGACACAGGGGAAATGGAACTGGTGTGGTTTCAAGGTCATAAGTGGATCAAAGAAAATCTCAAACTCAATCAACCCTACGTAGCGTTTGGGCGTGTAGCGCAATATGCAGGCACTCCGTCGATGGCCCATCCCGAATTGGAAGCTCTCGAAGAACATCAAAATAGTCTCCGTACAGCCATCCAACCCGTGTATCCGAGTACAGAAAAACTCGCCAATAAAGGGATTTCCAACCGCGCATTACTTAAAATGATGCAGCAGTTGTTTTTGGAAACGGGGGGACAGTTTAGCGAGACCCTTCCCGCCTATTTGATGGAGAATTTAAAACTTGTCTCCAAACGCGAAGCTTTGTGGCAAATTCATTTTCCAAAAGATCAAGAAGGCTTGTTAAAGGCCCAATTTCGGTTGAAATTTGAAGAGCTTTTCTTTATCCAATTGCAATTGATTACCAAAAACTTGGTGCGCAAACACAAGATTAAAGGAATGCCGTTTACCCAAGTGGGTGCGCATTTCAATACATTTTATACCCAACACCTTCCCTTTCCCCTTACCCATGCCCAAAAACGCGTGATTAAAGAAATACGGAACGATTTGGGAAGTCAGGCGCAAATGAACCGATTACTACAAGGCGATGTAGGCTCGGGGAAAACAATTGTTGCCTTTATGACGATGCTCTTGGCTACCGACAACGGCTACCAAAGTTGCTTGATGGCCCCAACCGAAATCTTGGCACAGCAACATTACAACAGTATTCAAGCGCTGGCAGCTCCCTTGGGACTTCAGGTGGAATTGCTCACGGGTTCAACCAAAACGGCCGAACGCAACCGCTTGTTTGCTGCCCTTGCCGACGGAAGCTGTTCGATTGTCATTGGTACCCATGCCTTGTTGGAAGATAAAGTGCAGTTTCAAAACCTGGGGTTGTCCGTCATCGACGAGCAACATAAATTTGGCGTAGCGCAACGCAGTCGTTTGTGGCAAAAAAATACCGTGCCGCCGCATATTTTGGTCATGACTGCCACCCCTATTCCACGCACACTTGCTATGAGCTTGTATGGCGATCTTGATATTTCGGTGATTGATGAATTACCCGCTGGGCGAAAACCCATTCAAACAGTCCACCGTTACGATGCAAATCGTTTGAAAGTTTGGAAATTTTTGAAAGATGAAATTGCCAAAGGCCGTCAGGTGTATATTGTCTATCCTTTGATTCAAGAAAGTGAAAAAATGGATTACAAGGATTTAATGGACGGGTATGAAAGCATTTCGCGAGATTTTCCTCTACCCGATTATGCAATTTCGATCGTTCATGGCAAAATGAAACCTGCCGAAAAAGAAGCCGAAATGCAACGATTTGCGCAAGGAAAAACCCAAATTATGGTGGCCACTACAGTTATCGAAGTGGGTGTCAATGTTCCCAATGCCTCCGTGATGGTGATTGAAAGTGCCGAGCGATTTGGACTGTCGCAACTGCATCAATTGCGAGGGCGCGTGGGTCGTGGTGCTGAACAGAGTTACTGTATTTTGATGACAAGCCACCAATTGAGTCAAGAGAGCAAAACCCGTTTGGAAACCATGTGCCGAACCAACGATGGTTTTGAAATTGCCGAAGTCGATTTGAAACTTCGCGGTCCGGGGGATATTATGGGGACCCAACAAAGTGGAATTTTAAACTTGCAGATAGCCGATTTGGTGAAAGACAAAGATATTTTGCAATTGGCGCGCAGCTATGCTTTAGAATTGTTGAAAAAAGACCCCACAATGGAACGCCCTGAACACCAAACCTTACGGGCTGTGTTTCTAGCTTTAAGTCGGAAAAAGAACATCTGGAATTATATTAGTTGATACAATAGTTGTAGCTACAGATGTTAAATTAATACAAAGTTTGCCCCGCACTCCACCTGAAAACGTAGCTTTGTAGCACCAAACCTGCAGTATAGCATCCATGAAAACCAAAACCTTATTTTTCCTTAGTATAGGGATTATTGTAGGGGCTTTAGTTGTTTTTCGTCTTGTAAAAAATAGCGAAAACGAACCCAAAAACACCGCTCCAACCGCTCCCAAACCCTTGAAAGTTAGCGCCCTCATTGTCACGCCCCAAAACTTTTCCAACACGATTTCATTATCGGGATCATTAGAAGCTAATGAAGAAGTTAACTTGCATCCTGAAGTGAGTGGAATCGCCGAAAAGATACTTTTTACGGAAGGTACTCGGGTACAGAAAGGGCAACTTTTGGTAAAAATAAATGACGCTGAACTTCGCGCACAACTCACACAAGCGCTCACCAAAGAACGGTTGACGGGAGAGCAAGAACGCCGTGCCCGATTGCTATTGGAAAAAGAGGCCATAAGCCGAGAAGAATATGATATTGCCAGTGCCGATTACCGTACAGCCAAAGCCCAAAAACAACTGATTCAGGTTCAAATAGCCAAAACCAGTTTACGGGCCCCTTTTTCAGGTACCATCGGTTTACGCAGCATTTCTCCGGGGACTTATATCACACCTACAACAGCTATAGCCCGCCTGGTGAGTACCCAACCGCTCAAAGTGGCTTTTTCACTTCCCGAAAAATATGCTACGTCTATTCGTTTGCACCAAGCGATACAATTTACAGTGGCCAATACAAAAGAAGTATTCACTGCAAAAATTTATGCCCTAGAGCCTATGATCAATGCAACCACACGTACGTTGCAAGTGCGTGCCTATGCCGATAATACCTCGGGAGCCTTACTTCCTGGGACTTTTGCCAACATTCAGTTGCCGCTAAAAAACATCCCCGATGCCATCCGCATTCCTTCGGAAGTGGTTATTCCCGTAAAAGAGGGGAAAAAAGTATATGTAGCACGTCAAGGCAAAGCGCAATCGGTGCTTATTGAAACACTAACACGAACTGGAAAAGAGGTGATTGTCACTGCGGGATTAAAAGCAGGTGATACCCTGTTGGTCTCAGGCGTGATGGCGCTGAAAGACGATACTCCTGTTGAACTGCAATGGAAACCGTAAAGCAATGGGACTTTCTACACTGAGTATCAAAAGGCCTGTATTCACCATTGTTGTGAATTTGCTCATTATCCTTTTTGGGATATTGGGCTACTCCTATTTGGGCGTTCGTGAATTTCCTTCCATTGACCCGGCGGTTATCACAGTGCAAACGAATTATACGGGAGCCAATGCCGATATTATTGAACAACAAATCACAGAGCCACTCGAAAAAGCGATAAACTCGGTCGATGGGATTCGAAATATTACGTCCAATTCGGCACAAGGATCAAGTACGATTACCGTTGAGTTTAAATTGGAGAAAAATTTGGAAGAAGCAGCCAACGATGTCCGCGATAAAGTGGCGCAAGCGGTTCGTTCGCTTCCCCAAGACATTGACGCTCCACCTGTGGTTGCCAAAGCCGATGCCGATTCGGATCCCATTATCACCATGACCGTACAAAGTGATACTCGAAATGTAATGGAATTAAGTGAGTACGCTGAAAATGTGTTGGCCGAAAGATTGCAAACCATTTCGGGAGTGAGTAGCGTTCAAATTTGGGGTCAAAAACGATATGCGATGCGGTTGTGGTTGGACCCCGTAAAAATGAGCGCTTACGGACTTACGGTCAAGGATATTTCGACGGCATTGAATGCACAAAATGTAGAATTGCCCTCAGGAAAAATTACGGGAAAATCGACAGAGCTTACCGTGCGTACTTTAGGAAATCTGGCTGAGGAAGACGAATTTAATGCTATGATTATCGCTTCCGAAGGTGGAAATACAATTCGTTTCAGTGATATTGGCCGTGCCGAATTGGCGCCCCAAGTTTTAGAATCGCAATTAACCGAATCGGGAAAACCCATGCTAGGCTTGGCTATTATTCCGCAACCGGGAACCAATTATTTGGATATCGCCGACCAGTTTTACAAACAATATGCGCAATTTGAAAAAGATTTGCCCAAAGATATACACTTGAATGTCGCTTTAGACAATACCCTTTTTATCAAAAAATCGGTGACCGAAGTTGCTGAAACTTTATTGATATCGATACTTTTAGTAATCCTTATTATCTATTTGTTTTTCAGGGATTGGTCGATTGCATTTCGTCCGTTATTAGACATTCCTGTCTCGTTGATTGCTACCTTTTTTATCATGTATTTGTGTGGCTTTTCCATCAATGTGCTCACCCTTTTAGCAATTGTTTTGGCCACGGGCTTGGTTGTCGATGACGGAATTGTGGTGACCGAAAATATCTTCAAAAAAGTCGAAGAAGGATTGTCCCCTATGGAAGCGGCTATCAAAGGGTCGAATGAGATTTTCTTTGCTGTCATTTCAATTTCAATCACATTGGCTGCAGTTTTTCTACCCATCATTTTCTTGGAGGGGTTTGTCGGACGCTTGTTTAGGGAATTTGGGGTGGTCATCGGGGCTGCGGTTCTGGTCTCGGCTTTTGTTTCGCTTACCTTAACGCCCATGCTTAATGCGTATTTGATGAAAGAAGGCGGCCACCAACCGGGTCGTTTTTATCAATTTACCGAACCCTATTTTCAGCGAATGAATGAAGGGTATGCTGAATCGCTCCAGCGTTTTCTAGAAAAAAAATGGGTAAGTTTTCCGATTCTAGCAACCTGCTTTGGATTGATTTACCTCTTTTTCAACATTTTACCCAAAGAAACCGCGCCCTACGACGATCGAAATTTGGTTATTTTAGGAGTAACCACACCAGAAGGAGCCACTTACGAGTATACGGATCGTTTGATGCAAGACCTGTCGCAATTGATTAACGATTCTATTCCCGAGAAAAAAGTAGGTTTAATTGTCACCTCGCCTACCTTTTTCACCTCAGCGGTCAATACCGGCCGGGTGCGATTGGCATTGGTCGAACCCGAAGCGAGAACCCGCAATCAGAAGGCTATTGCGGAAGATCTTGGGAAATGGACAAAAAAATATACCGACGCTAAAATCACAGTTTCGGAGCAACCTACCATTTCGGTAAACCGACGCGGCGGGCTTCCGGTGCAGTACGTCATTCAAGCCCAATCGTTTGAAAAGTTACAGGAAAAGATTCCTCAATTTATGGAATTGGCTTCGCAAGACCCAACTTTCTCCATCGTGGATGTTAATTTGAAATTCAATAAACCTGAGTTGAATTTATCCATTGACCGCGAAAAAGCCGAGAGCTTGGGCGTATCCGTTTTGGATGTTGCTCAAACTTTACAACTTTCATTGAGCGGTCAACGTTTTGGTTATTTTATGCGCAATGGGAAACAATACCAAGTTATTGGGCAATTTGACGATAAAGACCGTGATGATCCCTTGGACTTGACCGCTATGTATGTAAAGAACAAACGGGGCGAGCTGGTACAACTCGACAATGTGGTCACCGTAGAAGAACAAAGCAATCCACCGCAATTGTATCATAACAATCGCTATATGTCGGCCACAGTTTCGGCGGGATTGGCGCCAGGAAAAAGTATTGGGGAAGGAATTGAAGCGATGAATGCCATCAAAGCAAAAGTTTTGGATGATTCCTTTACTACGGACTTGAATGGGGAATCGCGTGATTTTGTCGAAAGTAGTTCCAATACCCTTTTTGCTTTTGGGCTAGCGCTACTATTAATTTACCTCATTTTGGCGGCTCAATTCGAAAGTTTTGTCGATCCTTTGATTATCATCCTTACCGTACCTATGGCAGTCGCCGGTGCCTTGTTGTCGCTTTGGTTGTTTGGTCAAAGTTGGAATATATTTAGCCAAATTGGTACGGTTATGCTAATTGGATTGGTGACTAAAAACGGGATTTTGATTGTTGAATTTGCCAATCAGTTACGCACCCAAGGCCGCACCAAGTATGAGGCCATAGTCGAAGCCTCTGAAGCTCGCCTGCGACCGATATTGATGACCAGTTTAGCCATTGCACTAGGTGCCTTACCGATTGCTTTGTCATTGGGCGCAGCTTCGGGCAGTCGTATGGGAATGGGCGTGGTTATCGTGGGGGGTACATTGTTTTCATTACTACTCACCCTTTATGTCATTCCCGCCGTCTATTTAATGTGGTCAAGGGCCCGTAAACATCGTCCTGAATTTGATGCAATAGAAAACTAAGCTATGCGAACTATTTATTTATTTCTTCTTTTTTTCATTTTTCAGCCGGGAATTGCACAACCCATTCTTCGTTTGGAGGAGGCGCTAGATATAGCACTACAAAACAACTTCGATATTGTATTGGCCAAAAACAATGCCAGTATCGCTTCAACTCGAAATGATGCCGGAAACGCGGGAATGTTGCCCAATATCATGCTCAATGTCAATGACATTAACTCGATTACCAATACCAATCAAATACAAGGTGGCACCGAACGCACGTTAAATAATGCCAAGAATTTAGTCCTGAATTTTGGTGTGGCCTTGGATTGGACCGTTTTTGACGGACTTCGCATGTTTGCCCGCAAAGAACAATTGAAAAAACTGGAGGCTCAAGGTAAAGCCGCGCTTCAATCGGCAATTCTAACCCGAGTCGGTGATATCTATGTAGCGTATTATGATTTGGTACAACGGCAACAACAAATCAAGGCTGTAGATACGGCCATCGCATTATCTAAAGCGCGTTATACCGTGGCTGAAAATCGGTATAAAATTGGAAAAGCCTCCAAACTCGAAGTGCTCAATGCGCAAGTCGATTTAAACACCGACGAAAGTCTGCAAGTGCGACAAAAAGAACAATACAAAGCGGCAAAAATTAATCTTAATGTCTTGATGGCACGTGCCCCTGAACTGGACTTTCAGGTGGAAGAGTCTGTTATTTTGGAGGAAAATATAGATTTAGCTGCGCATATTTCCTTGGCCAAGTCACAAAATCCGCAGTTAATTGCTTTGATGTTAGCTAAAAACAGTGCAGAACTGCAATTGAAGCAAATTCGGGCTGGACGATATCCTACCATTCGAGTGAATACGGGCTACAACATTCAACGCACGGAAGCCTCGTTGGGATTCATTACTCAGTCGCAAAGTCAAGGATTCACGTACGGATTTTCGGCGAGTATGCCTATTTTTCAAGGCAACCAAATTAGTCGAGACGAACGCATTGCCAAATTAGAAATTGAAAATGCCAAACTTACTGTGGCGCAACAAGAATTATTGATCGTTGGACAACTGCAAAGTGCTTATGAGAGTTATCTTGCTCAAAAAAGTTTGGCCACTATTGAAGCAAATAATGTGACGTTGGCTGCACAAAATCTTGATATTACGCTTGCAAAATTCAAAATCGGTACACTCACTCCCATTGAATACCGCACTGCCCAGCAACAATACATTGAGGCAAAGATTCGCCATAGCAATGCTCTTTTTCAAGCCAAAATTTTCGAAACCACCCTCAAAGAATTATCGGGTACTTTGCGGTTTTGGAAGTTTTATTGACACAATAAATCTTTTTTACTTCTTGTTGAATTCAATACAACATAAAGATTTCAGCTCATTAAGCTTTAGAAGAATGCGTTTAATGTAATCGAATTGACACATTTTTACACACTTTTTTTTCGGATACAAATGATGGAAATCACTTCAAATAATTTTTACTTTCCCGCTCGATATCGCTATCTTTGCCCCCGTCAAAATCAATACAATCATGCGAATTTCCTATAATTGGCTTAAGCAATTTTTAAAAATAGATTTACCTTCAGAAGAGACTGCGGCTTTACTAACCGACTTAGGTTTAGAAGTAGAAGTGGTCGAAAAATACCAATCGGTGAAAGGCGGTTTGGTTGGGGTTGTCGTGGGTGAAGTAAAAACCTGTGAAAAACACCCTGATGCCGATCGATTAAAAGTAACCACCGTTGATTTGGGCGATGGCAATCCACCTGTGCAAATAGTTTGCGGGGCTCCTAATGTTGCGGCGGGTCAAAAAGTACCTGTAGCCACCATCGGCACGCTGCTGTTTGATGCTTCGGGGAACGAATTTGAAATCAAAAAAGGAAAAATTCGCGGCCAAGAAAGCCACGGGATGATATGCGCCGAGGACGAATTGGGTTTGGGAACCAATCACGAGGGCATTATGATTTTGGATGCTAAATTAAAACCGGGAACACCTCTTGCTGAAGTATTGAAAATTGAAAACGATGAGGTGTTTGAAATTGGACTAACGCCCAACCGTGCCGATGCGATGTCACATATGGGGGTCGCTAGGGACTTGCGTGCAGGTTTGTTACTTCGCAATAAGAATATTGAGTTGATCACTCCTTCGGTTTCTGCCTTTAAAGTGGACAAACGCACCTTGAAAATTCCTGTGGATGTGGTGGATGCTAAGTTATGTCCACGGTATTGTGGTGTGACGATTTCGGGAATTAAAGTGAAACCTTCACCAGAATGGTTGCAAAACCGTTTAAAAGCGATTGGACTCAGTCCAAAAAATAATATTGTGGATGTCACCAATTATATTTTACATGAATTGGGTCAACCGTTGCATGCTTTTGACGCCGCCAAAATCAATGGAAAAATCACTGTAAAAACGGTAGCTGCGGGAACTAAATTTGTCACTTTGGACGATACCGAACGGGTATTGCATGAAGACGACCTCATGATTTGTGATGAAAACGGTCCATTGTGTATGGCGGGCGTTTTCGGTGGTAAATCTTCTGGCGTGACTGAAACGACGACTTCTATATTCTTGGAAAGTGCGTATTTTAATCCCGTTACGATTCGTAAAACGGCCAAACGCCATGGATTGAGTACTGATGCTTCTTTTCGTTTTGAGCGCGGGATCGACCCCAATATTACCGAATATGCCTTAAAAAGAGCTTCCATGTTGATTATGGAAGTAGCGGGTGGTGAAATGACTTCGGATGTAGTGGATTTATATCCCAAAAAAGTCGAGGATTTTTCGGTTTTCTTGAATTTTGACAAAGCGTTTAAATTAATTGGTCAAGAAATTCCGAAGGAAACCATCAAAAAGATTTTAGCGTCATTGGATATCAAGGTCAATAGCATTACCGACGCTGGATTAGGATTAATTATCCCAGCGTATCGTGTAGATGTGCAACGCGAGATTGATGTGATTGAAGAAATTCTTCGCGTGTATGGATACAACAATGTAAATTTTACCAAGAAAATCAATGCTACGGTAGCCAATTCGCCGCGCACAGAAGATTATAAATTACAAAACATTGTAGCGCATCAATTAAATGCGTTAGGCTTTCATGAAATGATGGCCAATTCGCTCACGACTGGCGATTATGTAAAGTTATCGCCTCAATTGAAAGAGGAATACAATGTTTCGATGTTGAATCCGTTGAGTAACGATTTGGCAACCTTGCGTCAATCCATGTTATTTTCGGGCTTGGAAGCGTTGTCGTACAATATCAACCGTAAGAATGGGGATTTGAAATTGTTTGAGTTCGGGAAAACATATCACAAATTGTTATCAGGCTATCAAGAGAAAAAACATCTAACCGTTTTCATGACCGGTGATCGAACTGCTGAAAGTTGGAATGAACCCCAACGTCCTACCGATTTCTTTGTTTTCAAAGGGGTGATTCTTTCCTTATTTGATCGATTAGGATACCATAAGATTGAGGATAAACCCGTACAAAACGATGTGTTTTCAGAAGGAATATCGATGGGATTCGGCAATGATGTATTGGTTGAATTTGGAGTAGTTAAAAAACATATTATCAAGCATTTTGACATAAAGCAAGAAGTCTTCTATGCCGATTTTAATTGGGACTTGATCATCAAAATGATTTCCAATAAAATCAAATTCCAAGACATTCCGAAGTATCCTGAAGTTCGTCGTGACCTTGCTTTATTAGTGGACCAAAGTGTTGCTTTTGAAAGTCTCTATAAATTGGCTCGTCAAACGGAAAAAAGTTTGCTAAAACAAGTAAACTTATTTGATGTGTATGAGGGCAAAAATTTACCGGAGGGCAAAAAATCGTATGCCTTGAGTTTTATTCTCCAAGATACGACCAAAACTCTTACGGACACGCAGATTGATAAAATCATGGGGAAACTACAGACCGTCTTTCAAAATGAAGTGGGCGCACAGCTGCGTTAAATCAAAGCTTCTAAGTTTAAAAAATCAAGCCATCGTAAATGATGGCTTTTTTTTAGGTAAAAAATTAACGAAAGTTCATCGTTATACGTTTGCAATTTCTTTTAAATTCGTAATTGTCAAACTTTTACCACTTCACCATGAGATTGCTTGAAAAAAGATCGTTAGCGGTGGAATTACAGCAAGTCCGCAACAAGATTACATCTCCCGATTCATTCGTTGATTCGTTACGCAAAACGAGCAAAACGAGAACGTTAGTCGCTTCCCATGCATGTGCTACGGCAGAAGAGTCACTTGTTTCCACACCAAATGCGCTTACCTTTGATTTATTGGACACTGAGCGTATTTACCATGAAACGCACATCAAAAAGTTGTGTATCGACTATCGACTTCGCTTTTTGGATATCACGTTATTTAAACAAGATTTTCCAGTAGAAGCTATTGATGCGATTCAAGATTTAGAAAAAACACATAATGTTTCATTACAAGGATTGAAAATCGCGGCACCTTCCAAGACCTTTAGTCTTAAAAATTATGATGATCCCTTGTTGTTTGCTCCTTTGGGTAATGATTACTATTATTTAATTCACCAATGGGGAAATGATGTATCACCTTGGCGAAAGTGGAAGTATTGGCCGATTAAAAATGCGGTAACATTTATGGTCTTTAGTTTGGTAGTAAGTGCGTTATTCACTTGGGTAATGCCCCTAAATAAATTAGGAACTACCCTATTATGGGCACCCTTTATCGTATTTTTATTTGCTTTCAAATCTATAGTCGCAACGGTTGCCTATTACTTTTTCATGATGGGTAAAAACTTCAATAGTGAAATTTGGAACCGTCCCTTTAAAGAAAATTAAAAAAGACCGATTCATTTACGAATCGGTCTTTTCATTTTAAACCTAACAAAACATAATTAACTATTTACGGTAACACAACGGTATCTACCACATGAATCACACCATTGGATTGGAAAACATTGCCGATAGTCACGGTAGCTACATTTCCATTTCGGTCACTCACCAAGAGTGTATTGCCTTTTTGTGTGACTGTTAATTCGCCACCAGCTACCGTTTTTAATGTTGCTTTCCCCTTCCCTTTTTTGACAAGATTCATTAAATCTTCGGCAGAAAATTTTCCTGCTACCACATGAAACTTTAAAACCGTTTGCAGTTTTTCTAAATTTTCGGGTTTCAACAAATAGTCCACGGTACCAGCAGGCAATTTATCGAAGGCAGCATTGGTGGGTGCAAAAACGGTAAATGGGCCAGCGCTTTGCAACACATCGACCAAACCGGCGGCTTTTACGGCAGCCACCAAAGTGGTATGATCTTTTGAATTAAGAGCATTCTGAACAATATTTTTGGAGGGATACATGGGAGCTCCTCCTACATTGACTGTTTTTTCACTTTGCGCAAAAGCGATACCTGAGCATAATAATCCGACTAAAACGAATTGGACCAATTGATTTCTTGTTTTCATAAATTCTTTTTTAAATATTACTATCTTATTTGTTTAGACATATACGACAAGAATACACTATTGGTTTTTTGGTAAAAAAAAATCCCGAACCTAAGTCCGGGATTTCCCTTATGTATTCATCAACTTGTGATTACTTTTCACCTTTTTCCATTTTAGCTTTTAATTCAGCCAAGATGTCATTGTTATCGCCTAAAGTTGAAGCGGGAGCGTTAGTAGAAGTAGTTTCAACTGCTTTTACGTTTTTCTCTTCTTCTTCTCTGAAGATTGCGGTGTGAGAAGCAACTACGCGTTTGAATTCTTTATTGAATTCAATCACTTTAAATTCAGCTGATTCCCCTTTTTTCAATTTCTTACCGTCTTCTTTTTCTAAGTGACGTGCAGGAATGAAGGCAACCACATCATCTCCGAAATCAACCGTAGCACCTTTGTCAACGATTTCAGCAATAGTTCCGCTGTGAACTGTACCTACACCGTAAGCTGCTTCGTGCTTATCCCATGGATTTTCAGTCGTTTGTTTGTGACCTAATGAAAGTTTTCTTCCATCTACGTCCAATTCTAACACAACTACATCTAATTTATCACCAACGTTAACAAATTCTGATGGATGCTTGATTTTTTTCGTCCAAGACAAGTCAGAGATGTAAACTAAACCATCGATTCCTTCTTCTAATTCAACGAAGATACCGAAGTTAGTGAAGTTACGAACGATACCCGTGTGTTTCGAACCAACAGGGTATTTAGAGGTAATATCCGTCCAAGGATCTTGTGATAATTGTTTGATCCCTAAAGACATTTTACGCTCATCGCGGTCTAAGGTTAAGATCACAGCCTCAACTTCATCACCAACTTTTACGAAATCTTGCGCTGAACGTAAGTGAGTCGACCAAGACATTTCAGAAACGTGAATCAAACCTTCCACACCTTCAGCTACTTCGATGAAAGCTCCGTAGTCAGCGATAACGACTACTTTACCTTTCACTTTATCACCTACAGATAATTCAGATCCTAAAGCATCCCATGGGTGCGCGTGTAATTGTTTTAAACCTAATTGGATACGTGTTTTCTCATCATCAAAGTCTAAGATAACCACATTCAATTTTTGGTCTAATTCCAATACTTCGCTGGGGTGGTTGATACGTGACCAAGATAAGTCAGTGATGTGGATTAATCCGTCAACACCTCCTAAATCGATGAATACACCGTAAGAAGTGATGTTTTTAACTACACCTTCTAATACTTGACCTTTTTCTAATTGACCGATGATTTCTTTTTTCTGAACTTCGATATCTGCTTCGATCAATGCTTTGTGCGATACTACAACGTTTTTGAATTCGTGGTTAATTTTTACCACTTTGAATTCCATCATTTTGTTTACGTATACATCGTAATCACGGATAGGTTTCACGTCGATTTGAGAACCAGGTAAGAAAGCCTCGATTCCGAATACGTCAACGATCATACCCCCTTTGGTTCTGCATTTTACAAAACCGTTAACGATTTCGCCAGTTTCGTGTGCAGCGATAACGCGATCCCATGATTTGATTGTTCTTGCTTTACGGTGAGAAAGTACTAATTGTCCTGTTTTGTCTTCACGTACATCGATTAATACTTCTACTTTGTCCCCAACTTTCAAGTTTGGGTTGTAACGGAATTCGTTTAAAGAAATAACCCCTTCCGATTTTGCATTAATATCAACGATAGCGTCACGGTCAGTAATACGAACAACCACACCTTCAACCACTTCTTCGTTGTCGGTAGAAATGAAAGTCTTAGCAACTAAGTCTTCAAATTCTCTTAAATTGTTCTCGTCTACTGCGTCGATTCCTTCGGCATAGTTATGCCAGTTAAATTCATTTAAAAACGCTACTTGATCTTTGTTTAATTCAGCCATGCTGATGATTCTATTTGTATGCTGTGCTTTTCGAGTTTCTTGAGCGAGTAAAATACACAACAGTGTTTTACGTAAATGATTCAATACCAATTGGAAACTCTTCTTCGCCAAAAGGTGTGCAAAAGTACGTTTTTATTCTTAACCTCAAAACATTTCAACCAGAAAATTAAACTATTAGCTACAAAAAACCCTCTCCGAAGAAAGGGTTTGGTATAGTATATTAATGACTCACTTGAGCCACATCCTCGGGATTGTGTTTGTGTTTGAAGAAAATGGCAAAAAGAATAGCAATGATAAGTGAATACACGGCAAAAGCCAGCCAAATGTTATGCCAGTCGCGAACACCGTCATGGGTGTAATATTTTTCAATGGCCCAACCCGAAGTGAAACTACCTAATATCGCCCCAAATCCGTTGGTCATCATCATAAACAACCCTTGCGCTGAGGAGCGTATAGTTGCCGAAGTTGAAGTTTCAACAAAAAGTGACCCAGAAATATTGAAAAAATCAAAAGCCATCCCATATACAATACAAGACAGTATAATCATCCATAATCCATCCGTCGGATTTCCATAGGCAAAAAGTCCAAAACGCAATACCCACGCCAACATAGAAATTAGCATCACTTGTTTGATGCCAAAACGTTTTAGAAAATAGGGAATAGCTAAGATGAAAAGCGTCTCTGAAATTTGAGAAATTGACATAATTATAGTCGAATATTTCACGACAAAGGAATCTTTATACTCAGCCACATTTTTGAATTCATCTAAGAATACATCCCCATAGGCATTGGTTAATTGCAGAGCTCCTCCTAAAAACATAGAAAAAATGAAAAACAAAGCCATTTTATAATTGCCAAATAATTTGAATGATTCTAATCCGAGCGAACGTTTTTCCTGTTTATTCTGTTGCGGGGGACATTTCGGCAATGAAAAAGAATATACTCCTAACGCGATTGCACCAATCCCAGCGATATAAAACTGATATTCAGTAGCTTTACTATCGGTTAGATTAGTAAGCCACATGGCTGCAATAAATCCAATAGTTCCAAAAACGCGAATCGGAGGAAAATCTTTAACGACATCACTATTGGGACTATTTTTTAATGCGGTATAGGAAATAGAGTTTGATAAAGCAATAGTAGGCATGTAAAAACTCATCGCCAACAACATCACATAAATAAACGTAGAAGGGTCATTTACTTGTGGCAAATAAAATAAGACTGCAGCATATAACAAATGTAAAACACCATACAATCGTTCAGCATTAATAAACCGATCCGCCATGATCCCTGTGAGAGTTGGCATGTATAAGGAGGCTACCCCCATGGTTCCAAACACCAGTCCAAATTGTGTTCCATCCCATTCACGTGTTCCGAACCAATAATTAGCAATCGTTATCAACCATGCTCCCCATACAAAGAATTGCATGAAATTCATGAAAATTAATCTGTATTTTACACTCATAATTATTAATCGTTTTGGTTAATCAAGCTCGTAAAGCTACGAGAATAAATGAGATTCACAAAGATTTACATCGATTTCGTTTTGGCTGCAACCCATTCCAATACGCGTTGTAGTTGGGCTTCCCGACTTAGGTTGGAATTATCCAATTCAATAGCATCGTCTGCTTTTACCAAGGGGGAATCGGCCCGATGGGTGTCGATATAATCGCGCTCGTTTACGTTTTGCAACACGGCTTCATACGTAACCGAATCGCCTTTGGCCTGCAACTCAGCAAAACGCCGTTGCGCCCTTGTTTCTGGGCTAGCCGTCATATATATTTTCAATGCCGCATCGGGAAACACCACGGTACCAATATCGCGGCCATCCATCACCACCCCTTTTTCTTTACCCATGGCTTGTTGTTGTTCGACCAACTTGGCACGGACCGCAGAAATTTCGGCAACTTTACTTACTAATGATGAGACCTCTAGCGTACGGATTTCGCGTTCAACATTGACGCCATTGAGGTACATTTCACCGTAACCCAACTCGGTATTAAACACAAAATGCAGTGTAATTTGTTTGAGATCGGCGGTAAGCCCTTCGGCATCCAAATGATGGGGAGATACAAATCCGTGTTGCATCGCATACAAGGTTACGGCGCGGTACATGGCTCCCGTATCCACATAAACATAGCCTAGTTGTTGTGCTAATTGTTTGGCTAAAGTACTTTTCCCTGTGGAGGAAAATCCGTCGATGGCAATGGTAATTTTTTTCAATACACTAAAATATTAATAATCATCTTGAAGATTTATGGTCAACCCAAACAAACTTGTGTTGGCCGCCAAAGTATATCTTGAATAGGAATAATTAAATTTCAATCGCCCCATTTTCAACCCAAAACCGGCTGAAATTCCCGAAAAATTCCGTTGGTCTACAATGCGTAATTCTTCGGCGCGACGGAAATTATACCCCAAACGCAAATTAACACTTTTTCGAGGAAACAACTCCACCCCAAAAATGACATGGCGTAGCGCATTGTTGATGAAACCTACTTTTTCTTCATTTGACCCTCCATCGATGGTACCCACAGCTCGATTGGGATTGGAAAAAGCCACATTCCACTGCTGTAAATTTTCCAACGTTAAATGCCAACGAATAGGTACGTTATCCAATTCTTGCGAAACCCCAATGAGAACTTCCAAAGGGAGTCGCTCGCGCGTACCCGCAAAAGTGGTGATTTGAGTGCCCACATTTCGTACCGAAAGCGCCCAATTGACATCGTTGCGTTCGTCGATAAACAAAAAACCAAAATCGGCGGCAGCGCCAAACGAGCTATACGATTCTAAGGTTGAAGAAATGAGTTTGGCATTGGCGCCCAAATATATACTCGTAAAAGGAATGTTGTAAGCATAGCCCAAAGACAGCGCCATTTCACTACCTGTAAACGTATTGGTGGGTGTTCCAAATTCGTCATACCCTTGAAAAGAACCGTAATTGACATAGTTTACTCCCGCGTGAAACGTTTGAATATGACGGTCATAAGTGTAGGCATAGGCCGCTGTTCCGTAGGTCACTTCACCAAAAAGACTGCCATAATTGACCGCCAAATGATTGTCCATTTCAGGATTGATCGTAGCAGGGTTGAATAAGGCTTGATTGACATCCGAATCGTAAAGGGTAATTACCTTTCCGCCCAAAGCCGCTTGACGTGGTGAGGTCACTAAATTAAGAAACTGATATACCGAACGACCGCCCACTTGACTCCAACCAAGGGAAGTACAAAGCAGCACACATAAAAGTTGCAGTTTAGGGGTCATAGTTTTGAACAACACACAGGGTATAACGGAAATGCGAAGATATTATTTTTAACGGGACTCTAAAAATCACACCAAAAAAAAGCGCCAGGATTTCCCAGCGCTATAGTATGATTAATGGATTGCCTTAAGCAATTGCTTTAGCATTTTTTACTTTTTGAGCGGTAAGGGCCAAGCTGATTACTTCTTGCATTTCTTTAACATAATGAAATGTCAATCCTTTGCGGTATTCGGCATTGATATCATTGATGTCACTTTCATTTTCATGACATAAAATAATTTCTTTGATATTGGCTCGTTTGGCCGCTAAGATTTTTTCTTTGATTCCTCCCACCGGTAAAACTTTCCCACGAAGGGTAATCTCCCCTGTCATAGCTAAACTTTTCTTTACTTTACGTTGGGTCAATAACGAAACCATCGAAGTCAACATAGCAATACCAGCACTGGGTCCATCTTTGGGTGTGGCCCCTTCGGGAACATGCAGGTGAATGTTGTACTTGCCAATGACATCTTGATCCAATCCAAACAACTCGGCGTTGGCTTTGATATACTCTAAGGCGATGGTTGCTGATTCTTTCATTACATTCCCAAGATTTCCGGTCAAAGTAAGACTTCCTTTTCCTTTCGAAATTGATGATTCGATAAACAAAATATCGCCTCCCACGGAAGTCCAAGCTAAGCCAGTGACTACTCCAGCTACTTCATTTCCTTCTGCTTTGTCCCGTTCCAACTTGGGCGCCCCTAAAATGGCCACTACATCTTCATCGGTCAATTTTACATTGTACGATTCTTCCAATGCGATGGATTTGGCAGCATTGCGAATGACTTGAGCGATTTTTTGCTCCAAGCCGCGTACGCCTGATTCACGGGTATATCCTTCTACAATTTTCTCTAATTGTTTTTTACCAATAGTCAAATCTTTTGCTGTTAACCCATGCTCCTTTAACTGTTTGGGGACCAAATGTTGCCGCGCAATTTCGACTTTTTCTTCAATAGTGTAGCCCGACATTTGAATCACTTCCATACGATCGCGCAGGGCAGGTTGTATCGTTGACATCGTATTTGACGTGGCAATAAACATCACCTTCGACAAATCGTAACCCATTTCTAGGAAATTGTCGTAAAATGAATTGTTCTGCTCGGGGTCTAAAACCTCCAATAAAGCCGACGAAGGATCGCCGTTATGGCTAATGGAGAGCTTATCGATTTCATCCAAAATAAAAACAGGATTGGAAGTTCCAGCTTTTTTAATGTTTTGAATAATACGACCGGGCATCGCACCAATATAGGTTTTACGATGACCACGAATTTCAGCTTCGTCGCGCAAACCACCGAGTGAAATACGCACGTATTCGCGCCCTAAGGCTTCCGCAATCGAACGACCAATTGACGTTTTCCCTACCCCAGGAGGTCCGGTTAAACATAAAATTGGGGATTTCATATCGTTACGGAGTTTCAAAACGGCCAAATGTTCAATGATTCGTTTTTTGACGTCCTCCAATCCAAAGTGGTCACGGTCCAATATTTTCTGGGCATTTTTCAGATCAAATTTGTCTTTTGAAAAGTGCTCCCAAGGCAAATCAAGAATCAATTCCAAATAATTACGTTGAATTCCAAAATCAGGCGATTGTGGATTCATACGTTGAAATTTCGAAAATTCTTTTTCAAAATTTTTGGCTGTTTTTTCGTCCCACTTTTTGGCTTTGGCACGTTGCCGCATTTCTTCAAATTCTTGCTCGTAGGTAACTCCACCCAATTCTTCTTGAATGGTTTTCATTTGTTGATGCAAGAAATATTCGCGTTGTTGTTGATCGAGATCAATACGCACTTTGGTTTGAATATCGTTTTTGAGTTCCAATTTTTGCAACTCAACATTCATATATTTCAATGTTTCCAGCGCCCGCTCTTTCAACACATTCATTTCCAACAGATTTTGCTTCTCTTGAACCGACAAGTTCATGTTGGAAGAAATAAAATTGATGAGAAAGGATTGGCTCTCAATATTCTTAATGGCAAAAGTAGCCTCGGTGGGAATATTGGGACTTTCTTTGATGATTTCGATGGCCAATTCGCGCATGGAATCAATGATAGCATTGAATTCGGTATCGTAAATTCCAGGACGTTTTTCGGGAACTTCTTTGATATCGGCTTTAAAATAAGGCCGTTCAGAAATCATGGCATCAATTTCAAAACGCTTTTTCCCTTGTAGAATAACCGTAACATTTCCATCGGGCATTTTAAGCACCCGTAAAATTCGGGCCACTGTTCCGATCGGATAGATATCGTTCATCGATGGATCTTCAATATCTTCGTTCTTTTGCGCTACAACGCCAATGATTTTGTCACCTGCATTGGCATCATTAATCAGTTTGATGGACTTATCACGACCGGCTGTAATTGGAATAACAACTCCTGGAAAAAGAACCGTATTGCGTAAAGGGAGTATAGGAAGCGTCTTGGGCAAGTCCTCATTGGCCATTTCCTCCTCATCTTCGGGAGTCATGAGCGGGATCATTTCCGCATCGGCATTGAAGTCCTGCAAGGACAAACTGTCAAAAGAGATTAGTTTTTGATTCGACATAATGGCTTTTTGTCAAAATGACATTTAAATATTAACAATTCCGTAAACAAAGGTAGGAGATGCTATGGCAAAACCCAACAAAAAATCGACATATAACCCAGAAAAACCCATTAAATAAAGGCATTTTGCTATTCATCGATGTTTTCATCAGAAAAAAGTCAACATTTATGCCATAAAACAAAAAACCGCCAAAGTGGCGGTAATTGTATGATGCATAATTAGTGTTAGTTTAAGATGTAGGAATCTAACTCTTTGGTGTAAGAGGTTAAACCTAACAATTCTGATTTAACAGGGCCCACATTTTTAGCATACCAAACCTCTGTTTCAGTTGCTCCAATTGGCATTCCCAAAATAGTATATTCTTGTGAAAGTTTCATGTGAATTACATTGGGATAGGTTTGCCCATTTACAGTAATCGTTAAATCTTTACCTAATATTTCCCCAGTATAATTTGCCACTTGTGTTATATCAGGAAAATTTGGATCGTTGTAATTAATGACTTGAGAATAGGTACCGGTCCAAGTTTGACCTACATTTAGATAATCTTTTAAAATAGTATATTCAAATCCAGTAGCAGTGTAACCTGTTGGTGTTCCTGCTCCCACTGTGGTTCCATCGACAATGTAAATATAATCGCCGTTTATTTTTTTGAGTGAAAGGGTTGTGGACGAAGTATTACCAAGTGATGTAGTTGGATTTTGAGGATTAAATTTAAACACAGTAACGCCACCAGTATTGACAACTTGAACAATTTTCATAGGATCGGCATCCAATACACCATTGGTTTTGTAACGCCATTGGTTGTTTAAAGCAGCCGGATAATAATCTCCTGTAGATCCATTTCCTCCACCGCCACCATTTCCTCCGCCACCAGGATTATTGGCTGCATTGGCCAAAGCCGCAGGATCCACAGGTTCCACATTACACGAATAAAAAGAGAGGGCAAATACAGCTAAGGCAAGGAAACTTAATTTTTTCATTGTTGTTAAAATTTTTTCAAATATATAAAATTAGTTTTTCAGATTTACATTTTTAGGAACCCGAAGCAATAGAAACAATCCAAACACAAAAAATAGCCCCAGAAAAACAATAGCATTACGCATGGAACCCGTAATTTGGTCAATAACGCCATAGAGGGTCATTCCGATAACAATACCCACTTTTTCAGTAACATCATAAAAACTAAAAAACGAGGCCGTATCGTCGGTTTCGGGCAATAATTTTGAATACGTTGATCGTGCCAGCGATTGGATACCGCCCATAACCAAACCTACGAATCCAGCCGTAGTATAAAAATGAATGGGCAAGGTGATAAAAAAGGCAAAGCAACACAGTACTGCCCAAAAAGCACAGAGAAAAATCAAGGTTCTTATATTGCCGTATTTTTCGGAAGCCCGTGAGGTAAGAAAAGCCCCCAATACAGCTACCAATTGAATCAATAAAATACTGATGATTAATCCGGTTGTTTTTTGACTTGGATTTTCCCACTGTACTTCGGTAGCCCCAAAATAAGTAGCCACTAACATCACGGTTTGAACCGCCATGATAAACACAAAATAACTGTGCAAATAGCGTTTTAAAGGGAGGTTTTGTTGCATTTGCTTCCAGACTTGCTTCAACTCGTGAAACCCTTTGAAAATAAAATCTTTAGTTAGCGGAACATTGGAACGGTTGCCTTTGGGCAAATAATAGTAAGTGATATGACTAAATCCAATCCACCAAACGCCAACCATAATAAACGAATACTTCATCATGGCAATTTTCTCCATCCCATCTACCGACATCACCATGGCCAAATTGACGATGAGTAATAGCGTACTTCCAATATAGCCCATCGAAAATCCGCGTGCACTTACCCGATCTTGTTGCTCTGGAAATGCGATATCGGGCAGGTACGAATTGTAAAACACCAAACTAGCCCAGAATCCAATGAGTCCAAAGAAATAAAAGACATAACCAAGAGTTAGATTATCGATGTCAAACCAATACAATCCAATACAAGACAAACCGCCCATATAACAGAAAAAGCGTAAAAAAGACTTCTTATTTCCCAAGTAATCTGCAATTCCTGACAAAAAAGGCGAACAAATAGCGACCCAAATAAAGGCAAATGCAGTGACGAAAGAAATCATTGCGGTAGCTTTAATTTCATACCCTAGAAATAGGGCATTCTTTCGTTTTGCTAACTCGAAGATTTGCTCATAATAAATCGGAAAAATGGCAGAAGCAATTACTAAACTATACACCGAGTTGGCCCAATCATAGAATGCCCACGCATTCAACAACTTAGGATGGCCTTTAGGAAGATTTGACATATCGAATGAATACAATTAAAAAAGTCATCACAACTCCTATGATGACTTCAAATATAGAAGAATAAAATGATTTATTTAAAGCTCACTCCGAATTTTGCAGCTTCGGTTTTTACGGCAGGTAACAATTCGCGAATTTGCGCCATACGGGTAGCATCAGAAGGGTGTGTGCTTAAAAACTCCGGAGGGGCTTGTCCTCCCGACTTAGCGCCCATACGCTCCCAAAACGGAATGGCTTCCTCGGGATTATACCCCGCAATGGCCATCAGTAAAAGTCCGATTTTATCCGCTTCACTCTCATGCTTACGACTAAAAGGCATCATCCCTCCTACTTGAGTGGTAACTCCATAAGCGGTCATGGCGAGTTGTTGGGTTTCTGCAGATTTATTTCCTACAGCAGCGCCAACGCCAATGGCTCCCAATTGTTGCAATAATCCAGCACTCATTCGTTGTTGGCCATGGTTGCATAAGGCATGGGCTACCTCATGTCCCATGACAGTCGCCAAACCTGCATCGGTTTGCGTAATGGGAAGAATACCGGTATAAAATACAATTTTTCCTCCCGGCATACACCATGCATTCACCTCTTTATTTTCTACCAATCGGTATTCCCATTGGTAATCTTTAAGGTATTCGGGATGCCCATTGGCTTGCAACCAACGTTCGGCGGCCACTTTGATTTTGGTGCCGATCTGCTCCACTTTACGTGCTTCGGGTGTATTGGTCACCACTTTATTTTCGGACAAAAATTGACTGTACTGTTGAAAAGAAGAGGGCAAAATTTCGCTATTGGGCACAAAAGCCATGGTACTCTTTCCTGTAAAAGGATTGGTAGCACATGCGGCAACGAGTAAAATGGCAACGAATCCGGAGGTCAACTTTTTGTAATTCATAGGGTTAAATTTTAGACAAAAATACAAAACTTACACTCCGATGATATGCAATTCGGTGAAATCCTTGTCGATAACAATCCCTTCAGCCACATTAATTGCCTCTTTGTCAAAAAGAATTTTTTCATTGTCAATTTCAATTCCTTTCACTTCAAATGGTAATCCAATCACTTGAATCGTAATCGTTTGGTATGGCGTTTCAAAAGAACCTTCTTGATGTTGCGTAATAAAAAGTTCGTTTTCTTTTCCGTTTAAGCTAAAGGTTTTATAGCTGTAACGGCCTTTGGTATAATCATATCCATCTTGAGCATCTTCATAGACATACGATTTTTCTTTCCCTAATTTGAAATACACTTCCAAACGCAATTCGGGACTTTCGATTTGTCCCACATATTGTTGAACAGGATATTTGGGAATAATAGCCCCTTCTTTGATAAAAATGGGGATTTGGTCAAAATCGGTACTCACCCAAAGCTCTCGTTTTCCGCGAACCAATTCTTGGGTCCAATAGTTATACCAATTGCCTTGGGGTAAATACAAGCGTCGTCCTTGCGCATTGGGTTCTAAGATTGGACAAACAAAAATTTGATTTCCAAATAAAAACTCATCCGTGCGATAGTGCGTTTGAGGATCCTCTTGGTCAAAATACACCAATGGTTTCAGCATCGGAATTCCATCGTTGATATAGTGCCAAAACATGGTGTAGAGATACGGCAATAGTTGGTAGCGTAATTCGACAAATTTTCGTGTGATTTCGATGACTTCTTCACCAAAACTCCAGGGTTCTTGATCGCCATGGTGTCCCGAAGAGTGGGTACGACAAAAAGGGTGAAACACGCCCAATTGGATCCAACGTGCAAATAATTCTGCACTGGGTTGTTCGGCAAACCCTCCGATATCGCTCCCTGTAAAGCCCATGCCTGAAATGGACATGCGTTGCATTTGCACATTGGCAATCCATAAATGTTCCCAGGTCGCCACATTATCACCTGTCCAAGACGAGGTATAGCGTTGTGCGCCAGAATAGGCTGAGCGGGTAATGATAAACGGACGCTTAGGGAAGGCAAATCGCTTCACCCCTTCATACGTTGCCCGAGCCATTTGGGTACCATAGATATTGTGGGCTTTGCGGTGACTGCAATTGTTGCCATCATAGTTGTGACGAACGTCAAGCGGGAACGTTTTGGTAGGCACTTCCATGACGGCGGGTTCGTTCATATCGTTCCATACGCCTTTCACACCGATTTCGGCAATTAACTCCTTAAACAAGCCAGCCCACCATTCACGTACTTCCGGATTGGTATAATCGGGAAAATTACATTCGCCAGGCCACACTTTTCCTTTCATATAGGGGCCGTCAGCACGTTTACAGAAATAATCTTTTTCAAGTGCTTCTTTATAGACCCAATAGTCGTTATCAATTTTAATCCCTGGGTCAATGATAACTACTGTTTTGAACCCATCTTTGGCCAATTCTTGCACCATGCGCTTGGGCTCTGGAAAATACTCTTTGCTCCAGGTAAAGCAACGGAACCCTTCCATATAATCGATATCCAAATAAATAGCATCACACGGAATTTGAAGTTCGCGAAACTTCGACGTAATTTCTTTTACCTTCGCTTCAGGATAATAACTCCATTTACATTGATGGTAGCCCAATGTCCAAAGGGGAGGCAATTCGGGTTTTCCGGTCAAATGGGTATAGGTGGTGACCACATCACTCATTTTGGGTCCATAGATGAAATAGTAGTTCATTTCACCCCCATCGGCCCAAAAACTTGTAACTCCTTTACGTTCATGACTAAAGTCAAAAAAAGAACGGAACGTATTGTCAAAGAAAATACCGTATGCCTTCGTATTTCGGAGTCCAATGTAAAAGGGAACCACTTTGTATAAGGGTTCCTGATCTTTATGAAAGGCATACTGATCGGTAGCCCAGTTTTCGAGGCGTTTGCCTTTTAAATTCAAATGGGTGGCCTTGTCTCCTAATCCATAAAAGCTCTCGCCTTCGGGAGACATTTTACTCATTTTGACAATATTGCCCCCAAATTCATAGGATTCTTCCCAATGAAATCCTAGTTCGTCTTCGACAATCGGCGTACCATCGAGTTCATAAATACCCACACGAGCGCTCTGTTTTTGAACGATAACATATACTTTGCTCGTTTGTATTTTATAATGATCTTCAAACTCGTTCAATTCCAACACATTATAACCATGGGATTGACTTTTGTCAATCGCATAGGAGAAATCATTGCTAAAATACCCTTTGGCCGTAAATCGGAAACGAATCATGCTATCGCGTAAAACGGTAACCCGCATGATTACATTGTTATCGGTAAAGAAATCGATGGAGTCAACTTCTTTGGTATAGGAGGTTATCGTGGACGGAAATAAATCGCCTTTATACTCAAGTTCGGTATTAATAATCATAAGAATGCAAATGTAAAAGTGCCAAATTTACAAAGTTGAAAGCGATAAATTAACACCCTAATATTCTTATTTTTAACTACAACGTTTGCGGTGTGAATAGCTTTTCTTTGTTACTATATTTCATCAAAAAAGTCCGAGGGGAATCGGACTTTAAGCAACTATTTTCAGAATGGGCATTACGATAGTGTAAATACGACCATTCCCAATGGAGGCAACTGAATCTCGGCAGAACATTCACGTCCGTTCCAAGGAAGTTTTTCTACTTTAATGACGGATGAATTGGTTACGCCACTGCCCCCATATTCAAGCTTGTCCGAAGTAAAAATTTCTGTTAATTTTCCTGATTTGGGTAGGCCAATGCGGTAGTGCTCATGAACCTGTGGCGTCATGTTACATACCACGATTAATTGTTCTTTTTCTTTGTTTCCTTTGCGTATGTAGGCCAATACTGAATTTTCACTATCCGAATAATTGATCCATTCAAATCCTTCGGCCGAGAATTGTTTCTCATATAGTGCAGGATAATTGCGGTACAAGGCATTCAAATCGGTGATGCATTGCTTGATGCCTTTGTGGTAATCGTATTGCAACAAATGCCATTCCAGACTACTTTCAAAATTCCATTCTTCACTTTGGCCAAACTCAGCCCCCATAAACAATAATTTAGTTCCAGGATGGGTAAACATATAACCGTAAAGTAAACGAAGGTTGGCAAAACGTTGCCATTCATCGCCCGTCATACGCCCTAGAATAGAATGCTTCCCGTACACGACTTCATCATGTGACAAAGGCAACATAAAGTTTTCGGTAAACGCGTAGGTCATGGAGAATGTAATATCGTTTTGATGGTATTTTCGGTAAATGGGTTCTTTTTTAAAATAGTGTAAGGTATCATGCATCCAGCCCATCATCCATTTCATGCCAAAACCTAAGCCTCCTAGAAAAGTGGGGCGTGATACCATAGGAAAACTGGTGCTTTCCTCGGCAATGGTTTGTACATCGGGAAACATTTGGTAGACGGCTTCATTGAAATCCTTAAGGAAACTAATGGTTTCGAGATTCTCTCTTCCCCCATAAATGTTGGGCTCCCACTCCCCATCTTTTCTTGAATAATCCAAATACAACATGGAGGCGACCGCGTCGACACGTAAACCGTCTGCGTGGTAATGTTGCAGCCAAAAGATGGCGTTGCTAATCAAGAAGGACCGGACTTCATTGCGGCCATAATTGAAAATCAAACTTTTCCAATCGGGATGATAGCCTTTTCGAATATCGGGATGTTCATACAGATGAGAGCCATCAAAAAAGCCTAAACCATGGGCATCGCTCGGAAAATGTGACGGTACCCAATCGAGAATGACGCCTATCCCCGCTTGATGCAATTTATCGACCAAGAACATAAAATCTTGGGGTTTGCCAAAGCGCGAAGTTGGGGCAAAATACCCCACCAGCTGATAGCCCCATGAAGGATCAAAGGGATATTCCATGATGGGCATAAACTCTACATGAGTGAATCCGGTTTCTTTGACGTAGCTCACAAGATCCTCAGCGAGCTCGATATAACTCAACGACCGATTTTGTTCAAGGTTGCGTTTCCAGGACCCTAAATGCACCTCGTATACCGACATGGGTTTGTCTAAACCGTTGTGGTTGGCTCGGTTTTTCATCCAACTGGCATCTTTCCATTTATAGTCCAAATCCCAAACTACCGAAGCGGTATGCGGTGGCGTTTCACAATACAGTGCAAAGGGATCGGCTTTTTCGGTAATGACATCACCGTGATTGGATTGTATTTTGAATTTGTATTTGGTGCCTTTATCGATTCCGGGAATGAATCCTTCCCATATACCCGAGCTATCCCAACGTACTTGGAGGGGGTGTTGGCCTTCCACCCAATAGTTGAAATCGCCTACTACGGACACGTTTTTGGCGGAGGGTGCCCAAACGGCAAAATAGCATCCATAAACGCCGTCGACTTCGAGAAGGTGGGCGCCTAATTTTTCGTAGAGTTTAAAATGTTTACCGGCTTTGAACAAATCGATGTCGAAATCGGTAAAGAGGGAGTGGTGTTGTACTGGATTCATGTGGTGTGAGACCTAACAGGTTTTTGAAACCTGTTAGGTTTTATAATTAGTAATTAATTTATCTTTTTAGCCCGGATAGCAGCGGCATCCTCACGGAGTTTACGGAGTGAGATACAGCGGATAGCCGGAGCGGGCTTGGTTTGAAAACTGGGGTTGTGCTCCTAATAATTCATAATACTCTGTATGCCACGCAACGGAATCACAGCCCATCGGGGTCGAGAATTTAATTCATAACCCAACTCATAAACCGCTTTCTCGAGCAGACAGTATTTCAATAGAAATTCGATTTCTTGACTGTAGCCAATATTTAGATTTCCAGCTTGTACTTTTTCAATATAAGTATCCAAAAAGGCACCTACTAAGTAGCGGAATAACAATTCGGCAGCGTCAAACAACTCCTCTTGTTCTTGCGGGTACTTGTCGCGATTGTTGAAAATAGTGGCATAAATGGCATAATGAAATGATCGAAACATCCCTGCCACATCTTTGAGCGGAGGTTGTTTAACTTTACGGTCACGAATCGTACTTTCGGGTTCGCCTTCAAAGTCCAAGATGTAGAAATCATCGCCATTGACCAGGACCTGTCCCAAGTGATAGTCGCCGTGAATACGGATGCGTTCGGACTTCATTTTGGTCCAATCGAAATCCACAAAGTGCTTACGAATCAGTTTTTTATGCTCAAGAAATTGATGTGCTAGTTCAAGAGCCAATCCGTCGAGTTTGTGCAAGCTATTTTCAATAATATTCAATCGATTTTGAAATTGGTATAGCAATCGATTCTTCAACCAAACCGAGTAATCGCCATTGTAACGTGTGGGGGTAAAAGCAGTGTCATGACTATCGCCTCCTAGCGCGACATGCATTTCGGCTGTACGGAGCGCTAACGTTTGTATGCGTAGAAAAAGACTCAATCCTACCCAATCAATAATTTCAGGTGGAATTTCCTGAATTTTCAAACGTTTAAACATCGGAATTTGTGGGAGCTTGCTGACTTTGATTATTTTACGTGTTAACGTATCAAATACGGTATCCAAATGGTCAAGCATAAACTTCCAAGCGTCGCCTTGGTTGGGCACTAATTCTTGCATTAATCCCAAGGTTATGTTTCCCTCTGGGAGCGCGAGATTAATACTACCCGTGTAGGCGGGAGTATTTTTGTATTCCATGCGCTCGGTCAAGAAGCGACTGATTTCATAATCGGGATTGGTACTCACATAAATACGACGGAAAATTTTCAATACAAAACTATCGTTGTACACTATAGAAGTATTACTTTGCTCTACCCCCATGAATTTGGAAGATTTATAAGCCACATCACCCAAATGCATTCCTTTGTGAAATACGAGTTTAAACTCCTTATTATGGGTCGATTGTGCAATATTCTCATAAAGCAATTTTCGAAAATCCTCTTGATGCAATGCGTCGACCAAATAGCCGTCAATGTGCGCAAACCGTGCCGGTGAAATAATGGTACTCGTATCCAATTCATCCGAGGTCATAAAAGCAATGGGCATGAAATAATGCTGGAAAAAGGCTTCTTTAAAATTGACTTCCAATAAAACGCCATAATAAGTGTTTTTCTTGGAGGTAATTTTAAAATGATCGACTACTTCAATATACTTGAGTGTACTTGATTTTCCACCATACCAGCGCTTGTTGATGATGTAATTCTCTAAAATATCGGAAGAGAAAACTTTGATAAACTCATCATCGTTGAACGCGTTTTTCCACTCACTTTTAAAAGCAAATGGGGTGGCAAAAGTTTCCTGATTGTCCAATTTCATGGCCTAGGCGTTTTTGTTCGGGTTATTTGATAATTTTAAATAAATGGAACGGTAAAGCGGGATGGAGCTCCACAAAATTCCACTCCTTGTCCCAATGGTAACTGTTTCCAGTGATCAAATCGACCACCGTAATCGGATGTCCCTCACCGACTCCTAAAGAGGCGAGCGGTAGACGAACCCATGCTTGTTTGGTATAATAGGCGTCCAAACTCGCAATCATTAGTAATTCATTGGTCTTTGCATCGTCGTATTTATAGTAGGCTATAATTTGGTCGTTATCCGTATCGCAAAATTCGATATTATTAGTTTGTTGTAAGGCTGCATTTTCGTGACGAAGGGAGTTAATTTTGGTAATTAACAAGGTGATTTTATTTTCCTGCTGCCAATTCCAGTGTCTAATTTGATACTTTTCACTATCGTAATATTCTTCCTTTCCAGGCACTGCATCCGTAACCATGAACTCAAATACTGGACCGTAGATGCCCACTGAGGAGCTGAGAGTGGCTGCCAAAAAATACTTTTGCAAATGCATGCTTTCATTGGCACCTTGTAACGCAAATGGGTTGATATCGGGTGTATTTGGCCAAAAATTAGGACGAAAAAATTCTTTCTGATTGGTTTGCGTGAGTTCTGTTAAATACGCTTGTAATTCTGATTTCGAATTGCGCCAAGTAAAATAAGTATACGACTGCGTGAATCCTTGTTTCGCTAATTCATGCATGATCTTGGGACGTGTAAAAGCTTCCGATAAAAACAACACATCAGGATGTTTCTTCTTAACTTCAGCAATTAGCCAACCCCAGAAATAGAAAGGCTTTGTATGAGGATTATCAACACGATACACACGAATTCCAAAATCTTCAATCCAATATAAAGCACAACGTAAAAGTTCGTCCCAAAGATTTTTCCAATCGGGGGTTTCAAAATAGATGGGAAGAATATCTTGGTACTTTTTAGGTGGATTTTCTGCGTATTGCACCGTTCCATCGGGGCGCCATTTAAACCATTGTGGGTGCTCTTTAACCCAAGGATGATCGGGAGCCGCTTGCAATGCAAAGTCCATCGCGATCTCAATTCCTAACTCTTTAGCGGTATTCACCAATGATTTAAAATCATCCAGCGTTCCCAATTCAGGGTGTAGTGCTTTATGTCCCCCATGATGGGAACCAATACCCCATGGAGAACCCACATCGCCGGGAGCAGCATCGGTAGCATTGTTCTTCCCTTTGCGGTTAACTTCCCCGATAGGGTGCACAGGCGGAAAATACAAAGTATCAAATCCCATTTTGGCCACGCGAGGCAGTAAGGCTTCACAATCTTTAAACGTCCCGTGTTTACCGGGAACAGATGATGCTGAGCGCGGGAAAAATTCATACCACGTACTAAACAACGCTTTCTTACGATCGACATAAATCGAATATTCCTGCGACTGATTCGCTAAGAGTTTTGTGGGATATTTTTTAAAAACAGCTTTAAGCTCCTCTGAAACGGCTGCTTTTATAGCTTCGTCATAATATTTTTCATCTGAAAACCAAGTCATTAATTCCGATAAATATTTTTTCTCGGAAGCCGACACAAGTGTTAGCAACGGTTGGAGGTATTCAACGCCCTCGAGTAATTCAGATTTTACATGCTGATGGTCATTGATTTTTTTGGTAATGCCATATTGCCAGTTTAAGGCGTAATCGACCCAAGCTTCTACAAAATAAACGTATTTTCCTTGCTTTTCGACAGTAAATTGTCCCGAAAAAGCATCATTGGGAAGCGCATGCATACGAACTTCCGTCCACTTTTTGTCTTTTTCAAATTTGTATTGAATGGCGGCTTCTAAAACATCATGCCCATCGGCCAAAACATCGGCAGTCACTTGAACCGATTGCCCTACAATTCGTTTGATTGGAAAGATTCCGTTATCTACTTGAGGCGCTATATTTTCTAAGATAACACGTCTTTGGTTTTGCATTATTATGTGTATTTATGAACTTTTTAAATTTAGGAAAAAAACATATAATGCAAACACGACGATTCAAATTTATGGATATTTTAAAAAACAGTAAACTTATGAAACCGATATTATCAATTGTGAACCAAATGAAGTAAAATTAATCAGTTTTTGAATAAGATGCCGAATTATCTAGACGAGTACTAAGCAAACTACATCCCACAACAATCGTGAGGCGGCTAGTTTAAATAAAGGATACTTAACCTGCCATTCAACTCACCCTTTCATATCCTTAACTAAATTCATAATTCATAACTCATAATTCATAATTTAAAATTCAAAATAATTCTTCGAGCGTGCCCCTCCGGGTCGGGCAATCCGTTGCAAGTCCTCGCTCCGTTGCCCTGCGCTGTGGGCTTTCCACTGCTGTCCCTCACGCGGCTGCGTGCGCTTTTACAAC
>NZ_FQVQ01000021.1 GCF_900129405.1 Flavobacterium fontis | reverse complement strand
AAGTCCTCAGAAAACTTACGATGCTTACTGATTAATTTGATGTTTGCTTTCATATAAATTGACTTGATGTGGTCAACCTATATCAGGGACGTACACACTGAACACTGTATACTGAACACTGTATACTGAACACTGTACACTGTACACTGTACACTGCCCCCTGCTACCGCAACTTCCGCTTCAACCACTTCTTCCTGTTGATTTTACGCTTAAAATCCTGCGAGGTTTGCCACAGCACCGGCCATAGTTCACTTTCGGGAATGCCACTGAGTTGGGCATACGTAGCCGCTACAGTGCGCAACATCGTTTTTGATAGCCACATTTTCTTGAAATTGTCCATGCGTTGTGCCATCGAAAGGGTACGAAACTGCATCCGATTTAAATCAATAAGGTAAAAATCGTATTGCCCATTGCCCAAGTCCTTGATTAAGGTATTTCCTGGCGAATGGTCCAAAAAATGAATGCGCGCCTCATGCATGCGAAAAGTAAACGCTGTAAACTGTTCCAAAATCGCCACCCGATTGGGAAACAACGGATCGTGGATGAGTTCGCGTATCGTAAAATCATAATCGATATGCCGGCAGAAATAATAACTGTCGCCCAACAAGCCCAAAGCCTTTCGCTCTTCGATATAACCGATGGGAAACGGGGTTAAAATGCCGTGCTGTTGCAAATACAACGCATATTCAAACGAGCGTTTTGCCTTACTCTGACGGAACCACGAATAGATGATGGATTTGATAAATCCTGGCGTTTTAAAAAATTTAATGCTCACCGTTTCGTCGGCTAACCTATTGGTCTTAATCGAATTGCGTGCCCCTTTCACAATCAACGTACCCGATTGCTCAAAATGAGCGGCCAAGTCTTCCAAAGCAGTTTGTTGGTGGGCGTAATCGGGATGCAATATCGTTGGCACAGGCAAGTTTTAATTTGGGTAAATGTATTAAAAAATTGTACTTTGCACCAAGATTTTATGGTATGCAAAAAATTCTTATCATCCAAAACAAACGAATAGGCGATGTCTTGATCGCCTCGGTCATTGCCAACAACTTCAAACGGAAGTATCCCGATAGCGAGGTGCATTTTATGGCGTACGACTTTACCACAGGCGTTTTGGAACATAATCCCAACATCGATAAAATCATTCCCATTCGCGAAAAAGAACTCAAGCAATGGCGCAACCTACTTCAATTCATCCGTTGGGTGCGACAGCAAAAATACGACATCATCTTTGACCCCTACTCCAAAACGCAAAGCCGTTTGATTTGTAAGTTTTCGGGGGCCAAAATGACCATCGGACATAAATCACGAAAGAAATTTGGGAACTGGAACTACTACACCCACCCCACCGAAGCGCTGCAATCTTCAAACAAGTTCTGTGGCAAAGCCATCGAAGATCGGGTGCATTTGATTGAATATGCGGGCGACTTCACGCCGATTGATTATGCGCCCAAATTGTTTCTTTCCGAGGCCGAAAAACAAGAAGATTGGCTGGGCAAATACAAAGACAAAAAAGTAATAGTGATGGGCGTGTTGGGCAGTACGCCGCAAAAGTCCATGCCTTACGATTATGTCGCACAAGTTTGTGATTTTATTGCGTCCCAGTTTGATGTGTACTTGCTCTTCAATTATTCGCCCCATCAAAAGGCAGAGGCGATGAAAATTTACGAGCTTTGCCACCATAAAGACCGTATCATTTTGGATATCTATGCGCCCTCGATACGCGACTTTATCAAACTCATGGCGCAGTGTGACGGATTGGTAGCCAACGAAGGCGGTACCGTGCATATCGCCAAAGCACTGGACAAACCCACGTTTACCATCTTTTCGCCTTATGTCAACAAAGAACATTGGGCAAGTTTTGAAGACGGCATGCTACATACTTCGGTGCATTTGCGCGAAGAGAAACCTGAATTGTACACGGCCTTCACCTATGAAGAACGCAAAAAGATTGAAGCCGACCCGAGTGCGATGTACCGCGAACTGAAACCGGGATTGTATTGGGACCGCTTGCAAGCGTTTTTAAAGCATCACTTGGGCTAATTACTAGGGGTTGGAACTTCTTTGCGAATGCCAAACGGCGTCCATTTGATTTTTTGCTGTTTGACTTCTTTGCGAATGGCCAAGTTGGCAGCCAACGACTCAGGGGTTTTGTACCCCCGCGGATGGTCCAAATGCAATACGACGGCTTTGTGACGAATTTGCTTCCCTTTAATGCCATTGTTTTCTAATCGCTCTCCAAACTCACGATCGGGACCACCGTACTTCATGCGCTCATCATACCCGTTGATGGCAATCATATCACTGCGAAAACCAGAGGAATTACAATTGTTAAACGAAGGCGTCGTGGGAGAAATAAGATCCAAAAGCCAGGCCGACCACGTTTGCGCGCTCAATTTTAAGGTATTGGAAAATCCTAAGCGATCAATAGATTTCAACCAACCCACTTCAAAACAGCGCTGCGAAACAATGTCGTCGGGAGCAATGTGCTTACTTGTCTTCATCGGAAGTTTGCAATACCCGCCCGAGAGAAAACGACCTTGCTCGGCTTCAAGGGCATGTATTTCGACAAAATCTTTCCGCGGAATACAATCGCCATCGGTCATAATAATATACTCATGCGCCGCTTCCATGATGGCCACATTCAAAATCTCTTGACGGCGGTACCCCAAATCTTCATGCCATAAATGACGAACGGGTACGGGATAATTCGCAGCATACCGGTCAATAAGCGCCTTGGTCTCGGGACGCGAACCGTCGTCGGCTACAATCAATTCAAAATCGGTATAGGTTTGCACCGAATAGCCAATTAATACTTTCTCCAACCATTCTTCGGCATTGTACGTACTCACAATCACCGAGATTTTCAAATTTTTATCGCGTGCGGCTGCCATAAGTAAAGTGGTATTTTTAACTGATTTTTGTTGTAATCCTGGCCATTCCCGATAATAACGATGCGCGGGATAGCGTTCGTCCCAAGCCCCTGACTCCAATAAAGCAAGGCAATCCGTCTTCCAAAGGGAAGTATTCGAAAAGTTGAAAGACAACTCAGGAAGGCAATAATCCAAGAGTGCAGCCCAACTTCCAGGTTCTATCGCACGAAAGGCTTTAAGTCCTTTAACAGTGGCGTGTTGGGCTAAAAAAGTAGTGCTAAAATAATGTCCCGATTCAATTCCCTCCAACGTCAATGTATCAAAAACCGTATCTTGAATAAAAAAACGAGCCCCCGTTAAATAATAGCCCTCTTCCCGATGCTTCACATGTTCCTCCACAAAATCTTCACGCGGAACCGCATGCGCATCGGCAAAGATGACATAATCGGTGAGCGATTGGGTTAAATGTGAGGACAAACGTGCGGGAGGACAAAAATAAAGCGGGAAAAAATATGCCGAATGGGCAACCTCCAGCGGTTTATCCTGAAGAAGAACGACCTCAAAGTTACGGTAGTTTTGCGTGGTATAGCCCCACAAAACCCTTTGTATGGTGGGTAAATCGGTTCCATTTGTTAAAACAACGGTAACATTCTTTTGCATGGATGCAAAGGTAACCTAATTTTACTAAATTTGTTTTTCAATTTTCAAGAATGCACACCCTCTCGGTTATCATCCCCACCTTTAATGAAATTTCGTATTTGGAAGACGCCGTGGCCTCCGTACGTTTTGCGCAACAAATCATTGTGATTGATTCCTACAGCACAGACGGTACCGCAGAACTCGCCAAACGATTGGGATGTGAAGTAATGCAGCGAAAGTTTGATCATTTTTCAGCCCAAAAAAATGCCGCGATTGCTTTGGCCAAAGGCGATTGGATTTTATTTATCGACGCCGATGAACGGGTAACGCCCAAACTGAAATTGGAAATTCTGGACACCTTAAAAAATCCGAAACACCAAGGCTATAAATTGCGTTTTCCCCACTATTTTATGAATCGCTTTTTGTACCATAAAGTGGATCGCGTAACCCGTTTAGTAAAAAATGACGGCGTACATTTCACGGGAGAAGTTCATGAAAAACTCCATGTAAACGGCACTATCGGGCAATTGGAGGCGTTTATGATTCATTACACCTATAAAGGTTTGTTCCATGCCCTCAGCAAAAAGAATTCCTATGCGTGGTTCCAAGCGGGCATGTCCAGAGACAAGGGAAAAAAAGCCACGATTTTGCATTTGTTGTTCAAACCCTTGTACCGCTTTTTCTCTTCGTATATTCTTAAAAAAGGCTTCTTAGACGGCATCCCCGGCCTTGCTTTGGCCAGCGTCAATGCGTATGGGGTTTTTTCACGGTATGTAAAGCTGCTGTTGTTAGAGAGGGAAATGAAGTAAATTTTTTTGAGCTTCTGAGAGGCTGAGCTACTGAGTACTGTGTACTGATAACTGATTACTAATCACTAATCACTAATCACTAGTCACTAGTCACTAATCACTAGTCACTAAAAAACCTTCCCAAACCGTAATTTCCACTTAAACTTCCACAAGGTATCTTCGCCTTTAATGTCAATGCGTTTGATTTCGTAAGGTTGGGTGAAGGGAAACCGACTCACTTTATTCCCGATTCGTAGGCCGTATTGCATACCTAGAGCGGCAATTTGTGCAAAGAAACGTTGTTTTTCGGGATCTTTTTTGGGATAATTGCCATAGGGATACGCTATCGCGGGGAACACCTTCAGGTTTTCTTTTTCTATCACTTCAAAAGCAGCGTTGAAGTCGGATGCAATTGCCGCCTCATCCATCTTGGCAAAATGTTGGTGTTTATAAGAATGGTGCGCAAGTTCGATGACTTTCGGATTCAGTTGGCGCAATTGCTCTGCCGTCATGATGGGTTCGCCCCGATCTTCGCCGCCATAATTCCACGCATCCGATTTCCCCAAATAGGCAAAAGGGACAAAAAACTGGGCTTTCATGCCGTATTTTTCTAAAAGAGGAACGGCAAATTGGAATTGGTTTACCGTGACATCATCAAAAGTAATAAGTACTTTTTTTCCCTTTAATGAAGTGGTTTGAGCCAATTCAGACAAAAACACAGCTTCATAACCTGCTGACTTCAAATAGTTTAATTGCGACTCAAACCGCTCAGCGGCAATGGTTAAGCCTTTGGATTGGGCTAAATCAGGGGTTACATTATGGTACATTAAAATGGGAAGTCGGGCCACCATTCGTAAATTTTGAAAATTGTAATTCAGTAAAAATAGTATATTTGTCGCACATAGATTAAGCATTCATGTCCGAAACTACCCATTCGCCCAAAATTACCGCTCTGGCAATCTCTTTTAATGAGGAGGCGAATGTAAAACGATATGTGGAAAGTTTGCATTTCGCTGACGAAATCATTTTTGTGGATTCTGAAAGTACGGATCAAACCGTAGCCATCGCCCAATCCATGGATGCCAAAGTACTCACACGTCCCTTTACCAATTTCTCCGAACAACGCAATTTTGCCATTGCACAAGCCAGCCACGATTGGATTCTTTTCTTTGACTTGGATGAAATCATCACGCCTGAATTGGAGGAAGAAATTAAAGCCATCGTCAAAAATCCAGGGGGCAAAAATGCTTTCTTTGTCAAGCGAACCTTTCATTTTATGGGAAAACGCATCCGTTTTGGAGGGTGGCAAAATGACAAAGCCATACGTCTTTTCAACAAAAATCACGGTACGTACAACGGCAATTTGGTGCACGAAGAGGTCAAAGCCGATGGCAAAGTGGGCGTTCTTAAAAACCGTTTAAATCATTACAGCTACAAAAGTTTTGACAACTACAACGATAAACTAAACTTGTACAGCAAGTTGCAAGCCTTAAACTTGTACCAAAAGAAAGTGCGTCCCAACGTGTACCACTTTTTTATTCGTCCCCTGTACCGCTTTATGTGGCAATATTTTTTCCGCCTAGGGATACTCGATGGGAAAGAAGGCTTTATTCTGGCTTACGTCCACTCTTTTTCCGTTTTCAAACGGTATTTACAGTTGTGGATGATGTACCGAAAAATTGACTAACATGCGGTTACTTCAAATCACAGCGTCCAACGTATGGCGCGGTCATGAACAGCAGATTGTGTACTATTACGATGCCTTTGCCGCCAAAGGGATGCACCAAGTCTTGCTATGCACACCCGATACCCGATTGCACGAAATTGCGCAGGAAAAAAACTATCGCGTCCATACCCTCCCCTTCCATTCGGAATACGACCGAAAATGGATGAAAAAAATCAATCAAATCGTTCGTGAAGAAAAAATCGACCTGATTCTCATTCACAACAGTACTGCCCACACGCTTTGTGTGCTTTCGTCATTACTATACGGATGGAAAACGCCAATGGTATTTTTCCGTACCTTAATTAAAAGAGTTGATACCAACTTTTTTCGCAAATGGAAATACAACTACAGCGGATTAAAGAAAATCGTTTGTGTCTCGCAAGCCGTCATCGATGTTTTAGCGCCTGCCATCAAAGATAAAAGCCGCCTTTCCATTGTGGGAAGTGCCACCGATTTGGAAGAATTTCACCGTACTCAACCCACAGGATGGTTACGCAAAGAATTGGGATTAACCGACGATACCGTAATCATTGGAAACATTGCCGCTTTTGTAGGGTTTAAAGACCATGTCACTTTGGTGCACGCCGCTGCCGAGATCGTCAAAAAAATACCCAAGGTTGTTTTCGTTTTGGCGGGGAAAGGCGAACTAGAAGAAAACATTAAAGCCCTGGTAGCCGAGAAAGAATTAACCTCACATTTTGTATTTCTCGGGTTTCGAAAAGATATACCCGAACTCTTTCCTGAGTTTGACCTTTTTCTATTTACGTCCAAGCTCGAACCCACAGGCGGTGTCTTACTGGAAGCCTATGCCAGTCATGTGCCGATAGTAGCGACCCGAGCAGGTGGAATTCCTGAAGTGGTGGTCGAAGGCGAAACAGGCCTGCTTTGTGAGAAGGAGAATCCGATTGATTTTGCCGAAAAAACGGTACAACTGCTCCAAGATAAAGCATGGCAACAACGATTGGTGGCCAACGGGTACCAGCATTTACTGACCCATTTTACCAAAGAAGTCATTGCAGAGGCGATGTATCACGAATTGGAACTTGTTTACCGCGCCGCGCTATGAAAATCACGATCATCAGTTTTGACTATTTTGACTTCGATAAAAACATCATGGAAGCGCTGCAAAAAAAAGGCATCGAAGCGCATCATATCGATATTTCAAAGTATAAATACCGTTATAAATCGTTGGGGGAAAAAGTCAAGAATTTTTTCTCAAAGTTACTTTTGGGTACCAATGTCAAACGGGTACACATGGAAGCCTTCGTGCTGCGGGAACTCGAACAATGGGGCAAGCAAGATCAAATTTTGGTCATTCGTCCCGACCGCATCAGTCGGAAAACCCATGAAATCATAAAAACTAAAACAAAACAATACCGCGCCTATTTGTACGACAGCACCAACCGCTTTTCCATCAAACATTTGGAAAAAGGATTGTTTGACCGCATTTATACCTTCGACCGCGATGATGCGCAAAAGTTTGGTTACCATCCCATCAGTAATTTTATTTATTTTCCCAAAAAAGCCCTAGTCCCCGCAAGTGCATTACCCATAGCGCTGTTTATGATTGCCTCCATCGACGAACGTCTTCCCTTGTGGAATGCGGTTGCTGCTTATTGCCGAAAAATGCAACTGCCCACTGATTTTATTGCCGTGGGAAAACGTGAACCTGCGGCATTGGATGCAGGTATTGTCTATTCGAAAACCAATCTGTTTTGGGAGGCTATTTCCGCTCGTATGGACCAAGCCCAAGCCTTTTTGGATTTGATTCGAGAGGAACAAAACGGCTTGAGCTTTCGGGTTTTTGAAGCCATGGGGTACCAGCGAAAATTGATTACTTCCAATGCTTCTGTAGTAGAATATCCTTTTTACAATCCCGCCAATATTTTTGTGCTTACCCAAGATAATATCGATCAAATCCAAGCCTTTTTGGAAGTTCCTTTTGAACCTTTACCCGAAGCAGTATACCATCAATTTACCGTTGAACATTGGGTAGATACCGTATTTGAGCTGAAGGAAAAGACTCCTCAATTGTAAACAAATGCTATCTTTGCATGCTTAGCTAACGCACATCCACGATTTCTATGGCAAAAATTTCGGTCGCTTTATGCACGTACAATGGAGCCCGTTTTCTAAACGAGCAGTTGCGTTCTATCATGGAACAAACGCATCCCGTTGACGAAATTGTGGTTTCCGATGACGGTTCAACCGATTCCACCATGAACCTACTCCACGAGTGGCAAACGCGCTATCCCGAACAGATTTTTGTGCATCAAAATCCTGTGAATCTAAAAAGTAATGCCAACTTTGAGCAAACCTTGCAACGGTGCACGGGCGATTTCCTTTTTTTGGCCGATCAAGACGATGCTTGGCATCCTGAAAAAGTGCAACGGTTTATGGAAACTTTTGCCCAATATCCCGAAACCGAAGCGCTCTTTTCTGACGGAAGTTTTATGGATGACCAAGGCAATTCCCTTCACGAACCCCTATCGTTATGGGAGAGCGTACGATTCTTCCCTGAAAATCCCCACAATCCCGATGCCTTGCTGCACTCCTTGCTTTTCAATGCCAATTTCCTAACAGGAGCCACGCTTTGTCTACGAAAAGAAAGTTTGAAGCACGCTTTGCCGTTTCGTACCGGAAAAGGATTTTTACATGATGAGTGGTTGGCTTTTGTTTTTGCGCAACGGCAAACATTACGCGCCATTCCTGAGCGCTTAATTCAGTATCGTTTACACGGTCAACAACAAGTGGGTGTGAGCAAAATAAATGACGCGGTACAGGTACGACAGGAAAAGTATGACTACCAACAATTGGTCTTGGGACAACGCGAACCCCGCACCCTAAACGATTACAAGACAAAGGCAAAAACCTATTTTAACCAATACGAAAAATACCTATTTTTATACCGTGCCCATACTTTGGACGTTTTTAAAAGCGTCAGCGATACGTTAAAAAACCATTATCTTCAAGCAGATCAAGCCATGAAGCGCAACAATATTCTGGCCTACACTGTTTTGAAACTGGTCGATCGTTTCAAAGGAAAACGGCAATTACATCACTAAATGCAACCGAACCATGCTTAAAAAATTAGTTTACTTAAAACAACTTAAAAAACATTTTCGATTTTTAGACGTGCTGGCGCTCCTTTGGGGATTGTCTCTAAAAAAAGAGCGCATTCGGTTGCCACAAAGCAAACGCAGTATTTATTTGCGAAGAAAAACAAAAGACACCGAAACCTTCAAAGAAATTTTCATTACGTCACTGTACCACATGCGATTGCCGATGCAACCCAAAACGATTGTGGATGCGGGGGCCAATGTGGGACTAGCGTCACTTTTTTTCCATTTAAAATTCCCCAAAGCGTCCATCGTTGCCTTGGAAATTGAGGCCCAAAACGCAGCCTGTATTCGCAAAAACACCGCAGGCATCGCCACCATTGAAGTGTTGGAAAAAGCCTTATACAACCGAGCGTCGTTTTTTAAAATTGAAGATCCCTACAACGCCAGCAATAGTTTTCAAATCAAAGAAGTGAGCGAGACGGAACCCTATGATATCGCCTCTATCACTTTAGATACCCTTATGGCCGAACGCGGTTGGGAAACCATTGATGTGTTAAAAATCGACATTGAAGGGGCCGAAAAAGAATTGTTTGAAAGCCATTATGAAAATTGGTTGCCCAAAACCAAAGTCATCATGATCGAAACCCACGACCGCATGATTCCAAAATGCTCGTACACCGTGATGGAAACGATCAATCGGTATGATTTTATCTTGTATACCACGACCGAAGGTACCTTGATTTATTTCAACACCGCATTAGTAGATCTTACGGGGTTCTAACCTATGAAAAGTGAATTAGCGCAAGAGGTGCATCGCGCCTTTGAAGTTATCCAAGCGGGCGGTATTATCTTATATCCCACCGATACGGTTTGGGGCATTGGATGTGATGCCACCAACGAAGCAGCGGTTCAAAAGATTTATGCCCTAAAACAACGTGAAGAATCCAAAAGCATGATTGTATTGATGCACAGTGAACGCTTGGTGCATTCGGTATTTCATCAAATTCCTGAAGTGGCTTGGCAGCTGTTGGAGTTTGCCACCAAACCCACCACACTTATTTTGGACCACCCCAAAAATGTAGCTGCCAACCTGATTAGCGCCGACAATTCCCTCGGCATGCGTTTGGTGACCGAACCATTTTGTTATCAATTGATGGAGCGAATGAAACGCCCGTTGGTATCTACTTCGGCCAATATCTCGGGAACGCCTACGCCGAATACCTATCACCAAATTCACCCCGACATTGTGCAAGGGGTTGATTATGTCGTGCAATTGCATCACGATCGCGTGACGAGCAAACCGTCGACGATTATCAAACTTACCCTGGATGCGCAAGTAACGGTGATACGGAAATGATTTGATTTGAAGATTTGAAAATTTGAGGATTTGAAAAACGTGATTCATGCACCGATTGCACCAGCGGTAGGAGCGGCATCCTTTTATGAAGCGTCAGCGGCATAAAAGATACAGCGGATGACGCGCCCGGGTGCCCAAATAACCAAAGTGAATTTGTACTTTTGCAAAAAAAATATTCCGTTGAAAACCCAATACGCTGACGTTTTAGATCAAAAGATATTTAAAGTGGTGACACAAGCGGCTCAAGAATTGCAGCTTGAGTGCTATGTGATTGGCGGTTTTGTGCGGGATATTTTGTTGCAACGGAACCACAAAAAGGACATTGACATCGTGGCGGTGGGTTCGGGAATAGATTTGGCGCTAAAAGTGAGTAGCCTGCTTCCCCATCAACCTAAAGTACAAGTTTTTAAAAACTACGGCACGGCCATGTTGCGCTACAAGGATATGGATATCGAATTTGTAGGCGCGCGAAAAGAAAGTTACACCGAAGAGAGTCGCAACCCCTTGGTCGATACCGGCACTTTGGAAGACGATCAAAACCGACGGGACTTTACCATCAATGCCTTGGCTTTTTCACTGAATTCGACCAATTTTGGGGCGTTGATTGATCCGTTTGGAGGCGTTTCAGACCTGGAGGCCAAAGTGATCCGCACGCCGTTGGACCCTGATATTACGTACTCCGACGATCCGTTGCGGATGTTGCGCGCCATTCGGTTTGCGACACAATTGGACTTCACCATTGCTCCCGAATCGTTGGAAGCCATAGCGCGAAATGCGTACCGTATCGATATCATTTCGGGGGAACGCATAGTTGATGAATTGCATAAAATACTGCAAACCCCGCAGCCGTCGAAGGGCTTTTTATTGCTGCACCAAACCCAACTTTTGGAACGAATTTTACCGGAATTGACCGCTTTAAATTTGGTCGAAGAAGTCGAAGGACATACCCATAAAAACAATTTTTACCACACGCTTGAAGTCGTCGATAATATTTGTAAAACGACCGATGATTTGTGGTTGCGATGGGCAGCACTCTTGCATGATATTGGGAAGGCGCCCACCAAACGATTCCACAAAAAACAAGGATGGACGTTCCATGGCCACGAATTTTTAGGGGGTAAAATGGTAAAGAAACTCTTTGCCCGTTTGCACATGCCCTTAAATCAAAAGATGAAGTTTGTGCAGAAAATGGTCATGATGAGTTCTCGCCCGATTGTACTTTCGCAAGAGATTGTCACGGATAGTGCGGTGCGTCGCTTGATTTTTGATGCCGGTGAAGATGTAGAGTCGCTGATGACGTTGTGTGAAGCCGATATTACAACGAAAAATCCGAAGAAGTTTGAAAAATACCATAAAAACTTTGAACTCGTTCGCCAAAAAATAGTGGAAGTTGAAGCCCGTGATCAAGTGCGTAATTTCCAGCCGCCCATCACGGGTGAGGAAATTATGGCGCGTTTCAATCTAAAACCCTCTCGCGAAGTCGGTCAATTGAAAGAGGCCGTAAAAGAAGCCATTTTGGAAGGAGAAATTCCCAACGAATACGAAGCAGCCTTTGCTTTTGTGATGGCTAAAGCGAAAGCAATGGGGTTGGTGTAGCGGCTGAGCGGCTGAGATTCTGAGATTCTGAGCGGAGCTTTTAAGCTGAGTTATGTGTTATTTCACGGCCAATTCTTGTTTTTATTACCGTTTTAATTCGCTTCCATGGGTTTGAAAAAAACAAAAAATTAACCACCGTTTAATCGATGCAATTCAAGTCTGTACTGTACCTTTGTGGGGCTTAAAAATTTTCTTATGAAAGCGGATAAAGGCGTTATCAATTGGTTGTTTACCGGTTGTATTTTGGTTTTTGTAATGGTCGTTGTGGGTGGAATTACCCGATTGACCGGTTCAGGATTATCGATGACGGATTGGCATTTGGTCACCGATACATTTCCCCCAATGAGTGATGCCGCGTGGCAAACTGCTTTTGAAGAATACAAGAAATTTCCCGAATACCAGCGCATCAACAGCCACTTTACGTTGGAAGACTACAAATTCATCTATTTCTGGGAATGGTTCCACCGCTTTATTGCGCGTATTTTAGGCTTCGTCTTTTTGATACCGTTTTTTTATTTTTTAGTCAAAAAACGAATGACGCAACGAACGGTTTTCCAATGCTTGATTTTATTGGGTATGGGAGCGTTTCAAGGCTTTTTAGGATGGTTCATGGTAAAAAGTGGATTGGTCGATTTTAACCAGCCCGATGTGAGTCATTTCCGTTTGTCGATGCACCTTACGTTTGCTTTCCTCACTTTTGCCTACACGCTATGGATTGCTTTGGACTTGAAGTACCAAGGTATTTCGGAACGTATTGCGCCTTTAGGTAAAGTTGCCCTTTGGACATGGATTTTGGTTGTGGTACAAATTATTTGGGGTGGATTTGTGGCCGGATTAGATGCAGGTTATATTCACAACCACTGGCCCTTGATGAGCGACGGACAATTTTTTCACGAAAGCATTCGTTTGGAAAAACCGAACTGGTTGTTGCGTTTCACTGAAGGAAAAAGTGGCGTACAATTTATACACCGAACCCTCGCGTATGTGGTGGTAGGTTTTATCGTGTATTTGGCAGTTAAAAGTCGGAAATACACCCTTTCTACCACCCAGAAAAATGGAATTACAGCCTTGTTGGTTGTCGTGTTTGTTCAAGTGACTTTGGGTATTCTCACTTTATTGTACAGCGTTCCGTTGTGGTTGGGCGTAACCCATCAAGCCGTCGCATTCTTTTTATTGGCCGCGATAACGTTTGTGATGCATCGGGTGCGAAAGTAAAGCAACGCACCACAGATTCATACAACCAAATCTAAGAAGCGATTTTCTCTAAAGCCAAATAATGGGAAAGCACTCCTTTTGCCGTAAACTTGGGGTATAATTCGATTTCACAAGCATAGACGGTGCCATCTTTTTTATAGTTCAAAACCGTTTCACAAACGGGACGTTGCGCTGCTATTGCTTTTCGAATACGTTCGCGGGAATGCGGTAAGGTCATCGGCCCTTGAAACATTTTGGGTGTTTTCCCAAGCACTTCAGAAGGTTTATACCCCGTCAACTCATGAATGTTGGCGGAAACATACACGATAGTCAAGTCGGGATTGGTTACCAAAACCACCTTTTGATGTTCGACCAAATGCGTGTACAAGTGCTCCTTTTCGCTCCATTGCGCTTGAATTTCAGCAAATTTAGTTTGTAAATTGAAACGGAATTGTGCCCACGACACTAGAGGAACGGGACAAATTCGAAGGGTTTTGTAATATTTAGCTACGGCTTTTTCGTACGAAGGGGTCATAATCCATGTTTTAATCGAGAATAAACCACCTGCATTCCATAGATTTCATACTATGGAAAAAAAGCCCAACTACTTCTCGTGATACTTGGAGCAATCAAAAGGGTGTATCTGACTCTTCCCTACAGGAAACACAGTTGCACGACAGTCTAAGAATTTCACTTAGTTCCACTTTTATCAGCCTTTGGCTAATCTTTCGATTGTGTGATGTAAAGGCGCAAATGTAGTACTATTTTTAAAATTCCTATGTTAAAAAAGTAGGAGCTAAATCGTCAAAGAAATTTAAAATTTAAAATAACCTAATTTAAAATAGCAGCACTATCCCAGCCACTCCTTAAACTCTCCTACCCGTTCCCGAGCCACAATGATTTCCTCCCCTTTATACGTGGGCAACAGCACTTTAAGCCTTGAGTTGCTGTGGACTTGAATCTCCTTAATCGCTTGTAACGGAATGATAAATTTTCGCGATACCCTAAAGAAGGCACTGGGATCCAATTCTTGTTCTACCTGCTCCAGCGACTGATCCAATAAAAAGGTTCGGTTGTCCAAAGTGTGCAGAAATGTCCCTTTATTTTCGCTGTAAATGCATTCAATGGTATCAACAGGAATCATTTTCAACTGCTGCCCCACTTTTAGGGTAAACCGCTGTTTGTAGGTGCGATCGACGGGATTGATTAAAAGTTTACGAATGGTTTCAAAATCCAAAGCCATAGAAGGAGATACCACGGTTTCTGAGCGGCTTTTGAACTTCATTACCGCCGTTTCTAATTCTTCCTCATCTATCGGTTTCAACAGATAATCAATGCTGTTCATTTTAAATGCGCGCAAAGCATACTCGTCGTAAGCCGTCGTAAAAATAATCGGACTCTTGATGGCAACCGCTTCAAAAATTTCAAAAGACAATCCATCGGAGAGTTGGATGTCAAGAAAAATTAAATCCGGATGCGGATGGGTTTCAAACCAAGCAATCGACGCTTCTACCGAGTGCAACAATTCCAGCACGTGTAAGCCCAGTTTTTCAACTTTTCGTTGCAACAAACGCGCTGCTGGTTTTTCGTCTTCAATGATCAATACGTTCATGGGTGTGGGTTATTTTAGTGAAAAAAGCGACCGATTAGGATTGGGACTTCCCTTGCTGGCGTTGTTCCTCTTCCATAAAGGCTTTAATCTTTCGGTTCTCCCACTCTTTGCCCAAAAAGTATTCTGGAATAAAAACCGATAATCCATGCGCTACGAGTCCAATACCCCAAAAAAAGGCGGTGCTAAATACGCGAAATTGCCATAAAGATTCGCCTTCCTCCAAACCTTGGACTTGGGTTACAATGAGGAGTAAATTTACAATTACATAGACCAACAAATGGCTGTAAAATCCTTTAATTTTTTTTACGCGTTTGACGGCTGCATCATAAGCGAATTGTTCATCTGGTGTCATATTAATGCTGTTTTTGTTGTTGTTGTTTTTCTTTTTCCATAAACTCCCGAATTTTGCGTTCCTCCCATGATTTTCCCCATGAAGAGGAGAAGGAAAACACGCGCAATCCATGAAATAAGACCCCTATTCCCCACCCGAATGCAGGCCAGAAAAACCATATATGGTGTGGAGAATATCTTAAATTCACGACCAAGAAAAAGAGGTTAACAAGAAGGTAAACAAAGAAATGAATGTAAAATCCGCGGATATCAGCAACTTGTTGTTTTGCTTTTTGATAGGCGTCGTGGTCAAAGGGTTCCTGAGGGTTGTGTTTTAGTTCCATTGGTTTGATTTTGAATTTTTTTGCATGATTTCTTGAATTTTTCGCTCTTCCCATTGCCGTCCGTACCCAAACGTACCGAAGGCATGAAATAAGAGTCCTATTCCCCATCCCAACATGGGAAACCAAAACCATTGGAATCCGCCTTGGAATAAATTAATTCCTACCAGTAAAGGGATTACAAAGCAGTAGGAAATGAGATTGGCATAAAACTCACGTAACTTTTCTACCCGCTCTTTGGCTCTGAAATAAGCGGTATTTTCGGTGGTAATAGTTGTATTCATAAGGGTTGTTCTTTCAGTTAATAATGGAATTTTAACGGTAAAAAAAGAGGTTGAAGGCTCTATACGAACACTGCGTTGGGTTACAATCGCATACCGACTGACAATATTTTGAAGTCCAACGCCACGACGATCCTGCAGCACCTCCTTCTTTTGTAAATTATTTTGAATGGCGAGGTAGCCCCCTTCCAAGGTTATCGCGATATGCAACGGTTTCTGCTCGCTGACCACATTGTGCTTAATTGTGTTTTCCAACAATAATTGTAGCGAAAGTGGCACCACAAAAGCTTGCTCTGGGAGGGTTGCCGTATCGGGTAAAGAAAAGGTAATGCTGTTTTCAAACCGCATTTTCAACAAATTCATATAGGTTTTAGCAAAGGCTAATTCTTCTTGAACAGGAACCAATTCCTTGTCTTTTTGCTCCAACACATAGCGATAGATTTTTGACAATGAGGTGGTAAATCGTTGCGCAGCGTCGGGATTTTCCTCGATAAGCGAACTCAACACATTGAGGCTGTTGAACAGAAAATGAGGGTCAATTTGATTTTTTAAACTCTCAAAACGCGCATTAGCACTTCCAGCAATCACTTGTTGTTCTTTGATACGACGTTCGTTTAATGCTTTATAGAAGTAAAAGGCATGGATCGCTAAGGAAACGATAAGGGTAATGATGATAGAAACCAAATAATTGGAAGGCTTTTCATCGGCTAAAAACTGGGCAATGGTGCGCCCGTTGAGGACTACATCTTCTAAAAAATGCAACACAAAGATGGTAAACAACGTCAAGAAAAATGAACTAAAAAACCCAATTATCAAGCGTTTTGGCGTAAAACGATCAACCGTAAATACACGATCCAATCCTATGAACACCACAGCATTTACATAATACAACACCAAACCATACACCATGGTGTAGCTAAACAAGGGTACGATATCCTTGTAAAAATCGGGTTGTGCGCCCATGAGGATATTTACGCCCAATAAAGCGAAAAAGATGATCAGGGTGATCCAAAATGCGCGGGGAAATTCTTTTATCAATTTCATGATTTCAATGTTTAAGTTTGGGGAACGTCAGTCATTACGCTCCCCTATGATTGAGCATTTCTTAGGGCTTGCAAGCCGCGAGTTGTTTTTTAGCCCGATCAGCACCCCATCGTGGTGCAAAGGGCATGGCTGGAACTTCGGCTTCATAAAGCACTACAGCGCGTTCCACATCTTTACACAAGGCCTTGACATCGGCACCCGTCCATTGGGCGCCTCCAATTTCAAATTCGGCCTTACCAAATACAGCCCGCGGATTATTGGGCGCCAGGGCTAATGCTTTGTTGTATAAGCCCACCACCGTTGGGGAAAGTCGCATGCCATTGGTCATCGGGTCGTAGGCAATCCATGCGGTATGAACCAACGCTTGCAAGATAATCAACTCCACATTGTCGGCGGCCTTGGCCATTTCAACATCCAAAGCTCGCTGTGCCTGTGTTAACAGCGCGTTTACTTTATCCCGATTTTTAGGGTCAAATGCTTCGGTCGTTTGGATCAAAGCAACATAATAATTGGGCAACCAACTTGTTTTTTCAGCAGCGGCAATTCGCTCCAACAACGCTGTGGCTTCTGAAGGTTTGCCTTCGTCCCATAATTGCAAGGCTTTACCCATTCCTTGTTCAAAGGTTGCTTGTGCGGTCAACCATTGCACTAACAAAAAAGCTAAAATTGTAATACCATTTTTCATACGAGTGTAATTTAAGTGATTCTTTCGTTTTTTGAAATAGACGTTTGCTATTTTCTGATTCAAAATTCGCAACTTCATCTAGGGCATACAATTTAAAACGACCGAACTGTCAAAAAGAACGGATGAATTGTCAATTTTGAAAAAAGTATCGATTTTTCACCCTAAAAATGGTTCCCCTCTACACCGGATTCAACAACAAAGCCTCCGTGGTTTTGGGTAAAATGGGATGCACTTGTTTAAGAATTTCTTGCTCTAAAAAATACAGCACCCGCCGTTTTACAAAATGCCGATGCACCACCAAACCTACGGATCGAATGGGGACAGGCGCTTGAAATTCCCGCAATCGCTCCCTTTCTTCCGTGCTGTAGGCGGTCGTGGCGAGATAAGGCAACAAGGTTGTTGCATTATTGGCTTTGACAAACCGCAGCAAACTGTCGATGGAACCCGCTTTGAAATTGAAATTAAACGGTGGAGTGGCCAATCGGGTTTCCAAATCACAAAAGGTTACAATTTGCGTTCGCATACAATGCCCTTCCTCCATTAACCAAATATCACTCGGATTCAAAGCCTCAGGCCGCACGGGATTGGCATAACGGTTGCCACAATCCAACAGCAAGAAGGGTTCGTCATAGAGCGGAATTTCAATCAAGTCGGGGTCGTTAATGGGTAAGGATAAAATGCCAATATCCAACTCACGTGCTTTGAGCAAACGTGTGATTTCTCCGGTAGTTTGCTCGCGAACTTCGATTTGCAATTGTGGAAATTTTTCGGCAAACGACTGCAAAAATAAGGGCAATAAAAAAGGAGCAATCGTAGGGATGACCGACAAGGTTAAAGTGCCGTCTACCTCGCCTTTGAATTCTTTGGCCAATTCATTTAACACTCCGATTTGGGACTGAATGGCCTTGATTTGTTCGATAATGACTTCGCCCTCAGCTGTAATTTCTACCGGTTTTTTCTTTCGGTTAAAAATCGTAATACCCAATTCTTCTTCAAACTTGGACACCATGGTACTCAAGGTCGATTGGGTGGCAAAACATTTTTCAGCGGCCGATTCAAAGTGACGCACTTCTGCCACAGCCAATACATACTCAAACTGACGTATATTCATTGATAGTATCAATATTAGGTTTGAAAATATCGTTTTTATCAATCAAATATACCACTTATTTTTACATTCCATAATGAATTACAAACAAACATAAAACCGAATACTATGATGAAAAAAACGATGTATCTCATGGCGATAGGTGCAATAACGTTAGGAACGTATGCGCAAGACACTGCCAAAGATTTGTCCCAATGTCCCTTCCACAATGGAACATTGGACGCAGCCAAACCCACCACTCATGCCAAAACTACCAAAAACAGCGATTGGTGGCCCAGTCAGTTGAACTTATCGGTATTGCGTCAAAATTCTGAATTGACCAATCCGATGGATGCTAATTTTGATTATATCAAAGCCTTCAAGTCGTTGGATTATATGGCGTTGAAAAAAGACATTCAAGCGGTACTGACCCAGTCACAAGATTGGTGGCCTGCCGATTTTGGTAACTATGGTCCCTTATTTATCCGAATGGCGTGGCACAGTGCAGGTACCTATCGTACGGGAGACGGCCGTGGCGGATCGTGTTCGGGACAGCAACGTTTTGCCCCACAAAACAGTTGGCCCGACAATGCCAATTTGGACAAAGCGCGACGTTTGCTTTGGCCTATCAAACAGAAGTATGGAAACAAAATTTCTTGGGCAGATTTGATGATCTTGACCGGTAATGTAGCTTTGGAATCGATGGGATTCAAAACGTTTGGTTTCTCAGGAGGACGCGCCGACGTTTGGGAACCGGAGTCCAATGTGTATTGGGGTTCTGAGTCGAAATGGTTGGACAACAGCAAACGCTACCAAGACGGGAAATTAGAAAATCCGTTGGCTGCGGTTCAAATGGGATTGATCTATGTAAATCCTGAAGGCCCCAATGGCAACCCCGACCCCGTGGCGGCTGCCAAAGACATTCGCGAAACGTTTGGACGGATGGGTATGAACGACGAAGAGACTGTGGCCTTGATTGCTGGTGGGCACACCTTCGGGAAAACGCACGGAGCAGGAGCAGCTTCTCATGTGGGACCCGAACCCGAAGCGGCTTCAATTGAAGAACAAGGTATGGGTTGGACCAGTACCTACCGCAGTGGAAAAGGCGCCGATGCCATAACTTCGGGATTGGAGGTCACGTGGACCACTACGCCTGCCAAATGGGGACATGATTACTTTAATCTTTTGTTTGGTAACGAATGGGAATTGACCAAGAGTCCAGCAGGAGCCCATCAATGGGTGGCCAAAAACGGAGCCAACATCATTCCTGATGCTTTTGATGCCAATAAAAAACACAAAGCAACCATGTTGACCACCGATTTGTCGTTGCGTTTTGATCCGGTATATGAAAAAATTTCACGCAATTTCTTGGACAATCCTGCAGCATTTGAAGATGCTTTTGCACGCGCATGGTACAAGCTTACGCACCGTGATATGGGCCCCAAAACGCGTCACGTAGGTCCAGAAGTACCTAAAGAAGAATTAATTTGGCAAGATCCTATTCCGGCGGTTAACCATCCGCTTGTAGATGCCAAAGACATTACGAGTTTAAAAACAGCCATTGCCAATTCAGGTTTAAGCACGCAAGAATTGGTGGAAACCGCATGGGCTTCGGCTTCTACTTTTCGTGGATCCGATAAAAGAGGAGGCGCCAATGGAGCCCGCATACGTTTGTTACCCCAACGCAATTGGGAATGCAACAATCCAACGCAGTTAAATAAAGTATTGGGCGTCTTGGAAGGGATTCAAAAGAAATTCCACACCACCTCGGGGACCAAAAAAGTATCCCTAGCCGATTTGATTGTTTTGGCGGGCAATGTAGGGGTTGAAAAAGCGGCTAAAGCGGCAGGTGTTCCTGTTACGGTTCCTTTCACTCCTGGACGCATGGATGCCACACAAGCGCAAACCGATGTGGCCTCTTTTGGTGTTTTGGAACCCATAGCGGACGGTTTCCGTAACTACAAAAAAACGCGATACACGTTTACCACAGAAGAATTGTTGGTGGACAAAGCACAATTATTAACGCTAACGGCCCCTGAAATGACTGTTTTATTGGGCGGTATGCGCGCCATGGGTGTACATCATTCCGATGAAAATACGGGAATTTTAACGTCACGAGTAGGTGCATTAACCAATGACTTTTTTGTGAATTTGTTGGATATGAATACCGTATGGAAAGCGACCGATGCCGATAAAGAAAGATTTGAAGGTCGTGATCGTAAAACGGATGCGGTGAAATGGACGGCCACGCGTGCCGATCTAATTTTCGGTTCACATTCAGAATTGCGTGCTTTGGCCGAAGTGTATGCCAGCAGTGATGCCAAAGAAAAAATGGTTACGGACTTTGTCGCTGCTTGGAATAAAGTGATGCAATTGGATCGTTTTGATCTCAAAATGAAAAAATAAGAACGCAAAAAATCAAAGTGATAAAGGGGATTGTTGGTACGACAATCCCTTTTTCTTTTGGAACTAATTCGTGTATACAGCCCCGATCGCAGCGGCATCCTCTGGAGCTTCCTTGCCAAAGGAGCGCCAGAGATACAGCGGAGAGCGGGAGGAATGTTTGTAGGAGCACCCCACGTTTGCTGCCTATAAATTATTGAGCTGATTGTCTTTTTTGTTATCGCTTAGGGTCCAAAAAAAGCCTACAAAAAAGAAACGATCGGCGGTGGGTTCGATAATTCGTCGGTTAAATACCCCATTGGCATCGGGCGTATTGGCGTATTCATAGCCTAAGACATTCTGGGTTCCCAGTATATTGTTGACGGAAAAGTATAGAATCTTTTGGGAAGAAATAAGGTAGGCCCAACTCAAACTTAAATTGGAAAACGGCTTGGTTCGTCCATTCATAAAAAGGGACTCGTTGGGATTGTTGTAGGGGCGCCCCGAGCTGAGGACTTGGGTCACACTCAATTGTGATTTCCAGTCGTTAATCCAATACTTACCGACCAGCGAAATACTGTGTTTGGCAATAAAATTGGGGGTAACGGTAGTTGGAAAATTACGGTAATTGCGTTGGCTGTCAATAAACGAATAGGATACCCAATATTCCAAATTTTTTATCGATTTCCCATCCCGCCAAAACACATCCAATCCACGCGCATAGCCCGACCCTCGATTGGTGAAATCGCTATTGAATTGGGGTGTTGGGGTATTGAATTGAATCAAATCTTGGTAAGCTTTTTCATAGACTTCCACCCGAAAAGTTTGTCGATCATGGGTATACAAATAATTCATGATGTAGTGCGCGGCGCGTTCACTTTGAAGGGCAGACGTGTATTTCAAATAATCGGCTCTTGGGGCTTGAGCAAAGGTTCCATACGCCCATGAAAACTGATGATTTTTGGCAAATTTATACGCTAAGGAAAGTCGTGGCATGAGTTGCGTTTCCTTTAGCATCCCATTGTGCGCGAAGCGTGCCCCGATTTTGGCAGCGACCTTTTTGGAAAAAATCCAATCGACTTCGGTAAATGCTGCGCTTAGCGGAAAATCATACCCGCTGGAAAAACGCAGGGTAGCATTGGAGAACAATTCCTTGAAACCGGTGATAAAATGATCTATCCCCATGGTCCATTTGAAACGATCGGAATATGATTTACGCAATTTGAGTTTAAAATGTGCCGCGTTTTCTTGGTTGTATACTTCGTCTTGTTCGAGATCGATTTGATTTTTACCGTGACCAAAACTAGCGCCTGTGGTAAGTTGCCAACCGTTGCCCACACTCCCTTTGAATGAAATATTGGTATATCCATTTGTATTGGCGAGTGCTACTCGTGTCGGTTGTGGGGTATTGATACTTTCTTGATTCAGGTCAAACGTTGCATAATCAAAAGCCGTGTACACCTTTAACAAACCCGAGGTAAATCGGTAGCGATACACTGCTTCCCCCGAGAGGGATTGGTAGGGCTTGTTCCATGTGATGTTTTGAGGAATCAACTTTTGGTAGGGTTCCAAATTCAAGTAAGCCAAATTGAAGGTCAACGATTGCTTGTCCCAAACTTGGGTATTGGCCACACCGAGTCCAACGGTCATAAACGACAAATCTGTTCGTTCGGTGACTTCTTCCTCTTTGGAGTTGAGTAACAATACACTCGAAAGCGCCTCCCCGTATTCGGCCGAGTACCCACCAGTGGAAAAGGACATACCTGTAAACAAAAATGGAGAAAAACGACCTCGGGTGGGAACATTTTGTGCTGCGGCGCCATAGGGTTGCGCGACCCGAATGCCATCGATGTAGGTTTGGGTTTCATCGGCCTCACCGCCCCGTACAAAAAGACGTCCATCTTCGGCTACATTTTGCGTTCCGGGCAAGGTTTGAAGAGCGGCGATTATGTTTCCATTGGAGCCCGCAGTGGTAACAATATCGAGCGGTTTGAGCACCGAAACCCGTGAGCGTTCGCCGGCATCAAAAGTGCCTGCTGTAATAACCACGGTATCGAGCGTATTGACACTTTCTTTGAGGGTGATTTGAAGGAGTTGCTCCTCACCTACTGTATAGGGAAGATCTACCGATTCGTATCCCAGTAATGAGACTACTATTTTTTGGAGGCCCGTAGCGGAGGTTGTAAAAGTAAACCGACCTTGGGCATCGGTCAAACCGCCATCGTAGGTCCCATCGACATATACATTGGCGCCTGTGAGTGGTGTTTTTTTGGTATCCAAAACGATTCCCGTTACGGTGTGTTGGCTAAACATTACATACGATAGTAAACTAAAAAAAAGGGTGCTGAAGGTTTTCATAGGTGTAGTTTTCTGAGGCAAAATTGGGCACTCATTTTAAAAGGCTCAAATCCTTTCTACCGAACTGTTGAAAATTCGGGATGAATTGTAGAAGCAAATCGAAATACTTTTTTATATTTGACTCAACAAAATTGTTATTCTTCAAAATTTATACGTATGAAATTTGTAAAATTCGCTGTGGCTATCGTTGCTTTTTTAGCCTTTCAAAACCTTCAAGCACAATCGGCTACTGCCAAATGGGCACCTCTTAATGAGTACCATGAACTTCTATCGAAAACGTTCCATCCTGCAGAGGGAGGGAATTTGACTCCGATCAAAAACAGCCATGATGCTTTAGTACAAAAATCTGAAGCTTTAGATGTAACAACGATGCCCGCCGATTTGAAAACCTCAAAAGCGGTGGAAAACATTGCGGTTTTACAGAAACTAACAAAAAAATTAAGCGAATTGATTACCAATAGAGCGCCCGATGTTGAAATCATGCGTACGTTTCAAAATGTACACGATGTATTTCACCGCATTGAAGAATCTTGTAATCATCCGAACCGATAAAATTTAACCCGACACTTCGTCGGGTTCTTTTTTTTATTGCATTTCCTGACGTACTTTTGTCAAAAATAAAAACACATGTCAGTAGTCTATTTAGGATTTCATTTTACGGTGGAACCCAAAGATCCGGGAACAGAAATCTTAATTGCCGAGTTGGGTGAATTGCCCTTTGAAAGTTTTGTCGAACAGGAACACGGCGTAACGGCTTACATACAGCAATCGGCTTACGAGGAAGGCATGGTTGAAAACTTGTATATTGTCAACTCGCCCGAATTTACCATCACCCACACGGTGGAGACGATTGAACAAGTCAATTGGAATGAAGAATGGGAGAAAAATTTTGACCCGATTGATGTTGATGGCAAATGTTATGTTCGCGCTCCTTTTCATGAAAAAACAAACGCGCTTTATGACATTGTGATCGAACCAAAAATGAGTTTTGGAACGGGGCATCATGAAACAACGCACATGATGATTCAACAGTTGTTGGAAATGGATTTGGTAGGAAAAAAAACATTAGATATGGGATGTGGGACGGCCATTTTAGCCATTTTAGCTGAAATGAAAGGTGCGCAACCCATTGATGCCATTGACATTGACGCATGGTGTTATGTAAACTCTATTGAAAATGCCGAACGCAATCATTGCCACCATATCACGGTAGAGGAAGGAGATGCACGTTTGTTGCCGGGTAGGTCTTATGACGTGATTATTGCCAATATTAATCGAAATATTTTAATCAACGACATGGCCACTTATGCGGATTGTTTGGCCCCTGAAGGATACCTGCTACTAAGTGGGTTCTATGTGGATGATATCCCGTATTTGGATGCCGCATGCCAACCTTTTGGATTGGTTTTTGAAAAAAAATGGGAGCGTAACAACTGGGCGTCCCTTCGTTATAAAAAACAATAAATGAAAATGAGCACGATTGAAAAAGTAAAAGAGTCAGTCGTTTTGGCTGAAGATTTAGATTTTCATCACGAAATTATATTGTTCAATGACGATGTCAACACCTTTGATCATGTTATTGACACGTTAATTCGCGTTTGCGACCACACCCCTATTCAAGCGGAACAATGTGCGATTCTAGTACATTACACGGGTAAATGCGGTGTGAAAACCGGAGCCTATGACGAGTTAAAACCCCTTTGTTCAGCCTTATTGGATGCGGGTCTTAGCGCAGAAATTCAGTAATTATCGCGCCAATTTCCCCATAACGCAACTCACCAAAGAATGCGCTTGATCACTAAGCGTATTGGCTTCCCCGCGCACCGGATACCCCATCTTTTTAAGTTTTTGGGTGATGTTTTCTAGATCTGATTCATTCTGATAAGTGACGGAAACCGTGCCTTGTTGGAGGTCAACGATGACATTTTGCAACGCTTCCATTGCACGTAATTGTTGGGTAATGGTATGTGCACAACCCCCGCATTTGAGGTTTTGTACGGATAAAGTAGTGGTCATTTTTTTTATTCAAAAATAGTCCACCTCAGTAAATTGTTTTGTAACTGCTGTTACTTAGTGCGGCAAATAATCTTTGATACAACCGTAGATAAAGGTACCCAAAAGTGCGCCGATAAAGAGTACACCTACCGCCATGAAACCGGCGCCCATAAGGATAAAAATGGGTCCCGGACATGCCCCAACCATGGCCCAGCCTAATCCGAAGAGTAAACCACCAATCCAATACCGGAACGTTCCTTTTTCTTTATCTGGAATACTAATGGGTTGTCCTTGGTAATCGGTGATTTTTTTCCGTTTAATCCATTGAACCCCCATTACCCCTGTAGCAATGGCGACCATGATAATGCCGTACATGTGGAAAGAATCAAATTGAAACATTTCGTAGATTCGGTACCAAGAAACCGCTTCTGCTTTGGTAAGAACGATACCAAAAAAAAGACCAACGAGAAAAAATTTAATATACTTCATGACCTAAAAGAGTAAGGGGAGAATAAAATGCGTCATCAACAAACCACCGATAAAAAATCCAATAACCGCTTTCAAGGATTGCCCCTGAAAGGTACTTAACCCCGTAATGGCATGACCTGAAGTACAGCCACCTGCATAGCGGGATCCAAATCCTATGAGGAAGCCACCAATTAAAAGAAAGGCTATGATTTTGGGCTGTTGCAATGCAGAAATATCAAATAGTGTATGCGGGAGTAGTTTTCCGTTTGGAGCGTCGATTCCTAATTTTTGTAATTTTAAAATTGTATTGGGATTTATAGCTACATTATCGGGAGCACTTAAAAAGTGTACCGCGAGATATCCACCGACCATGGCTCCCAAAACAACGACTAAGTTCCATTGTTGACTCTTCCAATCCCATTGAAAAAAAGACACTTTTTTACCTACACCCGTCATGGCGCACAAACTTCTCAAATTGGAAGACATCCCAAATCCTTTTCCAAAATAAATCAAAAGCAACATGACCATTCCTATTAAAAAACCTGAAATGGCCCAATGCCAAGTGCCCGTAAAAATCTCCATACGTTACATTTTTTACAAAAATAGAAATCGTGGTTTGATTATTGCACAGAAATTAACAAATTTGAAACTCAATTTAACAACATGAAAAAAAGTATTGCCTTCCTTTTTTTGTTAGCCCTTGTAACTAGCTGTGGTAGCGGAAAATTTGTGATAAAAAATATCGATAATTCGGTGCGAAAACTTCAAACCGTTGATGGCCATTTTGATTTGAAAGAATATGCCACCGATGATTTGTATGGGTATAACATGGAATATCCTATTAATTTGGGATACGATAATGAACGAAATAACCCAAGGAATGTAGACTATTTTTTCAAAGCGCTAGCGGGACCGAATGGAGAGCCCATTACTTGGAAAAAAATCGAGGTGTGTTGTCCCTATGAAAGTAAAAAAAGCACCACTGGCGCGGGTACTTTAGAGATTTATGAAGTTAGTTTTGGCACTTCTAGCCTTCGATTATATGTCAACTTATTTGAAAAAGGCAAGCTACTATGTCCGAAAGGGCTAACCATCAAAAAATAAACCTAGATTTCCTACCCTCGCTCAGGAATCCGAAAAGAGATTAGGGTTTTATTTCCTATCTTTGTGTTTCTAAAAAACTAATTTTTCATGGATTTAAATCAACTGCCACAGCTCAAACATACGGATAGTGGTAACTTTTTTATTTTAGCCGGACCTTGTGCTATTGAAGGGGAAGAAATGGCCTTACGCATTGCTGAAAAACTCACTTCAATTTCGGATACTTATAAAATCCCTTTTGTATTTAAAGGGTCATTTAAAAAAGCGAATCGCTCTCGCATTGACAGTTTTACGGGAATTGGCGATGAAAAAGCCTTAAAAATTCTTCGAAAAGTAGCTGAAACGTTTCATGTACCCACGGTAACCGACATTCACACAGAAGAGGATGCCGACAAAGCTGCGCAATATGTTGATGTTTTACAAATCCCTGCTTTTTTGGTTCGACAAACCGATTTGGTTGTGGCTGCCGCAAAAACGGGGAAGACAGTGAATTTAAAAAAAGGGCAATTTATGAGTCCCGAGAGCATGAAACACGCCGTACAAAAAGTACTGGATTGCCACAATGAAAACGTGATGGTCACCGACCGCGGAAGCATGTTTGGCTACCAGGATTTAATTGTGGACTTCCGTGGAATTCCAACCATGAAGGCGTTTGCAACAACTGTTTTAGATGTCACCCATTCGTTGCAACAACCCAATCAAATGTCGGGTGTAACTGGCGGTAGACCCGATCGTATTGAAACCATTGCCAAGGCTGGAATTGCCGTAGGTGTTGACGGGATATTCATTGAAACCCATTTTGACCCTGCAAATGCCAAAAGTGATGGCGCAAATATGTTACACTTGGATTATTTTGAGGACTTAATGCGTAAGTTGACACAAATTCGTCAAACAATCAATAACTTCTAATTAAAAAAGTAAATACTTTAGGCTAAATCCTCATTCAAAAAGGTACCGTACTCATTTGTATTTAGTTCAAGTACTTTTCTTTGAGGTTGATACGCTATTTTTACATGTATCATTGTGCGTATTCATTGGTTCTAAAATTAAATCGTAACGATAACTATTAAATCTTACAAATTCATTATTCGTTTTGTTCTCCTTCTTACATGGAGTACTTAGCAGATTGATTTTTTTGGATTTAATCAGTGTACATTCGGATTTTTTTTTACTTTTGATAGCTAACAACTTAAATACAAACAAACCCATCAATTATTAATTTTTATGAAAAAAATTACATTACTACTCCTGCTTGCGTTAGTGCATTTCACGGGATATTCTCAGTTTCCGACTCCAGGAGTTGAGGGATTTGAGAATACGACCGGTCCGGACGTAGCTACAAATCCATCGCCTTGGACTTTGGGAACGGGAGCCACGGG
>NZ_FQVQ01000027.1 GCF_900129405.1 Flavobacterium fontis | reverse complement strand
AAAACAAGGCGGCGACATACTCTCCCACAGTTATGCAGTACCATCTGCGCTGTCGGGCTTAACTTCTCTGTTCGGAATGGGAAGAGGTGAGCCCCGACGCAATAACCACCTTAAGAGGTTGGTTAGTCTTGTCAGTGGTTGGCATACCAACACTGCAACAAGCAAAACCGTCTCGAAACTAACGAGACTAATGTCTTAACACACTGCGATAAGATAAGGTAAACAAAGCTGACCCGTCCCGATTACTCGGGACGGTATCGATACATAAGCTTACGGGTTATTAGTACTACTCGGCTATGACATTACTGCCTTTACACCTATAGCCTATCAACGTGGTCATCTCCCACGACCCTTAAAAGAAATCTCATCTTGTGGTGGGTTTCGCGCTTATATGCTTTCAGCGCTTATCCCTTCCCGACGTAGCTACTCTGCGGTGCCCCTGGCGAGACAACAGATACACTAGAGGTCAGTCCAATTCGGTCCTCTCGTACTAGAATCAGATCCACTCAAATTTCTAACGCCCGCAGTAGATAGAGACCGAACTGTCTCACGACGTTCTGAACCCAGCTCGCGTGCCACTTTAATGGGCGAACAGCCCAACCCTTGGGACCTTCTCCAGCCCCAGGATGTGACGAGCCGACATCGAGGTGCCAAACCCCCCCGTCGATATGAGCTCTTGGGGGAGATCAGCCTGTTATCCCCGGCGTACCTTTTATCCTTTGAGCGATGGCCCTTCCATGCGGAACCACCGGATCACTATGCTCTACTTTCGTACCTGATCGACCTGTATGTCTCTCAGTCAAGCTCCCTTATGCCATTGCACTCTACGCACGGTTACCAAGCGTGCTGAGGGAACCTTTAGAAGCCTCCGTTACTCTTTTGGAGGCGACCACCCCAGTCAAACTACCCACCAAGCAATGTCCCCCGCATAGCGGGGTTAGGCCTCAGATAAGCAAAGGGTGGTATTTCAACAATGACTCCCCGAATCCTGGCGAACCCGGTTCATAGTCTCCCACCTATCCTACACATCACTTATCCAAGGTCAATACTAAGCTATAGTAAAGGTGCACAGGGTCTTTTCGTCCCACTGCGGGTAATCGGCATCTTCACCGATACTACAATTTCACCGAGCTCATGGCTGAGACAGTGTCCAGATCGTTACACCATTCGTGCAGGTCGGAACTTACCCGACAAGGAATTTCGCTACCTTAGGACCGTTATAGTTACGGCCGCCGTTTACTGGGGCTTCAATTCAATGCTTCTCCGAAGATAACATCTCCTCTTAACCTTCCAGCACCGGGCAGGTGTCAGGCCCTATACCTCATCTTACGATTTTGCAGAGCCCTGTGTTTTTGATAAACAGTCGCCTGGACCTTTTCACTGCGGCCAGCATTGCTGCTGGCGACCTTTCTCCCGAAGTTACAGGTCTATTTTGCCTAATTCCTTAGCCATGAATCTCTCGAGCACCTTAGGATTCTCTCCTCGACTACCTGTGTCGGTTTACGGTACGGGTACTTGTAATCTAAGTTTAGAGGTTTTTCTTGGAAGCCCTTAGGTACACTATCACTTTGTCCGAAGACGCCGTGTACTATCGTATTTCACCAGTCCCTGCGCATTTTACTACAAGGCCTTTAGTTACGTACTTTAACCAACTATTCCGTCAGTTGGCGGTACTTTCATCACTCCGTCACCCCATCACAATTACAAGTAGTACGGGAATATTAACCCGTTGGCCATCGACTTCCCCTTTCGGGTGCGCCTTAGGACCCGACTAACCCTCAGCTGATTAGCATAGCTGAGGAAACCTTAGTCTTTCGGTGTGCGGGTTTCTCGCCCGCATTATCGTTACTTATGCCTACATTTTCTTTTCTAACCAGTCCAGCATAGCTCACGCTACACCTTCGGCCCTGTTAGAATGCTCCCCTACCACAGAATATTCTGTCCATAGCTTCGGTAGTATACTTATGCCCGATTATTATCCATGCTCGTCCGCTCGACTAGTGAGCTGTTACGCACTCTTTAAATGAATGGCTGCTTCCAAGCCAACATCCTAGCTGTCAAGGCAGACAAACCGCGTTTGTTCAACTTAGCATACATTTGGGGACCTTAGCTGATGGTCTGGGTTCTTTCCCTCTCGGACATGGACCTTAGCACCCATGCCCTCACTGCTGATCATATTATATAGCATTCGGAGTTTGTCAGGAATTGGTAGGCGGTGAAGCCCCCGCATCCAATCAGTAGCTCTACCTCTATATAACTCAATATCAGCGCTGCACCTAAATGCATTTCGGGGAGTACGAGCTATTTCCGAGTTTGATTGGCCTTTCACCCCTACCCACAGGTCATCCGAAGACTTTTCAACGTCAACCGGTTCGGACCTCCACTATGTGTTACCACAGCTTCATCCTGCCCATGGGTAGATCACACGGTTTCGCGTCTACCACTACTGACTCAAGCGCCCTATTCAGACTCGCTTTCGCTACGGATCCATACCTGAAGTACTTATCCTTGCCAGCAACGGTAACTCGTAGGCTCATTATGCAAAAGGCACGCCGTCACCCCATTAAAGGGCTCCGACCGCTTGTAAGCGTATGGTTTCAGGTTCTATTTCACTCCGTTATTCACGGTTCTTTTCACCTTTCCTTCACAGTACTGGTTCACTATCGGTCTCTCAGGAGTATTTAGCCTTACCGGATGGTCCCGGCAAATTCAGACAGGGTTTCACGTGCCCCGCCCTACTCAGGATACCACTATCAATAACTTCTCTTACCTGTACAGGACTATCACCTTGTATCGTCTACCTTTCCAGGTAGTTCCAGTTCAATTAGCATCAAATATCGTGGTCCTACAACCCCAGAATTGCCGCAACAACTCTGGTTTGGGCTCCTACGCTTTCGCTCGCCACTACTCACGCAATCACTATTGTTTTCTTCTCCTCCGCCTACTTAGATGTTTCAGTTCAGCGGGTTCGCCCTCCTATCGGAGTAATACATCTTCAATGTATTGGGTTGCCCCATTCGGATATCTGCGGATCAATTCGTATGTGCCAATCCCCGCAGCTTTTCGCAGCTTATCACGTCCTTCATCGCCTCTGAGAGCCTAGGCATCCCCCATACGCCCTTATTTTGCTTATGTATGTTGGTGCTTATTACTAAAATAAGCGCCTGTGCTTTCTACTTTGTTTGTATTTTATCTTATCACAATATGTCAATGAACTTTTATTAATTTGAAAATTTCATGAGTTGAGAATTTGAAAACGAATCTTCAAATCTTCAAATTGATTAATCTTCAAATCAATTCGTGGAGAATATCGGAGTCGAACCGATGACCTCCTGCGTGCAAGGCAGGCGCTCTAGCCAGCTGAGCTAATCCCCCGTTTTCTAGTGTTCAGTTAACAGTTTTCAGTTAACAGTACTTCAAACGGTTACTCAACCTCCAGAATTTCCTTTTTAAGCAAAAAAACATTTTCAAATCTTCAAATTTTCACATCCTCAAATTGAAAAAAGTAGTCCCGGGCAGACTCGAACTGCCGACCCCTACATTATCAGTGTAGTACTCTAACCAGCTGAGCTACGAGACTCTGTATTTATGCTTACTTATTTTTTGAATCAACAGCGAGAGTAATTCTAATCCTATTTCCTAAAATCAATTCCCCTTAACGTCTCTAGAAAGGAGGTGTTCCAGCCGCACCTTCCGGTACGGCTACCTTGTTACGACTTAGCCCCAGTTACCAGTTTTACCCTAGGCAGCTCCTTGCGGTCACCGACTTCAGGTACCCCCAGCTTCCATGGCTTGACGGGCGGTGTGTACAAGGCCCGGGAACGTATTCACCGGATCATGGCTGATATCCGATTACTAGCGATTCCAGCTTCACGGAGTCGAGTTGCAGACTCCGATCCGAACTGTGACCGGTTTTATAGATTCGCTCCTGGTCGCCCAGTGGCTGCTCTCTGTACCGGCCATTGTAGCACGTGTGTAGCCCAAGGCGTAAGGGCCGTGATGATTTGACGTCATCCCCACCTTCCTCACGGTTTGCACCGGCAGTCTTGCTAGAGTTCCCGACATCACTCGCTGGCAACTAACAACAGGGGTTGCGCTCGTTATAGGACTTAACCTGACACCTCACGGCACGAGCTGACGACAACCATGCAGCACCTTGAAAGACGTCCGAAGAAATATCTGTTTCCAAATACGTCGTCTCCCATTTAAGCCTTGGTAAGGTTCCTCGCGTATCATCGAATTAAACCACATGCTCCACCGCTTGTGCGGGCCCCCGTCAATTCCTTTGAGTTTCAAACTTGCGTTCGTACTCCCCAGGTGGGATACTTATCACTTTCGCTTAGTCACTCAGATAAATCCAAACAACTAGTATCCATCGTTTACGGCGTGGACTACCAGGGTATCTAATCCTGTTCGCTCCCCACGCTTTCGTCCATCAGCGTCAATCCACTGTTAGTAACCTGCCTTCGCAATTGGTATTCCATGTAATATCTAAGCATTTCACCGCTACACTACATATTCTAGTTACTTCACAGTAATTCAAGTCTAACAGTATCAATGGCAGTTTGATCGTTGAGCGACCAGATTTCACCACTGACTTATTAAACCGCCTACGGACCCTTTAAACCCAATGATTCCGGATAACGCTCGCATCCTCCGTATTACCGCGGCTGCTGGCACGGAGTTAGCCGATGCTTATTCTTACGGTACCGTCAAGCTCCGACACGTCGGAGGGTTTCTTCCCGTACAAAAGCAGTTTACAATCCATAGGACCGTCTTCCTGCACGCGGCATGGCTGGTTCAGACTTGCGTCCATTGACCAATATTCCTCACTGCTGCCTCCCGTAGGAGTCTGGTCCGTGTCTCAGTACCAGTGTGGGGGATCTCCCTCTCAGGACCCCTACCCATCATCGTCTTGGTAAGCCGTTACCTTACCAACTAACTAATGGGACGCATGCTCATCTTTTACCGTTGGAACTTTAATATACCAAACATGCGAATGATATATACTATGAGGTATTAATCCAAATTTCTCTGGGCTATCCCTCTGTAAAAGGTAGATTGCATACGCGTTACGCACCCGTGCGCCGGTCTCAAGGAAGCAAGCTTCCTCTACCCCTCGACTTGCATGTGTTAGGCCTGCCGCTAGCGTTCATCCTGAGCCAGGATCAAACTCTTCATCGTAGATTTTTGATTTTTTTGACTCGGGTTCTAGCTTAATTCTAATCCATATCGATTAGCCTTACTCTCTCTTAATTTTTGCTGTCAATCCAATATGTCTATGAACTT
>NZ_FQVQ01000016.1 GCF_900129405.1 Flavobacterium fontis | reverse complement strand
AAGTCCTCAGAAAACTTACGATGCTTACTGATTAATTTGATGTTTGCTTTCATATAAATTGACTTGATGTGGTCAACCTATATCAGGGACGTACACACTGATCACTGCCCACTGATCACTGAACACTGAACACTGAACACTCACCACTAGGTCACAAAAAAAATCCCGAAGGTATCGGGATTTGTAGTTTATGCTTTTTTGTTGAGGGCGGCGCTTAATTCTAAGGAGATGGCGGTGCGCTCCATTTTTAACTTGCCGGCCATGGTTTCGATGACTACGGTGGTCTCGGCCAACTCGGCTACTTTTCCATGGATACCGCTTTTGGTGACGATGCGGTCGCCTACTTTTAGGGCATTTTCAAATTCTTTTTCTTTTTTCAAACGGTTTTGCTGCGGACGGATCATGAAGAAATAAATCACGACAAACATTAGCAAAATAGGTAACATCGATTTTAATTGTTCCATACAGTTAATTATTAAAGGTTACAACAAGCCCCGGCCCGATTTGTTCAAACGGCCTTGGGTTTGGTAGGTTTTCACTAAACTATCAAGAATCCCGTTGATAAACAGGCTACTCTTGGGGGTTGAATATTCTTTGGCCAATTCAAGGTACTCGTTGATGGTCACCTTGACGGGAATGGAAGGAAATTTCAAAAATTCACAGATGGCCATTTTCAACATAATGGTATCCAACTCGGCAATCCGCTCCATGTCCCAATTGGGCGTTTTGTCTTCAAACTCTTTTTGCAATTCCTTTTCATTGAGCAAGGTCTTGCGCAACAAATCGACGGCAAAATCAGCATCTTCCGTATCCTTGAACACCCGCGGCACCTGAAACGCCTCGGCTTCAAAATGACGCAATTGTTTTTGAATCAACGTATTCACCACCGGAATATCATCCACCCAGGTCAGTTTGAAATCCTCTAAATAGGCATACAACTTCTCATTGGGCGCAATCAACGTACTGAAAAGGTCAACGACAAAAAAGCGTTCTTCTTCAAAAGTCACGCTAGGTTTGGCCATATACTTTTGGTATAAGGCGCTGGCTTTGATGTCTTGCAACAAATACACGATGGTATCGTCGTTGTGCTGCCAATTCAAAATACGGTGGTATTCTAAGGCTTGCGCGAGGGTCGCATGCTGTTCTAACGCCAATAAAATAGGGTTATCGATAAATCGAGTGTTGGGATTTCGTTCTTCGGGCGTGGCTAAATGTTTGTTTTTGGCCACTTCCAGGTACTGTGCTTCTTTTTTACGAAGTTCAATCAAGGCCGACAATAGAATGAGGTACAAGTCCAAAATATTGTCCAAACTGGCCTTCAAGAATTTCTCTTGTTTGGTTAAATCATCGCTCCCACTTTGATGCATGGCATAAATGGTCTGCATTACTTTGATGCGAATATGTCTTCGGTTGAGCACGGAATAAGAACTTTTTAGAATAAACAAAGCGAAAGAAATGCTCTTTCGCTTTGCAAAAATAGTACTATTTTTTTGAAACGTCTTTTATTTTGCGTTTTCTTTTCGGCGTTGTTCGATGCGGTTTTCTGCAATGGCCATGGCCGCTTTTTGAGGCGTCATTTGGTGTTGTACCGCGTAATTGAATATTTCCAACGTGGTGTTGTAAATGTTCTCGGTGCGACGCAAGGCTTCTTCTTTGCCGTAGTGGGCGATTTCACCGTATACGTTGATGATCCCTCCTGCATTGATTAAGAAGTCGGGCGCATAGACGATACCGCGTTCTTGCAAAATGGGTCCGTGAACATTCTCGTTGGCCAATTGGTTGTTGGCGGCTCCCGCGATTACTTTGGCTTTAATTTTATACACTGTGTCGTCGTTGATGGTCGCTCCCAACGCACATGGCGCATAAATATCGACATCGGCGCTGTACATATCGTCGCCGGTGAAAATTTGTGCCCCGTATTTTTGGCTTACTTCTTCCAAACGTTGTGCACTCAGGTCAACCATTTGAACCAAAGCGCCTTCTTGACATAAATGACTCACCAAGGTTTCCCCCACGTGTCCGATGCCTTGTACCAATATTTTTTTACCGGCCAAATTATCTGAACCAAACTGGTATTTGGCGGCGGCTTTCATCCCCATGTACACACCATAGGCGGTTACAGGCGATGGATTGCCCGAACCTCCGCGCGCTTCAGAGATTCCTGTGACATAAGGCGTCACGTCGCGCACGGTATCCATATCGGCGGTTACCATCCCAACATCTTCGGCGGTGATGTATTTGCCCGAAAGCGAATGCACAAATTCACCGAACTTTTGCATCAACTCGGGATTCTTATCGGTTTTGGCATCCCCAATAATCACGGCTTTTCCACCTCCTAGGTCTAAACCTGAGATCGCAGATTTGTACGTCATCCCGCGAGACAAGCGTAATACGTCGTTGAGGGCTTCCCACTCGTTGTTGTATTTCCACATACGGGTACCGCCGAGGGCCGGACCCAAAACGGTGTTGTGTATCCCGATTATTGCTTTTAAACCTGTATCTTTGTCGTGACAAAACACAATTTGTTCATGATTGTCAAATGAAAGTTGACCGAAAACGGGGTCCATTTTCTGCAACTCCTGAGGCGTGGTGATTTCTGCAGTCATAAGTATGAATTTGTGTTGCGACTTTGTCAATAAGTCGAAGCAAATTTAACGTTTTATTCAAGAAAATTCACCCTATTATGGTTTAATTAGCATATTGTTAATAAAATTCGTTTATACTGATTTTTTAAAATTATTTATAATTTATTTTTTTAACAGTATTAAAAACAAAAATTTAAGACTTCGTCCCGAAACAATGAAAGAACTTCGTTATTTGAATAAATATTTTATGAAATACAAATACCACTTTTTGGCCGGTATTTGTATTACCATAGTCGCCCAAATTTTCTTTTCCTACACGCCAAAATTGATAAGCGCCTCGTTTAAAATCATTGAGAATTATCCCGAAAATGGGATGTCGGCTTCAGCGGTACGGGAGCAATTGGTTACCAATATTTTGCTCGTGATTGGTACCGCCTTAATTGCGGGTTTTCTCACGTTCTTAATGCGGCAAACCTTGATTGTGATGTCACGTTATGTGGAATTTGACTTAAAAAATGAAGTCTTTCAACATTATGAAGTGCTCGATCAAGGCTTTTACAAACGCAACCGCACCGGGGATTTGATGAGTCGGATCAGTGAAGATGTGGCTAAAGTTCGCATGTATGTAGGTCCCGCCGTGATGTACACCATCAACACACTGATTCGCTTTGGGGTAGTGATTATCTATATGTATCACGTGTCGCCCAAACTAACCTTGTACACGTTACTCCCCTTACCGATTCTCTCCTATATCATTTTTAAACTCAGTGTAGAAATCAACAAACGAAGTACTCGTTTTCAAGAAAACCTTTCCAATCTTTCGAGTTTTAACCAAGAGGTGTTTTCGGGCATTCGCGTAATTAAAGCGTATGCACTGGAAGGCAAAACCGAAAAAGAAATGGCCGAATTGGCTGAAGATAGTAAAACCAAAAGTTTGCGCTTGGCCGGGGTGAATTCGCTCTTCGGCCCATTGATGATTACCTTAATAGGCATTAGCAACTTGGTGGTCATCTTTTTTGGCGGTATGATGTACATTCAAGGCGATCCGAACATTAAAGAAATTGGGGTGATTGCCGAATTTATATTGTATGTCAATATGCTTACTTGGCCCGTGGCTTCTATTGGTTGGGTTTCGTCATTGGTACAAGAGGCTGAAGCTTCGCAAAAACGTATCAATGAGTTTTTACAATCGGAGCCTGAGATTCGAAATACCCAACCCGAACCGACGCCTATTCAAGGAAAAATTGTTTTTGACCACGTGAGTTTTACCTACCCCGACACTCAAATCCAAGCCTTAAAAGACATTTCATTCACCCTTGAACAGGGCAAAACGTTGGCTATTTTGGGGAAAACGGGTTCGGGTAAATCAACCTTACTCGCTTTACTCACGCGACTGTATGATACTACGGCGGGTACCATTCGCATAGACGATCGTTTGATTCAAGAATTGAATTTGTACTCGTTACGCGATAGTATTGGAATTGTGCCGCAAGATGCTTTTTTGTTTTCCGATACCATTGCCAACAATATTCGGTTTGGTAAAGAAGACGCTACGATGACAGAAATTGAGCAGGCAGCCCAACACGCCGAAGTACATGACAACATCGTACAATTCAACCAAGGCTATGATACGGTTTTGGGCGAACGGGGAATTACCTTGTCGGGAGGACAAAAACAGCGCGTTTCTATTGCCCGGGCGTTGATAAAGAATCCGAAACTCCTATTGCTCGACGATTGTCTTTCGGCGGTGGATACGGAAACCGAGGAGCGCATTTTGAATCATTTGGAGGCGTATACCAAAAGTAAGACGACGGTAATTGTAAGTCATCGGGTTTCTTCGGCCAAAAATGCCGATTATATCTTGATTTTGGAGGAAGGGCGCATTGTTGAACAAGGTACTCATAATCAATTACTAACCCTAAACGGACCCTACAAAGCCCTTTATGACAAACAACTTTCTGAAAAAGAAGTCGAATAATACTTGCATATTTTCCAATTTTTTTTCATTTTCGTGAATAGAAAACTTGTAAATGACAGCGCGTATTATGAGAGAAAATGACATGTTGGAAAAAGATGAAATATTTTCCAAAGTATTAAGAGCCGGTAGAAGAACGTATTTCTTTGATGTTCGATCCACCAAAGCAGACGACTATTACATTACCATCACGGAAAGTAAAAAGTTTACGGAGGAAGACGGATCCTTCCATTTTAAAAAACATAAAATTTACCTCTATAAAGAGGATTTTGCCGCCTTCCAAGACATTTTGGACGAGATGACTAATTTCATTTTAAAATCCAAAGGCGAGGAAGTTATTTCGGAGCGTCACCAAAAAGACTTTAAGAAAGAATATTACGCAGAGGACCAAGAAGCGTCCTCAGGTGATAAAAAATATACCGACATCGATTTTGATGATATCTAATAAAAAAACCGAGAGAAATATCCTCTCGGTTTTTTTTATTCTGCGCCAGAAGTTAGATAATTATAAATTTTCATCCCTTGTTCGTCCGATAAGCGAGCTTTCTTTTGCATCCGCGCTACAATCGGCTTCCACTCCTCGGCATTATAGCTACTAGATTTATACAACTGATGGCATTTTCCACAACTGCCTTCGTACAAATTTTTGCCTTCAGCCAACTCAGGGGTCAATTCTTTTTTAACTACAGTTGCTTCGGGGGCAACGGTGGGTTTGGGCGTGGAACTGCAAGCGTAAAGCAGCACGACAGCCAGGGCACTAAGTCCGATCTTTGTTTTCATTTTATTTTCTATTACAAACTAAAACTACAAAAAAAAGCGGCTCTACAACCGCTTTTCTTATATTTATTTTACGTCCATTAATTCTACATCAAAGACTAAGGTTGCATCGGGAGGAATCACCCCTCCAGCGCCTGCGGCACCATATCCTAAATAGGAAGGAATGACAAAACGAGCCTTATCACCTACCTGAAGTAACGCAATTCCTTCGTCCCAACCTTCAATGACATACCCTTTCCCTAAAGGAAACTCAATTGGTTTTTTGCGTCCGTAGGAACTGTCAAATACTTTACCATTGTCTAAAGCACCGGTGTAATGTACGGAAACGGTACGTCCTTTTTCGGCTTTTTTACCATTTCCTTTTTGTATAATTTGGTAACGCAATCCGCTGTCGGTTTTTTGAAAACCTGCTGCTAATTTTTCTACAGCCTCTTCAGCTTGACGCTTGGCTTCGGCAAGACGTTTTTCACGCGATCCTTCAAATGTACGAAACGCTTCAATAGCATTCCATTGTTGTGCTTCATCGCCCTGACGAATGATCTCGATACTTTCGATTAAATCGTTTTGCTGCACAGCATCGACTACCGCTTGTCCCTCTACGACATGACCGAAAACGGTATGTTTCCCGTCTAACCATGGTGTTGCTACATGGGTGATGAAAAACTGAGACCCATTGGTACCGGGACCTGCATTGGCCATCGACAAAACGCCTGGACCGCTGTGTACCAAATCAGGATGAAACTCATCGTCAAATTGATAGCCCGGACCACCCGAACCAATGCCTTGCGGACAACCGCCTTGAATCATAAAATCAGGAATAACGCGGTGAAATTTCAACCCATCATAATACGGTTTTCCCATAGGACGCGCGTCATTTTCTAATTGTCCTTCTGCCAAACCCACAAAATTACCTACGGTACCTGGCGTTAATTCATGCGTTAATTTTACTAAAATCGCACCCCGTGAGGTGTTGAATTTAGCATATATACCATTTTCCATTGTTTAAGAATTAAAATAAAGCGGCAAAGGTAAACTTATTCTGCTAACTTTAAAAATACGAATTCCAATCCAATTGCTTTCTTACCTTTGCCTAAAATTACACCCATGCGTATCGACATCATTACTGTAGTGCCTGAACTTCTTCGCAGTCCTTTTGAAGCTTCGATTATGAAACGCGCTATCGAAAAAGGACTTGTTGACGTGCATTTTCATAACCTTCGGGATTATACCACCAACAAATACAAAAGTGTAGACGATTACCCGTATGGTGGCGGTGCAGGCATGGTGATGATGGTTGAACCCATTGACAAATGCATTACGCAATTGAAAAGTGAGCGCGACTACGACGAAATCATTTACATGACGCCCGATGGGGAAACCTTACACCAAGGGATGGCAAACGCGATGTCGTTGTATGAAAATATCATCATACTTTGCGGACACTATAAAGGAGTTGACCAACGGGTACGTGACCATTTTATTACCAAAGAAATTTCGATAGGCGATTATGTGCTTTCAGGAGGTGAACTTGGCGCTTTGGTACTTGCGGATGCCTTGATTCGTTTGATTCCTGGCGTACTGAGTGACGAAACTTCGGCATTGACGGATAGCTTTCAAGACAATTTGCTTTCCCCACCTATTTATACCCGACCGGCCGATTATAAGGGATGGAAAGTCCCCGACGTATTGCTCAGTGGACACGCTGCCAAAATCGACCAATGGCGTGAAGAGAAAGCCTTTGAACATACCAAAAATCGCCGCCCCGACTTACTTGATCGATAGGCCGTTAGCGCTTTACCCAAGAAAAAACTAGCGGACTTAAAAAATTTGTATTTCTACATTCCGAATTTAAAATAATTAATTACATTTGCACCCGCATTGGACCAACCTCTGACGAGAATCGTGAATGTTGCTCTGAGAAAACACTTAATGTTAGTTACAATGGCAGATTTATTAAAGTTCGTTCAAGACGAATTCGTAGCAAAAAAAGGCTTCCCTGAGTTTGGAGCTGGTGATACGATCACGGTGTATTACGAAATTAAAGAAGGTGAAAAAACTAGAACCCAGTTTTTCAAAGGGGTTGTTATCCAACGCAAAGGCGCTGGTGTTACTGAAACCTTCACCATCCGTAAAATGTCAGGTGCTGTTGGGGTAGAGCGTATCTTCCCATTGAACATGCCTGCTTTACAAAAAATCGAAGTGAATCAACGCGGAAAAGTACGTCGTGCACGTATCTTCTACTTCCGTGAATTGACTGGTAAAAAAGCAAAAATCAAAGAGAGACGTTACTAATCGTTTCCCGATGTTCTATAAAAAAGTCCCGAATCTTGTTTTCGGGACTTTTTTTTTGAAAAAAAAATCCGCTTAAAATTTACAATCTCATTTTTTGTAATCGTTTAATTAGCAATTTGATAATTCAATCGATTTCGAAGCCCAATCCTACCCAATGTCACAAGCATCTTTATATATTTGTGGGATTTTGTTTAATTACACAAACTAATACTGATTATATGGCAAAAATTAAAGTGGCCCATCCGGTGGTTGAATTGGATGGTGACGAAATGACTCGCATTATTTGGAGTTTTATTAAAGAACAATTGATATTACCTTATTTGGATATTGATATTAAGTATTTTGATTTGGGCATTGAACACCGCGATGCCACCAATGACCAAGTGACAATTGACGCCGCAGAAGCGATTAAAACCTACAATGTGGGTATTAAATGTGCTACCATTACACCTGACGAAGCCCGTGTGGAGGAGTTCAAACTCAAAGAAATGTGGAAATCTCCCAACGGAACCATTCGTAATATTGTAGGCGGTACTGTATTTCGGGAACCAATTATTATGAAAAATGTACCGCGTTACGTGCAAGGCTGGACCCAACCGATTGTCATTGGCCGCCACGCTTTTGGCGATCAATACAAAGCAACCGATAAAGTAATCAAAGGAAAAGGAAAACTTACCATGTCATTTACCGATGAAAACGGACAAACGACTTCGTGGGAAGTGTTCAATTTTAAAAACGACGGAGTAGCCATGTGCATGTACAATACCGACGAATCGATTTATGGCTTTGCCCATTCGTCGTTTCAAATGGCATTAACAAAAAAATGGCCCTTGTACCTTTCCACCAAAAATACCATCTTAAAAGCTTATGATGGTCGTTTCAAAGATATTTTTGAAGAAGTCTACCAACACCATTACAAGAGTCAGTTTGAAGCGCTCGGCATTGTATACGAACACCGCTTGATTGATGATATGGTGGCCTCGGCGATGAAATGGAACGGTGGATTTGTTTGGGCTTGTAAAAACTACGATGGCGACGTTCAGTCGGATACCGTGGCACAAGGATTTGGTTCGTTGGGACTAATGACTTCGGTACTTGTAACGCCCGATGGAAAAACCGTAGAAGCAGAAGCCGCTCACGGTACTGTAACCCGTCATTACCGTCAACACCAACAAGGAAGAAAAACTTCGACCAATCCAATTGCGTCCATCTTTGCTTGGACACGTGGCTTGGAACACCGAGGAAAATTAGACGGTAATCAAGCCTTGATCGACTTTTGCCATGCCTTGGAAGCGGTTTGTATTGAAACGGTAGAAAGTGGAAAAATGACAAAAGACTTGGCTATGCTCGTTAAACCCGAGGGCTTAACCGACGCGGACTACCTTACTACGGAGGATTTCTTACAAACATTAAAAGAAAATCTTGACCGCAAATTAGCGTAAAGAAATAGCACAACACAAAAAAGACGGTTCATAAAATGACCGTCTTTTTTTATTTCTGGGGTTCCGTTTTGGACTTATCCATTTTCTCTACATATTCTACTTGCAATCGCGCTTTATAGCCAATACCTAAGTTCCAATACTTTTGGGAAAATAGCACGCCGTTGGCATCTTTAAAATCGTATTGGCCCGTATTGGGTGAAATTTGTCCATAGTTGAGCGCTTCGATTTCAATAATATTCATCCCCGGATTGAGTTGCACACTAAACTGTTGCAAATCGTCACGCAACACAATTGAAGGATTGACCAAAACACCATTGAGCCACACCCGAATGTTATCGCCGTCAATCAAACCATAATCACGCGTTGCCAAATGAATCGTTTGGGTAAAAACGATTACCCGTCCTAAGTCCATATCACGATTAAAAAGTTCGGGACTCACCCCCTCTTCCTTCAACTTATTATTGAATTGGTCGGTATACAATTCGGCGGGATTGCGCACGGGATATTGTTTGTCGGGCGTGTCCCCTACTTTGGGCAACTGTGGCAAACTCTGCATGATGATATCATCGGAAGTGCGCGCTTTAGGGGCATCAAATTTGAAGGCCGGCAATACGGTTGGCGTAGTTGCTACCTCTGCTTTCTTTTTTGCTAACTTGTCGGGAACCGCTTTGATTTTTATTTTCTTACGACGCGATTCCAGCTGTGACCAACCCGAGAAGGTGACCAGAAACAGTAAGAGTAAGAGGCGGAATTTCATGTCGTAATTTTGGGTTAAAATTATTTGGATTTTATTGGGCCACAGCGAGTTTAACCTTACATTAACACTCGACACGTAACAACCTATCCTTTGAATCGTCAAATTTGCAAAAAAAATCAACAAAGACCATGCCTAAACTCTTTCGATTCACCTTAATTTTTCTATGCTTCACCGCAGTGGTATCCGCCCAAGAAAAATTTACCCTCAGTGGAACCATCGCCGACCAAAAAAACAATGAAACTTTAATTGGAGTGAATCTCGTAGTACAAGGCACCAAATCGTTTGCCGTGACCAATGAATACGGTTTTTTCTCATTGACACTTCCCAAAGGTGAATATACATTGGTCATCAGCTATATGGGATATGAATCCCAAAGCATCCCTATCAACCTCAACCAGGACCGAAAAATGGATGTAAAATTGAAGGAAGAAGGAGAACTGTTGGAAGAAGTGGTCATTTCCACCCAAGAAACCAAAACAAATATCCGAAAACCTGAAATCAGCGTTAATAAATTATCCGTAGCCACGATAAAAAAAATCCCCGTAGTGCTTGGTGAAGTCGACATCATCAAATCGTTGCTTTTTTTGCCCGGAGTTACCAATGCCGGGGAAGGACAGTCGGGATTTAATGTGCGGGGTGGTGGTGCCGATCAAAACCTAATTTTACTCGACGAGGCCACGATTTACAACTCCTCACACTTGTTTGGCTTTTTCTCCGTATTCAATCCCGATGCCATCAAGGACTTGAAATTGTATAAAGGCGGAATCCCTGCACGTTTTGGCGGTAGAGCTGCTTCCGTATTGGATATCTATCAAAAAGAAGGAAACAACAAAAACTTCCAAGTCAATGGCGGTATCGGTTTGATTTCCTCCCGTTTGTTGGCTGAAGGACCGCTGAAAAAAGACAAAGGTTCCTTTCTTATCGGAGGGCGGGCATCGTATGCACATTTGTTTTTACAATTGGCCGATAATCCAAACTCGGCGTATTTCTATGATTTGAACACCAAACTCAATTATAAGTTTAACAAAAACAATACGCTTTACCTCTCAGGCTATTTTGGACGTGACGTTTTTGACATTAACCAGAGTTTTCAAAACACCTACGGCAACTCGACTTTGAATCTGCGCTGGAACCATTTGTATTCCGACAAATTGTTTTCCAATTTATCCCTTATTTACAGCGATTACTATTATGGTTTAAATTTGGATTTCGTTGGATTCAACTGGGAATCTGGAATTAAAAATTACCATATCAAATACGACTTCCGCCACTATGTCAACGATAAAATTAAGTTGTATTATGGGGTGAATGGTATTTACTACGAGTTCAATCCGGGGACCATCGAACCCTCACGAGACGATTCTGCGATTAACTTTAGGCAGTTGGAACGGAAATATGCATTTGAACCCGCAGTGTATTTGAGTGCCGAGCAAAAAATTAGCGATCGATTGAATGTCGAATACGGTTTTCGCTACAGTTGGTTTTATCGCTTAGGGGCTTCTACCTTGAATTTGTATGAGAATAACCAACCTGTCGTTTTTGATGAAGAATTGAAAATCTATGAAAAAGCGACGCCTATCGGAACAATTTCCTATGGCCGAAACGAAATCATGGCGGACTATAATAACCTCGAACCGCGATTGGCCTTGTCGTATGAACTAACGTCCAACGCCTCACTAAAGTTGGGCTACAACCGAATGGTACAGTACCTCCAGTTGGTTTCCAACACCGCTTCGCCGACACCTTTGGACGTGTGGACACCGAGTGATCGCTACATCAAACCGCAAATCGCCGATCAAATCGCCCTTGGGTATTTCACCAACCTTAAGAACGATGCGTATTCTTTGGAGGTAGAAACGTTTTATAAAACCGTTAAAAACCGTATGGACTACATTGACGGTGCCGACCTGATTGCCAACGAAGCGATTGAACAAGTGGTGCTCAATGGGGAAATGCGCTCTTACGGATTGGAAGTGTTGTTTCGAAAAAATTCAGGCGACTGGACCGGTTGGATTTCGTACACCTTGTCCAAATCTGAACAACGTACCCCAGGGCGTACCCCCCAAGAAACAGGCATTAATAATGGCCAATGGTACAGCTCGGGCTTTGATAAACGTCATAATTTGGCGATTACATCTTCCTACAAGTACTCCAAGAAATGGACATTTGGGGCCAACTTTGTTTTACAATCGGGTCAGCCTGTAACTTTCCCCAATGGGCAATACGAATACCAAGGCATCACGGTTCCAAGTTTTGGTTTGCGCAATGAAGCCAACCTGCCGCTCTACCACCACTTGGATGTTTCGGCTACCCTCACTCCAAAAAAGAAGGGAAAACGCTGGCAAGAAGAATGGGTGTTTAGCGTATACAACCTTTACAGCCGACGAAATGCAGCTAATATTACCTTTCGCCAAAATCAAAATACAGGATTGAACGAATCGCTGCGTTTGTCCATTTTTGGTATTGTCCCTTCGATTACCTATAACTTTAAATTTTAATCCCATGAAAAAATATATTTCTCTTTTGTTGATTGCCTTTTTAACGTGGAGTTGTGAAGACCCAATTACGTTGGACCTTGATACGGCTGCCCCGAAATTGGTTGTTGATGCTACGATTTTGTGGGAGAAAGGAACTCTGGGTAACGAACAGAAAATACGCCTTACCACGACCACAGGCTATTATGCACCCGATGTACCCACAGTATCTGGCGCCACCGTCGTCATTACCAATAGTAGTAATACGGTGTTTCCTTTTGTGGAAGTGGTTCCCAACTCGGGCGAATACGTTTGCACCACATTCGTACCGGTGATTAACGAAGTGTATACACTCACGGTGGTTTACAGTGGCGAGACCTACCGAGCTACCGCACCGCTATTGGCCACACCCGAAATTGATTCGGTTTCGCAAACTACCGTTCAAGGCTTCGGCGGCGAAGAAATTCAGGTTAAATTTTTCTACCAAGACAACGGTAATGAGGACAACTTTTACTTTGTTGGGGTGCAAAATGCACAATTAGCTATCCCCGAATTCGGCGTTATTTCTGATGAGTTTTTTCAAGGAAATCAAATGTTTGGCTTCTACACCCAAGAAGATTTGGTGGCGGGCGTTCCCCTTCGTTTTCGTTTGCAAGGCATCACCGAACGCTACTTCAATTACATGAATCAATTGTTAAACATCGCAGGGAATCAAAACGGGAGCCCTTTTGCTACCCCACCAGCCACCCTTCGCGGTAACATAGTCAACCAAACCAATGAAGCCAATTTCCCACTTGGTTACTTTCATCTGTCGGAAGTGGATTACCGCGATTATATTGTAGAGTAACCCGGGAAACAACCCTAGAACCAAAAGGAAAATTATTCCAAATATTCCTTATTTTTAACCCTGGAATTAATGTTGAAAACGGTCAACTCTAATTAGAAAAGTACACTAATCACTAATTACTAGTCACTAACCTGCCTGCCGGCATAGGCAGGTCACTAATCACTAATCACTAGTCACTAGTCACAAGTCACTAATAACCAGTCACTAACCACCAATCACCAACCCATGTCCTCCCACCACATCGTTCGCGACGACCAAGAGCCCGCACTGATAATCGCCAATGGAGCCGCCTGTTCGTTGGAATTACTCCACCAGCTTTTGGAATGGCAACCCTTGGTCATTGTCCTGGACTCGGCTATGGAACGCGTGGTTGAATTGGGGATTAAAGTCGATGTGCTGTTGGGCGACTTTGACCGGGATTTTGACCCATATTCATTTAAAGAAAAACATTATCCGCTCGAAATTGTACCTGCGCCCGATCAAAATAAAACTGACTTAGAAAAAGCCTTTGATTACCTTATTCAGCGGGGCCACAAAGCCGTAAATGTCGTTTGGGCCACCGGATTTCGGATGGACCATACCCTACACAATGTGACCATCATGGCGGCCTACCGCGAAGCATTGAAAATTGTCTTTTTTGACGATTATTCCAAACTCCATCTTCTCCCCCGTCATTTTGAAAAATGGTATCCCAAAGACACTGTCCTTTCGTTGATTCCCATTGGAACGGTGCACGGAATCCGCAGTCAAAACCTTTTTTATCCCCTTCATGAGGATTCGCTCACGCTGGGATATCGCACTGGAAGCAGCAATCATGTGGCGCAAGACGGCCTCGTTACCATTACGCATGAAACCGGTGACTTAATCTTAATCGAATCATCAATTTAATTATTCCTCTTGGGTTGAATAACTATGACTAGAAGTTACAAAATAATTTTTTGGAGCAAGCGATTTCCCATGTATACACCACCCGCCTCCCGCTTTCGGCTGTCGCTTTTCCGCTAAAGCTCCAAGAGCTCCCACAAAGCCTCAATCGGGGCTATAGTCAACCTTATCGTTCAAAACCTTCCTAAACGCGTTCCCGTTTCACCGGAATTATTCGTTATTTTTGTAACCACACCCTCAAGGTAAAAATTGCCATTTTGCTATGAAATTCCAAGTCATTTCCGATTACCAACCCACTGGCGATCAACCCCAAGCCATAACCAAATTGGCAGCGGGCATCGAAGCAGGTGAAAAATACCAAACCCTACTCGGCGTCACCGGTTCGGGAAAAACGTTTACCGTAGCCAATGTGATTCAAGAAATCCAGCGCCCGACCTTGGTCTTAGCCCATAATAAAACACTGGCTGCGCAGTTGTATTCGGAATTCAAACAGTTTTTCCCTAATAATTCGGTACAGTATTTCGTATCGTATTACGACTATTACCAGCCCGAAGCCTATATTCCGGTCACGGGAACCTATATCGAAAAGGATTTATCGATCAACGAAGAATTGGAAAAACTGCGTTTAAGCACCACATCCGCCTTACTTTCTGGACGACGGGATGTGCTGGTTGTCGCCTCGGTTTCTTGCTTATACGGTATCGGTAATCCCGTCGAATTTCAAAAAAATGTGATTTCCCTACACCGCGACCAATCCATTTCCCGAACGAAATTATTACACCGCTTGGTACAAAGTCTGTACGCCCGCACGGAGGCTGAGTTTACACCGGGAACCTTCCGCATCAAAGGTGACACGGTAGAGGTTTTTCCCAGTTATGCAGACGACCCGTTTCGGATTCACTTTTTTGGAGATGAAATCGAGGAAATCGAATGTTTTGATCGCGCCACTATGCGCGTTATAGAGCGCTACGACAAACTCAATATCTATCCCGCGAACATGTTTGTAACCTCGCCTGAAGTCTTGCATGCAGCCATTTGGGACATTCAACAAGATTTGGTAAAACAGGTCGATTATTTTAAAGAAATTGGAAAACACCTCGAAGCAAAACGCTTGGAAGAGCGCACTAATTTTGATTTGGAAATGATTCGCGAACTCGGGTATTGCTCGGGTATTGAAAACTATTCCCGCTATTTGGACCGACGCCAACCCGGTACACGTCCGTTCTGCCTGCTCGACTATTTCCCCGAAGACTACTTGATGGTCGTCGATGAAAGTCACGTAACTCTCTCGCAAGTCCATGCGATGTATGGCGGTGACCGCAGTCGTAAAGAAAATTTGGTCGAATACGGTTTTCGCCTCCCCGCCGCAATGGACAACCGACCTTTAAAATTTGAAGAATTTGAAGCTTTGCAAAATCAGGTGATTTATGTTTCGGCAACACCTGCTGATTATGAATTGCAAAAAACAGAAGGCGTTTATGTCGAGCAAATTATCCGTCCCACAGGTTTATTGGATCCGATTATCGAAATTCGTCCCAGTCTCAACCAAATCGACGACTTGATTGAAGAAATTCAACAGCGTTGCGAACTGGATGAACGCACCCTGGTTACGACTTTAACCAAACGCATGGCGGAAGAGTTGACAAAATATTTGACCAAAGTATCCATTCGTTGCCGCTACATCCACAGCGATGTCGACACTTTGGAACGAGTTGAAATCATGCAAGATTTACGCAAAGGTTTGTTTGATGTATTGATTGGGGTGAACTTACTCCGAGAGGGGTTGGACTTGCCCGAAGTTTCCTTAGTCGCCATTTTGGATGCCGACAAAGAAGGCTTCTTGCGCAGTCATCGTTCGCTCACCCAAACCGTGGGTCGTGCCGCACGTAACGTAAATGGTAAAGCGATTATGTATGCCGACAAGATTACCGATTCGATGCAAAAAACCATTGATGAAACAAACTACCGTCGGGAAAAACAAATGAATTACAATACGAAACACAACATCACCCCGCAAGCACTCAATAAAAAACTGAGCAATCCGTTGACCAAAAATCAATTGGGTGGTACCTACAATTACGAGGAAGTGGTTCCAAAAGCGGCCGAACCCCAAACGGAGTATTTAACCAAATCGGAAATCGAAAAACGCATTCGCGACACCCGGAAAGAAATGGAAAAAGCCGCTAAAGAATTGGATTTCATGCAAGCGGCTAAATTACGGGATGCAATTAAAGCATTGGAAACGCAATTGGCGAAAGTATAATATTATTCCAATCGAGACGTTTTTGTTTCATGAAAAATCTATTGCTGCTCCTACTCGCCTTTTCCAGCTTTGGTCAAACGAAAATCCAAATTTTAGATTCCGTTACCCGTCAACCGGTGAGCTATGCCAACATTTGGAATGAAAAACAAATTATACGAAATTCAGACTCGTTAGGAAATTTTGAAGTTGTTATTGCCGACAAAAAGCCGCTAAAAATTACAGCGATTGGCTATGATGAAAAAGTAATTCGTTCGCATCAAAGTCCAATACTTTTAAAACCTGTTTCCTATCAACTCCAAGAAGTTGTCATTCGCAAACCCAAAAACACCAATCCGATCGTAGTTACGAAAGCCAGTCGAAACGGACAGGCCTTTTTTGTTCAGTATGATGTAAAATCGGTATGTGTGGTCAAACTCGTCAAAGGAGATACCAAACAAAAATTTCTAAAATCAGTTGCGTTCTTTACCCAAACCAGTGCAAGAAACCGAAAAATTGCCCTTATTTTTTACAGCGTAAACGCAAAAGGGGAACCGGGCGAACTTTTAAACACCGAAACTATAGTGTGTAATTTAAAAAAAGGGACCAAAGAAACGCGTGTGGATCTTGTGGACTATGCGATTGAACTCCCGAAAGAAGGTGTTTATGTAGGGCTTCAGCATTTATTAATTGAAGACAATAAAATGTACTCGCACGATAAAAATGCCACACCGCTTTCCTATTTCTACGAACCCGGACTTTATTTTTCGGAAGATAGCGACAGCAAAGATTCGTGGTGTTTTTATGATGAAAAATGGAAATTATATCCCACCCGTTCCTTAAATTTAGGCGTTGAATTAACGGACTAATCGATGAACGAAACCCATTACCGCAAACTAGAAAACATGTACCATTCGGGGCCGATTAATCAAAAAAGCTATCCCGATGTGCAACTCACCGTATCTGAAGGTCGAGCGGAAATCACGATGACCGTTCAACCCGATTATTTTCATGCGGGGCAATCGCTTCACGGTTCGGTCTACTTTAAAATGCTAGACGATGCCGCTTATTTTGCGGTCAATTCGCAAATCACCGATAGTTTTGTGTATACGACTTCATTTCATATCCAAATTTTACGTCCGGTGAAAACAGGGGTAATTACCGCGATAGGGACGGTGCAATTTGTCTCGCGCAATTTGTTTATCGGTGATGCAATTCTATACGACAGTAAAGGACGGGAAGTCGCGCGCGGGACGGGCAACTTTATGAAAAGTGGTTTGGCGTTGGATGAACGTTTGGGCTACCAATAAAAAAAGCACCCCGTAGGATGCTATAAGCAATCGTCAGAATGAATAACTCAAATGTGTTTTACACTTACAAAGAAGTGAAAAGTATCTGATTGTTAATTGTGTTGCTCTTGAAAAACCTCCAAAAGAAATTCAGGAGCGATCATCCGGTTGGGAGAGGCTTCCATCGCTTTCAAGACCCGTTTGATGGCGTGCGGATTTAAGCCCATGTTGATACCGATTTCATGAATTTTGATACGTTCCCGCTCGTGTAATACTCCATCACAGTGCATTAACAAGGCCAAACGGTAAAACTGTTGGATGCGTTCAAACTCGGATTTAATGATTTCTGAACGGTTTTCTTCATGAAACAATTGTCGAAAATCTTCTTTAGAAACCCCTAGTTCCGTGGCAACTATGGTCAAAAACGTATATTCACGTTCGTGCAATTCCCCATCGACAATGGCAAAAGCAATCATATCGGCCAATAAACTCATTTTCTCGGAAGCGGTATTCATGATTTCCGTATTTTTAGCTAAAATATAAAATTTTCTTAAAATTGAGAACGCTACTGCTACGATTATGGATTTTCTGCTGCGTAATGCATGGGATTGGATACGCGCAACCTTCTACGGCGGCGCTTCAACTCGAAGTCATTACGCTGGAGGCTCCGCAATTGGGGACCTCCAAAACCATTCGGATTTATGTCCCAAAAAACTATACCCAAACCGCTCGACGCTATCCCGTAATCTACATGCCCGACGGTCAAAACCTTTTTGATTCCAAAACGGCCTATTCCGGCGAATGGGGCATCGATGAAATCATGGACCAACAAAAAAATCCTGCTATCGTAGTCGGTATTGATCACGGGGGAGACAAACGTATCGAAGAACTCACGCCTTTTCCGCATGCCAAATATGGTGGCGGGAAAGGGGATGCTTTTTTAGCGTTTATGGTAGAAACGGTGAAACCCTATATCGACCGCCATTACCGCACCAAACCCCAAGCCAAACACACGGCGATTTTTGGGAGTTCGTTGGGCGGATTAATGGCCTTTTATGCCTCGATTACCTACCCGGATGTTTTTGGAAAAGTAGGTTGTTTCTCGCCTGCGTTTTGGATTAATCGGGAACCGTTACGGCAACTTCTTGAGAACACGACCCACTACAAAGCGCGAATCTATTTGATGTGCGGCGACCAAGAAGGAGATGACGATATGGTAAAAGACCTGAAAGCGATTGAGTTATGGATCAATAGCCGCCGTTGTTCCTGTAAAAAAATGAATATAAGTACCATTATCGAAGGGGGACAACACAACGAAAAACTCTGGCGAGAACAGTTTGAAAAAGCGTACCTTTGGCTGTTTTGAGTTTAGTGACTAGTGATTAGTGACTAGTGATTAGTGACTAGTGATTAGTGACTAGTGATTAGTGAACACTGATTACTGATCACTGAATACTGATTAGTGAACACTGATTACTGATCACTGAATACTGAACACTGAACACTGAACACTGCACACTGAACACCGAACACTGAACACTGAACACTGAACACTGAACACTGAAAAAATGAACAACAACGATATTTTTAAAAAACTCCGGGTAGCCTTACAGTTGCGCGATGACCAGATTGTAGCAATTTTGGACTTGGTGGATTTCCGCATTTCGAAAGGCGAATTGGGTAATTTTTTCCGGGATGCGGAACACCCGAAGTACATGGAATGTGGCGATCAAATTCTGCGCAATTTCTTAAACGGACTAATCATTCACTTACGGGGCACAAAAGACGCGCCTAAGAATCCGCTGGAGGTCATTGCCACACACAAGAAAACCCCACCCAAGCAGGAAGTCAGCGACAAACCAAAAGGGCCGACGCCCAAATCCTACGGCAAAAAACCCGTAAAAAAATTCAATGCCAAACCCGTTATTGTGGAGAAAGTCAACTACAAAAACGGCAAGAAGAAAGAAAAGTAACACTTTCGTTTACAACGGTTTGTAACCTAGGTCACGTTTTCCTGTTTTTTATACAATTACCTTTACTTAGAAAATTTAAAAAAACAAAAACGATGAAAAAAAATATGGGTTTTGCAGACCGTGCCATTCGATTAATTATTGCCGCTGCGTTGGTTTTACTTTATACTAAAGGGATTATTTCAGGAACATTAGGGACTCTCGGCTTGGTTTTCGCAGGAGTATTTGCGCTAACGTCGTTGGTGCGATTTTGTCCTTTGTACACATTACTCGGCATACAAACAAGCAAAAAATAATTAACCAATTGTGAATAACTATTGTTGGATTAATACAAAATCAGTGCTTTGCAGCTGATTTTTTTTATACGTTTGATTTTCAAACAATAATGCTACTCTAAAATGAAAATGATGACTAAATCGTTGCTTTTCGTTGCAGCTGTAATTGCCTTTGGATGCAATACAGAAAATGAGGCAACGTCCACTGCAAACGCTCGGGTAGGAACAACTACTACGACTTTAGCAACTACCCCTAAAAAATTCTTATTTGACGCTACCAAAGCGCAAACTGCTGGAAATGCCGATTGGATTTTGGATGCAGATTCGAATCCACAGCGCTTTCCTACACCCGCACAATCGGGTATTACCGCGACAACCCCCGAAAATTTTTGGCGTGGCGGATTATCGGCTTGGGGAGTATCTTTGGTTAAATTGGGCCATACCGTTGAAACTTTACCTTCAGGAACCCCCATTACTTATGGAGGAACGGGTGCGCAAGACTTACGCAACTATGATGTTTACGTGGTAGCGGAACCCAATATACGTTACACCGCAGCGGAGAAAACAGCAATTTTGCGTTTTGTACAAAATGGTGGCGGATTATTTATCATTGGGAATCATAATGGTGCCGACCGAAACAATGACGGTTATGATGCCGTTCGCGTTTGGAACGATTTGATGAGCACAAACTCCGTCAAAACCAATCCATTTGGATTTACCTTTAACACCACCAATATTTCAGAAACCTCCTCCAACCGTTTGAGCGCCACAACAGATCCGATTTTGAATGGAACACAAGGAGTGGTAACCAATATGAAATTCTCAGCAGGTTCTACCTTAACGTTAAATCCCACGGCAAATGCGACAGTTAAAGGATTAATTTGGCGTTCTACTTCAACCCAAGGAAACAGTAATGTAATGTGTGCAACTTCAACTTTTGGAACGGGGCGTGTGGTTGTGATTTGTGATAGTTCACCCGCCGACGACGGTACGGGTACCCCTGGTGATACTTTATACCCAGGCTGGACAGAATTGGTTTCACATTCCCGCTTTCACATGAATGCTTCCCTTTGGCTGGCCAAACTCTAATCGAAGTACTATCCCGCACTAAGGATAGCAGTGGAAAGCCCGGATGCCGGAGTTTACGAAGGCAACGGACTTGCAACGGATAGCCTGACCCCGAGGGCTTAAAACAAGCTTGAAAAGCGTAGTTTTTACCCTTCGGGGGAGTGCCCAAAAAGATAAATGAACCCTTGATACCATAAAAAAATCCCGATACTTTAGGAGCATCGGGATTTTATTTTTTGGCTGTATTTTGTTACGACAAAGCGGCTTTCACTTGATCGGCTGCTTCTTGGAATTGTACGGCCGATAAAATAGGCATTCCAGAGTTGTCGATTAATTCTTTGGCCACCTCAGCGTTGGTTCCTTGTAAACGAACAATGATCGGCACTTTGATATCGTCACCCATATTTTTGTAGGCATCTACTACCCCTTGCGCCACACGGTCACAACGAACGATACCCCCAAAAATATTGATTAAAATCGCTTTTACATTGGGATCTTTTAAGATGATACGGAAGGCGGTTTCCACACGTTTTGCATCGGCAGTTCCCCCTACGTCCAAGAAGTTTGCAGGCTCAAAACCGGCATACTTAATTAAGTCCATCGTGGCCATGGCCAATCCAGCTCCGTTTACCATACAACCTACAGTTCCGTCCAAATCCACGTAGTTTAATCCAGCTTCTTTGGCTTCCACTTCGATTGGATTTTCCTCACGAACGTCGCGCATTTCGGCAATCGCTGCTTGACGGTACAACGCGTTATCATCGATATTTACTTTGGCGTCAACCGCTAAAATTTTATTATCGGATGTTTTTAATACCGGGTTGATTTCAAACAAGGACGCATCGCTGTTGACATAAGCCGTGTATAATGAATCTACGAACTTCACCATTTCTTTGAACGCGTTGCCCGACAACCCTAAATTGAAGGCAATACGACGCGCTTGAAAACCTTGTAATCCAATATTCGGATCGATTTCTTCGGTGAAAATCAAATGAGGCGTTTTTTCAGCCACTTCTTCAATATCCATTCCCCCTTCGGTAGAATACATAATCATATTACGTCCTGTACCACGGTTTAACAATACCGACATGTAGAATTCAGAGACTTCACTTTCGCCTGGGTAATACACATCTTCAGCAATCAATACTTTGTGTACTTTTTTCCCTTCTGGTGGGGTTTGTGGAGTGACCAACATCATCCCGATGATTTGTTCTGAAATTTCGGTAACTTGGTCTAAGTTTTTAGCCAATTTCACCCCGCCTCCTTTTCCGCGGCCTCCAGCGTGAATTTGCGCTTTAACCACATACCAGGACGTTCCGGTATCGGCCGTTAATTGTTTGGCAGCTGCAACCGCCTCTACTGGATTGTTTGCAACGATACCGCGCTGAACGCGAACGCCGTATTTTGCCAAAATCTCTTTCCCCTGATATTCGTGTATGTTCATAGTACTGTAATAAGTTTAGTTGCGCTCGGACACTGTCCGAAATTAAGTGCCACAAATGTAAAGAAATCGCCCCAAACAAAAAAGAAATGTATACTAATTTAGTAAGTTTTTTGGAGCTATTCCCGCTTTCGCCTTTATCTATTTTTTGGCCCCAATCGCAGCGTCGAAAAAGCCAAAAAAATAGGATATCGGCTCTATTGGGGCTAAAAAAATTTCGTTTTCCTAATCCCGCCCATCCTTTGTTAAAAAATTCCCATAAATCCGCACTGTGCTTGACTTCCCGGGAGGTTTACGGTATCTTTGTAAGGTATAATTTAAAATCTATTTTTTTGAACAGCATGCAAACTACAGAGTTACTCGCATTGGCTCAAACCTACGGCTGTCCGCTGTATGTGTATGATGCCGCCAAAATTGAACACCAATACCAACGCCTCACCAATGCCTTTGCCAAGGTAGAATCATTACGCATCAACTATGCGATGAAGGCATTGTCAAACATTTCAATTTTGAAGCTGTTCCGAAAGATGGGGTCCGGACTGGACACCGTTTCGATTCAAGAGGTGCAACTTGGACTACATGCGGGGTTCACGCCCGATAAAATTATTTTCACCCCCAATGGCGTTTCGTTTGAAGAACTCGAACAAGCCGCGGCCTTAGGGGTGCAAATCAACATCGACAATTTATCGGTTTTGGAACATTTTGGCACCAAGCACCCTAAAACGCCGGTATGTATTCGCATCAATCCACATGTTATGGCAGGAGGAAACGAAAACATTTCTGTGGGCCATATCGATAGTAAATTTGGAATTTCAATTTACCAAGTGCCGCATATTTTGCGCATCGTAGAAAATACGGGCATGACCATCAACGGGATCCACATGCACACGGGTTCGGATATTTTGGACATCGAAGTGTTTTTGTATGCCGCTGAAATTCTTTTTGATACTGCCAAACAATTCCAAAACTTGGAATTCCTGGATTTCGGTTCGGGCTTCAAAGTCCCTTACAAAAAAGGCGATATTGAAACCAATATTGAAGAATTGGGGAAAAAGTTGACCAAACGCTTTTTGGCCTTTGAAAAAGAATACGGGAAACCGCTGACCTTAGCGTTTGAACCGGGAAAATTCTTGGTGAGTGAGGCCGGGTATTTCTTGGCCAAAGTCAATGTCGTCAAACAAACCACTTCGACCGTATTTGCGGGAATTGATACCGGTTTCAACCATTTAATTCGTCCGATGTTTTATGGCGCCTCGCACAGCATTGAAAACATTTCCAACCCCAAAGGCAAGGAACGTTTTTATACGGTGGTGGGTTACATTTGTGAAACGGATACGTTTGCCAATAACCGTCGCATCGCCGAAATCAACGAAGGCGATGTGTTGTGTTTTAAAAATGCAGGAGCCTATTGTTTCTCGATGGCTTCTAATTACAACTCGCGATTTAAACCCGCCGAAGTCTTATGGAAAGACGGTCAAGGCCACTTGATTCGGGAACGGGAAACGTTTGAGGATTTACTCCAAAATCAAATTCTTTTGGACTTATAACAAAAAGGCTGTCACGATCGACAGCCTTTCTTTTTTTAATGCAACGGACGTTTTTTGATCATCCCTCCTTTGGTATCTTTGATGGCATGTTGTACAATGAAAGCCCCCTCGTCGACTTTTTGGATTTCCAAGATTAACTTCGTCACCTCCAAACGAGTAACGACGCAGTAAATCACTTTATTTTTATTGGGATCCAAGCCACGACGCCCATAGCCGCTATCGGTATTGTATACGGTAACGCCATGTTGTAAATTGTCGATGATGGCTTGTTTGATTTCCATGGATTTACTCGATACTACGGTCACTCCGATATATTCCTCAATACCATTGATGATAAAATCAACCGTTTTGGAGGCTGCAAAGTAGGTTAACATACTATACATTGCCGTTTCTACACTGAACAAAAAAGCGGCAAAAGCAAACAAAATGACATTAAATACCGAAATAAAATCGCCTACCGTGAGACTTGTTTTTTTACTTACATAGATGGCCATAACCTCAGTGCCATCAATCACCGCACCACCCCGAATGGTGAATCCAATGCCTGCGCCCAAGAAGAAGCCTCCAAAAACGGAAATTAAAAGTTTATCTTGAGTAATCACTTTGAAATCCACAAAATGCACTAAAAGCGACAAGGCTACTATGGCAAGTATGCTTTTTAGGGCAAATTCCCATGAAATCTGACGGGCGCCAACCAAAATAAAGGGGAAATTGATCACTATAATCCACAGCGATAGATTAATTCCTGTAGCCCGCTCGGTCAACAAAGACAAGCCCATAGCGCCTCCATCTAGAAAGTCGTTGGGCAGTAAAAATTGCTTTAATCCAATGGTCGCCATGGCTACGCCGATGGAAATTAAAATCATGTCTTTCACATGACGTTGAAAAACTAGTTCTTTGATGCGTGAACTCTCGTGGTATAGATTTTTAATCAGAACTTTCATAGACGTACTTTTGACCCAAAATACAAAAAAAAGCCCTTTGAATAAAGGACTTTCATGCGTTTAACATCAATTTATGACTAGCGAAAAAGTTCGGGTAAGACTTCGCAACTGGTACCGTTGGGAAACGTAATTTGCAACTTCTGACTCAAGGTTGGAGCGATTTGAGTGATGTATCGTTTTTCATAACTCTGCCCTTGGGGTATTTTCCACCCGAAAAACAATAAGGGCACGTGTGTATCATAAGCATACGGCGTTCCGTGGGAAGTCCCCGTAGGACCATATTCGATAAATCCCGGTTCGTCCAAGACCACAATTTGACCGTTTTCTCTAGGATCATAGCCGCGCGCAATCATCATTTTATAATAATCCCCTTCACAAGCTCCCTGTATATCCTGCTGATTAAAAACGGCTTTTACATGAGGCTGCAGGCGTAAATAGTTCATAAATTGCGTTTCTACGACGGCATAGTCCAAACCTTTTTCTCGAATTTTAACTTCGTCCAAATACACATTGAAATTGGAGTAATTCAAAACAAAATTCTCCCCAAAAGTCGCTTGGGAAAAAGCTTTGAGTCCCGCACCGATTGCCTTATAATCCAAATTAGTTACCGCATACTGCTTGTTGCGCAAAAAAACAGCATTCTCGGCACAAGCGTGGTCGGCAGTGAGGAACACGAGGTATTGATTTTTACCCACGGTTTTATCTAAAAAATCCAAAAAATCGGCAATCGTCTGATCTAAGCGTAAGTAGGTATCCTGCAATTCCATAGAACGCGCCCCCATAATGTGACCCACATAATCGGTAGACGAAAAACTAACGGCGAGGAAATCGGTAATGGCGTCTTTGCCCAGGTTTTCATTTTCAATGGCTTTTTTGGCAAACTCCGCTAAATAATCATTTCCAAACGGAGTAGCGCGCAACACCCCGGCATCATTTTTTTCATACATTGCCTTCAAATCGTAGGGAAAAATGGGCTTCTCCACTCCATACAATTTGCCTTCATATGGGGAATCGTCGGGATCACTTTCATTATACACCTCGGGAGCTTTGTAAAGTTTCCAACCCGCATTGAGGTATTTCATATAGCCTTTTTGCGCATTAAATGCCGTTACCCAATTGGGTAGTTGTGCCCCGTAAAAAGAACTCGAAATAAACTGTCCCGATTTATTATACCAAAACGCCCAATTGGCAAAATGACCCGCTGGTAAAATAGCACCGCGATCTTTAATACTGAGTCCGATAACCTTCCCTTGAAATTGGGTCGCCATACGCAATTCATCGGTAATGGTAGTCGCTTTTAAATTTTTGGGCGACATTAACCCTTCTTTTCCAGCGCCTTCACCCAAAGGGGTCACCGACGCATCATCGGTGCAATAACGCTCTTTTCCGGTGCTACGACTAAACCACTCATTGCTCACAATACCGTGTACAGATGGCGTAGTGCCCGTATACACACTGGCATGTCCGGGCGCGGTGTAAGTGGGCATGTAGTTGAAATGAGCGTTGTGAAAGGTGTAGCCTTGGCGCATCAAGCGTTTGAAACCCGTTTCGGTAAAATCGTTATGAAATCGGTATAAATACTCCATGCGCATTTGATCGACGACGATCCCGACCACCAACTTTGGGCGTTCTTGAGCGTGAAGAGTTCCGATCATTCCAATAATAATTATAATGTATTTTTTCATCGGTTAAAAAAGTATACGTTCTTGTTGCGCCGCCTTAAAATCGCGGATGATTTCGTCTATAATTTCTGCTACGGGTTTGATCTCGTTGAGCAACCCTGCGATTTGTCCAATTTCTAATTCGCCTTCCACCAAGTCACCTTCAAACATCCCGCGTTTGGCACGTGCCCGACCCAATAACGCTTTTAATTCTTCCTCTGAAGGACATTGTTTGTACAAAGCTTGCAAATCGGCATAAAATTTATTTTTCAACAAACGTACCGGCGCTAATTCTTTCAAGGTCAGCACAGTATCACCTTCTTGTGCGTTTATAACGGTTTGCTTAAAGGCATCATGCGCCGAACTTTCGACGGAGGCAACAAATCGACTCCCCATTTGCACCCCATCGGCACCCAAGATCATGGCCGCCAACATTCCTCGTCCCGTAGCTATACCGCCCGCGGCAATTAAAGGAAGTGAGAGTTGGGCCCGTACCATAGGAATCAAGGTAAACGTTGTGGTCTCCTCACGGCCGTTATGTCCCCCTGCCTCAAAACCTTCAGCAACAATCGCATCAACACCCGCCTCTTGGGCTTTGAGGGCAAACTTGGTACTACTCACCACATGTACTACCGTGATCCCGTGTTCTTTCAAAAATGCAGTCCACGTTTTGGGGTTTCCTGCCGAAGTAAATACAATTTTCACACCTTCTTCGACAATGATTTGCATGATCTCTTCAATATTGGGGTAAAGTAACGGAACGTTAACCCCAAAAGGACGATCGGTGGCTTGTTTGCACTTTTGAATATGGGTACGCAGTACATCGGGGTACATCGAACCCGCACCGATAAGTCCCAGTCCGCCAGCATTACTCACGGCACTGGACAATTTATATCCTGAATTCCAAATCATTCCCCCTTGAATGATGGGATAATTTATATTAAAAAGTTGGGTAATACGATTCATTGAAAATGCTAATTACGGTTTTATAAGTTTCCCTGTGATCGTTTGGGTTCCCTCTTGCAACAGGTAGGTGTACCAACCGGCGGGAAAGTCGGCTACGTCAACCGTGGCCTGGTTTGGTGTGAGACGTGTTTCTCGCACTAATTGCCCCAAGGCATTAAAGAATTTTAAAGTGGTAGTTCCAGTTAAATCGCCTTGGAAAGTAACCTCATAATAAAAAGGATTGGGATACACTTTTACAGAAGATTTTCCCCATGACGTTAGTGATAGGGCATTGGATAATGCGGCGGCAAAGTCAGGCACGCCATAACCGTACTCCATCGTAGGATTGGTAAAACGATCGGCAGATTGCTTTACTAAGTCCACGACTTGCTGGTTGGTTAATTGAGGCGCTGCGGCCCAAAAACAAGCAATCGAGCCCGAAATTAGGGGACACGACAAAGAGGTGCCGCTCACATACGTAAAATCGCCTTGGGGAGTGCAAACTGCTGCACCTAGGCCGCGAGCCATCAAGTCGGGTTTTACACGTCCGTCGAAAGTAGGGCCTATCGAGCTAAAACTGGCTCGAAACTCCATCGAGTCCACAGCACCGATGGCCAAGGCATGCGTGGCTTCGGCGGGAACGGCGACATAGGGAGCGGTAGAATTCCCCGAATTACCGGCGCTCACCACGACAACCATTCCTTTGGAAAAAGCTTTATTGGCCCCTTGGGATGCAAAGGCTTGATTGCCCGTAAGGTTGCTGTAGGTGTAACTGTAAGCGGGATTATCATAGCCATAATACCCCAGCGAACTGCTGATGATATCGCAGCCCAATCGATCGGCTTCTTCGGCGGCTTGCACCCAATAACTCTCCTCTACGGGATTCTCCTCCATGACGTCTTCGGTGATAAACAGGTAATAACTCGCTGTGGGCGCTGTACCCACCAATGTCCCGTCGGTAACGGCTGCCATTGAAGAAAGCACTAAAGTTCCATGGTGGTGTAAATCGAATACATTGGTCGATTGCGATACATAATTATAGCCGCCGAGATAGCGATTTTGATTAAATAACGATTGAAAAGGCGGTGCGGTGTCGACCCCCTGAAAACCTGAATCCAATACGGCTATGATTTTCCCAGCCCCGGCATGATTTTGTTGATGCAACAAATGCGTGTTCAACATCGTGACTTGGTTTTGGGCATTTCCATACGAATAAGTGGTTTGCAACGCCATCGTCTTGGGCTGTGCGGTGGGCACTTGTGGGGTGCTTTTGGCATTGAGTTGCGGGTTGGCAAAAACGATGCGCTCTACAAATGGGAAGGAGGCCAAGCCTTGAATCGCCGCCACAGAGCCTCGCACATGAATGCAATTCATCCATTTGGATTGGGCTTTATAAGTGATTCCCGGCACGTTAGAAATAGTTTCAATATAATTGGCGTCAACAGGAACGTCATCGATCGATAACGGAATATTTTGTTGGATTCTTCGGTCCAAAGCGCGCTGCGTTAACATGGTCAAAGGCGCGTCAAAATAAGCTTGGGCATTGGGTTTGTCTATAAAATACACACGAGCATCTTCTTGTGTCCATCCCAACGTTGAGACCCAAAATAGAAGAAGGAACAGGTTTCGCATAGCAATTAGGCTTTGGAACCAAAAATACAAATAATTGCGCGGGACGAATGTTAATTTAAGAAGAAATTACCCCTGAACCAAGTAATTCCTCACCATGATACCACGCCGCGAACTGTCCTTGGGTAATGGCGGATTGCGGTGTTTCAAAGGCAATGTATAGGCCCGATTCAAATTGGTACAAAGTTGCCTTTTGCAACGGCTGACGGTAGCGAATTCGGACTTCAACAGGCATCGATTCTCCGTGGTTTAAGGACAAATCCTCGCGAATCCAATGCACTTCGTGGGGTTGAATGTGAAGCGCTTGACGAAACAAACCGGGATGTTGCTGTCCCTGACCGGTGTAAATTATGTTTTCTTTCACATCGGTGGCGATGATAAATAAGGGTTCGGCGGTACCCCCAACATTCAAGCCTTTACGCTGACCGATAGTAAAATAATGGGCCCCTTGATGTTGTCCCACTATTTTCCCTTGACCGACCATGTAGGTAAACGGTTTCGCTTGCAATTGCAATAACTCCTCTTGGGAAAGTCCTTCAGGTAGGGTTTGTTGGTAACACGGATCGGTGGCTGGAATTTCAACAATCGTCCCTGTCTTGGGTTGCAACTGTTGCTGTAAAAATTCGGGCAAACGCACTTTTCCAATAAAACATAGGCCTTGCGAATCTTTTTTTTCAGCGGTTACTAAGTCCATTTTTGTGGCTATTTCGCGTACTTCGGGTTTGGTCAAATGGCCAATAGGAAACAACGCCTTGGCCAATTGCGCTTGCGAGAGTTGACAGAGGAAATACGATTGGTCTTTATTGCCATCGACACCAGCCAACAATTGGTGGACTTCTTTGCCATTGATGTCAATAGTAGCTTTGCGGCAATAATGACCTGTAGCGACAAAATCGGCGCCCAAATCAAGGGCAATGCGCATAAAGACGTCGAACTTGATTTCGCGATTACATAAAACGTCGGGATTGGGTGTACGTCCGTTTTCGTATTCGTTGAACATGTAGTTTACAATACGCTCTTTGTACTCGGCACTGAGGTCTACGGTTTGAAAGGGAATACCCAGTTTTTCAGCGACCAATAAGGCATCGTTGCTGTCTTCCAACCAAGGGCATTCGTTGGAAATGGTAACAGAATCATCGTGCCAATTTTTCATAAAGAGACCGATGACGTCATACCCTTGTTCTTTCAATACGTAAGCGGCTACGCTGGAATCGACTCCTCCCGACAAACCCACTACCACACGTTTCATAACTATTTTTTTTTGCAAAGGTAACGGAAAAGTTATGAATTACGAATGCTAGGTTAGGGAGCCGTTTTCCTGAAGAAGTTGCCTAGCGTCAAGCAGGGAAAAGCGAAAAATCTAAAGCGGTGTGAAACAGCACGCGGACTTTTGGCGGATAGACCTTTATGAAATTTTGAATTATTAATTATGAATTATAAATTAAGAATTACGTGTTCATTTAAAATAGACGCAATTGCGAGAAGGTAGTCTGAGATTTATAATTTGGGATTTAAAAATTTTACTCTCGATCTTCTTCGCGGGTGATGGGCTTTTTGACAAATTTGCGAACTTTTTGTTTACCCATATCTTTTTTGACCAGTTTGCCTTTTTCCAAAACCTCCCAAATCCCCTCTTTTTTGCCTTTGACAAAGGTTCCTCGGGCAGCAATTTTGTTTTCAGCGGTTCGAAACACTGCGGGTCCGTCGTATTCCCCATTTTTATAATTACTTTCTTCCAATACCAATCCTTGTTCGGTAATTTTGCGATACACTCCTTCACGAAGTCCGTTTTTATACCCACATTCCTCGGCTAGGGCCCCACTTTTGTAAAAAACTTTTCGCGTACCGTTTAATTTACCTTTAACATAAAATTCTAACGTCATAATTTGAGGGGAATCTTCATGGTAAAATTTCCATTCACCTTCCTCCAAACGATTAACGAGTTTGCCTTCACTGACTTTGTTGCCTTTGGGCGTAAACACTATGGTATAACAAGAATTGTCTTTGGGGTTAAACTCGCGTGTGGCGATTACTGCACCCTCTTTAGTATTGTCAAAAAAGCGAAACGTACCCACTTCCTTACCATGTTCAAAGGTACCTTCATAGCGAGGACGACCCGTATCGGCATAAGTTCCCTTCCAAATTCCATGTTTTTTTCCTTGCGCATCCAACTGATTTATCGATTGGGCACAAACCCATTGCACACACAAACAAATGAGAAATAGATAACGCATGTTTTGATATTTTGATATGAAACGAAAAATAACCTCTTTTCGTACACAAAAGTAACAAAGTTGACTAAAATTAAGTATTTTCTTACATTTTACATTTCACATTTGTTTAACGTTAAACCTTAAACAATTCACAAAAGCGAAAACGTTTTCGGGAAACGTTAAACAAAAAAGTTAAGAAATTTACAAAATGTTCTGTTTAATCATTTCGTATTATTGCTAAACAAAATAGACGGCTTACATTCGAAAAAACTTTTTAAAAATTGTCTTATGAAAACAAACAGATTAAAACAATTCGCCTTGATTGCATTCATGGCGTTGGGTCTAACCGCTTGTAGCGATGACGACAACAACAATGCACAACCCGACAACACCATTGCCGGTATTGCTTCACGTACTACTAATTTATCTTCATTAGTAGCTGCGTTGAACCGCGCTGAGTTAACAGGAGTTTTAAGTGGAAGTGGTAATTTTACCGTTTTTGCTCCTACTAATGATGCATTTGCTGCTTTTTTAAGCGCTAACGGGTTTGCTGACGTTAATGCAGTACCTGTTCCTGTGTTAAGAAACTTGTTGTTGAATCACGTTATCGGAACCGAAATTGCGAGCTCAGCGATTCCACCAGCCGTATATGTATCAACTTTGTCTCCTATCAATTCAACTACAGGTGCACCTACCATCAGTATGTTTGTACAAAAAATTGGAACTACGGTAACCATTAACGGAGGTGCTTCTAACGGAGGAACAACGGTAGCTACAGCTGACATTGATGCAAGTAATGGTGTGATTCACGTAGTAAACAATGTAATTGCAATTCCAACTGTTGTTAACCACGTTGTTGCTAACCCACAATTTGATACGTTACAAGCCGTTGTTACCAGTGGTGCTACAGGTGCTTTTGGTGATCAATCAGCCGTATTAGCAGCGTTGAATGGTTTAACCGCTGCTGCTCCTGCTACTGTATTTGCTCCTGACAATGCTGCCTTCACAGCGGCTACTACGGGTACCGGATTTGCAGTAGGCGCTACTCCAGCACAAGTATCACGAGTTTTACAATACCACGTAACCGTTGCTGGAAATGTTCGTTCAAACCAATTGACCAACAACCAATCCATTCCAATGATCACAAATCCTGTTCAAAACACTACTGTAATATTAGGTTCTGGAACCGTTGATATTCGTGATACAGCAAACAATTTAGCCCGCGTTAACCAAGCTGATGTTCAGTGTTCGAATGGTGTTATTCACGGGGTAAACCGCGTATTGCAACCCCAGTTGTAATTCGTAAATTTTCTTCATACTTTGGAAAGACTGTCTTCGGGCAGTCTTTTTTTTTTGGCGCATGAATATCCGAAAGGAAACTACATTCTACAGAAAACATGAAGTTAAACACGCGCATAATTGTTTTACGGATAACATAAACGAAAGCTATGTTCTTGTCTTTGGGTAAAGTTTTCTTCATAAGCTTACCTCATACTTCCCTGTCGTAGAATCCTTGTTTATGGATAGCAAAAAAAAAGGTTGCCCGTAGACAACCTTTTTTCATAATCCATTGAATTTATTTCTTTCCTTTTAACTGCTTTTGTGCTTCGGCTTGTTCCATCATCTCGCGCATCTTGCGTTGAAACTTGCTCTCTTTGGCAGGCTTTTGTTTGTTCTCTTGAATTTGTGCGTGGATTTTATCGCTGTCAATAAAATATTTCTTGATCACCAACATTACCCCTATGGTCACGACGTTGGACATAAAGTTGTACAAACTCAATCCCGAACCATAACTATTGAAGAAAATCAACATCATAATCGGCGAGACATAAATCATAATCTTCATCAACTTCGCCATATCGGGCATCCCCTCTTGCGCGGGTTGAGCCATGGCGGCATTATCCCCGGAGGTCATTTTCATGTAAAAGAAAATGGCAATAGCCGCTAAGATGGGAAACAAGCTGATATGATTCCCATACAAAGGAATATAGAACGGTAATTTTACAATGGCATCAAATGACGATAAATCTTCAGCCCACAAAAAGCTTTTCTGACGCAATTCTATAGCCGCTGGGAAAAACTGAAAGGAAGCATATACAAACGGCAATTGAATCAATGCGGGAATACATCCAGCCATCGGATTGACACCTGCTTTGGAGTATAACTTCATCATCTCTTGTTGACGCTTCACCGGATCTTTATACTTCGTGTTGAGCTCGGTAATCTCGGGACGCAACACCTTCATTTTGGCTTGCGATAAGAAAGATTTGAAGGTAATCGGAGACATGGCCAACTTAATGATGATGGTAAACAAAATAATCGCCCATCCAAAAGCCATCCATCCGCCTAATAATCCGAACAAGGGGACAAAAATGAATTTGTTAATCCAACCGAATATCCCCCAACCCATGGGAACCACTTCATCTAAATTGCGATCGTAATTATTCAAAAGTTGGTAATCTGCAGGTCCGAAGTACCAATTCATTTTATAATCCAATTCGCCTTGCGCCAACTCCAAAGGAACTCGCGTGGTCAATTGCTTGGTAAACACCGTATCTTTTTCGGCATCTTTAACCAAATCATCTGAGGTAAGCTTAGCGGTTTTAAACGGTTTATTGGTCATTAACACCGAAGCAAAGAAATGCTGACGGTAGGCCACATACGTCACTGCCTCTGGATTTTCTTCTTTCCCTTGGCCTTGCCCTACATAATCGTCTTTTCCATCTTCATATTCAAAAATGGTCTCTGTATAGCGATTTTCATACGGTATGCTAATCTCGTTTCGAAAAGTTTTTAACGACCAATCCAATTGCACGGGATCATTTGGAGCCAATACATTGCGTAAACCTTGGGAACGAACATCAAAATCCAACATATAATCCTTGGCTTTCAACACATATTTATATTCCAAAAAGGCATTGGGACCCGCTTTGAGTTTCATCGATAAGACCTGATCGGCACCCACTTTGGTCAGTTGGGGTTCAAAAAACAAGTCTTTCGTTTGCAACACTCGGTTATCGGTGGTTTTGATTTCTAAATTGAATTGGGCGTTTTTCTGATCGACCAATTGTACGAGTTGCCCCGAATTTTTGCGAAACTTTTCAAATTTTTTGAGCGTTACTTGCTGTACTGCGCCTCCTTGATTGGCCACGACGATTTTCACCAAATCATTTTCCAACACAGTTGTTCCGCCTTTGGCTGCGGGCAATGTTGCGGCATAGGCAAACTTACCAAACTTCGATTCGGCTGCTTTTACGGCATTGCTATCGGTCGCCGTAGTATCGGTGGGGAGAGCTGGCGTGGCGGCTGACGTGTCTTTTTTGGGAGTGGATTTTTGAGCGGTGGTCGCTTTGCCCGTTTGGGCTTTTTGCTGCTCCTGACTGGAGTTATACATCATCCAAAGAATCAATACAAAGAGCAGGGCGAATCCGATAACCGAATTCTTATCAAACTTTTTTTCTTCCATTATAATCTACATTGCGCCGGACCTTCAAGCCACAGCTTACATTTTATTTTTTACAATTGCGGCTACAAAGCTAACAAAAATTGGCTGTGGATTTGCAACGGTACTCTTATATTCCGGATGGTATTGCACACCGATAAAGAAGGGATGGTTTTCTAACTCGACAATTTCAACCAAACCGGTTTCTGGATTGACTCCTGAACTCACCAAACCAGCCTCTTGCAGTGCCTCGGCATAACGGTTATTGTATTCATAGCGATGGCGGTGCCGCTCACTAATTTGATCTTTTCCATAAATGCGATGCGCTAAGGTTCCGGACTTCAAATTGCAGGTCCAAGCGCCCAAACGCATCGTTCCACCTTTTTCAGTCACATTTTTTTGACTTTCCATCAAATCGATCACGGGATGTGGCGTATCGGGATTCATTTCGGTCGAATTGGCTTCTGTTAAATGAAGTACATTGCGCGCATATTCAATAACGGCCATTTGCATCCCTAGACAAATTCCGAAGAAGGGCAATTGATGTTCCCGTGCATATTGAACCGTAGCGATTTTCCCTTCAATACCGCGTTCCCCAAAACCAGGTGCAACCAAAATACCATCAATATCTTTGAGCTTTTCGGCCACATTGGAAGCATCGATATATTCTGAATGAATGCTTACCACATTGACCTTCGTCTCGTTGGCAGCACCAGCATGAATAAAGGCTTCTAAAATGGATTTGTACGAATCTTGTAATTCTACATATTTCCCTACCAATCCAATATTTATGGTGTGCTTCGGATTCTTGTGCCGGGTTAAAAAAGCATTCCATTGGTCCAAATCGGGAGCCGATTTTTCGGGCAGGTTCAACTTCTTTAAGGCCACCACATCCAACCCTTCATCCAGCATCAAGTTGGGCACTTCATAAATGGTTTTTGCATCAATAGACTGGATAACAGCTTCCTTGGTTACGTTGCAAAACAAGGCCAACTTTTGCCGTAATTCTGCCGAAAGTTCGTGCTCCGTGCGGCAAACCAAAATATCAGCTTTGATTCCGCTTTCCATTAAGGTTTTAACCGAGTGCTGGGTGGGTTTGGTTTTTAATTCACCCGCAGCTGCCAAATAGGGCACCAAGGTCAGATGAATCACAATACTGTTGTGCTCGCCCAATTCCCAAACCAATTGACGTACCGATTCGATGTAAGGCAAGGACTCAATGTCGCCCACCGTACCCCCAATTTCGGTGATGATAATATCGTATTCCCCTGTTTGCCCCAATAGCTGCATACGGGATTTAATTTCATTGGTAATGTGCGGCACGACTTGTACCGTTTTGCCTAAAAACTCACCGCGACGCTCTTTTTCAATTACCGAAAGATACACCCGACCGGTCGTTACATTATTGGCTTGGGACGTGGGAACATTCAAAAAACGCTCATAATGCCCTAAATCCAAATCGGTTTCCGCGCCATCATCAGTCACAAAACATTCACCATGCTCGTAGGGATTAAGCGTCCCTGGATCGACGTTGATGTAGGGGTCAAATTTTTGAATGGTTGTGCGGTAACCGCGGGCTTGCAATAGTTTGGCTAACGAAGCCGCAATAATTCCTTTACCCAACGAGGAAGTAACCCCGCCGGTGACAAAGATGTACTTTGTAGTATTCATTCGTGGTGTGTTGTGTTGTTGTAATTTTCGGCCAAAAATACAAACTTATCCGCCAATCTGAAAATGGCAAGTCATGCATTTTATCAGGAGTTATCAACCTAACGCGAAGGGGTGCGCAACCGTCGTACTAAATCTTCTAAGCCGTTGACTTTCAATTCATGAACCAAACGCAATTGGGTCCCGAGGGTTCCCGAGGGCAATCGGTTGTTTTGCAGCCATACGACATAATACTCGGGCAAATCAATCAAATACCGCCCTTTGTATTTCCCATAAGGCATTTGAGCGTGGGCTAAATCGAGTAAGGCTTTGTGCTGGGGATTCATGCCGGCCAATGAAAAACGATGTCCTGCGTAATTTCGGGATGTAAACTATAATGAACAGGACAGGTCATTGCGGTGCGCTCTAGAATGGTTTTTGTTTTATCATCTACCGCGATAGCAAAAGTAAAAACAATATGAATCGCCGAAATACGACGTGGATCGGTTCCCATTACTTTGGTTACCTCGGCGGTCGAACCCGCTAAATCCACTCCTAAATCGCGTGCTTTGATTCCCATCACGGTAAACATACAACTCGCCAAAGCATTGGCAACTGTATCGGTGGGTGAAAAAGCCGCTCCTTTCCCTTGATTATCGACAGGAGCATCAGTGATGATAATCGATCCCGACTGCAAATGCTCAGAGGAAGTCCGCAGTTCCCCTTGGTATGTAACGCGTGAGGTAGCCATATTAATTTGCTTGTTTTAATTGTAAATCTTCATCGTAATATAAAATGTAAACGCCCGTATTGGCATAGCCTCCTGAAACTTTACGCGCGTAATCAAAACGATTTTCCAAATGTTCGGTAGCCACTTCTAAAGTCCCTAAAAAACCATTTTCTTGTGAAATGCGCATCAAGGTGTCAAAGGTGACATCAAACCCGCGAATCGCATAGGTATTGGGGAAAACTTTATTCTTTTTGCGGTAAGCAAAATCAAATTGCTCTGCCGTTGGACTATCGTTCTCACGCGTAACGGAAGGGTACATTAATTTCAACTTGGTCAATCGCGCTATCGGAATCTCTTCATAATCCAAAGTTTCATTGGCTTCCAATATGACCAATTGTACTTTAAAGTCTTTTTGAGCGGCCACCATAGAAGCGGTAGTTGTCATGACAGCCCCCGTTTTTTCGGTCGCCAAAATCACATAGTTCATTCGGTCTTTTACAAAATGCTTTTTTATACTGTCGGCAACTACCGAGCCATTATCGGCTACCCCAACGAGTTTCACGCCCTCATAATAATCGCGTAAATACTGCCGCATAGACTGTTTTTTGGGAGAAACCACTGCAATGATATTGCCATTTTTGGCTTGAAGATAATCTAACATAGCTGCTTTGGTGGCATCGGGTAAAGGAGTCGATTGCAATAAATTGCTGTAACTCTTGCCTTCGTCCCGCGATAAAGGGGAAATCACAGGAATCTTTTGCGCTTCCAAGGCAGCCGCTACTTTTTCAACATTGATCTGGTAAAACGGCCCTATGACAGCATCTACTTGTGAAAAATCTTCTTGCTTAAGCAAATCCAAAGCGGCCGTAGTTTGTCGGGATTCTTGCGAATCAAAAATACGAACATTCACATTTAACCCTAGGGTACGTGCCGAATCAATCGCCATCAAAGCCCCCGAATAGAAGTCCAACGTCATGTTCAAAAACTTATCTTTTTTCAACCGTTCCACCACACCTGTTACCGTGTCGTTTTGAATCTTGGCGGCATTAAAAGGTAAAAACAGTACCAACTCCCGACGCTTTTGTCGGTTGGCAGATTGCGCCAGATCTTTTACCCCACTATCGGTGCGGTTTTTGGCAAAAGAAACTTGCATGGGGACTTGCAACACCATACCCTCTTTGAGCCCATCCTTGAGTTCGGGATTCAACCGTATCAAAGCCGCTTCCGATAAGCCAAATTGACGGCTCAAGCTAAATACCGTTTCCCCGTTTTGCACTGTGTAAGCGAGCGTTTCAACAGGCTTAGGCTTGATAGGTTCTGCAACCGTGGTCGCGGGTTTAGAGGTACTTTTCTTTATTTTCAACACTGCCCCTACGGGTAAACTGTCGACGATGGTAGGATTTTGAGCTTCCAACTCGGCCACACTAATTCCATAGCGGGTGGCAATGCCGTACTTGGTTTCTTGCGCCTGCACTACATGGGTATGTTCGGTTGTCGAAGGAGCGGGCATGGGTTTGGGGGTAGGCACACCTTTTTTCAATACCAATACCATTCCCGTTTGCAATCCATTGGTTTTCAATTGGGGATTCAAGGCTTCCAAGGCCCCCGTAGGAAGTCCATACTTTTTGGAAATACTAAAAACGGTTTCTTTTGCTAGTACGGTATGGGTCGCTGGCACAGGAGTTCGCGCTACCGTTGCATTGGGTTTATTCGCTACAACTGCCGGCGTCGGCTTTGTTTTAGGCACCACTGCGTTGGGGGGAAGCACCAATACCATAGCGGGTTTGAGTCCGTTTTTGGCCTCGGGATTCACCTTATAGAGGTCGTAGGGCGTCACTTGATATTTTTGGGCCAAAGAAACTACGGTTTCCCCGGCCACAACTTTGTGCGTTCGGTTTTGTGCGTTGAGGGATACACTGCACAAAATGCCCAGTACCCATCCCCAAAAAATCCCTTTCATTCCGTAATCGTTTTTAAGTCGTTATTCCCATTCAATCGTGGCTGGGGGCTTAGAACTGATGTCATACACCACGCGATTAACCCCGCGCACTTTATTGATAATCTCGTTGGAGATTTTCATTAAAAAATCATAAGGCAAATGTACCCAATCGGCAGTCATTCCGTCGGTCGATTCTACCGCACGCAAGGCTACTACTTTTTCGTAGGTACGCTCATCGCCCATCACCCCTACACTGTTTACTGGTAGCAAAATAGCCCCCGCTTGCCAGACTTTATCATAGAGTCCATGTGCTTTCAAGCCGTCAATAAACAAGGCGTCTACTTCTTGAAGTATGCGAACTTTCTCGGGGGTAATGTCACCCAAAATACGAATCGACAAGCCCGGTCCAGGAAACGGATGGCGTCCCAACAATTCAGCATCGATGCCCAACGAAGCGCCTACGCGACGTACTTCATCTTTGAACAACATGCGAAGCGGCTCCACAATTTTTAATTTCATAAAATCGGGCAACCCACCTACGTTGTGATGCGATTTGATCGTCGCCGAAGGTCCTTTGACTGAAACCGACTCAATCACATCGGGATAAATGGTCCCTTGGGCAAGCCATTTTACATCGGTCAATTGCTGGGCTTCATCGTCAAAAACTTCGATAAAAACCCGACCGATGGTTTTGCGCTTGGTTTCTGGATCACTAATGCCTTCCAAAGCGGTCAAAAAACGTGCCGAAGCATCAACCCCTTTTACATTAAGTCCCATTCCTTGGTATTGCAGCAAAACATTTTCAAATTCGTTCTTGCGCAACAATCCGTTATTCACGAAAATACAATACAAATTTTTGCCGATAGCCTTGTGCAAAAGAACGGCGGCCACGGTTGAGTCTACACCTCCAGAAAGCCCTAAGACCACTTTGTCATTTTGCACTTTCTCGCGCAATTCTACCACAATATCTTCCACAAAGGCATTGGGGGTAAAGTTTTGGGGCACTTGGGCAATTTTAACTAAAAAATTCTCCAACAATTGTTTCCCATCGATGGAGTGGTACACTTCGGGGTGAAATTGAATGGCATAGGTGGGTTCGCCTTCCAAACGATAGGCAGCATTTTCCACATCTTTGGTACTTGCCAAACGAATGCCCTGGGGCGGTAACGATTTAATGGTGTCGCTGTGACTCATCCAGACTTGGGAATTTAACGCGATTTCTTCAAAAAAGTCCTCATCGTCTTTGATGTACGTCAAATTTGCTCGCCCGTATTCTCGGGTTGCGCTCGGAGCCACTTCACCCCCATTGAAATGGGCCAAATATTGTGCTCCGTAACAAACCGCCAACAGGGGGAGTTTACCGCGAATCTGACTCAAATCGGGATGTGGGGCATCTTCGGCACGAACCGAAAACGGACTCCCTGAGAGAATCACGGCCTTGAAAGACGATAAATCTTCGGGCAGTTGGTTGTAAGGAAAAATTTCACAAAAAATGTGGAGTTCACGAACGCGTCGGGCAATGAGCTGCGTGTACTGCGAACCAAAATCGAGAATAAGTACGTTGTGTTGCATGGGTGTTGTGTTGTCGTAATAAGCGACCCGAAGGCCAAAATAATGGTTGCAAAATTAGACAAAATAATGGACATGCCTGAGTTTTACCGAAGGGTTTCACGGCAACTTTTTCACAATTTTAGGCGGTTGTAAACAATCCCCACCCGGGTTATCGCTTCTAATGGAAGAGTTTAAACAAGTTGATCCCCCAAACCACATTACGGTCGTTGTCGTGTACCACGCGCGTTTCAACAAACGTAAATTCCTGAGACAGGTCGGCCACAATCGATTCTTTCAAATCATACAGCGAGACGATCATATAACCATTGGGTTGGGCATACCCGGCATAGCGCACGGCCACTTCCGTGCGGTTATCAAGGTAGTACAGCACTTCGTTAAAAAGGATGATGTCAAAAGTCCCCGGCGGTGTAAAACGATGGATGTCTCCTACTCTAAAATCGCATTTCGGATACTTTTGTTTGCGCGCTTTCAAAATAGCAGTGTCCGAAAGATCAACTCCTAAACAATAGGAATAATCTTCGGGCTTGAGGTATTGCATGAGCGCCCCATACCCACACCCTAGATCCAAAATACGGGGTTCGGGAATAGCACAACTGCGTATCAGACTCACAATCGCATTGTAACGATCGGCCTCACTCCCCATATTGTCCCACTTGCCAATGGCATATTTGTAATTCCATGTGAGTCGCTTGCGCAACCATTTGAGTTTTTTCTTCCAATCCATAGGCTCGGTATCTGTGCGTCGGGGCTAAAATAAGGAAAAAATCTGGATACACGGTGTTGGGTTGCAGTCGCAGTCGCAGTCGCAGTGTTCAGTGTTCAGTCGGGGCAGTGTTCAGTGTTCAGCCATCAGTGTGCAGTAAGCAGTGTTCAGTATTCAGTATTCAGTATTCAGTAAGCAGTATGCAGTAAGCTAAAAAACCATCAACCGACAACCGGCAACCAACAACCGACAACCATCAACCGACAACCATCAACTGGCAACCGACAACCGACAACCGACAACCATCAACCGACAACCGACAACCATCAACCGAAAACCGTCAACCGACAACCGGCAACCGACAACCGACAACCGACAACCGGCAACCGACAACCGGCAACCGACAACCGACAACCGACAACCATCAACTGGCAACCGACAACCGACAACCGGCAACCGACAACCATCAACCGGTAACCATCAACCGACAACCAAATCGGCACATCGCCTCATTGACATATTGCCTCATTAACAAAACCCCCAACTTCGTATCTTTGTCCTTTACTTTCGCTTATGGCTTTTGGTTTTCCTGCACAAGAAGTTCGGTATCTGCCGCAATCAGAGGGTTCAAACACGCTCAACCGGTATTTGGCGTTTCGCGTATGCCGGGAGTTGCGCTGGCCGCTCGTAGCCATTACCGAAACTACAGTCACTGCCACTACCCTCAACTATGCCGGGAGTTGGAATGAAACCTTTACCCTGGAATGCCTCGACGGTGAAATTGCGCTGCGTTCGGTATCCAACGGGAACCAACTCTATGATGGGGGTCGCAATGGGAAAAACATCGATTTGTTTATCAACGCCTTCAATTCCCTCAAAAAGAAAAGCGCTGAAATTCCGTTGGAGGACGCTTACCTCGAAGCCAGTTTGCAAGAACAAGCGGTACTGATTTCGCAGCGGCTGCAACCCACACCAGTTATTAAACAATTTTACACCCCACTTTCGGTACTCATCCCAGCCCCGGGATATACCCTCACGCCCGCGTTGATTGGCATAAATGTGCTTCTTTGGATCATCATGGTAGCCAACGGGGTGAGTCCGTGGAATGCCAACCCTGAACAACTCGTGCAATGGGGTGCCAATTTTACCCTTCATACCCTCGATGGCGAATGGTGGCGGTTGGGAACAGCCTTGTTTTTGCATGCCAACCTGTTTCACCTGCTTTCCAATGCTATCGGAATGGCGCTGGTAGGGTTGTCGCTCGAACCCTTTTTGGGCAAAAAAGGATTGGCCGCCCTGTACCTCAGCACGGGTCTTGTGGCGAGTACGTGCAGTCTTTTTTGGAATGAAAACATCGTTTGTATTGGGGCATCGGGGGCAGTTTTTGGTCTTTTTGGCTTTTTGTGTACGGCACTTGTGTTTCGTTCAATCACCCACCGTATGAACGCCTCGGCATGGATTGCCATCACTATTTTTGTGGGGCTAAATTTAATCGGCAGTTTTGAAGAAGGTATCGACGCAGCAGCGCATTTGGGCGGCTTCGGCGCAGGAATTCTTTGGGCCTTGGGGTACCATGCCTTTCGCACCCAAAGTCTATGGCGACACAGTGTACTCGCCTTGGGTTTTACCCTCATCATCATCGGGGGAAATGCCTATACCTACACTAGCCTTCAGCCACGTATGCAACTCTTTCATTACTGGACGGCCATGGAAGAATTTGCCCAAAACGAGTCCATTGCCATCGATAGTTATCAATATAATGGGGACTCTACCGACGAATACCGCGAGCAATTGGAAGAAACGGGCTTGGTGTATTGGCGTAAAAATAAAACGCTCCTCAATCGCCTCAACGACCCAACACTCCCTAAGAAAGTTCGCGCGTTAACCAAAAATTGTATCACTTACTGTACATTGCACGAAAAATTCATTCGGTATAAGTTAGACCTTATACAAGAAAAAACCTCCGACGAAATGCCTCTTGAAACTATGGAGCTGCAAATTGAATCCATTGGAGAGCGCATTCGCCAACAAATACAAGAAGTCGCTCGAGAATACAAACTCCCCATGCGAAATTAATTTTCGTTTTTTTAAAAGAAAAACAGCCAAAAAACGTTTCAAAAAATACCCTAGGAATTGACGGAAACGCCTTCTTGGATTTCGCAAATTTTAGTACCTTCGCAAGCTATGAATACAAACGATTACTTGGCATTACGTTCGGTTTTAGCTACATCGCAAACCATTGCTATCATTCCCCACCGCAACCCGGATGGCGATGCCATGGGAAGTACACTTGGTTTGGCACACGCCCTACAACAAGGGGGACATACCGTAAAAGTAGTGTCACCCAATGATTTTCCCGACTTTTTAAAATGGTTACCCGGCGCCGAGGAGGTTGCGATTTTTGAGCATGATCGTCCCCGTTGGAGTGCTTTTTTAAAGGAGCAATCGTTGGTATTCACCCTTGATTTCAATGCCTTGCATCGAACTGGCGACATGGAACAGGTGCTCAAAACGCTTCCAGTTCCCATGGTCATGATCGACCACCACGAACGTCCCGACCCTTATGCAAAATTCACCTTTTCGGATACCCGATACGGTTCGACTTGTGAAATGGTGTATCACTTTTTACATCAATTAGGCGAAAGCCAATGGATTAATAAAACGGTGGCCACCTGTTTGTATACAGGCATTATGACCGATTCAGGGCAATTTCGTTTCCCAAAAACCACAGGCGAAACCCACCGTATCGTAGCAGAATTTATCGATTTAGGCGTACCCAATACAGAAATTCCCACCCTATTATACGACAACAATTCCTACGACCGTTTACAACTGCTCGGTCGGGCGTTGCAAAATTTAAAAGTGTTTCCCGAGTACAAGGCTTCTTATGCTACCCTGTCGCAAGAAGAATTGGACACGTTTCATTATGTAAAAGGCGATACCGAAGGCATTGTGAACTATGGGCTTTCAATCAAGGGCATTCAGTTGACAGCGTTGTTTATCGAACACCGCGACGAAGGATTGATTAAAATTTCATTCCGCTCCCAAGGCCCATTCGATGTCAATCAGTTTGCTCGGGACCATTTTCAAGGAGGCGGACACCAGAATGCAGCGGGTGGAAAATCATATGATACACTCGAAGCTACTGTAGCACGTTTTGAAAAATTAATACACCAATACCACCCCTAATTCTATGGCTATGTTTAAGAAATTTGTTTTTTTCATGGTTTTGGCGCTGTTGACTCTCACTGTAGGTTGCCAACAACAACAAGCCCGTCGTCCCGTTTCGCATTCATCAGGAGCATTTATGAAAGCTTCGGTAGAGCGGAACAAAAAACTCATCAAGAATGAGGAAACCAAGATTGATTCCATCATTAAGAGCAATACCAATATTCAATACATTGCCTCCAAAAAGGGTTATTGGTATTACTACGACAAGAAAAACACCACCGACACCTTGCGCCCCAAGAAAGGCGATATTGCTTTTTTTGACTATGAAATCAAGGATTTGGATGGGAATGTAATCTATTCCGATTTGGAACTCAAAGGACAATCGTATCGCGTTGATAAACAAACGATTATTACGGGGCTTCAACACGGATTGAAACTGATGCGAAAAAATGAAACCGTGACGTTTTTGTTTCCCTCGCACATGGCCTATGGCTATCATGGCGACAACCGCCGAATTGGAACAAACGAACCCATTATTTGTAAAGTAACGCTCACTGATTTTAGACCCGAAAATAAATTAAACGAACAATAATGAGACACCTACTCACAGGATTATTCTTGGTGCTTGCCCTTGGCTTTCAAAGTTGCAAAGACGAACATGCGCAATTGAAAGACGGACTCTATGCCGAATTGGAAACAGACAAAGGAACCATTTTGCTGCGCTTGGATTATGAAAATGCCCCGGTTACGGTTGCCAATTTTATCACCTTAGCCGAAGGGACGAATCCGTTTGTGCGGGAGGAATATAAAGATAAAAATCTCTATGACGGCATTCGTTTTCACCGCGTTATTAGCAAAAACAATGGCGATGCCGAAGATTTCATGGTACAAACAGGGGATCCTTCTGGTACGGGTTCGGGTGATGCTGGCTATAAGTTTAAAGACGAAATCTCAAAATTACGTTTCGATAAAGGCGGATTGCTAGCCATGGCCAATTCGGGTCCGGGCACCAATAGCAGTCAGTTTTTTATCACCCTTGTGCCCACGCCTTGGTTGGACGGGAAGCATACAATTTTTGGACGTGTGGAAGGTGACGGTATGAGTGCAGTGGAACAGATTAAGTTGTACGACCAATTGATTAGTGTGACGATTATCCGCAAAGGAGAAGCCGCTAAAAAGTTTGATGCCGTCAAAGTGTTTTCCGATTATTTCCGTGCTGAAGCTGAGAAACAAAAAAAACAAGCCAAAATCGATGCGGCGAATTTAAAAGTGTATGAAGCTGAAAAACAGCGCTTTTTTGCTGATCTTCGTAAAAAAGCTACTGTCACCAAAAGCGGATTGGCCTATTATATATTGGAAAAAGGAAAGGGTGGAAAACCCAATATGGGAGATAATTTGTTGGTGCAGTATGCTGGTTTTTTTGAAAACGGCACACTCTTTGACACCAGCCGTTTGGATTTGGCCAAAAAAATGGGCAATTATAACGCGCAAAAAGAAGGCATGGGTGGCTATGCTCCCCTACCGATGCAAGCCGGAGCCAAAGCTGGAGCCATACCCGGTTTTATGGAAGGTTTGGACTTGATGCACTATGGCGATAAAGTGGTGCTTTTCATTCCTGCAGCACTAGGCTATGGCGAAACTGGAGCTGGAAAAGTAATTCCCCCAAACACCGATTTAATTTTTGAATTAGAATTAGTAAAACCATAATAAAACAACTCAAATGATGAAATCAATATTTAAAGGAATAGGCGTATTGTTGTTATGTACCGTGGTAGCACAAGCACAAACGCCAAAGAAAGCTACCGCAAAACCAAAAGCAAAAGTAACCCAAGCCGTAGCGGCACCTGTAGCCAAGAAACCCGCTCTCGCCGATGGAATGTATGCCGAAATTGACACCCCAAAAGGGAAGATGCTTTTGGAATTGTATTATCAAAAAACGCCTATCACCGTGGCTAATTTTGTGGCATTAGCCGAAGGAACGCATCCCTATGTAACTGGCACCATGAAAGGGAAGAAATTTTATGACGGTTTGATTTTTCACCGCGTTATTAAAGACTTTATGATCCAAGGAGGCGATCCTTCTGGTAACGGTTCTGGGGGTCCGGGTTATGCTTTTAAAGACGAAATCACCGACGATAAATTTACAGGCCCAGGTATTTTAGCAATGGCCAATGCAGGACCAAAAACCAATGGGTCGCAGTTCTTTATTACACACAAAGAGACTGCTTGGTTAAACGGTAAGCATACTATTTTTGGAAAAATCATTACAGGACAAGAGGTTGTCAATACGATAGCTCAAAACGATCCGATGACCAAAGTAACCATCATTCGCCAGGGGGCTGCGGCCAAAGCATTTGATGCACCCAAAGTTTTTAGCGATTACTATGCGAGTGTTGCCTTGGAAGAGCAAAAAGCAGAAGAAGCGCGTAAATTGGCCAATGCGGCAGCCTTGAAAGAGTTTGAAGAAAAAGGGCAAATGACAGCCAGTGGATTGCGTTACATCGTATTATCACCCGGTACAGGAGAGAAACCCGTGGCAACAAGTAATGTAAAAGTGCACTACACCGGTATGTTGACCGATGGTAAAATATTTGACAGTAGTGTACAACGTGGGCAACCCATCGATTTCGGATTAAATCAAGTAATTCCAGGATGGACAGAGGGTGTACAATTAATGCCCGAAGGCGCCAAATACAAGTTTTATATTCCTTACAAACTGGCGTATGGAGACCGCGGCGCTGGAGGCGTTATTCCTCCCAAAGCGGATTTAATTTTTGAAGTTGAATTATTGAAAATCAATAGTAAATAAAAAAGTAAGGCTGTCTACAACGACAGCCTTTATTATTTTACAGCAGCGGATTTACCCTTTAAAACGCCAAATAAATACATCGGAAACCTCATCAATCAAAGCGCCGATTTCAACACGTATCACCTGCCCATATTCAACTTGTAAAGTGAGCCAATTGGACTCGTTAAAATAATTGGTTACAGAATCAAACTCCTCCGTTTCCCAGGAAGAAAAGGGAAGCGCTTCAAGAATTTTAGTTATGGGTTCGCCTATGATCGCATGTCCTAGCAAAGTAGCGTCAGCATGGGAAGTTATGGCATAGCCTAGACGAAAATCCTCATCGGCGTAAAACGTGAGTCGCAATTTATGGGAATCATACAAATAAATAGTATTGCCATCCTCATCTTGAAATTGACGATTAGGCAAACCGAGTTGTGCGACGACATCGTTTGTTTTCATGCCGAAAAGCAATTGGGCAAGACCGTTTTTGGGATCGATTTTCATTTAACTATAGAGAAAAGTGCCCTGAGGCGTTTGGATGGTCAATTGTTTTTGCGGTGCTGCTTCTACTCTACCCACAATTTGAGCCTCAATCCCAAAACGATGGGCTATGGCGATAATAGCGTCGGCCGTTTCGGGTTGCACATACAATTCCATACGGTGTCCACAATTGAAAACTTGATACATTTCTTTCCAATCGGTACCTGACTGTTCTTGTATGAGTTGGAACAATTGAGGAATCGGAAAAAGATTGTCTTTGATAACATGAACTGCATCGACAAAGTGAAGTACTTTGGTTTGTGCCCCACCGCTACAATGCACCATACCATGTATAGCCGCTGCGCCAATTTCGGACAAAATTGCTTTAATCACGGGCGCATAGGTTCGCGTGGGAGAAAGCACTAGTTTCCCCGCATCTAACGGTGTGCCTTCTACTGCATCGGTTAGACCTACCGTTCCAGCATACACCAAATCGTCGGGCACAGCGGGGTCGTAACTTTCAGGAAAAAGTTGTGCAAGAGCATGCGTAAACACATCATGTCGGGCAGAGGTTAGTCCATTACTCCCCATGCCGCCATTGTATTCTTGTTCATACGTAGCCTGTCCGAAACTAGCCAATCCTACAATAACATTACCCGGCTGAATACGCGCATTGTCAATTACCTCGCTGCGTTTCATTCGTGCAGTTACGGTCGAATCGACAATAATGGTTCGCACCAAGTCACCCACATCGGCGGTTTCTCCCCCAGTGGAGTGAATGGTTACTCCGTGTTGACGCAATTCGGCAATAAGTTCTTCTGTCCCATTGATAATCGCAGCAATAACCTCTCCGGGAATCAGATTTTTATTTCGACCAATAGTAGAAGAAAGCAAGATATTATCGACGGCACCGACACACAAAAGATCATCGATATTCATGATCAATGCATCTTGAGCAATTCCTTTCCAAACGGAGAGATCACCCGTTGTTTTCCAATACATATACGCGAGCGAAGATTTAGTTCCAGCTCCATCGGCATGCATGATTAAACAATAGTCGGGATCTCCGGTGAGGTAGTCAGGAACTATTTTACAAAATGCTTTAGGGAATAATCCTTTGTCGATATGTTGAATCGCTTGGTGAACTTCTTCTTTGGAAGCCGATACACCGCGTTGGTGGTACCGTTGTGAGGTTTGCGCAGCCATAATTGTTGTGTTGTGTTGCAAAGGTAGTATTTCTATCGGAAGATTCAAGGGGCTGTTAGGGGCATTACATTACAAAATGCATTTTAGAGACTCGATTTAAACGTTGGAAAACTCATCGTCATAGGATTAAAATCATTTATAAATGTTTGTATACGGTTACATCGGGATTTTTAACAAATAGTACACTTTTTGCACACCCAACTTGAATCTAAACCCACTACTTTTACTCCATTATAAGCCAATAACACAATAGGCCATAGACTCTTATGCATTCGGAAATAGCGCTTAGGGACGTCGATCTACGAAAGGGAAATGAAGATGCAGTTTGGAAAAACAAGGTAGTTTATGGACGGGGAAAAGAAGCCGAACCGATACCCGTAGCAAGATAGTAGGCCCATTTATACACCATTAATTATGAGAAATTTTTTATTTTTTTGCCTAGTAACTCTTTTTGGAGGGACTTCAGTACAAGCACAAACCCAAAAGCTAATCACGCCTGTATTCTGGCAAGCGGGCGTTCAAGCCATTCATCAAGAGGAAATTAAAGGAACAACGGTATTTTCTTTTAGTACGTTTCGACATTTTTTTCTTAATTTAGAAGCTGTAAACTTAAATGCCTATCAATTGCATCGTACTGGAAGTCAATATCGTCTCGTTGCGCTCAATCCCAAAACCAATTTGGGAACCTACCAAGCGGATGTTACCAAAGCAGGGGTATTCCTCACGACACCAAGGTATAAAGGAACGTTGAAAGAAGCTCCAACAACACTATTTACAGAAGACAATCAAATTGCAATATTACTTATGGGTGTTGCTGAAATTGCGGATACCACCACCAAACGACAGGCGTATGAGGATTATGTTACCCAATCGGGAACAGATTGTGCTTTATCTAATACGTATTACTCTGTAGGTGTTGGTCTCAACACAGCGGCAGCAATAAGTCACCTAAATCACATCATTAAAAGACATAAAGCTTTAGGAACATTTGACGATTGTACGGCTATTAGCACTCAAGCAGAAACCCATTGTTTTTTCATCGGTTGTTTCGCCACCTTCGCGTGGTGTTGCACCAGTTAATTTTATATATTATGGCAAAAGTTGGTCCAATCCCAGTAACCTTATTTTTTCTAACCTTATTAGGTCTTCTCATCTATGGCCTACTGTTAGTGCAACGTAATGAGAAAAATCCGCGTGCCCTGTTATTATTTATCGGCATGATCTTTTTCCCATTCCTAGGTCCCTTGACGTACATTTTGTACTATCATTTGGTCAAAAAGCATGTTACCAAAACCACATAAGGTTTTTTGTAAAGTTTAGAGGTATTCCTTTTCTACGCATGGCAGCACAACGATAAAGTTTTTGATGCTTTGCAGGATGCGTTTACCTTTACCTAACTGCCGTTGGAAATCCCAAAGCAGTGCTTGTCCACCCCATAGTAGTAGTGCGCTCTTTTTGACCTACAATTATGGGGCTTGGGACATGTTTACTGTTGTTGTTGATTAAAAAATGTTTGCCGACCGTAAATATTTTGTATTTTGCTGAAAAACAAAACAATGCGTTATATTCTATATTTTCTTTTTGTCTGGATTTCAGTTTCGGCACAACCTTTTGCGATTGGGAGTACCGCGATAACATTTACTGATGTTACACGCAATAACCGGTCGGTGGGCACACAAATTTATTATCCCGCAGTGAGTGCCGGCACCGATACCCCCGTAGCTTCGGGTAGTTTTCCAGTCATTGCTTTTGGTCACGGTTTTGTGATGAATGTAGGCGCTTATCAAAATATTTGGGAACTCTTGGTGCCTCAAGGTTATATTGTAGCTTTACCCACAACAGAGGGTGGATTTTCACCGTCACACCTCAACTTTGCCCAAGATTTGGCTTTTGTGATTACGCAAATTAAAGCGCAAAACACGCAAAATGGAGCCTTCTTTTTTCAACGGATTCATCCCAAAGCAGGCGTCATGGGGCACAGTATGGGCGGAGGAAGTGCACATTTGGCGGCTGCACTCGGTGCACCTATCGATGCGCTATGTACCTTAGCTCCTGCGGAGACCAATCCAAGCGCCATTTCAGCCTCACAAAACATTACACTCCCTTCTCTTGTTATAGCAGGAAGTAACGATTGCATCACACCCCCCAACACCAATCAATTACCTATGTACAATGCTTTACCTTCGGGGACATGTAAAGCATACCTCTCGATTACAGGGGGAAGCCATTGCCAAATGGCCAACAGCAATTTCAATTGTAGTTTTGGAGAAGCTACTTGCGCCCCGGGCCCTACTATTACCCGAAGTCAACAACAAGCAATCCTGCATAGTTATCTACTCCTATGGATGAATGCACAACTAAAAGACAGTTGCAGCGACCGTGACCAATTGCTTCAGTTGCTAAATGCTGCCAACGGAGTTACCGCCCAATGGCAATGTACATCCTGCGCATTGGATTTGGCCAATCTTCCGCAAGAAAAAGGACTGCGACTCGCTAATCCAATGCTATCAACCTTGTCCATTCCTTTACCAGCAACGGCAATACAATCACTGATCTTACGCGATATTCAAGGAAAAATTGTCTTAGAAAAAAACAATTCAGCTACAATTGCAGTGGACTTTCTCGCGGCGGGGACCTACATCCTCGAACTTACTACAAAGTCGGGAGAACGCTACCAACAAAAATTGATGAAACAGTAGGGAGACCAAAGCAGTTTCTACCTTTTTGAAATTAAAACAATTACATCAACGCGCTAAGATGCGAATTTCTACCCGTCGATTGGCTGCTTCTTCTTGGGCATTGCGCTCTGGTATGGGAAAAAGAGGTTGTTGGGTACCGTAGCCTTTGTAGGTCATTCGTTTGCGATCAATTTTATACCGCAACAAATAGGTATAAACAGCTCTGGCACGCGCTTCAGAGATATACGTGTACCGACTTTCAGTATCACAACAAATATGACCTTGAATTTCGATTTTTAAAGTTGGATTTTCCTCCATCACACAAAGCAACTCCAACAGAACAGGTTCGCTTTCGGGCATAAACTTAGCCGAATGATTGTGAAAAAGAATTTGCTTCAAAGCAATCCGATCTCCAACTTTAGCCTGAGCCACAGCGTCCTTCAATACAACGGCGGGAGGTTCCATAGCAGGAGTCGGATTCTGGGGTTGCTCCACTTCATAAAAAAGGGTGACCCGACGATTCTCTTCTTGGCGCGGTGACTGCTTGAAATCTTCCCCAAAACCCCGAATTTCTATATTTTTCTCAACCGAAATATTTTGTTGTTTCAAATAATCATAGACCGCATGCACACGGCGGAGTGCCAATGTATCATTGTATCCATTACTTCCTTTCCAATCGCAAAACCCATACAACTTGGTGACCTTGTAGGCTTTCCCCTCAGCAATCCAAGAATTGAGGTTATGAATTGCTTGCGCATTCAAATCGTATTTGTCAAAATCAAAATAAACGTCAAGCTTTTGCTGCGCATAGAGTGGGCAACAAAAAAACAGGAGAAAAAAAAGGCGAAACATAATCTTTAGATAGCGTGCTTGATTAAAATTTCAACACGACGGTTGGCAGCTTTTTCGGCCTCTGATTTTTCTGGCAAGGGAAAAATGGGGTTGGAACTACCAAATCCTTTATACCCTAATCGTTTGGCATCAATACCGTTTTGGGTAAGATACCTATAAATTTTATGGGCTCTTCGAATCGACAGTTTCGTGTCGTTGGGATCGGGATTGCAACAAATATACCCGTGAATTTCAATCTCCAATTTCGGAAAATTATGCATCACTTCAAGCAATTTGTCCAATAAGGGCAATGACAAGATTTCAATGTCATCACTGTTGAATACGAAGTTAAGATTTTTTATTTTAAAAACGGTCCCAGCCTTAGATTGCGTCAGTTGTGTTTCCAATTGTCCCGCTTCTTCAGCAATTTGTTCCTCTGGAGTCAGTGTTTCTTCAACAAGAGGCGCAATTTGCTCTTTTTTTTCAATTGCGTTAGGTAACACCGAATCTTTAATTTTAGGTAAAGTTTCAACAACTAAATCAACTCTGCGATTTTGAGCATGTGTAGAAAACTCCAATTGGCGTTCCCCGATGACTTTTTGCAAAGCACTTTCGTATGAAATTGACAATTCGTCCAAATGTTGAAGAACTCCATTAATACGACGTTGCGCCAAAGCATCATTGTAGGCAATACTTCCACGAGCATCACAATAGCCTCGAATTTCGATTACTTTGAAATGGGCTAATTGGAAATTAATCACCAATTTCTTTGCTTCCTCCAAGGAGAGCGAACTTTGGTCCACTTCAAAATAGACAGCAATCGTTCTTTGGGCGGAAAGGAAATTAAACAGGAATAAAAAAACGAAAAGGATTTTACGCATCTATTTTTGAGTGATTAAAATTTCAACTCGGCGGTTTTGAGCGGCTTCTTCTTCCGATTTTTCGGGAATGGTGAATTTAGGCTTGGAAACACCAAATCCTTTAACGGTAATTCGCTCGGATGCGATTCCTTCTGAAACTAAAATACGTTTGATTTGGCGGGCGCGATCCAACGATAGGTTTTTATAATCCTTACTTACACAACAAATATGGCCTTGAATTTCAATGTGGAGTTTGGGATTCTTGTACAATACATTGACCAATTCATCGACAGCATTTTTGGAAGTAGGCATCACGGCAAAGGTGTTTTGATAAAAATTGATATCCCGAAGTCGAATTAACGTCCCTACCCGCGCCAACTGGATTTTCTCCTCCAAAGAAGCATTTTCAGGGAAATGCATAGCTTCTTCCTCAATAATTTCAGGTTCGGCAGGTTTCTCCGGCTCGGCAGGTTTTATGCCTAAAATTTCATTTTCACGGGCAAAATCTTTGGGCTGAATAAATAAGATGGTCGCTCTTCGGTTTTCCGCTTTATTTTTGGATTGGGTAAAATTCTCCCCAAAACTGTGGGCTTTGTAATCGGCACGGGTGGCAATTTTTCCCTGGACTTGCTGGTACACAAAATCAACTCGCTTACGGGAAAGCGTATCGTTGTAGCCACTCGAACCATCTTCATCGGTATAGCCTTGAATGGCAAGGATTTTCACCTCTTTATGGGTTTGCATCCATTGTTGTAATCGTTGGGTTTCTTTGGGATTGGTTTCAAATTTTCCACTGTCAAAATACACCACAAATTGTTCCTGCGCCTGAAGCAGTCCAACGAACAGCAGTCCGAGAAATAGTACTAGTTTTTGCATACTCATACAACGAAAATACACAAATTTTAGTGCCCAGAAATAAAAAAACCCGCTATTGCTAACGGGTTTTTATATTTAGATTCAAAATTGTATTATCGCGTAAACAATAACTCACGGTATTTCGTCAACGTCCACATTTCATCATCAACGAGTAATTCCAATTTATCGCAATGCTCACGGATGATATCAAAATACGGTTTAACTTTATCGCAATAGGCTTCCGCTTGTTTTTCAGCTGTCGTCAAATTATTAGCTTTCTTACGCTCTTCAATCATCGCATCGACATTACTATTGATTCCTTCGATGTGAGCGGAAATTTCTTTGATTAATGAAATTTGCTCTTTGGCAATTTTTTCAAAGTCTTTACCAAAGATTTCTTTCAAACCGCGTACATTTTCAATCAACGTATTTTGATAACGAATAGCGGTTGGGATCACGTGATTACGCGCAATATCACCCAACACACGACCTTCAATTTGGATTTTTTTCGTGTATTCTTCCAATTCGATTTCGTAACGAGCTTCCACTTCAACGTGGTTCATGATGTGTAATTCTTCAAACAATTTCACCGCTTCTTTAGAAACTTTCGCTTTCAACGCTTTGGGGGTCGTTTTATGATTGCTTAAGCCACGTTTTTTAGCCTCTTTTTCCCAAGCTTCGCTATAACCATCTCCTTCAAAAAGGATGTTTTTGGTTTCTTTGATGTATTCGCGCAACACATTGAAAATTGCCTCGTCTTTTTTCAAGCCTTTTTTCTCAATTAAAGCATCTACCTCAACTTTGAAATCTTTCAATTGTTTCGCTACAATCGTATTCAAAGTCGTCATGGCATTGGCACAGTTGGCTGACGAACCTACTGCTCGGAATTCAAATTTGTTTCCTGTAAACGCAAACGGCGAAGTACGGTTACGGTCGGTGTTGTCTAACAATACATCTGGAATTTTACCAACCACATTCAATTTCAAATCGGTTTTTTCTTCCGGAGAAAGTTTGCCATTGGTCACCCCCTCTAATTCGGCCAAAACTTTTGTCAATTGTTGACCAATGAATACCGATATGATGGCAGGAGGCGCTTCATTGGCTCCCAATCGGTGATCGTTACTCGCTGAAGCAATTGAAGCACGTAACAACTCTTCATAGCGATACACCGCTTTGATGGTATTGATGAAAAAGGTCAAGAACTGTAAATTGCTCATCGGTGTTTTTCCGGGGGCTAATAAGTTTACACCCGTATCGGTTGCCATGGACCAGTTGTTGTGTTTTCCAGAACCGTTTACCCCTTTAAAAGGCTTTTCGTGCATCAAGACTTTGAAATCGTGACGCTCGGCAACTTTGTACATCACATCCATCAATAAGGAATTGTGGTCCACTGCCAAGTTGGTTTCTTCAAAAATAGGTGCCAACTCAAACTGATTGGGTGCAACCTCATTATGACGTGTTTTTACAGGAATTCCCAACAACATACATTCGTTTTCCAAATCACGCATGTAGTTCAACACACGGGTAGGAATCGAACCAAAATAGTGGTCTTCCAATTGTTGCCCCTTGGCTGAAGCGTGACCCAACAATGTTCTTCCTGTCAACGTAATATCGGGACGAGAGGCAGCTAAAGCGGCATCTACCAGGAAATATTCTTGCTCCCACCCTAAGGTTGGTGTTACTTTTTTTACATTTTTATCAAAATATTTAGCCACCTCAGTTGCGGCTTCATCAATTGCGTTTAAAGCACGCAACAGAGGCGTTTTATTGTCTAACGCTTCTCCTGTATACGATACAAAAACCGTAGGAATACACAAGGTTGTACCGTAGATAAATGCCGGTGAAGTGGGATCCCAAGCGGTATATCCACGTGCTTCAAAGGTATTTCGGATTCCTCCATTCGGGAATGAAGAAGCATCGGGTTCTTGTTGTACCAACTGACTTCCACCAAATTTCTCTACCGGATCACTGCCGTCAAATGAGGTTTCAAAAAAGGCATCATGCTTTTCAGCGGTAGTCCCTGTTAAAGGTTGGAACCAATGCGTGTAATGGGTTACGCCTTTAGTAAGCGCCCATTCTTTCATTCCCATAGCGATATAATCGGCCAATTTACGATCGATTTTTGTCCCGTATTGGACGGCACTTTTTACGGCTTTGTACGCTTCTGGCGTTAGAAATTGCCGCATCGCTTTGTCGTTAAATACATTTGAACCAAAGATGGCCGACTTTTTGTCGAGCTCTTCTACCTTAACTGGTTTACGATTACCAGCAGCTTGTAAGGCCTGAAAACGCAATGTTGACATAAAAATGTGTTTTAAAATGATTATACCCTAAATATTGTGGTGCAAATATATTGATTTTTGACAAATAAAATATTATACCCCTATTTTTTTAGGGGGCTGTTTACAATTTATTAATACTTAAATATTACATAATGTATTTTTGGAGGGATAAGGAAAGAATTATCTTTGTAAAAAAATTGACGTATGACCGTTTGGATTCTCTTTTTTGCTTTAGTAGTTGGTATTTTGGCGTTGGATTTAGGGGTTTTTAACAAGACACCCCATATCATTAGCTCGAAAGAAGCGGGAAAATGGACCGCGCTATGGGTAACTTTATCCTTTTTATTTTCGGGTGTGATTTACTGGTTATACGGCACTGTTTACTTAGCCAATCCCACACAACTTTCACAATCCACTGCAGCGATGAAGTTTATCACAGGGTACCTCATTGAGTTATCCCTTAGTATTGACAATATTTTTGTGATTGCTGTCATTTTTGCCTCATTTCGCATTCCGCAAAAATACCAGCATCGGGTATTGTTTTGGGGCATTTTAGGGGCCATTGTTTTCCGAGGGTTGATGATTGGTTTTGGAGTTGCCATTATCAATAAGTTTACTTGGACAACTTATGTGTTTGGGGCATTTTTAATTTTTACAGCAGCTAAAATGTTGTTTTCTAAAAAAGACGACGAAGCTTTTGACCCGAAACATTCGACGATTTACAAAGTAATTGGAAAAATTATTCCGATCACATCGGAGCACGATAAAGAAAAATTCTTTGTTCGTACGCATCAGGGTAAAAAAGCAGCGACTCCTTTATTTGTGGCCTTAATGCTCATTGAAGTCATGGATGTATTGTTTGCTGTCGATAGTGTCCCTGCGATTCTATCGATAACCTCTGATCCATTTATCGTATTTAGTTCCAATATTTTTGCCATCTTAGGCTTGCGCTCGATGTACTTTTTCTTAGCCAATATGTTGGAAAAATTCAGTCATTTAGAATACAGTCTTATTATCATCCTAACGTTTGTTGGGGTAAAAATGTTGGCCCACGACTATGTCAAACTCCCTGAATGGGCTTCCTTGCTTTTTATTGTGGTCTGTTTGGTAGGCGGCGTGGTATTTTCACTATACAGTGCTTCAAAAGCCGAAGCAGCCAAACCGTCTCGGGATGAAGAATAAAAAAGGCACTCCGAAGAGCGCCTTTTCACTAACCAAACAAACAAACTATAGTAATTAACCTAATTTTCTATGGTAATTTCGTTACGTTTTGGATACCGTAACGGCGAACAACTTCATGGTAGTCGTTGAACGATGTGGAAGTAGCGGCTTGTTTTCCAAAAAAGCCAGGAACAATCACAATACGTAAGACTTGGTTGACACGGAAATTAGGAGATACCCCTGCCAAATCAAAACCGTGCATGAAGATATTTGCATCAAATCGTGTAAAGTCAAAATCATACCCAAAATCCAAAGTCCCGTCGGGGAAGAAATAGGTTTCAGGCATTAATTTCCACACATCCACGCCTCCTGAAACTCCCGCCAAACGATAGACCAATACCATATCAGAATTGAAAATGGGCTGCGGAAATGCAATCAACGTACTGAAATTATTGGAGGGCGTAAATGAACGTGTCACTTCATACACTTGACTAATCGTATCATTGTCTATCGTATCCTCTCGAACTTCATTAACGGTACAACTTTGAAGACTCATCATCCCGATGAAGGCTAACAATAAGGTAATTTTTCGCATAGGAGTCGTGTTTTAAGATTATACTTCAAACGTATTTATACCTATTCAATAGTCGTGCCAAAAATTACCCCTGCTGTATCCCAATTAAGTAGTTGTCTTATTGACAGCATATTACAATAAAAAAGCTCCAACAACGGGAGCTTCTTTCTTATTGCTTAATTATCTTTTGATGAAAAACACCTTCATCAGTTTCCCATTGTACCATATACCATCCAGCAGCCAAATGCGAAATATCAGTGGAATTGGCTACGGGCTTTCCGAGGAGATCCCAAACCACAATTTTTTGAATTTGCGCTGAGGCCGCTCCGGTAATGGAGAATACTCCGGTGGTTGGATTCGGAACAAGTCGTGAATTGCCTTGCGTAAATCCTGTATTTCCTAAGGCTGCAAAAGGATAACAATCGGATACCGCGACACAACCGTTGGTAGAAAGCTGTACGGCGTAATTCCCATCGGCTGTAGGGGTAAATACTTGCCCCGTAGCATTGGGTATCGGGGCATTGTTATTGTCACAATCCAACCATTGGTAGGTTGTACCCGTCAGAGTGCGATCGGCTGACAATTGAGTGTCGGTTACCGTCACGGAGGTTGTAAAGGCATTTTGCGAATCAGAAACAAAAACCGGAATGGTAAAGGTGTTCACTTGATCGGGTTCGCAAAAAGTATTGGTAACTGTAAGCGTTACCTCTTGCAACCCGGGACAAACAAACGTATGCGATGGGTTTTCGAGCGTACTTAAAGGAGTATTGTCCCCAAAATCCCAGCTGGATGCCATGTAATTTGAACTCAAATTCACAAAGTTCACTGTAACGCCATTGTTTGTTGGATTAAAATCGGGTTGCACCGGTACATACGCAAATGCCGCTTGTGGCGTTAGACAACGTTGGATATCCATAAAACGAACGGTGGTGGGAACCCATTGGTTGTTGACCAAATTTCCACTAGCCTCCAAAACAGGAATCTTGTGAGCAGGATCAAACCATTGGTACGAAACAGTTGTGGTGGTGGTCGTTTGTGGAGTCCCATCGACAGTGATTGTGGTTGTTTGCACCAAAGTACTTTTCAATTTCAACACATTGGCAAAAGAGCCAAAAGGTGTAACCAAAGTACCCCACCCTTCTACCAAATTGGTGCGCTGTCCCGTGGATTGAATTTGCACCGGAAAACCAAATGAAGAAAGATTGGCATTAATGGCAAAAGGCTGTGTGGCTGTATCGCCGAAATTCATGGGGAACTGATACAAATCATCGGGGTCTGTGTAAGATACTACAAAGGGGACTGTTGTTCCATTAAGGGTAACTTGCGCGCCAATCATTTTATTTTGAAGGGCGGCATTCGTTTTATTCAAATGATTAACAACATTGGTCAAACCAAATCCTTGTAAAACGAGACCATCGGTAGCCGTATTAGCCAAGTTAAAATTGGCATTAAACTGCGAATTGCAATTAAAAAAGAATCCGTTTAAAAAACACCACACGGTTTTATACCCACTATCGTTGGGATTACTCCAAGCAATGAGTTCTTGCGTTTGAGGAACCAAAGCACTGTAATCCCATGCTATTCCTGCACCTGTCACCGTGTAATCCAATTGTAACGCAGACGGTTCGGGCGTTGTAATATAAAAAGAATCGCCCACCGAAGCGAAATTCGCCGACGTGTAGGTCGCTTGACCATAAAAAACAGCCGTCATGCTGCATAAAAGTAACGTAATGATTCGCATTTTGTTTAAAATTTGCCCAAATATACTAATCCCAAAACAATCCTCCAAAAAAAAGCATAACTAATTGAATATAAGAGAAATTAAATTAAATCCATCTGATAAATATCATATCGAAAGTTAAGGAATGGAGATACCTTTATACTAGTAATAAATTGGTATAACACATGAACAAGACCCTTTTAGTTTTAGAAATTGCCGCTGAATTACATGCGTATATTCAGCAAATTGAAAATTCTGTAAAACGCTACAAGTTAGCAACCGATTTGGATGACGACGACACCTTAGATCCGGAAGATTATGCACGACAATCGGAGGCTGCGGAGATGCAATTGCGGTATGAACAACTGTTGCGACAAGCTAAAGAAATGGAAAACTTTATGATGGAACACGATAGTAACGCGTACGCTATCATTTTACCCGGAGCCTTGATTGAAACAGAAACGTATTACATCTATGTGGGCATTTCTATCCCCTCATTTAAATGAGAAGATAAAACGGTGATTACGTTGAGTGAAAAAGCCCCTGCTTATGCAGAGATGCGGGGTAAAAAAGCAGGAGATACGATTGAATTAGGAGCTAAAAGACATAAAATTTTAGCTATATCCTAGTATGAATTAAAGCACAGGGATAAAAATAAGCTCCTCCGAATCGGGGGAGTTTTTTTGATATTTCTCACTTAAGACTTCAAACTGGGGTCGGTTTTCCCATTGCAATTGCGCTTCAGGGAGCCATTGGGTAAAAATTGAACGAAAAAAATCTGACGCATTTGAACCGTCACCTCGATAGGTAAATACAGCATAACGCCCCGCGGGAATGATTAATTTCTGCATACCATCCGGAATAGTTGTATAGGCATCTACTTCTAAAGCCGCCCATTTTTCAAATGCAGTCTCGGGATCAAACGAGTAACCGGGAGGATTGACCTGAATGTTAAACAACTGATTGCTTTTTACATTCTGAATTTCATGACGCCTTGGCATAAACGATTGCCAAAGTTCGCTCACCTGATAATCCAAAAAAGACATGGTACGAGCAATGCCAACCAATTTCTTTTCGGGCAATTGTATGATCTGAGGCTGCATTATTTTCGTTTATCGAAAAAAACTTTTACCCCGCGAAAGGCACTGTAAGCAAATAGCGCATAGAGTAATAGTCCAGCGATAATTGTATAATGTCCAGCAGATTGCCCTTTGGACTCTAAAAACATAAAATAGGTAATGCCTAGGTAAAAAATATAAATTGTAGCAGGAACAGCAATTAGAGTCATCAAACGCATGGCCCACGGTTGTTCATCTTTCGCATAACGAGCAATGATGCCGATTACAACCATTAAGGGTAATATGGTCAATTTAACTGCAAATGATTCTTGTGGAAGGATAAAATAGGCATACAAAGGGACAATCATTGCAGTATGTATAACCAAAAAAGCAAAAGCAAGGACATCCATCCCCATCGGGCGATTCTCCTTCAAATACGCTTTAATAGCGGTGCGTACTTCCTCTTCGGTAAAACCATCCCGCACCAAAAACCGAATCGTATTGGTGTAGGTGTAATTTTTGGAAAGATAGTGCGCTACTTCTTGGTGTAAATCCTTTTGCATAGATGTAAAATTATAAAAAAACAGACAGGCAATTTACCTGTCTGTACGTATTTAACAGCTGTTTTACATATTTCTTCGGTACTGCCCTCCTACTTCAAACAAACCGGCTGTGATTTGACCCAAGGAACAGTACTTGGTGGCTTCCATCAATTGGTCAAACATATTACGGTTGTTAATAGCGGCCTCTTGCACCTGAGCGATGAGTTCTTTAACTTTTACACCATGTGCCCCGTGAAGATTTTGCAAGGTTTGAATTTGCACTTGCTTTTCCTCTTCTGTGGCACGAATGACCTCAGCGGGTAAAACGGTGGGCGAACCTTTTGAACTCAAAAACGTATTTACGCCAATAATTGGGTATTCGCCTGTATGTTTCAAGGTTTCGTAATACAAACTCTCTTCTTGAATTTTACTGCGTTGGTACATGGTTTCCATGGCACCCAACACCCCGCCACGTTCTGTAATGCGATCAAATTCGGCCAATACCGCTTCTTCAACCAAATCGGTTAATTCTTCAATGATGAACGAACCTTGAATCGGATTTTCGTTTTTCGCCAATCCCAATTCTTTATTGATAATCAACTGAATCGCCATGGCACGACGAACCGATTCTTCGGTAGGGGTTGTAATCGCTTCATCATACGCATTGGTATGCAGCGAGTTACAGTTGTCGTAAATCGCATACAAAGCTTGTAAAGTTGTACGAATATCGTTAAAGTCAATTTCCTGTGCGTGTAGTGAACGCCCTGATGTTTGAATATGGTACTTCAACATCTGTGCGCGTTCGTTGGCGCCGTATTTGAATTTTAAAGCTTTCGCCCAAATTTTACGCGCTACACGTCCAATTACGGCATACTCAGGATCGATACCGTTGGAGAAGAAAAACGACAGGTTTGGACCGAAGTCGTTGATATTCATCCCACGACTTAAGTAATATTCGACATACGTAAATCCATTGGCCAACGTAAAGGCCAACTGCGTAATGGGATTCGCTCCTGCTTCAGCGATATGATAACCTGAAATGGAAACCGAATAGAAGTTACGTACATTTTTATGAATAAAATATTCCTGCACATCCCCCATTAAGCGTAAAGCAAACTCAGTTGAGAAAATACAAGTATTTTGCGCTTGATCTTCTTTTAAAATATCGGCTTGAACGGTACCTCTAACTTGCGATAAGGTTTGTGCCTTTATGGTTGCATAAACCTCAGCATCCAAAATCTGGTCGCCAGTAACGCCCAACAACAACAAGCCTAAACCGTTATTTCCTTCGGGTAAAGTACTCTCTTTTTCAGGATGAAAAGGATTATAGGCTTTCCCATCGGCACAGATATATTGTGGACGACCTACACCTTTGGCATCATATAATTCTTTCAAACGGGCTTCTACCAAATGTTCCAATCCGTTTTCACGAATGTATTTTTCACAATTTTGGTCGATGGCAGCATTCAAAAAGAATCCCAATAACATCGGCGCCGGACCGTTGATTGTCATCGATACCGAAGTTGCAGGATGACTTAAATCAAAGCCCGAATATAATTTTTTGGCATCGTCCAAACAGCAAATCGATACGCCCGCGTTTCCGATTTTCCCATAAATATCGGGACGGTGATCGGGATCGTTTCCATATAAGGTTACCGAGTCAAAAGCAGTAGACAAGCGTTTGGCAGGCATGCCCAAACTCACATAGTGAAAACGACGATTGGTACGCTCGGGTCCGCCCTCACCGGCAAACATACGAGTTGGATCTTCGCCCTCGCGTTTGAACGGATATAATCCTGAAGCATACGGAAATTCACCTGGAACATTTTCCTGCAAACACCAACGAAGCAAATCACCCCAGGCTTGGTATTTCGGCAACGCGACTTTGGGAATTTGGGAATGGGACAAACTTTCGGTATGCGTTTGGATTTTAATTTCCTTATCGCGCACCTTAAAGCTGTACACTGGATTTTTATATTTATTAACTTTTTCTTCCCAAGACAACAAAACTTCCCAGTTGTAGGGATCTAAGTTCATCTTTACACGATCAAATTCTTTGACCAATAAATTGACCAATTGTTGCGCATCTTCAGCCGCTGGGCTAGCTACTTCAAGTCCGGATTTGTTCATCACGGGCACTTGACCACTCACCGATTCTATCGTTTTGTAGATACCATATAATTTTTGGGCAACTTCAACTTGAATGCTCACCGTTTGGTCATAACTGCGATTATTTTCAGCAATTTCCGAAAGGTAGCGGGTACGGTTGGGTGGAATTACATAGATTTTTTCACTCATTTCACGGGTAATCGTGAAGGTGGACTTTAAATTTGCCCCTGTCTTCTCCACAATTTTATCCATGATGGATTTGTACAACGCATTCATTCCAGGGTCATTGAACTGAGAAGCAATGGTACCAAAAACGGGCATGGTTTCAGGATCAACATCCCATAAATTGTGGTTGCGTTGGTATTGTTTTTTAACATCGCGAATGGCGTCTAAAGCTCCGCGTTTGTCAAATTTATTAAGAGCTACTAAGTCGGCAAAATCCAACATATCGATTTTCTCCAACTGTGTCGCCGCCCCAAATTCGGGGGTCATCACATACAGAGAAACATCCGAATGATCTAAAATTTCGGTATCGCTTTGACCAATTCCAGAAGTTTCCAAAATAATCAAATCGTAGCGCGCCGCCTTCAACACCTCGATGGTTTCGGCGACATATTTGGATAAAGCCAAATTCGATTGACGTGTGGCTAAGGAACGCATATAAACGCGAGGGTTATTGATTGCATTCATACGAATACGGTCACCCAAAAGTGCGCCACCCGTTTTCCGTTTAGATGGGTCGACTGAAATTAATCCGATTGTTTTTTCGGGAAAGTCAATCAAAAAACGACGCACGAGTTCGTCTACCAACGACGATTTCCCTGCACCACCGGTCCCTGTAATCCCAAGCACAGGAATGGCAACTTCTTGATTACGCTCATAAATAGCCTCCAAAGCGGGTTTGGCAACCGTTGGATAATTCTCAGCGGCAGAAATCACTCGGGCTATAGCGCGTGGATTTTTGTCTTCCAAATGATTGAGTTCGCCATTCAACACGTCGCCAACAGGAAAATCAGCCCGTTGTACCAAATCGTTGATCATGCCCTGAAGTCCCAAAGCGCGACCATCATCGGGGGAATAAATACGTGTGATGCCATAGGCTTGCAATTCGGCAATTTCTTCGGGTAAAATTACACCGCCGCCGCCGCCAAAAATCTTGATATGCCCAGCTCCTTTCTCTTGCAACAGGTCGTACATGTATTTGAAATACTCATTGTGTCCGCCTTGATACGAGGTCATGGCAATCGCATTGGCATCTTCTTGAATGGCCGTATTCACCACTTCTTCAACACTGCGGTCGTGTCCAAGGTGAATCACCTCACATCCCGTTGCTTGGATGATTCGGCGCATAATGTTGATCGAAGCATCGTGACCATCAAACAAAGAGGCTGCGGTTACAATTCTTACTTTATTTTTAGGAATATAGGGTTGCGCTTGTTCCATTTTAAATTGTAAAAGGATTTTAAGTGCGCAATTTACGAATAATATAATTTTTCTACCCTATGCTGTTAATTGAAATAATGTTAACATTTACGGCACTATCTTTGAAGGTATTTAAAAAAAATAAAATATGAAATCGATACTTTACTTGGCTACTTCCCTTTACATGATGAGTTCTTGTTTGGAGCTTCCTGCCTTAGCCGCTTCCCATTCACACCAATCAAGCCATAATCAATTGGACTTGGCTGGTGGATTGAAAGAAGCGTTAGACCACGGCATCCGCAAACAGGTTGTAAAACTTACGGCTGTGGATGGATTTTACAAAAATGAGTTAGTAAAAATTATGATGCCCGAGGAATTGCAGCGGGTAGATAAAGCGCTACGAAAAGTAGGTCTGGGTAGTTTGGCCGATGAAGGCGTACTGATGTTGAATCGAGCGGCTGAAGATGCGGTGAAAGAAGCCACACCTATTTTTGTGAATGCGGTAAAAAATATAAGCATTGCCGATGCCAAGTCAATAATTATGGGAGACAATCGCGCAGCGACAACCTTTCTAGAAACCCAAACCACGCAACCGCTTTACACCCAATTCAAACCCGTAATTCAACAATCGTTTGCCAAAGTTGGAGCAGATAAGGTTTGGAATCAAATTATCAGTAAATACAACGGACTCCCTTTGGTCAAAAAAGTGAATCCCGACTTGACCGATTATACCACTCGAAAAGCCTTAACGGGTGTGTTTACGATGATCGCTTTGGAAGAACAAAATATTCGCTCCAATCTTAATGCACGGCCCACCAAGTTATTGCAACAAGTGTTTGCTTTACAAGACCGAAAATAAGCCTTAAAATTGTCTTAATTTTTTAGTTATCAATAACATAAGAATAACAATCTATTAACACAGCCGCACTCAAAATAGTTGGATATTTGTATTGAAATAATGATTTATTATTTTGTTTGGTTTAGGTTAGTTAAGAAAAAGCCGGTTTTCTGTTGAAAATCGGCCTTTTTTTTATGCTAACAATGTAGCCATTTGCTGTTGTAGTTTCAAGGCTTCCCCTCGGGCCTTTTCGGCAAAATCAACTCCCGAAGACGCATAAATAATGCCCCGCGACGAATTGACCAACAAGCCGATCTGACTGTTTTTGCCATAATGCCATACGGCTTCCAAACTTCCGCCTTGTGCTCCCACACCGGGAACCAAAAGAAAACTATCGGGGATAATGCGACGGATATCTTGCAAATACTCGGCCTTGGTAGCCCCTACCACATACATGAGGTGGTGACTGTTTTTCCAATTCTTTGAGGTTTCAATTACTTTTTTATACAACTCTTGGGCATCCACTTGTTGTGTTTGAAAATCAAAGGCTCCTTCATTGGATGTGAGTGCCAAAAGAATCGTATGCTTATTTTCAAACTCCAAAAAAGGTTCTACCGAGTCTTTCCCCATGTAGGGCGCCACGGTCACCGAATCAAAGGCCAAATCTTCCAAAAATGCTTTTGCATAGCGTCCTGAAGTATTGCCAATATCCCCTCGTTTGGCATCGGCTATGGTAAATTGCTCGGAATAATTTGTATTCAAATAGGAAATCGTTTTTTCCAAAGCCATCCATCCTTTTACCCCATACGCTTCATAAAAGGCCGTGTTGGGTTTGTATGAAACACACAAATCATGAGTCGCATCAATAATCGCTTTGTTGAATTCAAAAATCGGATCATCGGTTTCTAGTAAATGGGGTGGAATCTTATCGAGGTCCACATCCAAACCAATGCATAAAAACGATTTCTTTTGTTGTATTTGCGCTACCAATGCCGCGGTTTCCATAGTGAAATTTTGTTATAAAAAAAGCCCAACGACACCGTTGGACTTGAGGTTAAAATACTTCGCTTTCTTTAAGTTTCTCGGTATTGGCGACCAATTGTAATTCGTCAATAAACTTTTGAATATTGCCATTCAGCACGCCATCCATATCAAAAACATCCATTCCAATGCGGTGATCGGTCACGCGTCCTTGAGGGAAATTATACGTGCGAATCTTAGCCGAACGGTCACCCGAACTCACCTGAGAATTTCGCTTTTTCGCATCTTCTTCTTGCTTTTTGGCCAGTTCCATTTCATAAAGACGGGAACGCAATACCGAAAGTGCTTTGTCTTTATTTTTATGTTGTGATTTTTCGTCTTGACATTGTGCTACCAATCCTGTGGGAATGTGAGTCATACGCACAGCCGACTTGGTGGTATTTACCGACTGACCTCCAGGACCTGATGAACAGAATAAGTCGATGCGAACATCATTCATGTCGATATGTACATCAAATTCTTCGGCCTCGGGCAAAACCATAACGGTAGCCGCAGAAGTGTGTACACGTCCTTGGGTTTCTGTTTTGGGTACCCGTTGTACACGGTGAACTCCTGCTTCAAACTTTAAAGTGCCGTACACATCTTCTCCCGATACTTCGAAAATAACTTCCTTGAATCCGCCTGAGGTTCCTTCGTTAAAATCAACTACTGAAGTTCGCCAACCTTTATTTTCACAGAATTTCGTATACATGCGATACAAATCGCCTGCAAAAAGCGATGCTTCATCTCCACCTGTACCGGCGCGAATTTCAACCATGACATTTTTGGCATCTTCAGGATCTTTGGGAATCAACATAAACTTGATTTCCTCCTCCAGCTGGGGCAAACGTTCTTTGGCTTCATCGAGTTGCATTTTGGCCATTTCTACCATTTCAGCATCTGAACCATCGGCGAGAATCTCATTGGCTTCAGCAATATTATCGGTCAATCGAACGTATTCATCGCGTTTTTCAACCAACGCTTTCAAGTTTTTATACTCTTGATTCAATTGTACGTAACGCTTCTGATCGGCAATGACATCCGGTTGAATAATCAAATCGGACACCTCGTCGAACCGTTGTTTTACATATTGCAAACGCTCTAACATAATGTAATATTCCTTTTTTTGGACTGCAAAAATACAATAATTTGCGAATGGAATTGCAATTATTTCATGAGGCGCGTTTGACTTTACCCTATGAATCATGATTATTTTTGTAGTATTGTAAAAAATAAAACATGAAGCTGCTTGCCTTTCTTCTCGTCCTTATGTTCTTTTTGGGGAGTTGTCAAAACGACACCGATGGTCCGAATTGGCTCCTCGGTTCTTGGCGCAATACCACAGCAAGCATGGATGCCCAAGAGCATTGGAAAAAAGTGGATGCTACAGTCTACGAAGCTGAGAGTTTTATACTTGTACAAAACGATACTGTTTTTCATGAGCATGTCGATTTGGTCAAAACAAGTAAAGGATGGGATTATATCGTTTCGGTTCGCGGTCAAAATAAAGAAAAACCGGTTTCCTTTTCTTCAACCTATATAGGAAAAGATTCGTTGGTATTTGAAAATTCAAAACACGACTTTCCGAATCGTATTGTGTATAAAAAAATAAAGGCCGATAGTTTGGTTGCTACTATCTTTGGCACGCAAAATGGGAAAGCCACCTCGGAAATCTTTCCTTTTAAAAAAATAAAACCATGAGAAAATTAATGTTCTGCCTTTTGGGCATTGGCCTTATCACCCTTTCGTGCAAAAAATATGATGCTTTGGGACGTAAAATTCAATTTGAAGAGCGTTATAAAGCGTCCTTTTTGGAGGGAAATTGGACGTTAACCGATTCGTTGGGTGTGATGGAAATGCAATGGAAAGAAGCCGACGACAGCACCTATACGGGAACCTGTTTGTTTATTCATGGGGAGAAAAAGGACACCTTACACCGGGAGCAAATGGAAGTACAACAACGCAAAAACTACCTGATTTATACTACGACGGTTCAGGGAGAAAAAGGAGAAACCCCTATTGCTTTTCAAATGACACAAGATACTGACAGCACGATAACCTTTGAGAATCCGGACAACGACTATCCGAAAAAAATTGTCTATCGTTTATTGCGTAACGGAAAACTGCAACAAACCGAAAGCGGTCAAATTCGTAAAAAGGCGCAAACGCAAACGTATCTTTGGTCGAAGGGAGTCCCCCCTAAGGAGAGTAAAGACGATAATTAATTTTAACCATAAAAAAATCCTGGAACGCCATGGCTCAGGATTTTTTATTTTTTCGTGTTGACCTTAATTTTTAGGGCTAACGACTAACTGCTTTTTTCGGGAATAGTTGCTAATATTTCGAGTAAATACGTCCAAAACTTTTGAGAAGACGAAATGCTAGCACGTTCGTCGGGACTATGCGCACCGTGAATGGTGGGCCCGAAAGAAATCATATCCATCTTAGGGTAATTCGTGCCTAAAATTCCACACTCCAACCCCGCATGACACGCGACCACCCGTGGTTTTTGACCGTTTTGTTTTTCATAAATAGCGACCAAAACCTTCAATATTTCCGAATTTACATTAGGGGTCCAACCGGGATAACTCCCCGAAAAAGTCACTTCACAACCGATTAATTCAAAGGCAGAACGAAGCGCATTGGCCAAATCAAATTTTGATGTTTCTACGGAAGAACGGGTCAAACATTGAATCGTGATTTGACCCTCTTTCACAATAACACGCGCAATATTGTTGGAGGTTTCCACCAAATCCGCCATATCGGCACTCATTCGATACACCCCATTGTGGGCCGTGTAAAGGGCGCGCAACAATCCTTCTTGCACCCCTAAATCCATAATTTTGGCAGGAAGTGCCGACTTTTCAATGGTAACTTGAAGTTGAGGCTCGGTGGTTTTGTATTCCGCTTTAATCTCGTTGATAAGTTCCTGCATTTCAAAAGCAAAAGCCTCTTCATACATCGCAGCGATAATCACTTGCGCCACACTTTCTCTTGGAATGGCATTGCGCAAACTTCCCCCATTGATTGCGGCGATTTGTAAACCAAAATTTTCAAATCCATCAAACAACAATCGGTTCATAATTTTATTGGCGTTACCCAATCCTTTGTGGATATCCATGCCCGAGTGTCCTCCTTGCAACCCTTTTACGGTTATTGTATACCCAAGGGAGCCTTCGGGAACGTCCTCTTCGTTGTAGGAACGAGTCGCCGTTACATCCACCCCGCCAGCACATCCAATATCAATTTCATCGTCTTCTTCCGTATCGAGATTTAACAAAATTTCCCCTTGAAGAATTCCTCCTTTTAAGTTCAAAGCTCCTGTCATTCCAGTCTCTTCATCAATAGTAAAAAGCGCTTCAATCGCGGGATGGGGAATATCTTTGCTTTCTAAGATGGCCATAATCGCAGCTACACCCAGGCCATTATCAGCCCCAAGCGTGGTTCCTTTGGCGCGCACCCAATCACCATCAACATACATTTGAATACCTTGCGTATTGAAATCAAAATCGGTATCATTATTTTTTTGGTGCACCATATCCAAATGCGCTTGCATCACAATCGGTTTTCGATTTTCCATGCCGGGCGTCGCGGGTTTTCGGATAAAAACATTTCGAATTTCATCTTCAAACGTTTCTAATCCTAAACTTGCTCCAAAATTTTTCATGAATTCAATCACGCGCTCTTCCTTTTTGGAAGGACGTGGCACCGCATTTAAATCGGCAAATTTATTCCAAAGGGCTTTGGGTTCTAGTTGACGTACGTCTTGACTCATAGTATAAAAATTATTTTTAGTGCCATTACAGCGTTTCAAAAATACAAAGAATGTTGGGTGTAGCCTAAGATTACCGTACATTTACCCTAAAAAAGAGGGTGAAGCTACGAACGTACTGGGGATGGTATGCGGTGCTCTTGCAACTGTTCCTCTTATCCATACTTGGGCAATTTCCAGAAGCAATTGAACGCTATTACAGTCAGGGCATCTATCGTTATATCGATGCATTTTGGCGTTTTTGTATGGGTGATATCCCTTTTTCGGTTGGCGATGTTTTGTACACCTTGCTTATCCTCAAAATCGTTTGGTCATTGTGTCGCTGGAAAAAAACAACCTATGTTCAAAAATGGATAGCGATAGGGCAATGGAGCGCAGTCGTTTTGGCGGTTTTCCAACTCAGTTGGGGATTGAACTATCATCGACAAAAACTGACCGATAAATGGAACCTTAATCCGCAATACACGCCAGAAGAATTGGTAACTTTTACCCGACAGTTGAGGGATGAAACCCATCGCATTCATTTGCAAATTACCCAAAATCCAAAAGAAAGCGTTCGCGTTCCTTACGGTATAGATTCTCTATTTCTAATGGCTCAGAAAGGATATCAAGCGTTACAGCAACGGCATCCTGATATCAACTACGGACAACTTTCTGTCAAAAAAAGTCTGCTGAGTACCCCACTCACATACATGGGCTTTTCGGGTTATTTCAATCCGTTTACCCACGAGGCTCAAGTCAATTCGTTGCTTCCATCGTATCAACGCGGCAATGTCATTTGTCATGAAATGGCGCATCAAACGGGGATTGCAAGTGAGAGTGAATGCAATTTTATTGGATTCTTAGCAGGGTATTATCAAACTAATCCCTACCTACGCTACAGTGTTTGTACCGCGGCGCTTCGGTATTGTTTGGGCACGTTACAAGCAACACATCCCGAGCTTTCCAAAGCATTGTATCAATCGTTGCATGCGGGTGTAAAAGCCAATTTGGAGGAGAGTAAACTGTTTTGGAAAAACTATGATACGGTTATCCACAAAGGCTTTCATGGGTTTTATGACCATTTTCTCAAAGTAAACCAACAGTCCGATGGAATGGCGGGATACAGCAAGTATGTGGGGTTATTGATGGGGTACCAAAAAAAGACCTTTTTTCTGAAAGATTAATAATTTCTTTACCCAAGAAACACACCAAAAACCTCATTTTCAAAGTATTTTAAATATAGATACTAATAAAATTTTAAATAAAATAGTTAGATGAAAATCCTACAATAAATTTGAAAATTAACTACGTCATTGTAACAAAAAAGACCTTCACATCACTAATACTTCCATGAATGAATCGCTAGAAACATCATTTGTAAAACAACTCACGGACCACCAAAACATCGTCCACAAAATTTGTCGCCTCTATACCAATAATGAAGAGGCACACAATGATTTGTTTCAAGAAATCACGATTCAACTTTGGAAAGCATTTCCAAAATTTAGAGGAGAAGCCAAATTTTCAACATGGGCTTATCGCGTGGCCTTGAATACAGCCATTACGCTGTATCGAAAAAGTACCCGAACCGTTGCCACCGTTGACTTTGAAAAAGCGAGCTATTTTATCAAGCAAGAGGATTATAATCCCGAGGAAGAAGAGCAATTAAAGTTGATGTATCAAGCGATTCACCAACTTAACGACATTGAAAAAGCATTGATTTTCATGTATTTGGAAGACAAAGATTACAGTGAAATATCCGAAACACTCGGAATCAGCGAAGTCAATGCCCGTGTGAAAATGAACCGAATTAAAGGAAAATTAAAGAAAATATTAAATCCGTAACCAATGATGAATGAATTGGATTTATTAAAAAAGGATTGGAACAAACAAACAAAGCCTTTTCCACAATTACAAGAGTCGGATATCGCTGCGATGATTCACAAGCGATCTTCATCGATTGTAAAATGGATTTTGATTATCAGCATATTAGAAGTAACGCTTTGGACGGCGATTAGTTTGTTTTTTAACACCGACGAAGTGATGGTTAAAAATCATACCGAATATATGATTCCCTACTTCAAAATAATCACCTATGTCAACTATGCGGTGGTCGCGGCGTTTATCTATGCCTTCTACGTCAATTATAAAAACATTTCAACTTTACGTTCGACCAAAAAATTGATGCAAGACATCTTGAAAACACGACGTACCGTAAAATACTATGTTTGGTATAACCTAATCATGATTGGATTGAGTGCAATCGCAGGATTTGTTTTGGCTTTTGTTGCCAATCCGCAAATGCAAAAAATTAGCCACAATCCCAAAGCTATGGTGATCACGATCATCATTTTAGTCGTCTTCTTGCTGGCGTTCTTTGGTATTGCAGCCTTGTTTTACTACCTCATTTATGGTACGTTAATGAAACGTTTGTTCCGAAATTATAACGAATTGAAAAAAATTGATTTGTAATGAAAAAATTTGCGCTACTCCTTGGTCTATTGTGCTCGGTGTGGAATTATGCACAAACCCCCAAAACATTATTGTGGAAAGTTTCTGGGAATGGATTAACCCAACCCTCGTATGTGTTTGGGACCATTCATATTACCTGTGATGCAACGTTAAAGCCAAAGGTATTGGACGCCTTGGAGAAAACACAACAAGTTTGTCTAGAATTAGACATGGACGACCCAAGCCTACAAATGGTCATGATGGCTGGGATAAACATGAAAAATGGGCAGCGTTTGGATTCCTTGCTTTCTGCCAAAGACTTTGCAACGGTTGATGCGTTTTTAAAGAAACACTTGGGATATTCCGCCAAAATGGTAAATACCATGAAACCATTTATGGTCACCGCCATGTTGTACCCAAAAATGTTAACCTGTCCTATGCAATCGGTGGAACAAGAATTGATGAAAGTCGCAAAAAGTCAGAACGAAGCCATCATCGGACTCGAAAAAGTGTTGGAACAAATGGCCGTTTTTGATGCCATTCCCTACAAAGAACAAGCCCAAGAACTGGTAAAATTGGCCGAAAAAGGAATCGAATTCAACGGCTCAGAAACCGAAAAAATGTTGGCCTGTTACGCCAAAGAAGACCTCGATGCGTTGATGGAATTATTCAAAAGTTCAGAAACCCAATTTTATGCCCAATTCGAAGAAGAACTCCTCAACAAACGCAACCGAAATTGGCAATCGCGATTACCCAAAATCATGGCAGAAAAGCCCACGTTTATTGGGGTAGGAGCCGCACATTTACCAGGCAAAGAAGGCGTTTTACAGCTGCTTAAAGATTTAGGCTATACCGTAGAACCTGTATTGTAGCATCTTACCAGCGACGCAATTCATTTAACCGTTCCTGTTCTTCCAAAACTTCGGCGGGTATGACTTTTAAAAAAGAAGGGTGTTGCTCAATGGCATACTCAATTTTTTCAACGATTTCCTCGATGGATTCTTGGTCGTAATCTATTTCAAGGGGAGGTTTGATCGTGAACGATTGTAAAATGTTTTTCTTTTTAATCCGCAACCCTTTTTTATCAAAAGAACGTCGGAATCCATCGATTACGATAGGTACAACCAAAGGTTTATGCTGTTTTATGATATGGGCAGTCCCTTTACGAACGGGTTTAAACGACTTCGTGGTCCCTTGTGGAAAAGTGATGACCCACCCGTCAGCCAATGCTTTCATGATGTTTTCTGTATCGTTGGGATTGACCGCTTTCTTTTCATCAATATCTTTCCCGCCCGAACGCCAAGTTCGCTCTACCGTTATGGCCCCCGCATAAGCCAATATTTTGGGCAATAATCCCGAGCGCATGGTCTCGCCCGCCGCTACATAATATACATTGAGTTTGGGATTCCACAAATAACCAACATTGCGAATGTTATTTTGACGTCCGCTCAAACTGGCATTAAAGACGTGAAACATCGCTACAACATCGGCAAAATAGGTTTGGTGATTGGAGATAAACAATACATTTTGTTCCGGCAACTGACGTAAGATTTCAGAACCTTCAATTTGCAGCTCATTGAATCCGCGATACCGACGATGCGTAATTACACCTGCAATACGGATAAGCCATTTTTTTAAAAATAAGATATGTCCAAACGGATTGCGTTTTATCAAGTTCATAGCGCCAAAATGGGAGCTAAAGATACGAAGAATTATACGGATAACAAGGCCTTAAAACTGTCTTTCAATTCACTCACCATCATGGCTGTGGCGCCCCAAATAATTTGATTCTCAATTTGAAAGGCTGGCACTTCAATAGATTTGGAATACGAAGTCGCCAAACGCATAGTTGTTACATTCGCATCTTCCAACAAATGCGATAATGGAAATTCTAAAATCTCAGACACTTCCTCAAGTTGCAACACAAATTGAGGACGTTCATGTCCGTAGGCAAGAAAAGGGAAGACTTGAAAATTACTGGGTGGAATGTACACCGAAGTTATCGGTTTTATCAAGGAAACGTGTTCCGGTATAATTCCTACCTCCTCCTGAGCCTCTCGTAATGCCGTGTGCCACAAAGAAACATCCTCTGTCTCGACTTTACCGCCCGGAAAAGCAATCTGTCCCGAATGCACTCCAGGATATTCATTTCGACGGATAAATACAGCATGCATGACCGCTTCAATGGGATATAAATAAATTAAAACAGCAGCTTGACGCGCATTGTCAGGAATATTTCCAGCATAAAGTGCCCGACGGCGTTCCTCGGGTACCACTTTGGCATGGGCAGAAAGTGCAGGTAAAGGTAGCTGTTGAAGTAGAGGAAGTAAAGCTTGAAAAGTGGTAAACGTCATAACCCGTAATTATGTTTAAATTTACCAAAAAAAACGGCATGTATAGTAAGGAAGAAAAACAACTTTTAAAACGTGAATTTTGGGCTACCTTTGGCACCAATTACCCGCGAAAATGGATGCTGTATGACACTCAAATTAAAGATGTTAGCTTCAAATTCTATGTTGATAATCGTATCGCACGGGTGCAACTGGATATCGAACCCCGCGATGCTGAAAAACGAAAAATATACTATGAAAAAATTGAATCGTTACGAACGCTTCTACGAGAAGAACATCTTCCCAACGCCCTTTTTGAAAGGCATTTAACCCTAGAAAACGGAAAAATAATCAGTCGCATTTGGGTTGAACTTGAGGGCGTAAACATGAATCGAAGAGACGATTGGGACCGAATTCATCGCTTCTTCGCCACCCAAATGCATGCCTTCGAGGAATTTTTTAAAGAATACGAGGACTATATCCGCGATCTCGATCTAAACACCTAACCGAATCGCAACTCATAATTCATAACTCATAATTCATAATTCAAAATAATTCTTTTAGCGTGCCCCTGCGGGTCGGGCAATCCGTTGCAAGTCCTCGCTCCGTTGCCCTGCGCTGTGGGCTTTCCACTGCTGTCCCTCACGCGGCTGCGTGCGCTTTTACAACCCTAGTTAGAATTTACCAGGCAAGTAATCCTATCGCATTCCCCCCCAAAAAAATACCTGCCAATGGGCAGGTTCTACGTATCATTTATAATTTATCATTCACAATTTATAATATAATAAAAACCCGCCAATGGGCAACCAATCATTTATAATCTATCATTCACAATTTATTATATAATAAAAACCTGCCAATGGGCAGGTTCTACATGTCATTTATAATTCATCATTCACAATTTATAATAAAAACAAAAAGACCTATACACTACTGTAAAGGTCTTTCAAAAAACAAGGCGGCGACCCGAGGCTTTAGCCGAACTGGCGAAGCAATCGACCGGAGGGACACGCCGCACCGATAAAAAAAATGAGGCCCTTCAAATTGAAGGGCCTCACTAAAACAAGGCGGCGACATACTCTCCCACAGTTATGCAGTACCATCTGCGCTGTCGGGCTTAACTTCTCTGTTCGGAATGGGAAGAGGTGAGCCCC
>NZ_FQVQ01000013.1 GCF_900129405.1 Flavobacterium fontis | reverse complement strand
ATTGTACTCACAATTGGGGTACAACCTCCAGGTAAACCTAAGTTATCGATGTTACCGTTACAGTCGTTATCGATACCGTCGTAACATACATCAACGGCACCTGGACGAATGGAAGGATTCGCATCATTACAATCAGTATCAAAGGTTGAATAACCCGCAATCGGGAAACAAGAGTTGAAAACCACTGCCCCTGCACCAAATCCATCATTATCCGCGTCTAAATAATAGGGCTGATTGGGAAGAATAGAAATCGTTGCTGAACCCGAATTACCCGTACCCGCTAAAGCATTAGCATCGGTAACTGAAACTAAGGTATAGGTTGTTGTAGCGGTTGGAGAAACTACGATATTCGTTCCAGAAACATAATTGGTTTCTGTAAAGTTTGTAGTTCCATCGGTATAGACTACCGTAAAAGGACTTCTACCGTCGGTGATATTGATCGCAATCACAGCACTATCGCCATCACATACTGAAGTTGTTCCAGTAATTACAGAAGACGTAGGTCCCGTAATTAAACTTGTAGAACCAAATAAAATAACATTATTAATATTTGCACTCGTATCAAAACCTCCGGTACCTGCTGCACCTGTAGCGCCATAAGCATACACACGGAAAGTTGTTGTCGATTGAATATTGGCTAACGAGCTAACATTGATGGAGTTGAAATTTGACAAGTTTCCAGCAACCCCTGTAATTACGGCGATATCGCTAGCATAATTGTCTATTGAAGAACGGATAGAAAGCGTGTTTGGTCCTGTTCCAGAACGATCCCAAATAAAGTTGAATGAAGAAGGTGTGAATTGGTAGCCACTGTTAGGAGTTACCGTAAATTCATAATACTTATTAGCATCACGTGAAGCTAGGGCCCAGTTAGACCCTCCCAAACGGTTACTATTTGTGGGTAATGTTATTCCGTTAATAGACATGGAAGCCGCAGCTACATTGGGGTTGTTATACGAACTTGGCTCAGTAGATTCCGTTCCAACATTTCCAAAAGTATTCCACATTAAGATAGCAGGCTGCGTAATATTGGCACTCAAACCTGCAGGTTGCGTCAATGTATAATTGCCCGCATCTGTTCCAGCTAAAGTCGCCGTTGATGTTACAGGAATACCTGTTCCTTGTGCTGCAGAAGCAAAAACTCCTGTACCCACCAAAGTAACATTATCCCCAGAAACAACACCAGAAAGTGTACCTGTAATGATCGCTGCAGTAGTCCCATCAAAAGGTTTGTTTTGAGCAGCAGCTCCTGTAATCGTAAGATTTTTAGCGGTAATTGAAGCGGTTAATCCAGTTAAAGGAGTCACCACATACTTACTCGCATCAGCCCCATTTAAGGTAAGGACAACGGTTACCGGTTTTGCAACACCCACCACTTTAGTAGCAAAGGTTGCCGTTGCCGAAAACGAAACTACATCCGTACTGAAAATTCCATCTAAAAGTCCACCTACTGGTGTAGCCGTTAGATTTCCATCATATTCTTTATCATTCACCGAAAGTCCATTCACCGTAAGTGTTTTTGGAGCAACGGTAAGCACCAATGACGCTGTCCCTGACCCTCCACCATTGATGGCTTCTAAAGTGAAGGTATAATTGCCAGGAGCTGCAGTAATGGTTCCAGAAATAACACCACTCACGGTATCCACAGAAAGACCTGCTGGTAAATTTAATGCATTGAATGAAGTGGGTGCATTCGAAGCGGTAATGGTGTAACTGAAAGCTGTTCCATAAATTCCATTAGCGGTTAATGCACTCGTAATTACTGGAGTAGGTTCAGAAGTGATATCAGCCACCAAACCCGTAGGTTGCGTTAACGAATAATTTGAAGAAGCACTTCCCGAAAGAGTATATCCTGAAACTGTAACAGGAATATCAGTCCCCACAGCTGAAGAGGTAAAGGTAGCCACAGGCGTACCTCCTAAAATTACATTCGCTTCATCACCCGCAACAACACCTACCAAAGAAGGGGTTCCCGTGATTGTAGCATCGGTATTTCCATCAAAAACTTTATTCGCAATAGCAATACCCGTAATAGTTAAATTCTTTGCCGTAACAGTACTAGAAGCTGTAGCCACATTTACAGGGGTTGCGTTGGTACTCGTCAAAACAATATTTCCACTGTAAGGTGACCCTGCAACAGAAGCATTGGCGGCCAAACGAACATATACAGGTACATTAGTAATGTTGCCTACAGCACCGATTGTAGCTGTAGCGCCAAATCCAGCACCTGAAGTTGCAGACACTTCAAAGCCCGTTGGAGCAGTGACCGTAATCGCACTTTGCAAGAACGTAGCTGAAACAGTAAATGAAGTTTCAGAAGATGCCGTTCCATATTCGGTAGTTAAAGCAGCAGGGGTTCCAGCAGTAGTAATGGATGGAGCAGGTGCTACTTCAGTGAAACCGTTTAATACAACATTATTTACACTTGACGCACAATCAAATCCTCCGGTACCTCCAGTAGAGTTATACCCATAAATACGGAAAGTAGTTGGAGTTGAAATTGTAGACAACCCTGAAATTGTGATAGTACGTGTTGTAGTTGTACTGGCACCACCTGAGGTAAGTCCATTTAAAACACCTAAATCAGAAGTAAATCCATCCACCGACGAGCGTAAAGCAACACTTGAAGGCCCAGTTGATGAGCGGTCCCAAATAAAGACAAAAGAAGTAGGTGTAAAAGTGAACCCTACATTAGGAGTTACAGTAAATTGAATGTACTGATTGGTAGTAAGTACTGATTGCGTTCCCCAAGTACCACCAAAACGATTTCCGTTTCCGTTTGGAGTCACCGTACTTCCTGTAAAATTTAACGTAGAAGACTGCATATTTACATTGTTAGCAACGCTATCTTCTGTAGTCTCATTACCTGAATTTCCAAAAGTATTCCATTGAACTAAAGGTACTATAGCTGGCGTAATATTCGCCGTTAAACCTGTAGGTTGTGTAAGCGTATAATTGGCCGCATCCACACCACCTAAAGTAGCGGTAGACGTTACGGCGATGTTATTTCCAATAGCCGAAGATGCAAAAGTTCCCGTTCCGTTGAAGGTTACCGTGTCGCCCAACACCACGCCATTTAATGTTCCAGTAATAACGGCATTGGTATTGCCATCAAAAACTTTATTTTGAGCCGTAGCGCCATTAACCGTCAAAGTTTTTGTTGTGATAGACACTGTAATTCCTGTGGGTTGTGTCAACGTATAATTCCCAGCTTGTGCGCCATTTAAAGTAAGCGCAAAGGTAACGGGCTTGTTAGCCGCGGCAGTTTTTGTAGCTACAGAAGCAGTTCCTGTAAATGAAACCGCATCAGAACCAAAAACACCGTTTAACGTTCCTCCAGTAAAAGCCACAGAAGTCAATCCATTGTATTCGCGATCTACAGCCGCAATACCATCAATAGTTAATCCTTTGGCAGCAATCGATAAGCTTAAAGTAGCGGTTCCATTACCACCAGCATTTGTAGCTACGAGTCCAACAGAATAGGTGCCGGGTGCTGCGGTAGGTGTACCACTAATTTCACCCGTAACCGTGTTAATTGTTAAGCCTGTAGGCAAGTTAACCGCGTTGAATGAGGTAGGCGAATTATCGGCTGTAATTTGATACGTAAATGACGTTCCATAGGTTGCCGAAGCGGTCAAAGCACTGGTAATCGAAGGCACGGGAGACGATGTAATGCTAATCGTACCATCAGCAGCGGAAAACGTATAGTTAGCGGCAGTCAAACCACTCACATTTGGCGTAATGGTTACCCCAGGCGTACCCGCAGGTGTGGTATCGGTATACGTTGTAGTGTAAGTAGCCGCTCCCGAAATAACCGAAGCTGTCTCACCATTTACAAATCCAGAAGGGGTAAACGAACCCGCTGCAATTACTGTCGCGACAGGGGTACCAAAAGCTACGGATTGATTGTTGGCCGTTATCGTCAACGATGCAGGAGATACAGCATTTCCTGAAGCAGGAGTAGTAATATTTTGAGCTGTAGCGCCTGTTGAAGACAATATGATATTTTGGCTATTATAATTCCCAGCAACAGGAGCCGTTGCACTTAAGCGAATACGAAGCGTTCCCGAAGCGTTTCCTCCCGTTGGTGCAAAGGTGGCTGTAGAACCAAAAGTAATATTATCGGAAGATACTTCAAAACCTGCAGGGGCGGTAGCCACCAAATTAGCCGTTAAATTAGCGCCCGAAACTGCAAACGATTGTGTGGCAGAAGCTGTACCATAGGTTGTTGTAAATGCAGCAGTAGTAGCTGCACCCGTAATTGTACCTGCAGCTGCTGGAGTAACACTTGCCCAAGTAGTTCCAATTCTAAACTCATCCATTTCTACACTTGGCGTAGTAGTTGCTGCGTCTTGTCTTAGAAGAATTCTATTCAAATTGGTTAAATCTGTTCCGGTATTCGTAGCACTTAATGTAGCAGAAGGTTCTGCTGCACCTGGAACAGGATTTATCCACAAACGCACAACATCATTTGCTGTACCTGTAACAACTTGGTAAGCAATAACAACCAAAACCGTAGTATTCACACTAGTGGTACCAGTACTCCAAACTGTATTCGCAACAGTGGTTCTAGGGTTGATACCAATATCGTATCCCGCTCCATCGGAACGCAACCAAACTGTAGCACCAAAATTTGTCCCAGTGCCTTCATTAAATGCTGTAAAATAACCTCCAGTGGTATTTAATGAACCCAGAGAAGTCACATTCAACAAAAAGGAAAAATACACAGTACCCGTAGTTTGTTGAGTAAATGCTTTTGCGGCATCAATACCTGCTCCAGCAAATGAAACTCTGTTCCCAGTGGAACCCAACAAACCAGGATACGTTAAGCTACCAGAGGTAATTGCTAAATCGTCTCCTGAGTTTAACAAAGTCCATCCAGCTTGTGTTTGAAGACCTTGGCCCACAGTGTAATCTAATCCGTCATAATGAGGAAGAGTAACTTGAGCAGAACTGAAATTGAAAAAAGTTAAAAACACTACCAAATAAGTAATGAATTTAAAATCTTGTAAATTTTTGATCATAATTAACGATGTTATATTTGCCACAAAATTAAAAACTAAAACCCTGAAAACATCCATTTTATGTTAGCTTTTTGTTAACATTAACCCCTTATTTCGTTCGTCGGATAAATCGGTTTTTAGTCGGCGTTTTTGGTTTTTTTCAATAAAAAACTCCGCTATTTCTAGCGGAGTTTCTTACATTTTTTAAGCTTGTCCTGTCGGCCCGAAATTCAGCGGAACGGGAGGAACATCGGTTTCTTTGATCACCCCATGAGCGGCTTCAAAACGGTAAATGTTTTCGGCCAGGGCATTTAAGAAACGTTTGGCATGTTGTGGGGTCAGAATAATTCTGGACTTCACTTTAGATTTTGGCACACCAGGCATGATGGTCACAAAATCCAACACAAACTCAGAGGGGGAATGATTAATAATGGCTAAATTGGAGTAAATCCCTTCTGCCGTTTTCTCATCCAACTCGATGTTGATTTGTCCGGGTTGCAATTCTTCGCTCATCACTAGTAAACGTATTCTTCTTTGTTGGCCATTAACTCATTGTAATCATCTTTCGATCCTACAATAATATGATCGTAATCACGCATACCTGTACCAGCTGGAATTCGGTGTCCTACAATAACGTTTTCTTTCAAACCTTCAAGGTTATCGACTTTACCCGCTACTGCCGCTTCATTCAATACTTTGGTTGTCTCCTGGAACGAAGCCGCCGAAATGAACGACTTGGTTTGTAACGAAGCTCTTGTAATACCCTGAAGTACTGGAGTAGCTGTAGCCATAACCGCATCACGCGCTACTACTAAGTTCTTATCATTGCGTTTCAATACAGAATTCTCATCGCGAAGCTCACGTGGACTTACGATTTGTCCTGGTTTTAGATTTTCGGAATCACCCGCATCTTCAACCACTTTCATACCGTATAACTTGTCGTTTTCAATCATGAAATCGCTCGTATGTACCAATTGCTCTTCCAAGAACAAGGTATCTCCTGGATCTTCAATTTGTACCTTACGCATCATTTGACGAATCACTACTTCAAAGTGCTTGTCGTTGATTTTTACCCCTTGTAAACGGTAAACTTCTTGGATTTCATTCACCAAGTATTGTTGTACCGCAGAAGGACCTTGGATACGTAAAATATCTTCAGGAGTAATGGCACCATCCGACAATGGCATACCCGCTTTAACGAAGTCATTTTCTTGAACTAAAATCTGACTTGATAATTTCACTAAGTATTTGCGGATTTCTCCAAATTTCGATTCAATGATAATCTCACGGTTACCGCGTTTGATTTTACCAAATGAAACAACTCCATCAATTTCAGAAACTACTGCTGGGTTTGAAGGATTACGCGCCTCTAACAACTCGGTAATACGTGGAAGACCTCCCGTGATATCGCCTGCTTTTGAAGAACGACGTGGAATCTTGACTAAGATTTTACCCGCCTTAATTTTCTCGCCATCCTCAACCATAAGGTGTGCCCCTACCGGTAAGTTGTACGAACGAATTAATTCACCATCTTTTCCATAAATCAATAAGGTTGGAATCAATTTCTTGTTTCTTCCCTCTGAAATTACTTTCTCTTGGAATCCCGTTTGTTCGTCGATTTCAACTTGGAATGTTTGTCCTTGTTCTAAATCTTCATAAGCAATTTTACCTGTAAATTCAGATACAATTACCCCGTTATACGGATCCCATTTACACAAGGTGGTTCCTTTTTCAACGACATCCCCGTCTTTCACGAAAATACTCGATCCATAAGGAATATTGTGGGTATTTAAAACGATACCTGTGGTAGCATCAACTAATTTTAATTCGGTAGAACGTGAGATCACGATGTCAACTTCATTCCCTTCAGTATCTTCCCCTTTAACGGTTTTTAAGTCTTCAATTTCAAGACGTCCGCCAAAACGTGCTACAATCGATGATTCTTCCGAAACACCTCCTGCAACCCCTCCAACGTGGAACGTACGAAGTGTCAACTGTGTACCAGGCTCCCCGATCGACTGCGCTGCAATTACACCAACCGCTTCCCCTTTTTGGGTCATTTTACCAGTGGCTAAATTTCTACCGTAACATTTTGCACAGATTCCTTTCGTAGCCTCGCACGTTAATGGAGAACGCACCTCTACTCTTTCAATCGGTGATTCTTCGATTTCACGCACTACAGCTTCGGTGATTTCTTCCCCTGCAGCAATGATTACTTGCGAAGTCAACGGATTAACTACATCTTGCAAGGTCACACGTCCTAGGATGCGCTCCCCTAGGGTTTCCACCACTTCTTCGTTTTTCTTCAAGGCTGTAACTTCAATACCGCGTAAGGTACCACAGTCAACAGAGTTCACAATTACATCTTGTGATACATCGTGTAGACGACGGGTTAAGTAACCTGCATCCGCTGTTTTCAACGCCGTATCCGCAAGACCTTTACGGGCACCGTGCGTAGAAATGAAGTATTCCAAAATTGAAAGACCTTCTTTAAAGTTGGAAAGAATCGGGTTTTCGATAATCTCTCCACCACCTGCTGTTGATTTTTTCGGCTTCGCCATCAAACCACGCATACCAGTTAACTGACGGATCTGCTCTTTCGAACCACGTGCTCCCGAATCCAACATCATGTATACTGAGTTAAATCCTTGTTGGTCTTCACGAATATTCTTCATCGCCAATTCAGTCAATAAAGCATTGGTAGATGTCCACACGTCAATAACTTGGTTGTAACGCTCGTTATTGGTGATAAGACCCATGTTATAGTTCATGGTAATACCATCCACTTGCTCACGTGCATCGGCAATCAATTCGTCTTTTTTCTCAGGTACTTTAATATCACCTAAAGAGAAGGATAAACCACCTTGGAAGGCAAATTTATACCCCATATCTTTAATATCATCCAAGAATGCAGCCGTAGTAGGAACATTCGTAGTGGCTAAGATTTTACCAATGATATCACGCAATGACTTTTTCGTCAATACTTCATTGATATAACCTGCTGCTTCGGGTACTACTTCATTGAATAATACACGTCCGGCAGTAGTTTGGATGATTTTGTACACCAATTCGCCATTTTCGTTGAAATCTTTAGTTCTGATTTTAACGCGTGCATTTAACTCTAAACGTCCTTCATTCAAGGCAATATTTACTTCTTGTGCTGAATAGAATGTTAAGCCTTCTCCTTTGATTTGTAACTCAGGAGTAGACAAACGCTCTTTCGTCATATAGTACAATCCAAGTACCATGTCCTGAGAAGGAACGGTAATAGGCGCCCCATTAGCTGGGTTCAAGATATTGTGCGAAGCCAACATTAACAATTGTGCTTCCAAAATTGCTTCAGGTCCTAACGGCAAGTGAACCGCCATCTGGTCCCCGTCAAAGTCGGCATTAAACGCCGTACACGTTAACGGGTGTAACTGAATCGCTTTTCCTTCAATTAATTTCGGTTGGAAAGCTTGGATACCCAAACGGTGAAGAGTGGGGGCACGGTTTAGTAATACTGGGTGACCTTTGATTACATTCTCAAGGATATCCCATACTACCGGTTCTTTTTTATCGATGATTTTCTTCGCCGATTTAACCGTTTTCACGATTCCGCGCTCAATTAACTTACGGATAACGAACGGTTTGTACAATTCAGCTGCCATATCTTTTGGCAAACCACATTCGTACATTTTCAATTCAGGTCCCACGACAATTACCGAACGCGCTGAATAATCCACACGTTTACCCAATAAATTTTGACGGAAACGACCTTGTTTACCTTTCAACGAATCCGAAAGGGATTTCAAAGGACGATTAGATTCTGTCTTCACGGCAGAAGCTTTACGTGTATTATCAAACAAGGAGTCAACCGCCTCTTGCAACATACGTTTTTCGTTACGTAAGATTACCTCAGGCGCTTTGATTTCCATCAAACGTTTTAAACGGTTGTTACGGATAATCACACGACGGTACAAGTCATTCAAGTCGGATGTCGCAAAACGACCCCCATCTAGTGGCACTAACGGACGTAATTCTGGTGGGATCACCGGAATCACTTTCAAGATCATCCACTCGGGACGGTTCTCACGGTTCAAGTTAGAATCACGGAAAGACTCCACTACTTGAAGACGTTTTAATGCTTCTGTTTTACGTTGTTTTGACGTTTCATTGTTGGCAGAGTGACGCAATTCGTAAGACAAAGCATCCAAATCGGTACGGGCTAACAAGTCCATAATACATTCGGCACCCATTTTGGCGATGAATTTATTTGGATCTGAATCGTCTAAATATTGGTTCTCCATCGGTAGGGTATCCAAAATATTCAAATACTCCTCTTCTGTTAAGAAATCTAATTTTTGCAAGGGTTCGCCATCTACATTTTTAGCGATACCGGCTTGAATTACCACATAACGCTCGTAGTAGATGATCATATCCAATTTTTTGGAAGGTAATCCAAGGATATAACCGATTTTGTTTGGTAAGGAACGGAAATACCAAATGTGTGCAATAGGCACTACTAAATTGATATGTCCCACACGGTCACGACGTACTTTTTTCTCGGTCACCTCTACCCCACATCGGTCACACACGATGCCTTTGTAACGGATGCGTTTGTATTTTCCACAAGCACATTCGAAATCCTTTACGGGTCCGAAGATACGCTCACAGAATAACCCGTCACGTTCCGGTTTGTGGGTACGATAATTGATGGTTTCAGGTTTTAAAACCTCACCTCTTGATTCTGCCAAAATCGATTCTGGAGACGCAAGTCCGATTGTGATTTTGTCAAATCGTTTAATGGTATTTTTATCTTTATTTCTATTGTTCATCTTAGTCGTTTTTAAAATAGTTACAGTTAACGGAGCCGATCCTTCTCAGCATCGGCTTTCCGGTACTGATATTATTCTTCTAATCGAATGTCAAGTCCAAGACCTTTCAATTCATGCATTAATACATTGAATGATTCAGGTAATCCTGGCTCTGGCATTGCTTCACCCTTAACGATTGCTTCGTAAGTTTTAGCTCTACCAATAACGTCATCCGATTTAACCGTCAAGATTTCACGTAAGGTACTTGATGCCCCGTAGGCTTCAAGTGCCCAAACCTCCATCTCTCCAAAACGCTGACCTCCGAACTGAGCTTTACCTCCTAACGGTTGTTGCGTAATCAAGGAGTATGGACCGATCGAACGTGCGTGCATTTTGTCATCTACCATGTGACCTAATTTCAGCATGTAGATTACCCCTACCGTAGCCGGTTGGTGGAAACGCTCTCCTGTACCTCCATCATACAAATACGTATGACCGAATCGTGGGATACCTGCTTCATCTGTTAATGCATTAATTTGGTCTAGCGTTGCACCGTCAAAAATTGGGGTCGCAAATTTCTTCCCTAATTTCAATCCAGCCCAACCCAATACGGTTTCATAAATCTGACCGATGTTCATACGCGAAGGTACCCCTAGCGGATTCAATACGATATCCACAGGTGTTCCATCTTCTAAGAATGGCATATCTTCTTGGCGAACGATACGCGCTACGATACCTTTGTTACCGTGGCGACCTGCCATCTTATCTCCTACTTTCAATTTACGTTTCTTCGCGATATACACCTTAGCCAATTTCAAGATACCTGCGGGTAACTCGTCACCTACGGTAATGGTGAATTTCTCACGACGTAACGCTCCTTGAAGGTCGTTTAATTTGATTTTATAGTTGTGGATTAAGTCGTTTACCAAACGGTTGGTATCTTCATCCGCCACCCATTGTCCTTTGGTTAAGTGAGCAAAGTCTTCCACAGCTTGAAGCATTTTCTTGGTATACTTCTTCCCTTTTGGCAATACTTCTTCACCCAAATCATTCATTACCCCTTGCGATGTTTTCCCGTCAACGATAGCGAATAATTTTTCAACCAATTTATCTTTCAATTCAACGAAACGCACTTCGAATTCCATTTCTAATGCCGTCAAATCGTCTTTATCTTTCGTGCGCTTACGTTTATCTTTCACCGCACGAGCGAATAATTTTTTATCTAAAACCACACCACTTAACGAAGGGGAAGCTTTTAACGAGGCATCTTTCACATCCCCGGCTTTATCACCGAAAATCGCGCGAAGTAATTTTTCTTCTGGTGTTGGATCGGATTCCCCTTTTGGCGTAATCTTACCAATTAAAATATCACCAGGTTTTACTTCAGCACCGATACGGATCATCCCGTTTTCATCCAAATCTTTAGTCGCTTCTTCTGAAACGTTTGGAATATCATTGGTTAATTCTTCGTTACCTAATTTGGTGTCACGAACTTCCAACGAATAATCATCGATATGGATAGACGTAAAGATATCGTCACGTACTACTTTTTCAGAAATTACAATCGCATCCTCAAAGTTGTACCCTTTCCAAGGCATGAACGCTACTTTCAAGTTACGTCCGATGGCTAATTCACCGGCTTGAGTCGCATATCCTTCACAAAGTACTTGTCCTTTGACTACGCGATCGCCTTTGCGAACAATCGGTTTCAAGTTGATACAAGTGCTTTGGTTGGTTTTTCTAAATTTAATCAATTGATACGTTTTCTCATCGGTATCAAAGCTTACCATACGTTCTTCCTCGGTACGGTCGTATTTGATTGTGATTTTGTCGGCATCAACATACTCTACTACCCCATTGCCTTCTGCATTAATCAATACACGAGAATCTGAGGCCACTTGACGCTCTAAACCTGTACCTACAATTGGTGATTCAGGACGTAATAAGGGTACGGCCTGACGCATCATGTTGGATCCCATCAACGCACGGTTCGCGTCATCGTGTTCCAAGAACGGAATCAACGAAGCCGAAATCGAGGCAATTTGGTTCGGGGCAACGTCGGTATAATGCACAACTGTTGGTTCTACTACTGGGAAGTCCCCTTCCTCACGAGCAATAACTTTTTCAGCTGTAATCGTACCTTGATCATCCATTTCAATGTTTGCTTGCGCAATCATTTTACCTTCTTCTTCTTCAGCGCTTAGGTAAATAGGTTCAGAAACTAAATCTACTTTACCATTGGCTACTTTGCGATAAGGCGTTTCAATGAATCCCATTCCGTTCACTTTGGCGAAAACTCCCAATGAAGAAATCAAACCAATGTTGGGTCCCTCAGGGGTTTCAATCGGACATAAACGACCGTAGTGTGTATAGTGAACGTCACGAACCTCGAAACCAGCGCGCTCTCTTGAAAGACCACCAGGACCTAAGGCAGAAAGACGACGTTTGTGTGTAATCTCAGCTAATGGATTGGTTTGATCCATAAACTGCGATAACTGGTTGGTTCCGAAGAAGGAGTTAATTACAGAAGATAAAGTTTTGGCATTGATCAAGTCGATTGGGGTAAACACCTCGTTGTCACGTACATTCATACGCTCGCGAATAGTTCTCGCCATACGCGCAAGACCTACACCAAATTGTTGTGAAAGTTGCTCCCCTACCGTACGAACACGACGGTTAGATAAGTGGTCGATATCATCAATCTCTGCTTTAGAGTTGATCAATTCGATCAAATATTTCACAATGGTGATGATATCCTCTTTGGTAAGCACTTGCTTTTCCATAGGGATATCTAAGTTTAATTTTTTGTTCATACGGTAACGACCTACTTCACCTAAGTTGTAGCGTTGATCCGAGAAGAACAATTTATCGATAATACCACGAGCGGTTTCTTCATCAGGTGGTTCAGCATTACGCAACTGACGGTAGATATGCTCCACGGCTTCTTTTTCAGAGTTGGTGGGGTCTTTTTGTAACGTATTGTGGATAATCGCGTAATCCGCTTGGTTGTTATCCTCTTTGTGAAGTAAGATCGATTTTACATTCGCATCGATAATTTCTTCAATATTATCTTTATCCAAAATCGTATCACGATCCAAGATAATTTCGTTTCGTTCAATAGACACTACTTCACCGGTATCTTCATCTACGAAGTCTTCGTGCCAAGTGTTCAAAACACGAGCGGCAAGTTTGCGACCTGCGTACTTTTTCAATCCGGTTTTAGAAACTTTGATTTCTTCTGCGAGGTCAAAAATTTCCAAAATATCTTTATCGCGCTCAAATCCAATCGCACGGAATAAAGTAGTTACCGGTAATTTCTTTTTACGATCGATGTAGGCATACATCACGTTGTTGATATCGGTAGCAAATTCAATCCATGACCCTTTGAAAGGAATCACACGAGCAGAATATAATTTTGTTCCGTTGGCGTGGAACGATTGTCCAAAGAACACCCCAGGTGAACGGTGTAATTGCGATACAACTACACGCTCAGCGCCGTTAATTACAAAAGTACCACTAGGGGTCATGTAAGGGATAGTTCCTAAATACACATCCTGTACGATCGTTTCAAAATCCTCATGTTCAGGATCGGTACAGTAAAGTTTTAAACGGGCTTTCAGAGGCACGCTGTAGGTTAGACCTCTTTCAATACACTCTTGGATGGTGTAACGCGGTGGATCCACGAAATAATCGAGGAATTCCAACACAAATTGATTTCTGGTATCAGTGATTGGAAAGTTTTCCATGAAGGTGTTGTAGAGCCCTTCGTTACCTCTTTCGTCAGATTTCGTTTCCAATTGGAAGAAATCTTTGAACGACTTAATTTGAACATCCAAGAAATCGGGATACTGTGGAATGTTCTTCGTCGAGGCAAAATTCAATCTTTCAGTCTGATTAGTTATCATCAATGGACAAAATTTTGATTTTTAAAAAAAGTACTTTTTTGTGTAAATACACGTTGATTTTGTAACTTTTCTTGAGTAAAATAACCGTTACATCTTTTAAAATAAACCAAGAAAACCGTTTATTTCTTTCTTCGTAAAGGTTATAGTTTGTATTGAATTTGAATGTGTAAATGCACAGTCAAAAAAAGATAAATTTATTATACGAAAAAGGGTTTAGGCCGCTGAGTGCTTACTCAGGACCTAAACCTAATTCTTAAACCGTAAAAGAATTATTTCAATTCAACTACAGCTCCAGCTTCTTCTAAAGCTTTTTTCAAGCCTTCAGCTTCTGCTTTAGAAACCGCTTCTTTAATGTTAGATGGAGCTCCGTCTACGATATCTTTCGCTTCTTTAAGACCCAATCCAGTTAATTCTTTAACTGCTTTAACTACCGCTAATTTAGAAGCACCAGCATCTTTCAATACTACAGTGAATTCTGTTTGCTCTTCAGCAGCACCAGCATCACCTCCACCAGCAGCAACGACTACTGCAGCAGCAGCAGGCTCGATACCGTACTCCTCTTTTAAGATTGTAGCTAAATCGTTAACTTCTTTAACAGTCAAGTTAACTAATTGTTCTGCGAATTGTTTCAAATCTGCCATTTTTTCTATCGTTTAAAATGTTTTTAAATTTATTTTATTTATTAAGTGCGTTCAATTATTCTGCAGCTTCGCCTTTTTGCTCTGCATTGTTCAACAAAGCAGAAAGTACGCGTTTTGCAGGAGATTGAAGTAATCCGATGATTTCTCCAATAACTTCTTCTTTCGATTTTAACGCTGCTAATGAATCCAACTGGTTATCACCGATGTAGATTTCTTGGTTGATGTAAGCACCTTTTAAAAGAGGCTTATCCGACTTCTTACGGAAATCTTTGATGATTTTCGCAGGTTGATTTGCCACAGAAGCAATCAAGATAGAAGAGTTTCCTTTAAGGATAGTTGGCAATTCACCGTACTCGTTTTCTGAAGCTTCCATCGCTTTCTCCAACAAGGTGTTTTTTACCACTTCTAATTTGATTCCTGCTTTAAAACAAGCTCTGCGTAAGTTAGATGTTGTTTCAGCATCTAAACCTGACGTATCTGCAATGTAAAGGATATTCGCCTCTGCTAATTTTGCAGTTAAGTCTTTTATCGCGATTGATTTTTCTTCTCTAGTCATAATAAAACTTTTTAACTACCCAATTACACTGCTTTAGGATCTAAAGCAATAGCAGGACTCATTGTACTTGACAAGTGGATAGACTTGATGTAAGTACCTTTAGCTGCAGTTGGTTTTAATTTGATTAATGTTTGAATAATTTCGTGAGCGTTATCGACAATCTTGTCAGCATCGAAAGATACTTTTCCGATACCCGCGTGTACGATACCTGTTTTGTCCACTTTAAAGTCGATTTTACCCGCTTTCACTTCTTGTACAGCTTTCCCTACTTCCATAGTTACTGTACCTGTTTTAGGGTTAGGCATCAAACCACGAGGTCCTAAAATACGACCTAATGGACCTAATTTACCCATAACCGCTGGCATAGTGATGATTACATCAACATCAGTCCAACCATCTTTAATTTTTTGAAGGAATTCGTCTAAACCTACGTAATCAGCACCTGCTGCTTTTGCTTCTGCCTCTTTATCTGGAGTAACCAAAGCCAACACACGTACATCTTTACCCGTTCCGTGAGGTAGAGTAACTACGCCACGAACCATTTGATTTGCTTTTCGAGGATCAACGCCCAAACGAACAGCAATATCTACCGACTCATCAAATTTTGCATAAGAAACCTGCTTTAATAAAGCAGAAGCATCTTTCAAAGAATACAATTTATTCTTCTCGATTTTAGAGGCAGCTTCTTTTTGTTTTTTCGTCAATTTTGCCATAACTCATTATTTTTTTAGCGGAGAATCCCCGGTTACGGTAATACCCATAGAACGAGCAGTACCGGCAATCATACTCATAGCTGATTCAATCGTGAACGAATTTAAATCAGGCATTTTGTCTTCAGCGATCGTTTTGATTTGATCCCAAGAGACATTGGCTACTTTCTTACGGTTAGGTTGCCCTGAACCCGATTTGATTTTAGCAGCATCCATTAATTGCACCGCAGCTGGAGGAGTTTTGACGACAAAATCAAACGATTTGTCTTTGTACACTGTAATTTGTACAGGTAATACTTTGCCGGGTTGATCTTGAGTTCGCGCATTAAACTGCTTACAAAACTCCATGATGTTAACCCCAGCAGCTCCCAAAGCAGGTCCAACCGGTGGCGAAGGATTCGCAGCACCTCCCTTAACTTGTAGTTTAACTACTTTACTAATTTCTTTTGCCATTTTTTACAAAATTTAGCACATCTAACAGTTGGAAGCGTAGATGTAGGATTATAATTAATTGTGATTATACTTTTTCAACTTGCATAAAACTCAATTCCAACGGTGTCTTTCTTCCGAAAATTTTCACCATTACTTCAAGTTTACGCTTTTCTTCATTGATCTTCTCAATGGTACCATTGAACCCATTGAAAGGACCATCGACTACTTTTACAGTCTCTCCTGTTTTGTAAGGAATCGATTGGGTATCCACATTGATTGCCAATTCATCTACTTTACCAAGCATGCGGTTAACTTCTGATTGACGAAGTGGCACAGGATCACCTCCTTTAACTTCTCCCAAGAAACCAATGACACCAGTAATCGATTTGATGATGTGTGGAATTTCACCCGTTAAATTGGCTTCGATCATCACGTATCCTGGAAAATAAACACGGTCTTTAGATATCTTTTTCCCATCACGAATTTGAACCACCTTTTCAGTAGGTACCAAAACCTGGGAAATATAATCTGCCATGCCCAAACGGTTAATTTCAGTCTCAATATAGTTTTTAACTTTATTTTCCTGCCCGCTTACAGCACGTACTACATACCATTTTTTCACACTCGTATCAGCCATTTTACTAACGTGTATTATCCTTTAATTAAATTGAAAAAACCAGTAATGGCGCGAGAACATAATTCGTCCACACCCCAAGTAGCCAAAGCAAAAATCACAGAGAACAAGGCCACGATAACTGTGAACTTTTGTACCTCTGCCCATTCTGGCCAAGTCACATTGGTTTTCAATTCCTCAAAAGACTCCGAAAAATATTGAAATACTTTCATCGTATTATTTCTTATTTGCACGGGTGGAGGGATTCGAACCCCCATCAACGGTTTTGGAGACCGCTATTCTACCCTTGAACTACACCCGTTTCATTAAAAACCAGCAGAGTAATCCGTAGACACTCTGCTGGCTATATCCTTTAATTCGTTAGAATTAGTCTAAGATTTCAGTAACCTGACCTGCTCCTACTGTACGACCACCCTCACGGATAGCGAAACGTAAACCTACGTTAAGAGCGATTGGGCTCAACAAATCAACAGTGATTGTTAAGTTATCCCCAGGCATTACCATCTCTACACCAGCAGGTAAAGAAATAGTACCTGTTACGTCAGTTGTACGTACATAGAACTGAGGACGGTAGTTATTGTGGAATGGAGTGTGACGTCCACCTTCTTCTTTTTTCAAGATATACACCTCAGCTTTGAATTTAGCGTGTGGTTTCACTGAACCTGGCTTACAAATAACCATACCACGACGGATATCCGCTTTGTCAATACCACGTAACAACAAACCTACGTTATCTCCAGCCTCACCACGGTCAAGGATTTTACGGAACATCTCAACCCCTGTAATTGTAGAAGTCAATTTGTCAGCACCCATACCAATGATTTCAACTGGATCACCTGTGTTAGCAACACCTGTTTCGATACGTCCAGTAGCAACAGTACCACGACCAGTAATCGTAAATACGTCCTCTACAGGCATCAAGAAAGGCTTAGCGTTGTCACGAACTGGCTCTTCAATCCAAGAGTCAACCGCTTCCATCAATTCAAGGATTTTTGGAACCCAGTTTGGATCTCCGTTCAATCCACCTAAAGCAGAACCTTGAACTACAGGACCATTGTCTCCATCATATTCGTAGAAAGACAATAAGTCACGGATTTCCATTTCAACCAATTCTAACAATTCCGCATCATCAACCATGTCCACTTTGTTCATGAAAACAACGATTCTTGGAATACCTACCTGACGTCCTAAAAGGATGTGCTCACGAGTTTGTGGCATAGGTCCGTCTGTAGCAGCTACAACCAAGATTGCACCGTCCATCTGAGCAGCACCTGTAACCATGTTCTTTACGTAATCCGCGTGACCTGGACAGTCAACGTGAGCGTAGTGACGGTTAGCAGTTTCATATTCTACGTGAGAAGTGTTGATTGTAATACCTCTTTCTTTTTCCTCTGGAGCATTGTCAATCTGGTCGAAAGATTTTGCTTGACAGTAACCAGCATCTGCTAATACTTTAGTGATTGCAGCAGTCAATGTAGTTTTACCGTGGTCAACGTGACCAATCGTACCAATATTAAGGTGTGGCTTGGTACGACTAAAATTTTCTTTTGCCATTTTAATTAATTTTTAAACTTAGTTATATTTATTAGTGTTCAAATATTCAATTTTGAGCCAATGACGGGATTTGAACCCGTGACCTCTTCCTTACCAAGGAAGCACTCTACCCCTGAGCTACACCGGCGGTAAAGTTTTCTGTTTCAGGTTTGAAGTTTCAGGCTTGAAAACCACTTAAAACTTGAAACGATTAAACTTTTAATTGTGGGGAGAGCAGGATTCGAACCTGCGAAGGTGAAAACCAGCAGATTTACAGTCTGCCCTCGTTGGCCGCTTGAGTATCTCCCCTAGCCATGTTTCGGTACTACCAAAACAATACATTCAATATTTCAAAGAGCCGATGGAGGGACTCGAACCCACGACCTGCTGATTACAAATCAGCTGCTCTAGCCAGCTGAGCTACACCGGCAATATGCAATAAAAAAGTCCGCTATTTCTAACGGACTGCAAATGTAGGCAATTTATTTTTCTATCAAAATATTTTTTTGAAAAAAATTTAATCAAATATGGGAACGAATTTTCTCCTTGCGTTTTACCAACAAACGCTCCAAAGATTCGGCTGCCAACTCTACCGCTTCCTCAAATGTTTTGCATTGTTTTTTGACCAAAAAATCATCTCCGGGAACGTGAATTTTTACCTCCACAATCTTGTTCTCCTTTTCACTGGTATTATCAACCTTCAAAAAAACATCCGAACTCACAATTTTATCAAAATACTTTTCCAATTTATCCAAACGAACCTGAATGAAATCAACTAACTTTCGGTCTACTGAAAAATTCACAGCATTAACATTTACCTTCATACTTCAAAATTTTAAATTAAACGTTGCGCTATTTTCGATTCCGTGGATGCGCCGCTCGATGAACGTGCTGTAACTCTGCCAAACTGCTGTGCGTATACACTTGAGTCGACGCCAAACTGGAATGCCCTAACAGCTCTTTTACTGAATTTATGTCTGCTCCCTGATTCAGTAAATGCGTCGCAAACGTATGCCGAAGCACGTGAGGACTCTTTTTTACCTTCTCGGAAACATTACTAAAGTACGAATTTATCAACCGATACACAAACGATTCGTTTAATTTAACGCCTTTTAACATCAAAAAAAAGTAGTCCGCATCGATAGGGTTTTCAATTCCAGCGCGTTCCTTTACATACAACTCCATTTGTTTCACCACTACAGGCAATAAGGGCACAATCCGCTCTTTGTTGCGTTTCCCCAACACCTTAAGCATTCCTCCCGCAAGATCTACTTGATGCATACGCAACCCAATCAACTCCGCCCGACGAATTCCCGTAGTATAAAACAAATCAATTATCAACTTGTCACGAACCCCCTCAAAACCTTCGGGATATTCAAGGGTATTCAATACGTTGTCCAACTCCACTTCCGAAAAAGGCACCTGCACTTTCTTGGGTGTTTTGAGCGCCTTATGTTGGGCCAACGGACTACTTGGCAACACCCCCATTTTCATTAAAAATTTATAAAACGCTTTTAGAGAAGATACTTTACGGTTTACCGAAGTCGTACTCATCCCCGCATCGACCATCGAAACAATCCAACTCCGAATCATCGGATAATGCGCCGCCTCCAAAGCCTCCACTTCATACACCGAGATTAAAAACTCCTGAAAAAAAAGCAAATCCTTGTGGTACGCCAAAACCGTATGTGGAGAATACTTTTTCTCCAACGCCAAATACTCCTGAAATGCTTGCAAATAGGCCATAAAAAAACTGCTGTAACAAAGTTATGAAAACTTCCTTACAGCAGTTGTATTTTGAGATGAAACTAAGTCCTATCCTTCCATCGCATCACGCAATCCTTGGATATACTGAGCTTTCTGGATTTGTGCACGACGCACTACAGAAGGCTTCGTAAACGCTTGACGTGCGCGTAACTGACGAACCGTTCCAGTTTTATCAAATTTTCTCTTGTAGCGCTTTAAAGCTCTATCAATGTTTTCTCCGTCTTTAATAGGTATAATTAACATAAGCAGGACACCTCCCTTCATTTAGTGGGCGCAAAGGTAAAATTAATTTTGAATTAAAAATTATAAATTTTAAAATATTTTTTTGGCGTGCCCCCGAAACAAAAGCACTGCTCCTATCTCACCCACGTCGGGGTCGGGTCGTCCGCTTCAAGTCCGTTGCTCCGCAGCCGGGCTTTCCACTTCCACCCCTCACGCGATTCCTGCTGCTATGAGTATTATTTTACCGCCGGTTGATAGTCTTTTTGATCGATAATCATCTTGGATAAAATCTCACGTAAAATTTCAGATGTTCCTCCACCAATCGGACCCAAACGGCTGTCCCGCAACAAACGAGCCAACGGATATTCTTCCATATAACCATACCCTCCCAACATTTGCAGACAACTGTAGATCGTTTCGTCAGCCACTTTAGTCGATTTCAATTTGGCCATGGTAGCTTCTTTAACCACATATTCGCCTTGATTCAAACGCGCTGTAGCAGCATAATTAAAAATCTTACAATGCTCAACATCGGTCGCATGATTGACCAAGGTATGACGTAGGGCTTGGAATTTATTTATCGTGGTGCCAAAAGCTTCTCGCTTCGACATATAATCAATGGTGTAATCCAAGGCATATTCGGCACGCGCATGAGCGTTAATCGCCATAATCAAGCGCTCCAATGCAAAATGCTGCATGATATACGGAAAACCTTTGCCTTCCTCTCCCATCAAATTCGTTGCAGGTATCACTACATTGTCAAAAGCAATTTCAGCCGTATCGGAGGCGCGCCAGCCCAATTTATCCAATTTGGTTGCCGAAACGCCGGGAGTATTCGTATCCATCAAGAAAATACTGATCCCTTTATTCCCTTTCTCGGGACTCGTTTTGGCCGCTACTACATAATAGTCGGCATACACCCCATTGGTAATAAAGGTTTTTGAACCGTTAATGACATAGGTATCGCCTTGTTTAACGGCTGTGGTTTTCATACCTGCTACATCACTTCCTCCAAAAGGCTCGGTAATACACAACGCTCCAATTTTTTCACCCGCTATACTCGGGGCCAAATAGTCTTGTTTAATGCGCTCACTTCCCTCTGCATTCAAATGGGTCATCGCCAAATATGCATGGGCCCACATGGCCGCCGCAAATCCTGAAGAATGTATCTTTTGCAATTCTTCCAAAAAAACCACCGTGTAGAACAAATCCAAATTCATCCCTCCATACGCCTCAGGATAAGACAATCCGAAAAAACCCATTTCGCCGAACTTCTTCCAGATAAACCGTTCAATGGTTCCCGTCTTTTCCCATTTCTCAATATGTGGCACTACTTCTTTGTGCAAAAAATCCTTAAAACTCGCACGAAACAATTCGTGCTCTTCCGTAAAGTAGATTGAACTCATAGAGGTCTTTTTTTAGTCTTTTTTTTAGAATTCCAAATATAAGGCAATAATTTTTATTTTTTCGACACTTATCCCCTTTACATTTGTTAAATCCTCAAAACGAATCGGACCGTTCATACTGCGATAGGCAACAATATGGCGCGAAACGGGATACCGAAAATAGGGAAATACCCCTAACTCCTTGATTGTCGCCTCGTTAATTTTAATTTTCTCCAAAACAGGAGGCTGAACGACCGCAAAATGCTCTAGCAATGTATCAAAAACTTCCTCTTTTAAACCATAAACTTCCTGCAATTGCGACATCGCTACAAAGGCACCCAATGCCGCGCGATACTTTAAAATACGTTCTGACAAGACAGGTCCAATACCGCGAACGAGAATCAAATCGTCGGCTGTTGCCGAATTAATGTCTTTTTTCACAATCTTTTTGGGGGGCTCTTGCGCAAATGGAAAAGGCTTCGAATTCCCCTTCTTATAAGTACTAACCCAAGCCGGAAACTTAAAATAAGGCGCCATTTTTTCCAGAACAGAATCAGGAACCTTCGTGATTTCTTGAAATTCCCGTACCGTGTTAACAAACTTTCCTTGAGTCCGAAAGGCTTGCAAACGTTGGTACGACGCAGCACTCATTCCCCACCGAAAGGCTTTGTATTCGGTGATGAAATTGGGATTGAAGGGCTTAATCGGATAGGATTTATAGGGTGGCACAAGCGACTCGCTTGAGGTATCTTGCAACCAAATTTGCGCCTCCTTGGGCAGGGGTTCAGGAGTATACCATAACGGTTGATACCAAAGAATAGCCTGCAAGACTAAGATAAAGCTGATGAGTGAAAATAATCCGAGGCGTTGACTTTTTGTAAAATGAATGAATGGGCGTATATATACTAATTTCATGATTGTTTCAGAGATCGAAAACAGAGGATCGTTTTCCCCGAATCAAGTCTTTTAACCGAATGACAAAAGCCATGGTTAGGTACAACCCAAATCCCAAGCCTGCTGTGACAAACGATATGTATATGAAAAACAAACGAACATTCGTGGCACGCATCCCCAACTTATCGGCCAAACGCGAGCAAACATAAAATCCGTGTCGTTCAAAAAAATGACGTAATTCGGTGATCATACTCCTCAATTTTCAGGTTTTAAAGTTACGATTTTCTTTTTAACAACTCCACGCCAATGGCGCAATTCAAACATTGTTTTCGGTCGCAATACTGTTGCTTCAATTGCAATATGGCTTGCGATTGAAGGGCATCGTGTGCGGAAATCCCCCAATGCTTAAACTTTTGAACAATGGCATTTTGCTCGGGAGGAATCAAGTGGAGCAAACCCATTTGCGCATCTGCATCGAGGCGCCCCAAATGTTGGGCATAAGCAAACCGAATGGGAACGAGCGCATTGATAATTAAAAGCTGAATAAACGCCTCCGATACCCGTTTACTGCGTTTTCTCGAAGATTTATCCAATTGATAATGCGTTTCCCAATACGGACTCGTGGAAACCCCAAACAAAGCATAAAACTCATGAATCGATCGGGTCTCCCATACCGATTGAAAAAGCTGTTTGCGTTGGTGGTACAGCATGGCTAGTTGGGCTAGTCGTATCGTTGGAAAATTATCCGGTCGTAATTTGAAAAAACGAAGGGAAACTTCGGGTGGTTCTAAGTGGTATTTCACTTTTAAATAATCATACCAGGATTGCAACTCGACAGTATAGGTATCCAAAGGGTGCGCTGGAATCAATCCCGCTTGTCCCAACAAAAGGGCTTCTACCAAATGTACTTCCAATATTTCCTTTCGGAAAATGGAAAATGAAATCGATTGTGCTAGCATTGCAAAGGCTTCTCCATTGGAATTGAGACCAAAGTTTTTGGCCAATACAACAAATAAAACTGCTTCCCAATCGTTTTGATAGACTTGGAGTAAATCCAAGATGCCCGTTGCTTTTTGTTGAAGTCGCGCGATGTATAATTTCTCAAGCCAAAGGACAATCAGTTGCTGCGGAAGTTGGCCTACCGAATGCGAACAATACAATCCTTCTTTTCTCAGCATCAGTTTCTCGTAATCGTGGATCAAATCAGGAGCAACACGACTTTTTAACTCCAAAACTGGGAGTTCGCTATTGTCTTTTCGAAACACAGGCGCATCATGTTCCCACACAACATGTAAAATAACATTATCGTAGCGGGAATCGCGTTCGTGATGATGGGCATACCAATCGGAGGAACGGAGATGAATCTCTACATTCCCGACCCACTTTTGGGCACCAATTTGCAGCTGTGCATTAAAAAAATCAGGTCCTTCCGTTTGGAGGTAATCACCAGTGCGATGGAGAATAATGGGTTCGCCGGTCGTAGTTTGTAATTGGGTAACGTCAAAACAAGTAAAACGCCACACATAGTGTAGAAAATCTTCTTTCATAAGGCCTATACAATTCGGTTTGGTGGAGATACTACGAAGATAAAAAAAATTCAATTCGAAGACTAATTTTTATCTTTGTAAAAATCAGAGGTATGAAAAAATGGATGCTAATCGGACTGCTTTCGTTGCAATGTCTTTCCGCTCAATCGTTTCGAATCACATATCAAAAATCATCCAACGGAACCATTATCCCCAATCAAGATCCTGTGGTCGTGTTGGCAACACCACATTTGACCTTAATCAGTTCGGTGCAAATGTTACAACAAAAAGCCAGTTTCCCGAGAGAGGAAACTTTTGTCGACCGAAAACGAAATGCGTTGGTTCAAAAAGCACAATTGAATGCGCAACGATTTGTCGTTAGTGTTGACAGTGTGAGTCTTGAGAAACAACAATTTGAATTCACCTCGGAAACCAAAACCATTCTTGGCTATGTATGTAAAAAGGCCGTGACAAGTATCAACTCAAATACCTTAGAACTTTGGTATACCGATGCGTTGGGGGTTAAAGGCTCACCGACGGTCTTGGGGCAAAACCTCGGGATGGTGCTTGAAATTGTGCGCAACGGAAATTTTGTAACTACTGCGCTATCCGTTGAAAAAGAAAAACAAAAAACTGCTGTTGTGCTTCCCGACACTAAAAATGGCGTCGATTTACTTTCCTATCGCGATTTGGTTTGGAAAAGTCGCTTTATTACCCTTCCCGTTTTTGAGAAAGAAATCATTAATTTCTCCGACCAAGCCAAATCCAACGACAGTATCCTTCGATTTGCAAATGGTACGATCGCCGTTCGAAAAATAACCTTCCCCGTGATTACACCGGGCAGTAAAGTTTTTATTGATCTAATCGAGCAATCCAATGGGGATGCTTATGACCGCACTGGCTCTGTCTTTTTAATTCCAACCGATAAGGCCAACACTTTCTGGAACGGCCTCACCCAAGGAGCCAATGCATTACCCCTTTACGAAAATGGCAACGGAAAGAAATACCAGGGTGTTGTGGCTACCAATTCCTACAGCCCTTTGGTAGAGTTAATGCGCTTTTTTACCCCCTTTGGTATTTCCCATTTCAATCACATCAGCCTCAAGGACAAGACATGGTATACGCAAGTACCCTATCGACAAGATATTAGTGAACTTGCCGCGGCCTTTTCAGGAAAAGAAGTCTACCTCGGCGTATTTATAGGAAATTATGACAAAGGCGGACATCGCATTTCGATGAACATTACCCTTCATCCCGAAGAGCAAAGTAGTGCAGCATCGCCATTGGTCATGCCCCTTTTTAACACGGTGAATGTGATGGAAATGGCTGGGCAAGAATATGGGACGATGTTTAACCATGAAAAAGGACTTGAAGTTACCTTTACTTTGACACAAGACGTCCGTGGCGCGCGTTTACGTTACCTTACGACAGGTCATGGCGGGTGGGAAAACGGCGACGAATTTGTCCCCAAGAAAAACACTCTTCTATTGGACGGAAAAGAAATATTTAGTATCGTCCCCTGGCGTGAGGATTGCGGGTCGTACCGTTTGTTTAATCCTGCCTCAGGCAACTTCCCAAATGGATTATCTTCCTCCGACTATAGTCGATCCAATTGGTGTCCTGGTATGGTTACCTACCCCTATTATGTTGACTTGGGCGATTTGAAAGCGGGCACTCATACGCTTCAGGTGAAAATCCCACAGGGCGCTCCTGAAGGAAGCAGTTTTAGCGCATGGAATGTTTCGGGAGTGCTATTAGGTCATTAAAAAAGGGCTGTCTTAATCGACAGCCCTTTGGTTTATTTGATCGAACCAATAATATCGTACTTGGTAATAATATGATGTTTTTGATTCCCAAGATCAACCAAAACAGCTTGGTTATCTTTGGTAAACAATTTTGACACCTCTTCAATAGGAGTCGTCGCTTTTACAATAGGATAAGGTTGCCCCATCACTTCACGAACCGGTTTTTGCGCTACCTCTTTATCGGCCACATAGCTTCGGAACAAATCGGTTTCATCAACCGAGCCCACAAAACCGTGTATATCTACAACAGGAATTTGTGAGATTTTGTATTTGCGCATGCGATCAATAGCGTGTGACACCAATTCTTCGGTGCGCACGGTAACCAATGGTTTATCCAAATGATCCTTAATGACGTCTTCAGCTTTGGTTACTTCTTCTTCCAAGAAACCGCGCTCTCGCATCCAATCGTCGTTGAACATTTTTCCGACATACCGACTGCCTGAATCGTGAAATAACACGACCACAACATCTTCGGGTTTGAAATGTTCTTTCAATTGGTGCAATCCTTTGATGCAAGAACCAGCAGAATTCCCCACAAAGATTCCCTCTTCCAAAGCAATTTTTCGAGTATAAACGGCCGCATCTTTGTCGGTTACTTTGGTAAATCCGTCAATCAAACTAAAATCAACGTTCTTGGGTAAAATATCTTCCCCGATCCCTTCTGTGATGTAGGGATAAATCTCGTTTTCATCAAAAATTCCTGTCTCATGGTATTTTTTAAAAACAGAACCATAAGTGTCAATACCCCAAACCTTAACGTTGGGATTTTGTTCTTTCAAATACTTCGCTACCCCTGAGATGGTTCCCCCAGTACCAACACCAACCACAAAATGGGTTACTTTCCCTTCGGTTTGCGCCCAAATTTCGGGACCCGTTTGCTCATAATGAGCTTGGGCATTGCTTGGATTATCATATTGATTTACATACCACGCATTGGGCGTTTCTTCCGCCAATCGACGGGAAACCGAGTAATAGGAACGAGGATCATCGGGTTCAACATCGGTAGGACAAACAACTACTTTGGCACCCACTGCGCGAAGTATATCCATTTTTTCTTTTGATTGTTTATCCGTGATCACACAAATAAGTTTATATCCTTTGACAATGGCTGCCAAAGCAAGACCCATACCTGTGTTCCCCGAAGTTCCTTCAATAATGGTCCCGCCGGGTTTCAATCGTCCATCGGCTTCTGCATCTTCAACCATTTTGAGTGCCATACGGTCTTTGACAGAATTTCCGGGATTGAATGTTTCCACTTTGGCCAACACCAAGGCATCAATGCCCTCAACCACTTTATTCAATTTAACCAATGGTGTATTTCCAATGGTTCCCAATATATTTTCAGAATAATTCATTATTATGGAAAATTTAGGGCACAAAGATACTTTTTTTACCCCAAATACGGCATTAAATTGCCATTATGATTCTTTGGGCCACTATCTTTTTTGTCAACAATAAAGGATTGGACTTGAGCAAACGAACGGCAAAAGCTATGGCTACTGGAAAAAGTTCCAAACCAACCCAAATCGAATGATAAAATCGCGATAAGGCATGCTGGGCGAGGCGTAAAAATCATTGTTTCGGAGAAGACCGTTAACATGTTCAGCAATCAAGAAAATACGCGTTTGACGGACTCGAGCATTAAAAAAAACATCGACAACGGGAAAATCTCCTATTTTCTTTTGCGTTTGCACAAAAAACTCTCCGAGTACAGGATTGTAATCGTCGGCAAAGTACGAAGTAAAATAATTGACGGTAGCTCCGGTTTGGATAAACATCGCTTTTTTGAACCAATGGTCTTGGTAATAGAGGCTTCCGCGAGCAGTGAATTCAGGAAGGTTAAGGATAGCTTGGCTTTGGGTTACATTTTGATACAAAACGGTAGCGTCGAGACCGAAACGTTTGTAACGAAACTCACGCGCCACTTTTACTGCAAGATAATTGATACTCCCCGAAAATTGTTGTGGGGTAACCAACTGTTGATTGGCAACATTTTGAACATCGGTAAAAAATAATTTGTCGGTACTATTAGACCATTGCACCGATGCATTGAGCCAAGGAGTTTGCGCTTCAAATTGGAAAGCATTGTACTTTTCATTTCTAAAATTATTCACCCAATTATACGCCTCGTAACTACTTTGATGCAATAAGAAGTTATTGTTGGGCAATTTACTTTGATTGGTGTATTGAAAGTTAACATGCGTACGCGCATTAAAAGTGTACGCTGCTTTCGCTTCGGCGTAGCGCACAGTTTCTGTTCCAAGCGCATTGGCTAAAGTAGCCGTTCCACGCCAATTGCCTTTGCGGTATTCGTAAACCCCACCTAGGGTAGCTACATTTACATCCCGCTTACGGGGAATAACTAACGTATTTACGGTACGTTCTGATTGAAAACCAAAACGGTTGAAGAAATGTTCGATATAAAAGCGAACTGTTCCTAGGGATTTATTTTCATAAGCGATTCCCGCGCGATTATAGAATTTGTCGTAATTCGTGTGATCATTGATATTGGCATTGACAACGGCATCGCCAAAACGGTTAAAGGTTACTCCTTCTACAGTAGTGGCCAATGTTTTTTGGTTAAACTCATAAAACTTATGCTCGTAATTGAATCGATGAAATACCGATAAATTATTTTGGCTGTCGTTGGGATTGACTCGAAAAGCGTGATCAAAAAAGAAACGTTTGCTTTTCAAAACCGACTGAGCATCGGTAAGCATCACTTGCAATCGCGCCCGATTGTTAAAGATTGCTTCACCGCTTTCAAACTCGGCTGGATTAGCTAAACCTCCGTTTTCACCATTCAAAAAATCTTGACCCGTGTAATGAAAATTAATCGCATAACGGCCTGAGGTCGTTTTATAGGATGACGTCAACCTAAAATTACCCGTACTTGCCAGTTGATTGGTGTAGCGTCCGAGTGACCGTAACCCTTTGAATGCAATTGAAATATTGAAATTTTTGGAGGTATTCAATGCTACTAAGGCGTCAACATTTTGACCTTGTTCCATAACCGTCTTAAAATAAATATCAGAATATGGGGTGGGTACGTGGTAATACCGAATATCTTCGGCTTCTAAAAAAGCATAATGCTTGGCTTGATACCCCATAGCCGGAAATACCGAAGATTTTGCCTGAGTGTAATCCAACAAATTAAACACCTGACCTTCATTGGGGTACTGCAAATGTCCAAAACGATCTTTGCGCAGGTAGTTGTATTGATAATAACGTTGTAAGGTCAACGAAGTATCGGCGATTACGGTATCTTTTTCAACCGAGTAAATTTTGTACCATGCAATAGGCGCTTTCCGTGCCGCTTCTTTGGCTTTATCTTCGGCGGTTTTAATCATACTCTTAGGAGGCTTATCCCCAATTTGTTGGGAAAAAGCACCCGTAGTGATACATATAAAAACAGCCAAAAATAATAGTCGCATAATCAAGGGATTCAAAGAGGCCACAAAAATAAAGAATGTTTGCACGTATACATGAAAAACGATAAAAAAACGCCCTCAGAGGAAGGCGTTCTTTTCTAATTTATTTCGTAGGATTAATTTTTAGTGAACTTACGCACAAAAGTTGCTCCTTGAGATGCGATTTTCACCATATACACTCCACTTTGTAAACGAGACACATCCATGGTGTTGTTGACAACTCCTTGTGAACTTAGCACCAATTTACCCGTGATGTCATAAATGGACACTTCATCCAAATTTAGTCCTTTAGGGTTATTAAAATGAATTTCATTTTGTGCTGGATTTGGATACACAAAGAAGGTATTGTCGTTATCGAAATTCGCATTAGACAAACTCAAACCTGAAGTCCCAGAGGCCACCAATGAAAAATCTTGTGAGCCCCCTTGTAAAGACCCTTTGTGGGTTACTTGAATGGTATATACTCCGGGTGTTGCGTTGAAAATCTCAACCTTTTCAAGATTATCTACGTTATTGTCTGAATCATTGGTGGCGCCAGCATAGACATCATCGGGATTGAGTTTCCACGGATAGTAGGTTACACCATCTTTGATCACTTTTAAATCAAGATTATTAACCAAACGAGGCGAACGATTATCTGCCACCGTTGTAGAATTAATCGCTCCTGCAGGATCTGTCCACCCTACGACAACATTTAAATCTTGTGTTTGTGTGATAGTAAACGTACGTGTGAAAGTTTGTCCGTTATTTAAGGTCAATTCATCTAAAATTGACGAGCTATTTCGTCCTGAAATTACACGAGCTGCATTAAATCCATCGGCTAGCCCCCAACCAAATTCATAGTCAGGACCAGGATTCCCTCCAGCTTCACGAACTGATTGACACAATAAGGCCCGTACGGTAGAGGAAAGCATATAGGTTTCAGGGTATAAATTATTGTAATGTTTTTGCAACAAGGCAATTAATCCCGTAATAGCCGGAGCCGACATTGAAGTACCGCTTAAAGGGCCATAAGCTTGATCCGTTGTAGCTATTGATGAGTTCACTTGTACCCCAACAGCCGACAAATCGGGTTTTACACGCCCATCATCAGTAGGACCAAAGTTGGTAAACGTTGAATAAACAACACTTTCTGGACCACTATAGGAGGTAACTTGATTAACCGCAGCAATTGTTAAAACATTTTTGGAACAAGACATCCCGGTTAATAAATCATATCCTGCTTTGTTTTGAACCTGAGATAAAGAGGTGGTGGCACGATCATTCCCAGCCGATTTAACGACTTGATAATAGGGGTAATTGTACATCACTTCATCAACGGCTTGCGATTGAGAGGTATATTGGCCAAAAAAAGCATTCGTTAAATTGGAAGCGACTAAACCATAAGAATGGTTAGAAACTAAAAAGCCTTCCCCTGCAAACCCATTCATTTCACCGATATCACTTCCAAAATCGTAGGTACGTCCATTGGCTTGATAGGCAAATCCTCTGCGTGTTGCGCTTACACCACTCGCTAAAATAGTCCCCGCGACATGAGTGGCATGCGTATTGGAAACCGTAGCTGCATCAGAACTTACAACTCTTCCTGCAAGTTCCACGTGCGTTGTGCGAACTTTCTCTGAGTCCCAAATACCTATAGTAATCCCATTGCCCGTAACGTTTAAACCTAATGTGCCCCCGGGATACATGGTATTTGCGCGCAAGGAGGCGACCGAATCAGCATTAAAATCAACCCCGTAATAGATTGGTTTTCCGTCTAATATAAACTGAATATTTTGCGGATTGGGTGTTTCAGGATGTTGTTGCAAATACGCTTGAACGGCTGCCTTATTAGCGTTTTGAGTTTCGGCTATTTGTTGTGTAAGTGTTTCGCGTGCAGTAGCATTTGTTTTCTGCAAGATCTTTTCGCGTTCATTTATAGACTGAGCACAGACAGAGCCAACTACAAGCAAAAAAGGTAACAATCTTTTCATAAAACTATTTTTTTTCAAATATAAAAAAATTGAAGTGTATCCTACGTTAATAAAAACAAAAAAGACCGAAAGAAAACTTTCGGTCTTTAGTATTTGAATTAACAGAAACGATTAGTACCCAGGATTTTGAGTAATCGCGGTATTCGCATTGGTTTCTGAAATTGGAATCGGGAACGTAAACTTATAACTGTTCATTGGTAAGTTAGAAGGATTAGCCCCAGGATAGTTTGTTGTACTTGAAGAATAATCTACAGGATGACGATCTAAAGCTGTAAAATTAGCTAAGGAAGCCAAACGCTTTAAGTCGATATAACGGTATCCTTCAAAACAGAACTCTAAACGACGTTGGTTTAAGATTTCAGCCCAAGCCTGTGTTGCGTTAGCAAAGACAGGAGCTGGCATATTAACTGCATTACGTGCATCCAAAACAGCTTCTAATGCAGTTGCAGCACCTGTAAGGTCATTTGCATTAGCACGCGCTTCTGCTTTGATGAAATACATTTCAGATAAACGAACAAGTTTGTAATCATTACTGTTACCATTAGCAGCCGTTGAAGCAAATGTACTTGTACCAGTACCTACCCCACCATACTTGTGGATGATTAATTTGTCAGCATTGATATAATCAGCGTTTGTATTCCAATCTGAAGCTACTACTGAAGATGGAGCTACTAAAGTACGGAAACGTACATCTTTAATAGCACCTGTCAATGGCCAACCTCCATTAGCAGGTGACGTTGCCGATGGAATGTTTGTTGGGTTCATAATGTTGAACAAAGAACGACCCACTTCATAGAAAGGAGAACCTGCTGCGTTAGGACGAACTGAGCACCATCCGTTGTGCATGTTAACCCCCTGACCATTTTGTGCAGGAGTTCTTTTTAATCTCCAAATAACCTCCACGTTTGCAGGCTCGTTATCAGTCCAGAAGATTTGTGTATACTGGGTAGTATTAGCTAAGGTAATTCCAGAAGTAGAAATTACATTGTCAGCCCAAGTTTCAGCATTGGTGTAATCGCCTTTGTAAGCATAAGCACGAGCTTTTAAGGCCTTTGCCAATACATCACTCGCATAATACGTTCTTACAATTCCTGTGTAAGGATTAGTGGTCAACGTGTTAAAAATCGTCAAAGCAGCATCTAAATCGCTGTGAATCGACTGGTAGAAAACACCATTAGTAGTACGCTGCAAATTAGTCTCCGTAGAAGGAATGATTCTATCTGCTAAAATAGCAGCTAAAGCACCATCATTTTTCAAATCTGTTGAAAAATAAGACATCAATTTTAAATGACAGAAAGCACGAACCACCAAAGCCTCAGCTTTAATACGTTGGATTCTTTCCGTATCAGCAGCATCAACCGGAGTAATACGATCAGCGAAGGTAATTACACGGTTTGCACGAGATAATGCAAAATACATACTATTCCATACAGCATTTGGAGCTGCAGAGGTTGAATTTAAAAAGAATACATATTCTTCAGTGATACCTTGACCACCATTAGCAAAACCGATACCGGCTTCGTCTGTGAATACTGAGGTAAACACAGCGTCTTCACGGTTGTACAAGTTAGCATAGGTCGAGTTCATCAACCCTTGCAAGTCGTTTGATGTTTGGATCGCCACAGTTTCAGTTAACGCACCAGGCGCAAAAGGCTCGATCAAACTATCATCACAGGATACAAAAAGTGTACCTGCACAAGCGGATAATAATAAAAATACTTTTTTCATCTTCAATTTTTTTTTAGAATCTAACATCTAACGTTAACGTATAAATTCTTGGTGTTGGATACTGGTATACATCCGCATCACGATCACTTTCTGGATCAAATCCTCTCCAACGGGTAATGTTGAATAAGTTCTCTCCTTGAAGAGTAATCGAAGCGTCACGAATAAATGTTTTCTCTAAGAATTTCTTAGGAACGCGGTACCCTACTTGTAAGTTACGTAAACGCACATAAGAGGCATCCCACAAGAAACGGTCAGACTGATCCACAAAACCGTAGTTCGTTGCTGTTAATGAAGGAACATCGGTATTGGTATTTGTTGGAGTCCAAGCATTCAATAAATCAGCACCTACAGTGAACTGGCCTAAGTTAGATGGATCATACAAATTGTTCAAATCGTAGTCATAACGCCATACTTTGAAAGCATAGGTAAATGTAGCAGAGGTAAAGAAACCTTTGTAGTCAAAGTCAAAACCGAAACCACCTTGGATTTGGGGTAATCTGTTTTTTCCTGTAGCTCTACGGTCAGCATCTGTTGGCGATTCAGTCAACGTTCCATCGGCTGCCACAAACAACATATTACCGTTATCAGGGTTTACACCCGCATATTGATAAACGAAAGGCTCATCTAACATTCCTCCATTTTGAGTTATGTAAGCAGGAGCAGAACCATCAAAAATTGGCGCAGCTAAACCACCTACTTCTTGCTCATTAATACTTCCATTTCCGCGTAATGTTAGTACCATACCCTTCTCTTGGTTGTTGATTAAATCATACGCCAAGTTTACTTCAATACCCGAGTTTTTAACAAAAGCAGAAGTATTACGTACAATACTAGTAGTTCCTACATAAGGAGAAACTGGCTGTGATAAATACTGATCAGATGATTTCTTTGTATAGTAATCAAATGTTCCACGGAAGCGTTTTCCTTTGAATAATTCAAAGTCAAAACCGATGTTTGAAATTGTAGTGGTTTCCCAGCGTAAATCAGGATAACCAAAGTTAATTCCGAAACCTAAACCGTTGTTGTAAACGTTGTTCGCTGCAGAATACACGTCAAAGAACCCAGGAGGTACTAAACCAGCAAACTCTGTACCTGCAATGATACGCTCGTTACCTACGGTACCGTAAGAACCACGGATTTTAAATGTTTTAACGAATTCTAACTTTTTCATGAAAGCTTCTTCATCGATATTCCAACGTCCACCGATAGAGTAAAATGCTTTGGAAGCGTTCAAGAAACGACTAGTTTGGTCGCTACGTAATGACAATGCCACCCCATATTTTTTGTTGTAATCGTAGTTCAACGATCCAAAATACGAAATACGGTTCAAACGCAAATTAGAAGCAGAAACCTGTGGTACATAAAAGTCATTTGCTGAGGTATCAACTAAATAACCTGCCCCAGTACCAGGCACAAAAGTTTGCGGATTCAAACCACGTTGACGGAAGTTGTTCACTTGTACACGAGCATGGTTGTACTCCAAACTACCTGCTAAATCTACAGTATGTTTTCCGAACGTTTTAGAATAATCCGCTTGCCATAATTGGTTGAAACGGAATTCACGACGTGCGTTTACATCTTCAAATCCACCGAACTGCTGTCCAGCTCCTAAGAACAAGAAAGCATTGAAAGAAATCGGGTGCTCAGATTGCGTAAAACGAGTCTGCAATAATTCCCCAGAAGTTCTTCCGCGAACAGTTAAATCTTTTAATAATTTATAAGAATACTCCGTATTCACACTCGCACGAATCTCGTCTGTTAAGTTAGTGTATGTTTTTAATTTGTCAATCAAGAACAAAGGCGTGTACAACAAGGTGCCGTCTGCTTGATACAAATCAAATAACTGTTGAGAGTTTTCGTAAGTTGATGGCGAAACATAAGGTGCAGAAATATAAGCCCCTAACACATAGTTACGGTTTACTGCTCCACCCCCTAAGTTAGTCGCTTCATTGTTTTTAGAGAAACCAACAAAAGAGTTCACCATATACTTGAATTTCTCATTATCCGATTTACCGTTAACGTTATTACGTACAGTGAAACGCTTTAAACCAGTGGTTTTTAACACCCCTTCTTGGTCAAAATAACCGATAGAGGTAAATGAATTCAAGTTTTTAGAGCTATTCTCAATGTTAAAGTTGTGGGAAGTAAAAGTACCTTTTCCAAAGAACTCATTTACCCAGTTTGTGTTTACATTGAAAGCTGCAATTTCAGCATCAGTAAGCGTAGCTCCCAAACCTGCACCTGCAGCTTTCTCGATGGTCAACAACTGACGAGAATCTGCATAGTCATAACGAGGTGTTTGTAATTCGGTAAAACCTACAGCTGAAGTATAACGGAAACTTGTTTTTGCATCTCCGAAAGACCCTTTCTTGGTTTTAATTACAATTACCCCATTAGATCCACGAGAACCATACTCTGTAATTGCAGAAGCATCTTTCAACACCTCTACAGAAGCTATATCATTAGGGTTGATTGATCGGAAGTTATCCGCATTGGTTGGGAAACCATCAATCACATACAAAGGGTCAGTGTTTCCTGAAATCGTACCTTGTCCACGGATAATTACCGTTGACTTCGCACCAGGCTGCCCTGTACTTGCTGTAATGTTAACCCCAGCCAACTGCCCTTGAAGCGTGTTCATCACGTTAGCATTAGGACGGTTTTCAATAGTCTTGTTGGTCACAGATGCTGTAGCAGCAACTGCTGTCTTTTTAGTAACCAAACGGTACCCTTGGGTGATGACTACTTCATCCAAGATTTTTGCCTCTTCCTTCAACACAACGCCGTAGTTGTTGGCAGCACCTACTTTGACCTCTTTAGAATCATACCCTTGGTACGACACCACAAGAACGTCTCCTTGTTTGGCTTTGATGGAGAATTTACCATCCATGTCGGTTTGCACCCCGTTTTTGGTACCTTTAATAGTTACGTTGGCCATAGGCAATGACACCTTACCATCGGTAACTGTACCAGTAACAGTTTTCTCCTGTGCAAATGAAAACTGCATTGTAAACGCTAGTAAAAGCGTAAAAATCCATTTGAACTTCGATCTCATATTAAATTTATTTGAGTTAGTTATTCCGCAAACTTCTTAATAATTTCTTAAATAAACAAATAATACTTCGGAATATTAGCGTTTACGTTTGTTAAAGTTCAACGGCTTTGGCATAACTTTGTGGTTGCAACCCAATTGATAGATGCGTCCTTTGTCAAAAAGTTGCGTTAACTTTAAATTAATTTTAATTTAACACGATGTTAGCCAAACAATTTTCGAATTATGTTTTGGAATGCGGCACCGATGAAGCAGGAAGGGGTTGCTTGGCAGGACCCGTTACCGCAGCCGCTGTGATTTTACCTCATGATTTTGAGAACGCATTACTGAATGATTCGAAAAAACTTACCGAAAAACAGCGCACTGCCTTAGCACCCATCATCGAAAAAGAAGCCATCAGTTTTCACGTAGTTCATTTAGAACCCAAAATCATTGACGAAATAAACATTTTGAATGCATCGATTAAAGCCATGCAAGAGAGCATTCTTCAACTTAAGCCGCAACCCGAGTTTATTATTGTAGACGGGAACCGATTTAAACCTGTTGCTAACATCCCTTTTCAAACGATAATAAAAGGAGATGGAAAATATTTAAGCATTGCAGCGGCTTCTATTTTGGCAAAAACCTACAGAGATACCTATATGGATCGTATCCATGAAGAGTACCCCATGTATCAATGGAATAAAAACAAAGGGTATCCTACCCAAGATCATCGCGATGCCATCCGTGAATTCGGGATAACACCTTATCATCGTAAGAGTTTTCGGCTGTTACCTGACCAGTTAACGTTGGATTTTGATTTCTAACCCACGATAGTAGCTTCAAATAATTGCGAGAAATAGCGTAGCACATGGCGCTCCACCTCGCGCTCATCAACCGAGCGTTGTAATTCAACATGCAATGACGTTACACCTTTGCCTCGTATCCCACACGGAATAATGTGATCAAAATAACCCAAGTCGGTATTTACATTTAAAGCAAACCCATGCATGGTCACCCAGCGACTTGCCCGCACGCCCATGGCACAAATTTTTCGCGCAAAAGGGGTTCCTACATCGAGCCAAACTCCCGTTTCGCCGGGGCTTCGTTCGCCTTTCAAACCATATTCTGCCAAAACGAGGATAATGGTTTCTTCTAGTAGTCGTAAATACTTATGTATATCGGTAAAAAAATTTTCTAAATCCAAAATCGGGTACCCAACCAATTGTCCCGGCCCGTGATAGGTAATATCGCCCCCTCGGTTAATTTTATAAAAGGTCGCTCCTTTTGATTCGAGTTGCTTTTCATTGAGTAATAAATTAGACAAATCACCGCTTTTACCTAAAGTATATACATGCGGATGCGATACCGTTAAAAAATAATTTTCAGTACGCTGGTCAGGGTTGATTCTTTTTTTCATTTTATCGGCCACAATGTCCGCAAATAGTTTTTCCTGATAATCCCATGTATCTTTATAGTCGCGTATGCCTAAGTTTTGAAAATATACTTCTTTATTCATTTCGAAAAAGGTCGTTTTAATCCCACAAAGATACAAAAGAGCATAGCAATGCGTATGAATTTCAAACAGGTTTATTAAATCAAAAGGGCAGTTGGTAGTTTTTGAACAATAAATTATCTTTGCCCCCTTAATTTCCCATTTATGCAACTGTCCGAACAAGAGCAAATTCGAAGAGAAAAACTCAATCAATTACGCCACTTAGGCATTAATCCCTACCCAGCCCAACTTTTTCCTGTTGACCACACGTCGAAACAGGTTAAGGAATCCTTTGTAGAAGGCAAAAAAGTGGTTGTGGCAGGGCGATTAATGAGTGTTCGCGACCAAGGGAAAGCGGCATTTGCTGAACTACAAGACAGTGAAGGACGCATTCAGCTGTACTTCAACCGGGACACTCTTTGCCCTGGGGAAGACAAAACCTTGTATACCACCGTTTTTCGAAAACTCACTGACTTAGGTGATTTTGTCGGAGTGGAAGGGGAATTATTTTACACTAAAGTAGGAGAAAAATCAATCCTCGTCCAGCAATTTACTTTTTTAAGTAAAACACTTCGCCCCTTACCCATGCCCAAAACGGATGATCAAGGAAAAACCTACGATGCCTTTACCGACCCTGAACTTCGCTACCGCATGCGTTATGTGGATTTGGTCGTGAATCCGCAGGTGAAAGATGTTTTCATCAAACGCACCAAGTTATTTCAAGCCATGCGAACGTTTTTTAACGAGGCAGGTTATTTGGAAGTGGAAACCCCAATTTTACAATCGATTCCCGGAGGGGCTGCCGCGCGCCCTTTTATCACACACCACAACTCATTGGACATTCCTTTGTATATGCGTATTGCCAATGAATTGTATTTAAAACGTTTGATTGTTGGCGGTTTTGATGGCGTTTACGAATTTTCCAAAAATTTCCGTAATGAAGGGATGGATCGCACCCACAATCCTGAATTTACAGCCATGGAAATTTATGTTGCTTACAAAGATTACCATTGGATGATGGAATTCACCGAAAAATTGCTCGAGTATTGTGCGTTGCAAGTCAACGGAACAACACAAGCCACTTTTGGAGAACATACGGTCGATTTCAAAGCGCCGTATGCACGTGTATCCATGACCGAAGCCATTCAAAAGTTTACAGGCTTTGATATTACTGGAAAAACCGAGGAAGAATTGCGTGAAGCTGCCCAATCGATGGGTATCGAAGTCAATGAGACCATGGGGAAAGGAAAGCTCATCGATGAAATTTTTGGGGCCAAATGCGAAGGCAACTTCATCCAACCTACTTTTATCACCGATTACCCCAAAGAAATGTCGCCCTTGTGTAAATCGCATCGCGACAATCCTGAATTGACCGAACGTTTTGAGTTGATGGTGTGCGGCAAAGAAATCGCCAATGCGTATTCTGAATTAAATGACCCAATCGACCAGCGGGAACGTTTTGAAGCGCAAATGAAATTGGCTGAAAAAGGAGATGATGAAGCCATGTTTATTGATCAGGACTTTTTGCGTGCGCTTGAATTTGGAATGCCTCCCACCTCTGGATTGGGTATCGGAATGGACCGCTTAATCATGTTCCTCACCAACAATGCCTCGATTCAAGAAGTATTGTTTTTTCCACAAATGCGTCCCGAAAAGAAAGCCCTTGAGCTTACCGAGGAAGAAAAAGTAATTCTTCAGCTTCTCAAATCAGAAGACGGTCAACCCTTGGCCCAATTGAAAGAACAGTCGCAGTTGAGTGGAAAAAAATGGGATGCTGCCATGAAAGGATTGAGTAAATTAGGCATGGTCAAAGTCATTGTTGAGGGTGAATCAAAAACCGTACATTTGACATAATTGCCTGAATCCGATGGATAGTACGAAATATATTGTTATATTCGCTTTTTAAATTCTAACATTATGAAAAAAATTGTCTTTGCATTATTCGCTTTCTTGGCAGTTCAGTTGAGCATGGCACAAGATAAACAAAACACGGTTGCTTTACAACCTAAAGAAATAGCCGCTACCGAAATGGAGGCTTTATTAAAAGTGGTAAAGTTAGACGACAACTTAAAGACGAGTTTTACCGAACTGTTCATCATGCGCGCAGAACAAGTGCAAAATGCTCCAGATGAATCGACCAAAAAAGCCATTTATGAGCGCTATGGTTCTAAATTACTTTCAGGATTAAACGAAGAGCAACGTCAGGCGCTGAAAGCCAACACAGAATTATATCAGAAATTAATATTTTATAAAGGATAAATTTAGAAACCATACTTTTTTCTTTTACAATATGAATTTTAAAAAGTCATCTTTTTTAATTGTTGTAATTGTTTCACTCTGCTTTGGAAACTTTTCTTTTGCTCAGCTCCAAAAAACTGGAACTCCTCAAAAATTAACTTTTGAAGAAAAAGTTACAGTCCTCTTCAACCGTTTAACCAAAGACGTTGTTTTGGAACCGGGACAAGCAGAAAAAATTAGACCCCATGTTGAAAAAATTGTTCGTGACCGTGAGGCCCGAATTGCTGAATTAAAAGGCAAAAAAGACGATGGCCGTTTGATGACCAAAGAACAATTACAAGAGCGTCGCGAGAAAAGACAAGCCGAGGAGGATGCTTTTAAAGCCGAGATGAAAAAGATTCTTACGGAAGCTCAATACCAAAAATTTGAGGCAGGATTAAAGCGTAAACGAACACCAGAATCCGAAAATTCTCTTGAAATTAAGAACTAAGTATTCAAACTTTTGATTTTTTTTGGATTTATAGCAAAATAGTTTACCTTTGGTTATCAATTAAGATTTTATAGTTATGAAAAAATTACTTCTCTCTTTTGCTTTTTGTATGATGGCCACCTTAAGCATGTCGGCTCAAGACAAGGAATTATCGTTACAAGCAAAAGCAAAAAACGATATGGTTGCGTTGGCCCAGGTGGTAAATTTACCTGAAAATCAACGGGAAGACTTTTTCAGACTTTTCGAAATGAAATATGAAGTCATGGATAACAAGGAGTTATCTGCTGAACGAAAGTTAGAGATGAGCCGTGTGATTGAAGCGAAAATTCGAGGCACCTTATCTCCACAACAAATGGCGCAATTAGAAGCCAATCCCGAACTTTTAAACCGACTCATTGGTAAGAAAATAAAGTAAAAAAATAAAGCTCCTTTCGGAGCTTTTTTTATTTCAGTACTTTAGTTACTTTGGCAACAGCTTCCACGGTTTTGTCTAAATCTTCATAAGTGAGTGCATCGGTTATAAACCATGTTTCATAGGCAGATGGAGCAATGTAGATACCTTCTTGCAACATTCCATGGAAAAACGCTTTAAACCGTTCGTTATCCCCTTTTTTTGCCGTTTCAAAATCGATTACTGGAGTTTCGTCAAAATGAACTGAAATCATAGACCCTAATCGATTAATGGTGTGTGGTAATCCTGTTTTTTGTAAAACGGTTGCCATCCCCTCATGCAAATAGGCTGTTTTTTGATCGATTCGATTAAAAACATCACTGTCTTCGTGTAAAGCGGTCAACATCGCTAGACCCGCAGCCATAGCTAATGGATTACCGCTTAAGGTTCCTGCTTGATACACGGGACCAACTGGAGCTAAGTAATTCATAATCTCTTCTCTGGCTGCAAAAGCCCCCACAGGAAGTCCACCACCGATTACTTTGCCAAAACAAACGATATCGGCGGCAATGGATAAGCGCTCTTGTACACCCCCAGCTGCAAGTCGAAAGCCGGTCATGACTTCATCAAAAATTAACAGCGCTCCCTGCTGCGAACATAGTTCACGGAGTCCTTCTAAAAATCCTGGTAAAGGAGGTACACACCCCATATTTCCTGCAACGGGTTCCACAATAATGGCAGCAATTTGTTGCGGATTGGCCGCAAATAAATCGGCAACCGCGGCTAAGTTGTTGTAAGGCGCCAACAAGGTATCTTTGGCGGTTCCTTGCGTAACACCGGGGCTGTTGGGGGATCCAAATGTACTCGCACCACTACCGGCTTGAATTAAAAATGAATCCGAATGGCCATGATAACAACCTGCGAATTTGATAATCTTATCGCGTTTTGTAAACCCACGCGCTAAACGAATGGCACTCATACAGGCTTCTGTTCCTGAATTTACAAAACGAATTTTATCAATATTGGGCACCATAGCAATGGCTAAGGACGCTATTTGAGTTTCCAATTCGGTCGGCATTCCAAAAGAGGTTCCTTTTTCAGCACGTTCTTTAATGGCAGTGATCACAGGTTCATAAGCATGTCCTAAAATCATCGGCCCCCACGAATTGATAAAATCAATCAAACGATGGCCGTCTTCATCATACAAATAAGCACCTTTGGCGGATTTAACAAAAATCGGTGTGCCTCCTACTCCTTTGAAAGCGCGTACTGGGGAATTTACTCCTCCCGGGATTACTTTTTCAGCGGCTGCAAACAGCGCACTACTTCTTTGGTATATCATTTTTATTCTATGCGTAAAATTTGACCGATAGCTAATGCGGTATCTTTTAGATTATTTTTTGATTGTAACACCTCAACAGGAATGCTATATTTCTTGGAAATGGAATAAAGGGTATCTCCTTTAACAACCACATGTTGTTTTGCGTTAGTAGCTTCACCTTTGTTGGAGAGCGATGGATTTGAACTGACGGTAGTTGGGGTTGCACTTGTGCCTAATACTTCGGCATCAAATCGTTGCAATTGGTAGCGCTCTATCAATCCGATTAGTTTGGTAGGATAGGCTGGATCGGTAGCATAGCCTGCCGCTTTGAGTCCTTTAGCCCAGCCTTTGTAGTCGGCAATATCCAAGCGAAATAAATTGGCATAGCGTTCACGTGTCACGAGAAAAATCGAATGATCTTTAAACGATTCAAAAGGATCGCTGTATTTGCGGAAGCATTCGCCTACTGCATCATCGTCATAACTTACACTGGGACCTTTCCATTCTTTGTGGCATTTGATTCCAAAATGGTTGTTGGCTTGAACGCTGAGCGGTCCCGTTCCTGCCCCCGATTCTAAAATCCCTTGCCCCAAAGTAATGCTTGCAGGAATACCGTAATCGACCATTTCTTTTTTGGCGATATCTTTGTACTTTTCAATGTATTCGAGCACCATCGCAGTGGTAACTTTTACGGCAGTAGTAGCTTCCAACACTTCGGTTTTGGATTGATCTGTTTGCGGGGTAGCCACAGGTGTTGGAGCGGTTTGAACCGGTTTTGTAGATGAAGGGGTTGTGGGTGTGGTAGTCGCAACAGGGCGCTTCGTTTTGCGCGGATCAGTTTTTGTGGATTGCGCAATGGGTTTGGTCGTTCGAACGACAGGACGTGAAGAACCACAGGCCGTAAAGACCAACAACACAACCAAAATACAGATGAATTTATACATGAATTTGAAGCGTAACTTGATTTTTTTTCTTGAGCCTTTCATTCATCGCGGGAATACCTTGTAACCCTCCAGTGTGAATGGCCAGTATGTTTGCTGATTTAGGAAAAAAATCGTTTGCCAATAAATCAACCAAACCATACATCATTTTACCCGTGTAAATCGGATCCAACGGCACCTGATGGTTTTGATAAAATTGATTGATAAAACGAATTAATTCGGGACTTGTTTTGGCATACCCTCCAAAGGTATAGCCTTGAATCAACTCCCAATTTCCCTTTTTTGCAAAATTACGAATATCTTCTCTTAAAAAATCCCCAATTAATGCAGGAAATCCTAAAATTTTTTGATGTGAAAAAGCCCCTTCACTCAATCCCGCAAGCGTACCTCCTGTACCCACAGCACATACGACATGCGTGAAAATTTGGTCTTCGGGCATAAGCATTTCGGCGCATCCCTTAACCGCTAAAGCGCTGGTTCCTCCTTCGGGTAAGATAAAATAATTGGGATAACGATCCCTCCAATACCTTTCATCAGATTTTAAATCACGAAAAGACGTTCGCGATAAAAATTTGAACGTCATGCCCCATTGCTGAGCCGATTGGAGTGTAGGACTCCACGAAGTGGTTTGTTGAAGTTCATCCCCTCGGATTACACCTATCGCTTTAAATCCGGACGCTTTGGCCGCATAGGCGGTAGCAGCGATATGATTGGAATGAGCGCCACCAAATGTTAGCACCCCTTCATAACCCTCTTGGAGAATGTGTTGGATATTGTATTTGAGTTTTCGCCACTTATTTCCCGAAATCTCTGGAAAGAGGAGGTCTTCCCGACGGAGGGTCACAGCAATGGTGTCATGTAACTCAAGTTTTTGCGAAATCGCTTGCATGGGACAAAAGTACATAAAAAAAGGAGCCTTAAGGCCCCTTTGGTATTAGCGAACACGCTCGATAACGACTTTTTTACTAAGCGAATGTCCTTCTATGGTTTTTATGCGTGCGATGTAAATTCCTTCTGCAAGGGAACCCGTAGCAAACTCATATTGATTTTGACTCCCCAAGCCTTTTTTGGTAAATACATTTTTTCCAAGCATATCATAAAGACTCACTTCTGAAAGCTCGTATTGCGTGGGATTACTGATTACTAAAAGCTGTTCTTGATTGTTTTGTAGTATGTCCAATCGCCCTCCATTAAACTCGCCATTGGAAAGAGCTTGATCCGTAAACGTGATTTGATAACGGTTGTTGATCACTCCTGGTTGCAAGGTAAATGCATACGGTTGATTTTTGATGTCATGATACAATCCTGTTTCGGCATCGTATAGGAAAATATCTTCTGCCATATCAAAGTTCACGATATCTTTAACCATCATGGTGAAGGTGGTAGCAGCATTGCATTTGAATCCTACATCGATTCGTTTGCTGATATCAAATGCCGTGGTTGCATGAACATAAGGCTCATTTTCCAGCACGAGATACATGTCCATAGGCAAGTTAGTCGTAGCATCGGGTGATTTTGAATCGGCGCGATCGACACCGTCAAGGGCATTGGGTAAAAAGCATAAAGCTACTTGTCGAACAGCATTTCCGCCCAAAGAGGTATTCACAGTAAAGTGAGGAGTAGGTTCGGCGCTCAACTGAGTATAATCAATTCCCGCCACATTAGGAATATTGCCAAACCCTGCAACACCTGCTGAATTTGCTTCATTGCTAAGTCGTTCAAACTGCGAGAAATTGGCAGCGCCTTCTTTTACAAAAACACGGTGAGTATTGCGCATAATCGCTGAGCCATTGGAAACTCCGCGCACCATAAACCCTTGTCCTATGGGTGAAAATCGACGTTGGTATACATTGTTGGGGGAACTAAAAACAGAGCCTTGGTTACCGCCTAAATCATAGGTGTAAAATGTAGCGGGAGTATAGACACTGGTAGTGCCGTTATACACCCCATACCCTCCACGATAATCTACTATATTATGCGAATTAACCGTTTTGTCGTGTTCCCAAAACAAAGCAGTTCCGTCTATTGAAGAATTGGCAGGATCATTTAAGAATAAATTCAAATCAATTGCTGAAGGATAAGGGTTTCCTGTGAGTGTTGACGCTCCATTGGCAACATTAATTACAATAGTTCCATCATTGGGTTTCCCACGGAAATCATAGCGCTGACGATTTCCTGGATTATTTGCAACAGACTCCCCGGGGTTGGTCGCATCGGTTCCTGAAACCCCTTTCATAGTAAAACCTTCACCCGGGGCGATATTGGTTGTGGCCGCGGATTGAACCCATTGTGAATAATTGTTTGACGATAAAAAGCGCCAAATCCAATAGGTAGCAATAGTCAAAGAACCTGCAGCTGCTGAACCGTTATAGGTTGCTGCCGATAAAGTTGCAGGAGTAGTTGCTGTGATTGAGGTTGGAGTACCCAACATACTCACGCCAAAATTTTCATTTCCAGAACCTGCCGAGGCATTCCCTACGGGTGAGCACCAATAATTGTAAGCAAAAGCGTTACTGGTTCCCTCTTGAAAAACTGACAGTCGACCCAGGCCTCTATTAGTTGATGATCCGGTAGACCCTTGAAGGAACTGTGCCTCATTCCGAAGATATAAAAAACTATTGGCTCCATTGAGCTCCAAATTTCCACGTGCAAACAACAAAGCACCTTTGTTGAAAACATAGCTATTATTAGACACATACAATTGTGCGCTAACATAGGTCGCAGACGACACTAAACAAACAAATAATAGTACTATTTTTTTCATAATCAAAAAGTTTATGTTGTAAATGTAGGAATTTACTTCTTATAATCGACGTAATTACCAAAAAAATCGATGAAATGCACGTTTTTTAACAAAAAACTTGGGTTTTTCAACTTTCCTTACGTAACTTCGATTTCAAATTTAACAAAATAAGGATTGAAAATGAAGGTTTTATCCATAATTCTATGCTCTTTTTCAAAAAATGAGGGACGAAATGGAAAAAGGGAAGAAAATGGTAAAAAACTATTGGTAACTATTTTTACGTAAATGAGAAAGAAAGTACACTGAATAATGATTTTACAAAATAGAAATCAAAAACAACCGAAAAAGTTATTCATTGTTTTTCAACAATTTAGCAAAACAGAAATGGTTATTCGTCGATTTTTTTGTGAGAAAATACGTATTTTTTGCATTTCAACAGAAAATCTAACAGTTAATCGACTTTATATATTAATCCCATTTTTTTGTAGAAATTTTGTAGTCGAAAAAGCACAAAAACAACAAGGTATGAAACAAATTTACAATTACTTTTTTTACACAATACTTTTTCTGAGTTCGTGTAAAATGAATGCTCAAGGTGCCACTTGTGCCACTGCAGCGAATGTAAATGTCAATGGCACATGCATTACCGGACACAATATTACAGACTCAACAATTGAAAGTGGAGCACTAGGATACAACTGTGGAGGAACAATTGTTAGAGAGGGATGGTATCAATTTACTATCACATCAGGCCCACAAATTGTTAGTATTGTGGCTCAAGGAAACAATAGAAATATTGCTATCCAACTACTTTCAGGGGCTTGTGGAAGTTTATCTCAACTGCGATGTGCCAATGCAACGAATACCAATGGTACACAAACAGAGACCTTGATTCATCCTACTGCTTTAAATAACGGGACATATTACATTCGTATCTTGAATGTAGGGAACAATAATTCCATGACCCTAACGAGTTTGTGTGTAAACGCTTCTCCTGCGAATAGTTTGTGTACAAGTGCTACAACTTTACCTTGTGGCACCACAAATTTATCTGGAACTACAGCTTTAACAACAAATTTAAACCCAAACGGCACAGGATGTACTGTAAGCAACAACGGCGTTTGGTATACCTTTGTTGGTGATGGTCAAGCCACTACCATTACCTCAACGGCAAATACTGGTTATGATCATGAAATGGCTATCCTTAGTGGTTCGTGTGGAAGTTTAACCAATATTGCCTGTCAAGATGTTGGGTCTTCAGGAGGTACTGAAACCTTTTCATTTACTACCGTTTCAGGAACGACTTATTTTGTCTACATAGCGCATTGGGACTCTACAAGTACAGCTACGGGTGGGTTTACCATCTCTAGAACATGCGCCTCACCTCCTGCCAATGACAATTGTAGTGGTGCGATAACATTAACCCCTAGTCTGAATTGCTCATATACGACATATACCAATCTTGGCGCCACCAATTCGGTTGGACCACCAGCTCCGGGATGCGCAAATTACCTTGGAGGAGATGTTTGGTTTAGAGTAATCGTTCCTACCTCAGGGGCTATTACTATTGACAGCCAAACTGGAGTCATGACCGATAGTGGAATGGCGGTGTACCAAGGAACGTGCGGATCGTTGAGCTTAATTGCTTGTGATGACGATTCCAGTGCTAATGGATTAATGTCTAGTATCAATTTGACAGGATTAACTCCGGGCGCTACATTATTTATTCGCGTTTGGGATTACGGAAATAGTAATCCGGGGACTTTTGGTATTTGTGTGACTACTCCTGGCCCACCTATAAATGACAGTTGTGCTTCTGCTGTAGCCTTAAATACCAATCCCACCACCTTTTGTACAGCTTCTACAAGTGGGACAACCGTTGCAGCGACTAGTTCACTCGCAGGGTGTGTGGGTAATGCCGATGATGATGTATGGTATACTTTTGAAGCTTATGAAACTTCACACACGGTTACCGTAACGCCTGGTACTTTAGCCAACGCTGTTTTTCAAGTGTATAGTGGTACGTGTCTTGGGCTTACTTCCATTGCTTGTGTAAATACTACAACGGGAAGTTTAAATGAAGCAACTGTACTTACAGGTTTAACTGTTGGAGCTACCTATTATATTCGTGTGTATAGTTTTTCAAACGGTATCGGTCAAGGTACGTTCAGCATTTGTGTCACCACCGCATGTACGCCTGGAGGTGGCGTGGGAACTAACTCAACCGGCTGTCCCACCAACGTGGCAGGAGGTTTAGGCCTTGGCGGTGTCGACCCTGCACCCATAACTACTTGCGGTGCTTCAACCTGTACTACGTTGGAGGCTACTTATAAAAACTTAGGCGACACTACCAATTATACGGTTGAATCGATTCCATACGCTCCACCCTACCAATTTGGATGTTTAGCCAATTCGGTAAGTATTAACGTGGATGATGTATGGTCGGGCTTGGTGTCTATTCCTTTTAACTTCTGTTACTATGGAAACACCTACAACCAAATGTTGATTGGTTCCAATGGAGTTGTTTCGTTTAACACCACCAACAACACCCCTGGAGGGTATAATAACTGGGCCTTTAGCACCAATTTACCGAGCCCTTCGCTTTTCTTGAATACTATCTTTGGAGCCTATCACGATATCGACCCCAGTGTAGGAGGTGAAGTAGGTTGGGAATTGGTCACCATGCCTTCGGGTTGCCGCGCCATGATTATTGGATGGAGCGATGTTCCGATGTTCTCGGCCACTTGTAACAATTTGTTATACACCGGAATGATTGTTTTGTATGAAAACACAAATATCATAGAAGTATACATTAAAGAAAAACGCGTTTGTGCCTCTTGGAATAGTGGTAATGCAGTTATTGGGATTCAAAACAATACAGGTACCGCTGGAGTAGTTGCCCCCAATCGTAACTCTTTAGATCCTGATTGGACTACCACCAACGAAGCTTGGCGCTTTATGCCAGCTGGACCTTCGATTACTACGATAACTTGGTTTGAAGGTGTGGGAACATCGGGTCCTGTTGTGGGAACTTCGCCAACACTTTCGGTTTGTCCAAACCAAACAACAACCTACACGGCACGCATTCGCTATACGTTTTGTAATGGGGTTATCATGGATGTCACCGACGATGCCACCATTACAGTAAATAGCCGTAAAATTTGGAATGGCTCGGTAGATACCGATTGGAATAAAGTAAACAACTGGACACCCAACACCAGCATCCCAAACAATGCCGATTGTGTGATTATTCCTGTGACTGCTAATAACCCTGTCATTTCAGGAAGCGCTTATCATGCCTTCGCCGGAAACTTGATTGTGCAAACAGGCGCTACCTTAACTGTAAACGCCTCCAACACCATCACAGTTACCGATTGGGTGAATGTGCAAACAGGGGCTCAATTTAACCTGCTAAACAATTCAAGTTTGGTGCAAATCAATAACGTAGCCAACACCGGATCGATCAACTATACTCGCAATGCGAACATTCGTCGCCAAGACTACGTGTATTGGTCCTCCCCTGTTGCAGGTTTTAGCACAAGCAACATTGGGGCACCTACCACCTCTGGATTAATCTGGCGCTGGAACCCTACCATTGCCAATACCAATGGCGGACAAGGCAATTGGGAAATGGCTGTGGGCAACACGATGACTGCGGGTAGAGGATATATTGTTCGCGGCCCTGATTCGTTTGGCAATGTAACACCACAAACCCTTGTCAATAGGTTTACGGGTGTTCCTAACAATGGAAATATCACTACGGCTATTGCGCGTGGTTCCGACACTAATACAGCGTATCACGCAGGATTAAATGGTACCGAAATTACCAATTACAGCGACAACTGGAATTTGATCGGTAACCCCTATCCTTCAGCGATTCGCGCGAGTCAGTTCTTGTTCAATAACCGTACAAAAATCATGGGGAACATCAAAGTTTGGACCCACGGTACTTTACCGTCTCAAATCGCGAGTCCGTTTTATAATTCGTATACATACAACTATAATCCTAGTGATTACTTGACGTATAATTTTACCGGAACTTCGTGTTGTCCTGCTGCCTCTAGCGATTATTTCATAGGTGCTGGCCAAGGATTCTTTGTTCAAATGATTGATGGCCCAGCGACAACTGACACCGTTGCTTTCAACAATGGATTACGAAGCAATTCGTTTGATAACACCAACTTCTACCGCAGTAGTGATTATATCATTGAACCGCCGGTAAATGTTGAACTAGAACGCCACCGTTTTTGGTTGGATATCGTGAACAGCAACCTTCAATCGGATCGGACCTTGGTCGGTTATGTTCAAACCGCTAGCAATGGAAAAGACAACTTTTTTGACAGCAATACGGCAATTTTAGGATCCATGAGTATCTTTTCACTGATCGATACTGAAAAATACCAAATTCAAGGACGGGCTTTACCTTTTAACCCAATGGATGAAGTTCCTGTTGGTTTCCACGCTCCTGCTGCAGGGCAATACCATATCGCTTTGGCTGCTGTCGATGGAATGTTTAGCGATCAAGATATTTTTATCCGTGATAAAGATTTGAATATAGTACACAACCTAAAAGTAAGTCCGTATCGCTTTACAACCACAGCGGGAACACGTTCGAATCGCTTTATCATTATCTACAACAATGGATTGAAACAATCGGTAGAGGCTGAAGATGAAGTGACCGTTATCACCCAAGAAAGCCTACAAGTTAGTTCTGCACGAGAAGTCATTGCTTCCGTCACCGTTTTGGACATGTTGGGTCGCGTTATTGGTCAATATGATACAATCAATGCCTCCTACTTTGAGGTTCCTAATTTAACCCGCAACCAAACGCCATTATTGGTGCAAACCCGTTTGGCCAATGGCATAATTACTGCAACAAAGGTTATTTTTTAAAAATAAGAAAGAAAAGAATATAACGACCTTCGCTTGAGATAGTGAGGGTCGTTTTCGTTGGTATACGCCTCTCGTTCAAAAGAGAGCGCTCGATAGGCCGCCTTTCGGTCGCGCAATAGTAGCCAACGTATTAAAAATTCCAAGATATACCATACATAAAAAAACACCACGAGCAGTTCGCGTTGTTGGTGAATATGAATACGTTCGTGCGTTAGCAAATGGGGATCCAACAAGGCTTCTTTAGACCGTATGATCACAAAAGGAAAAAGGGTAATGGCCCGAAATCCAACAGGCGTTAAATATTTGGCAACGATGACTTTCATTCCTGCAAAGTTGTTAATTTTGTGGTTATGAATGACCAATTGAATCCGAATAATCTTGTGGAAGGTGTCGATTATTACCTAAGTCCCGAAGGATATCGCGTATTTACCGAACATTACCACTTGAAACGCGGATACTGTTGCAAATCCGGTTGCCGCCATTGCCCCTACGGTTTTGACAAAAGCACCGGCACCATTCGAACCAAACAAACTAACAAACCTAAAAACTAAAATGACTTTTCACGAACAAATACGCGAGGGAATTCCAAAGGTTTTACCCCAACCGAAACCGTATGATCCCGCTATCAATCATGCGCCCAAACGCAAAGAAATCTTAAACGACGAAGAGAAAAAACTGGCGCTTCAAAATGCCTTGCGCTATTTTGAACCGCAGCACCATGCAGAACTCATTCCAGAATTCAAGCAAGAATTGGAAACCTACGGCCGTATTTACATGTACCGCCTTCGCCCCGATTACCGCATGTATGCCCGACCTATTTCGGAATACCCCGGAAATAGCGAGCAAGCCAAAGCCATCATGCTCATGATTCAAAACAACTTGGATTATGCCGTGGCGCAACACCCGCACGAATTAATTACCTACGGAGGAAACGGTGCCGTGTTTCAAAACTGGGCCCAATACCGCCTTACTATGAAATACTTATCCGAAATGACGGACGAACAAACGCTCGTCATGTATTCGGGCCACCCGATGGGACTCTTCCCGTCACACAAGGATGCCCCGCGCGTTGTCGTGACCAACGGCATGATGATTCCGAACTACTCCAAACCCGATGATTGGGAAAAATTCAATGCCCTAGGCGTTACCCAATACGGGCAAATGACCGCAGGAAGTTATATGTACATCGGACCCCAAGGTATCGTGCATGGTACCACCATCACTGTACTCAACGGTTTTAGAAAAATCAAAAAGAGTCCGAAAGGCAACCTTTTTGTCACCTCGGGTCTTGGCGGGATGAGCGGTGCACAACCCAAAGCGGGTACCATTGCCGGTTGTATCACGGTATGTGCCGAAGTCAACCCTAAAATCACCCGCATCCGTCACGAACAAGGGTGGATTCATGAGATTATTGAAAATATTGACGCACTCGTCACCCGCGTGCGCAAAGCCCAAGAAACCAAAGAAGTGGTCTCTATCGCTTACTTGGGGAATATTGTGGATGTGTGGGAACGTTTTGATGCCGAAAACTTACATATCGATTTGGGTTCCGACCAAACCTCGCTACACAATCCGTGGGCGGGCGGCTACTACCCAATGGGGTACAGTTTTGAAGAATCCAACGACTTGATGGCCAACCACCCTGAAAAGTTCCGCGAGGAAGTCCAAAAAACTCTGCGCCGTCATGCTGCAGCCATCAACAAACATACCGCCAAAGGCACCTATTTCTTTGATTACGGCAACGCCTTCTTACTCGAAGCGTCTCGCGCCGGTGCCGATGTGATGAACGACCACCCTACGTTGGGCCGCGAGTTTAAATTCCCAAGTTATGTTCAAGACATTATGGGACCGATGTGTTTTGATTATGGATTCGGCCCCTTCCGATGGGTGTGTGCCTCCGGTGATCCCGAAGATTTGAAGAAAACCGACGCGATTGCTTGTGAAGTTTTAGAAAAAATCATGGAAACTGCGCCTGAGGAGATTCGCCAACAAATGGCCGACAATATCCAATGGATCAAAGGAGCCCAAGAAAATAAATTAGTGGTCGGTTCGCAAGCCCGCATTTTGTATGCCGATGCCGAAGGCCGCATGAAAATTGCCGAAGCCTTTAACCAAGCGATTGCTCGTGGCGAAATTGGCTACGTGATTTTAGGCCGTGATCACCACGATGTGTCGGGAACGGACTCTCCGTACCGCGAAACGTCCAACATCTATGACGGTTCCCGTTTTACCTCAGATATGGCAATTCACAACGTGATTGGCGATAGTTTCCGTGGGGCAACATGGGTGTCGATTCACAACGGCGGTGGTGTTGGTTGGGGCGAAGTGATGAACGGTGGCTTTGGTATGGTTCTTGATGGTTCTGCCGATAGTGATAGACGCCTGAAATCCATGCTGTTCTGGGACGTGAATAACGGAATTTCCCGCCGCAGTTGGGCCCGCAATGAAGGCGCTATTTTTGCCATCCAACGGGCCATGGAAGTGGAACCTTTGTTGAAAGTAACCCTTCCCTACTTGGTAGACGAAACCTTGTTGTAGCCGATTTCCACTCCGAAAGAAGCTGCACTCTAAATACCAATTGTTATGAAAAAACTATTTTTACTCACCGCAGTTTTGGCGTTATGCTTAACGTCCTGTAGTACGATTCGTGTGAATGCTGACTATGACAAAGAGGTCACATTTAGCCAGTACAAGACCTATGCCTATCAAAAAGCGGCCATTGACAAAGCGGCCATTTCGGACTTGGATAAGCGGCGTATTTTACGATCGATTGACGAAGTGATGGCTACCAAAGGCTTTACCAAAAGTGAGACGCCCGACCTAATTGTTTCCATTTTCACCCAAGAAAAAGAGCAAGTCGATGTCATCCAATCGCCCATGTGGGGTTGGGGCTGGGGCTGGGGCTGGGGTTGGAGTCCTTGGGCTTGGGGCGGCTTCAATTCGGTGTACCAATATGTGGAAGGAAAACTGACCATTGATTTCCGCGATGCCAAAACGAAAGAACTGATTTGGCAAGGTGTGGGCGAAGGCGAGCTTACCCAACGTATGGAGAAAAAAGATGCAAACATCAAGGAATTTGTAACCAAGATTCTCGAACATTATCCTCCACAACAGGAGAAAAAATAAGACGCATGCTGTCTTTGGAAAACCGGTGTGATTACGAAATTGCACCGGTTTTTTTTGCATTTTAAAGAATCAATTCACGGTTATGAAACGTACTCTATTTGTCGCCTCTTTATTCATAAGCCTCACGCTTTACAGTCAAGACCACACGAAAAAAGGCTATAGCTACATGGAGAAATCCCAACGAAAGTTAGCTCAAGGCCAGTTAGCCCAAGCCCGCGATTATTTGGAAAGCGCCCGAAAAGTTGATTTTCATGGCGGTAATCCTGAGGCAACGGCCCATAGCCGAATGAACCTCATTGAAGCACAAATTTTACTTCAAGAAAAACGGTACGACGATGCCTTGCGGGTATTAGACACCACACACGGCGCGAGTTTTGGCGTAAACTGCTTGGAACGGGATTCGTTGAAAATAGTCACGTTGATTAAAAAACACGGCCTACAAAAAGTGAACGCTGCCTTTACAAAAGCAGTTGTACAAATGAATCCGGACACAGCCCAATTTGATGCAACCTATTGCGTATCTCTTAACGACTTGGGGTATACTTTTTGTTTTTATGCCCCAATCGTTCTCACTGAAGAAGAACTGAAAAGCTATACCTTAGCAGCACTCGCAAAAAAATGCTCCTTTTACCAACTGCTATTCTAAAAATATAAAGATGAACTACACGCCTTTCATTTGGATACGTCATTTGCAAAACCCACACCCCAACTCAGTAGCTTAGAAGCTCAGCGGCTTAGCAACTATAAAACCTCTTGCAAAAAAAGTATAGCTGCTCCAAAGCCATTTACACACCCCATCGACCCATTAATTTTTACTGTTTTTTTATACTTTTCGATGGTTTTTGCCAACTTTTTGACAGAGCGTTTCCATGCCTTTTTCATACAGTATCCATGCTTTATCTATGCTTTATCCATGCCTTTGCTAGGCTTGACCCCTTTTTGAGGGCTGGGCAACAGGAATTTGGTATACATAACAGGAAGGCGCAACCCGAAAATGGAGCATTACGTCTAAGAAAAATACCTCCTTACTGCTCTCCTTTTGGAATACTGAAAACCTTCGCAAGGTTCTCTTTACTACATAGTTAAAAAAAAATAAATGCGCCCTTCAATTTCCACGAATTGAAAAAAATAGTAATTTGCAATATCCTTTAGAGTATATGCCTTGTTTTGTATCGCATGTAACTATTAAACTTCGTTCATTTAGCATTAATCTTTACCATTTATATCATGAAAAATGTATTAAACACCACTTTGTATCTTTTTGTATTTGCTGCTGCTGGGATTTTATTCCAAATTAGTTGTTCTAATGAAGACTCCAAAAACAATAACGTAGTCCAAGCTGCGCCTTTGGGTAAAATAGTCTATATTAAGAATTTGAGTATTACCAATAAGCAACTTTGGATAGCCAACTATGATGGAACGAATCAAACACAAGTTATGGTTAACTTCCCTCCTAACGTATCATTTAATCAGGTTACCAATGGCGTCCAACCCAGAATTTCTCCCGATGGTCAAAAAATATTTTTTGTAGGCATCAACAGCGCAGGAGGAAACAACTACGCTGCAATCTATTCTTGTGACATCAACGGAAATAATGTCCAAGAAGTCGTTCCTACTCCGACCGCAGTGGACATTGAATTTGGGGGTGCCTATTAAAAGTTTGAAACCCATAATAAGCATAATTCATACCATTCCCTTCCGCAACAGCAAGAAAACAACTAACCCACGGGAAAAATACCTACCTCATGGGGGAAAATTCTAAGGGAGTTTTAGAAGTATGTTTAATTTGCGAAATAATTAATTAGCTAAATCATACCTAGCCGAACGTTATAGGGCATTTTAAGACGACAACACATTGACAGACTTAAAAACATATTACAAGCAGTATTTCCAACGAGACCTTCTAAATTTCGTAGGACAAATACCTATTGAAGGCAATAAGCATTACGACAAAAACGAGTTTAATTTTCAATACTTCTTTTTGACACCGCAATACAAGTATTTAAACATAATTCCACAAGACAGACAAGGACTTTTCGCAGTCGCACTTTTTTGGACTGTTTTGGTTGACCAAACATTTTATTCAAACTATAGACAGTCATATCCAACTTTTCAGAGAAAAACATTATACCCGAAATTCATTGGCAACTGCACAGCACCTTCACTTATGAGTTCTGAGTGCGGACACCACCAACACCCAGGAAAAATTTTACAGGCTATAAATGACACGGCAGACAAAGGGAACAGGTTTGACTTTGAACGTGAAATCTTCAGAAAGGATGAGTGTAACCAACCAAGACTTGTTATTGACTACTTTTCAATATTAGAAGAAGCAAGACAAGTTATGAAAGACGAGATAAAAGAATATTTTGAAAATCACCAACCAGAAATAAGCTGGACAGAATTTTGGACTAAATGTGAACGTGAACTATGACAACAGAGAGAAAAACGCCCACCCCCGCTCTGCGCATTCTCTCGACTTCGTAGCCTTGATAACACACTACTACTGTACTCCAAAAACTCTAGAAAAAAAGGGATTGAGCCGCTGAGACACTAAGCTGCTGAGCCTTCATAAACAACAACTCTTCCATAGACTCCAACTTTAAGCACATCGTAACAGCTATGTTGACTATGCTACTATGTGGTTTAACAAAAAAGGCTATCGAATTTTTAAGTTTACTATGCGTTAACATCGTGTAGTAAAAAATTTAACCCCATAGGGACATAGTTTTCATAGAATTAAGCCGCTGAGACCCTGAGAAGCTAAGCTCCTGAGCCTTCGTAAACGTCAATTTACCACGAAAACCTTAAACTTTAAACCTGAAACTTTATTAAAGCTACTGAGACACTGAGACGCTGAGCCCCTGAGCCTTCGTAAACAACAACTCTTCCATAGACTCCAACTTTAAGCACATCGCAACAGCTATGCTAACTATGTTACTATGTGGTTTAACAAAAAAGGCTATCGAATTTTTAATTTTACTATGCGTTAAATCCAAGTAGTAAATAAATTTTACCACATAGGGACATAGTTTTCATAGAATTAAAGCTGCTGAGACCCTGAGAAGCTAAGCTCCTGAGCCATCGTAATCGTCAAATCTTCCCTAGACTCCAACTTTAAGCACATCGTAACAGCTATGCTAACTATGTTACTATGCGGTTTAACAAAAAAGGCTATCGAATTTTTAAGTTTACTATGCGTTAACATCGTGTAGTAAAAAAATTTAACCACATAGGGACATCGTTTTCATAGAATTAAAGCTACTGGGCTACTGAGATTCTGAGACACTGAGATGCTAAGCCCAGAGCAAACGTAAACTTCAATTTTCCCGAAAACCTGAAACTTGAAACCTGAAACCTGAAACCTGAAACTAATACCGCAACAGCTCCTCCATCTTCGCCTTCACCTTCTCCGCATTCGGGATCATGGTTTGTTCCAAAGTGCTGTTCAACGGGATCGCAGGTAGGTTTTCGGAACCGATGACCATCACAGGCGCATCCAAGTCGCGGAAACATTCCTCTTGAATACGACCCGCCAAGCTGCGCGCAAACGAGTTGTTTACCGGCTCTTCGGTCACCACCAAACATTTCTTGGCTTTGCGAACCGATTTGAAAATGGTATCTTCATCCAACGGGTATAAGGTGCGCAAGTCGACAATTTCCACCTGCGTCGCCATGCCCGCCGAGGCATTCAACGCCCAGTGTACCCCCATACCGTACGTAATCACCGTAAGGGTTTCTTGGGTTTCCTGCGGCCATATTTCTTGCACGATATTCGCTTTTCCAAACGGCAATAGGTAGTCTTCTGACGGTTCGTTTACGCGTGCCATATCCGTACCTTTCACCTTACTCCAGTACAAGCCTTTGTGTTCCAAAATCACCACCGGATTCGGGTCGTAATAGGCCGCTTTTAGCAAGCCTTTCAGGTCGGCACCATTACTCGGATAGGCAATTTTAATCCCGCGAATATTGGTCAACACACTCTCCACCGACGACGAGTGATAAGGGCCGCCGCTTCCATACGCGCCAATCGGCACGCGCAAGATCATACTCACTGGCCATTTTCCGTTGGTTAAGTAATTGGAACGACTCACCTCGGTAAACAATTGGTTCAAGCCCGGCCAAATGTAATCGGCGAACTGTACCTCAACAATGGGTTTTAAACCAACGGCGGACATTCCCACTGTAGACCCTACAATAAAGGCTTCTTGAATGGGAGTATTGAACACGCGGTTGTCGCCAAACTTCTGGGCCAAGGTGGCTGCCTCACGGAAAACCCCGCCCAAGCGTCCGCCTACGTCTTGACCGTACAGCAAACATTCGGGATGTTTCTTCATGAGTTCTTCGACCGCAAATAAGGCGCAATCGACCATGACCACTTTATCTTCGCGTTGGGGGGAACGCTCCCCGACTTCTTCCGTAACGGGTGTTGGAGCAAAATCATGTGTAAATAAATCTTCAGGACGCGGATCTTCTGCGGCCAACGCCTTTTCATAATCCGCTTCCACTTGTTGCAGCACGGTGGCTTCGATCGCTTGTAATTCGCTTGCTGTGAATCCGGCATCTAGCATTTGCTGCCATAAAACGGGATACGGATCGCGCGAACGGGCTTCGTCCAAGTCGTCACGGTACCATTCCATCCGCACACCCGAAGTGTGGTGGTTGAGCAACGGCACTTTGGCATGTACCAAAAACGGACGGCGTTCGGTACGTATCGTCTGGATAACCTGTTCCAGTGCGGTATAACTTTCTATAAAATTGGCCCCATCAATACTAATGGCTTCCAAACCATGGAATCCTTTGGCGTACTCAAAGGCATTTTGGGCACGGGTTTCTTTGGCATTCGCCGAAATATCCCAGCCGTTATCTTGTACCAAATACAGGATCGGTAATTGCTTTAAGGCGGCCATTTGAAACGCTTCCGCAATTTCGCCCTCGGTAACCGAGGCATCGCCGAGCGAACAAACCACTAAAGGCAGATCACCCGCTTCTTGCGTCAAGCCCATACTTTCTTTGTACCAAAATCCCATGGCAGCCCCCGTAGCGGGAATGGCTTGCATCCCTGTCGCAGACGACTGGTGCGGAATCTTGGGTTTGTCGGCATCGCGCAAACTCGGGTGGCAATAGTAGGTGCGTCCCCCCGAAAACGGATCGTCACGCTTGGCCAACAATTGCAACATCAAATCATAGGGCTGCATCCCGATTCCCAACAACATGGCGTCGTCACGGTAATAAGGAAACGCATAATCTTGGGGGCCCAATTGCATGGCTACCGCAATCTGTATCGCTTCATGACCGCGCGAGGTGGCGTGCACGTATTTGGAAACGGTTTTAAAATTCGCTTCGTACCATTCGGCCATGGTTTTGGCTGTCACTAAGGTCGTAAACGCTTTTTCAAGTATTTTTTTATCTAACATATCCATGGGGTGCGTCAAGCGCAAATTATTGAGCGGGCACAATCCATCCAAACGGATCGGCTTCTTGTTGTACTTTCATCGCATTCAAGGTATCGTTGACCATGTGCGAAACGGGATTGGCTTCAGGCAAGGTCAACGTGAAATCGTTATTGCCAATGGCTTCTACCATGGCGATTCCTACTGCGGTTCCGGTTCCGAAGGCTTCTTCGAGGAGTCCCGCTGCATGGGCCGCTTTGATTTCATCCATGGTAATCGGACGCTCGGTCACTTCATACCCTTTGTGACGCAACAAGTCGATGACACTCATGCGGGTAATTCCGTTGAGAATAGAACCGCTCAAACTCGGCGTGATGAATTTCCCATCTACTTTAAAGAAGATGTTCATGGTCCCCACTTCTTGGATATAATTGAAATCGTGGGCATCCAACCATAAAACTTGGTCGTAACCTTGGGCTTTGGCATATTCGGTCGGACGAATGGCTGCAGCGTAGTTCCCTGCGGCTTTCGCTTCTCCAGTTCCCCCGTTAACGGCACGCACGTATTTTTTCTCCGCGTACAATTTGATTTTACGACTGAAAAAAGGTCCGGCCGGTGAAGCCATGATGATAAATTTATAAGAAGTCGCCGCACGCATTCCGATAAACGCCTCATCGGCATACATAAACGGACGCAAGTACAATGCACTTCCTTCTTGGGTTGGAATCCATTCTTTTTCAAGGGCCACAAATTGCTTCAAAGCCTCCACGAACAAGTCCTCTGGAAATGCGGGCATGCCCATACGATCGGCACTGTGGTTTAAGCGCTTCGCATTTTCTTCAGGGCGAAACAACAAGGGCGTTCCGTCTTGTCCAAGGGTGGCTTTCATTCCTTCAAAAATCGCCTGACCGTAATGCAACGCCATGGTAGCAGGGTGCGTCGGAATCAAAGCGAGGGGTTCGATACGCGGGTTGTGCCACGCGCCATTTTCATAGTCACAGATAAACATGTGGTCGCTAAATCGCGTTCCCATGACAATGTTGTGAAAATCCACGCCGGCCGCTTGCGACTGCGCTACTTTCGTAATTTTTATTTCTTGCGTCATTGGTATCATTCTTTATTTAGTAGGTTGTATTGGTATCAAATTGTTCGAGGTAATCGCCCACCTTGCGCAGGAACGAGCCGCCGAGGAAGCCATCCACGACGCGGTGGTCAAACGATAATGAAAGGAACATCATACTGCGAATGGCAATCTCATCCCCTTTTGCGGTGGTAATCACTTCGGGACGTTTTTTGATGATGCCAAAGGCTAAGATGGCCACTTCGGGTTGGTTGATAATGGGTGTTCCCATCAAACTCCCAAACGTACCCACATTGGAAATGGTGAAGGTACTGCCTTGAATTTGTTCGGGTTTTAAGGTATTGGTGCGCGCACTTTCGGCCAATTGATTTACATCAGAAGCTAAAGCGGCTAAATCTTTGGTGTCGGCGTTACGCACTACGGGTACAATTAAATTCCCCGTAGGCAATGCGGTCGCCATGCCGATATTGATGTCTTTACGAACGAAGATTTTGGTATCTTCTACGGCCACATTAATCAACGGATACGCCTGAATTGCTTTGGCAACAGCCTCCACAAAAAGCGGCGTGAAGGTAAGCTTCTGTCCCGTTTTGGCTTGAAAGGCCTCTTTGTGGTTATTGCGCCACGCCACGAGATCGGTCACATCCACTTCGAGATAGGACGTAACGTGGGGTGAAGTTTGTTTTGAATACACCATATGATCGGCAATCATCTTGCGCATACGGTCCATTTCGATGATATAATCTTTCCCTTCGGTATAATTGATTTTCGGTTTGGGATAGGAAGACGTGGGTGGATTTTGAACCACGGGTTTGCTTTGCACCGGGTATTTGCGGTTTTTCAAATACTGGTACACATCGCTTTTTTGCAAACGACCGTCAGCTCCTGAACCTGGTATCAACTGCAATTCTTCTATCGATAAGTTTTCTTTTTGTGCGATGCTAATGATGAGCGGCGACAAAAAGGTGGTGCCTCCCTGACGCAATTGCGCCACGGATGAAGGTGCGGCAGAGGCATAGGGCGAACTCGGTTCTGCGACTTGTGCGGACTGCTGCGTCTGCGACTGTGACTGCGACTGAGACTGCAACTGAGACTCCCCTTCAGACGCTTCAATCAACGCCATCACGGTTCCTACAGGTACCACATCGTTTTTTTGGAAACGAATTTCTTTAATAATTCCCGAAACGGGTGATGGCACCTCGCTGTCTACTTTGTCGGTGGCGACTTCCAAAAGAGTCTCTTCGGCCGCGATATAGTCCCCGACATTTTTCAACCAACTGATGACCGTCGCTTCAGCAATACTCTCCCCCAATTTGGGCATTCTAAATTCAACCATTGTATTAGTTTCAGGTTTCAGGTTTCAGGTTTCAGGTTTCAGGTTTAAAGTTACACCCGACTTAGGGAATAAACTTTAAAAACGAAAACCGGATATTTATTTCTTTTTAAAATCGTTTAATGTTGCATAAAACGCTTCTTGTGTGGGTCGGTCTTTGGGGATTTCCCGTAAAGGTTCGACCACTTGTAGCGTTTCATAACATTCTTGGGGCAATTGTTGGTACAATTGGGTCCCTTTGGTTTTCCAAGCGATCATCTCGTCGGAAACGTCTTTAATGATTTCGGCGGGATTGCCGACAACCATTTTTCGGTTGGGAATTTGCATACCGGCTTTGACAAACGCCAAGGCACCAATAATGCATTCGTCGCCGACATTCACATCATCCATCAACACGGCATTCATTCCGATGAGGCAGTTGGCCCCAATATTCGCGCCATGAATAATCGCGCCATGGCCGATATGAGCCCCGGCTTTTAAAACCATCGTCTTACCCGGAAACATGTGCAGCGTGCAGTTTTCTTGCACGTTACATCCGTCTTCGATGATGATTTCGCCCCAATCCCCACGGATGGCAGCACCGGGTCCGACATACACGTTTTTCCCAATAATCACATTCCCCGTAACCGAAGCCTGCGGGTGGATAAAGCTACTCTCGTGAATGACCGGAATGAATCCTTTGAATGCGTAAATCATATTTTTTAGATTAAAGAATAAAGACCATTGCATTGCAAGAAAAAAGAAATCTTAGTATCGCAACCACTTTGTTCTTTCAGCGAAGCGGTCTTTGCTCTTGCAGCGAAGCGGTCTTGCTTCTATTTAAACTTTTCCAGTTTTTGTTTCGTGAAATCACTCAGTACCAAACGGCCGCTGATGGCTGCGCGTTCGGCGAGTAAGGTATCCCAATCGTCGGTGCCGCGCCAGAAGACTTTCTTCATTTCAAGCATGGCTTCGGGATTGTAGGTGCACAGGTGTTGTGCGAAAGCCCAAACCGCAGCATCCAATTCTTCTAACGTAGGGAATACTTGTGCAAACAATCCTTTCTCACGAGCCCAAGATGCTTCATAAAACGTATTGGCATCAATGGCAATCTGCGAGGTTGCGGAAACCCCAATTTTACGTTCAATGGCGGGCGACACCACAAAGGGTCCGATTCCTACATTGAGTTCGCTCAACTTAATTGCGGCAAACTGGGTCGCCATACAATAGTCGGTTGCCGCAGCAATACCCACGCCACCGCCTACGGTTTTCCCTTGAATACGCCCGATGATGAACTTCGGACATTTGCGCATGGCATTGATCACGTTGGCAAAGCCCGAGAAAAAAACTTTTCCTGTAGCGGCATCGTTGATGGCGATGAGTTCTTTGAAACTTGCCCCCGCACAAAACGTACGGTCGCCGCCGCTTTGCAGGATGATGACTTTGACGTCGTCGCGTTGTCCTACTTCGGTAATCGTTTGTGCCAATTCGGCTAAAACGGCGCCTGGCAGTGAATTTTGCTCCGGATGAAAAAACTCAATCGTCGCGATATTTTCTTGTATGTGGTGTTTTACGTAAGGTTCCATTTTTTTTGTGATTAGTGATTAGTGACTAGTGACTAGTGATTAGTGACTAACATCTTGTTTCATTCCTCTTGCTTCTTGCTTCGCTTAAGCCCTAGCCCCGATAGAGCCGATATCCTCGCAGCGGAGCGGAGAGATAAAGGCGAAAGCGGGAAATAGCTCCTCATTCTTACAGTACATCAAACTGTTCAAAATGGTGGTTCAAATGTTTGCGTTCGAGCAAATAACTCTCGTAGCGGTTCAAATGACCAAAAACCATATTTTTCATCACGGCTTCAGGGTTTTGCTTGAAGAAGTTTACATAGGCCTCACGCGCTTCCCAGAATTTGGCTTTGGCGGTAGCGAGATCCGGGTGGATCAAGTCTTCCAACTCCCCTTTCTTCATCGTTGGGAATGCGGTTCCTTTCGGGAAGGGCTCGTAATTGTATAACGAATGGTGTACTTTATCCAAAATTTTCTCGGGGGTGGCAATCTCGAAATCTTGCTTTTCGCCCGACATGATGCGGTAGCCTTCTTCCAAATGTTCGATCAAATGTTGCGCGGTGAGTATCCCCCATTTCGGTTGAGACGCTTCCGTTAATTTGTCCAAACAGGCTTGGATTTTCTCGGTAGTCATTTCCACAAAAACGGTTTGTTTTTTCTGCACCATGGTGAGAATCGTGGCCACGGCTACCAATTCGTCTTCGCTGTCAAAAACTTCAACAAACCATTTCACAATACCGCTTGGATGTTCGGCCGAAGTGACATCGCGCTCGATTTTTTGTTTGCACGTTAAGCGCACATACACCGTATCGTTATGGTACAACGGACGTAAGAAACGGCATTCTTCCAACCCATAGTTGGCAGCTACCGGTCCCTTGTTGGGGTACACGAATAATCCGGCGGCAGCCGAAAGAATGAAATAGCCGTGGGCGGTACGTTTTTCAAAAATACTGCCGTCTAAGGAGGTGATATCGGTATGGGCATAGAAATGATCCCAGGTCAGGTTTGCAAAGTTGATGATATCGGTATCGGTGATTGTCCGCTTGTGTGTTTTCAACGACATACCGGGCTGGATATCTTCCCAATGGTACTGGAACGGATGTTGGTCCACTTCTTTGTATTTCGCATTGGCTTGGTAGATGCCCGTGATTTCGGTTAAGGTAGTGGGCGAACCCTGAATTGCGCAGCGTTGCATATAGTGTTTGATACCGCGCACTCCGCCCATTTCTTCACCGCCACCGGCGCGTCCGGGACCGCCGTGAACGAGTAATGGAAGTGGCGAACCGTGACCGGTGCTTTGTTTGGCATTTTCGCGATTGAGCACGAGAATACGGCCGTGGTGCGATGCAGCGTTGACCACATAATCTTTGGCGATGTCATCGGAGTTGGTAACAATCGAAGACACCAACGAACCTTTCCCCATTTGGGCCAATTCGATGGCTTCGTCGAGGTTTTTATACGGCATGATGGTTGACACAGGACCAAACGCTTCGATTTCGTGCACAGCAGTATGTTCGAAAGGTCGGTCTTGACGCAATACGACAGGCGCGACAAACGCCCCTTGGGTATCGGCACCTACTAAGGATACCGCATCCCAATCCCCACCGTATACGATCTGACTGTGTTGGGCGAGTTCGTTCACGCGCCCTTTCAACACTTCGACTTGGTGTTTGCTCACCAAAGCACCCATGCGAACTTCTTTGAGGCGTGGGTCGCCAATGGTTACTTTATCTAAGGATTTAGCCAAGGCATTTTGCACGTCGTCCATCAAATTTTCGGGGACAATCATACGGCGAATGGCAGTACATTTCTGTCCGGCCTTCACGGTGATTTCGCTACGCGCTTGGTTGATGAATAAATCAAATTCGGGGGTTCCCGGCACAGCATCAGCGCCTAAAATAGACGCGTTGAGCGAGTCGGCTTCCATAGTAAACGGAACCGCTTCTTGGATGATGCGCGGATGGGCTTTCAATTTACGTCCAGTGGCTGCCGAACCCGTGAAGGTAATCACGTCCTGACTTTCTACCGTATCAAAAATATTGGTCACGGTACCACAAATTAGTTGCAACGCCCCTTCTGGAAGAATATTAGACGCGATGATTTCACGCACCACCGCTTCGGTTAAATACGACGTCGACGGCGCTGGTAACACCACAGCAGGCATGCCCGCCATCCAGTTGACCGCACATTTCTCCAGCATTCCCCAAATCGGGAAGTTAAAGGCATTGATATGAATGGCAACCCCTTTTTTGGGCACCATAATGTGGTGCGCCATGAAGCGACCGCCACGCGACAAGTCGATGGGATCCCCTTCTACGTGATAGGGTTGGTTGGGGAATAATTTGCGCAACGAAGCATTGGCAAACAGGTTCCCGAAGCCCCCTTCAATATCGATCCAGCTATCCACGCGGGTAGCACCCGTGCGGTAACTCAGATCATAAAATTGTTCTTTGCGTTTGTTCAAGTAGAGCGCCAAACTTTTGAGTCGATTCCCGCGCTCCTGAAAAGTCATTTTGCGGAGTTGCTCACCGCCTTTGGTGCGACCGTAATGCAAAATGGCTGGGATGTCCAATCCTTCTACAGAAGTCTCTGCAATGAATTCGCCGGTAACCGCATCGTAAGTGGGTGTTCCCGACCCGTTGGCGGTGGTCCACTGACCCAAAACGTAATGTTGAATTGTTTTCATAATTTATCTTTTGACGTTTGACGTCGTTTGATTTTTATTTTTTTGGAGCAGGACGTTTAGTGTTCTTTACACGCATTGTCCCGCTATCCGCTATATCCCTCCACTGCGTTCCGGGGATGCCGCTCCTATCGGGGCTAAACCGTCACGCCCTATTTCTTTACGCGCGCTCAATGATGACTGAATAGCCCTGGCCCACGCCAATACACATGGTAATCAAGGCGTATTGTTTACCCGTTTGCTGCAATTCCAAAGCCGCAGAGTAGGCAATGCGCGCACCTGTTACACCCAGTGGGTGACCGATGGCGATAGCTCCTCCGTTCGGGTTGATGCGCGGATCGTTATCGGCTAACCCTAGGGCACGAATACACGCGATGCTTTGGGCTGCGAAGGCTTCGTTGAGTTCAATCACATCCATTTGCTCAAGCGTTAAACCCGCTTTCGCTAAGGCTTGCTTGCTCGCCTCTACGGGTCCGATTCCCATAATTCGGGGTTCGACCCCGACTACTGCCGAACTGACGATTCGGGCTAAGGGTTTCAGGCCGTATTCGGCTACAGCTTTGCTTGAAGCGACAATCAAAGCTGCGGCTCCGTCGTTTAATCCCGAAGCATTTCCGGCGGTAACGCTACCGTCTTTACGGAAAGCGGGACGGAGTTTGGCCAATCCTTCCATAGAGGAATTGGGTTTGATAAACTCGTCTTTTTCAAAAACGATGGGATCGCCTTTGCGTTGGGGAATGGTTACGGGAGCGATTTCTTGTGCCAAGCGGCCGCTTTGTTGGGCAGCGGTTGCTTTTTGCTGACTGAGCAAGGCAAAGGCATCTTGGTCGGCACGGGAAATTTGGTACAAATCCACTAAATTTTCAGCGGTTTCCCCCATGGCATCGGTGCCGTACATTTCGTGCATTTTGGGATTGACGAAACGCCATCCAAAACTGGAATCGTACATTTTGCTATCGGTACCATAAGCGGCTGAAGGTTTGGACACCACGAGTGGTCCGCGGGTCATGTTTTCAACACCGCCTGCAATAAATACCTTACCGTCGCCGGCTTGAATGGCGCGGTGGGCATGAATCACAGCCGATAGTCCGGAGCTGCACAAACGGTTCACAGTTTCTCCCGGAACGGTATAGGGCAAGCCCGCTAAAAGAAGTGCCATACGCGCCACGTTGCGGTTGTCTTCACCGGCTTGGTTGGCACAGCCTAAAATCACATCGGCATAGGCGTCTGTGGGGATTTGTGCATTGCGTTCCACCAAGGCTTTGATGACGTGAGCCGCCAAATCGTCTGGGCGAACGGCAGCGAGCGTTCCTTGGTAATTTCCGATGGGCGTTCGAAGGCCGTCGATGATGTAAGATTCCATATTTTTTTGTTCATGATTGCACTGGGCAATCGATTTTTACTGATTCACTGTATTGAGCAGGAGCCCCTAGCCCCGACCTACCTACGGCAGGCAGGTTTCGCGGGAAAAAGCTCCTATAAAAACTACCATTCGCGTTCACTTCGGAAGACCGTTCCTTTGAACAGCGCGACGGTGGTTTCGTTTTTGTTTATGGCTACGGCATAGAATCCGAAGCGGTTTTTGAGGGCTTCCTCGGTGGCGGTGGCGGTAATCACATCCCCGACTTTGAGGGTTTCCACATGGTTGATGGACGTATCGATACTCACCGATTGGCGTCCGTGGGAGTTGGCGGCAAACGCTAGAGCGCTATCGGCCAACGCATAGGTGATGCCTCCGTGTGCGATGCCAAATCCGTTGAGCATTTCTGCACGAACAGTGAGTGACAAGGTACAGGTTCCGTGGTCAATGTGCACCAATTCGATCCCTAGCCATTGGCTAAAGGCGTCGTTGGAGAGCATGGTATGGACGATTTCGGAAGGCGTCATTAGAGTTATGAATTATGAGTTATGAATTATGAGTTGTTAGTGACTTGTGATTAGTGATTAGTGACTAGTGACTGGTGATTAGTGACTAGTGACTAGTGACTAGTGATTAGTGATTAGTGACTGGTGATTGGTTTATTTCTATTCATTTTTTTATCTAACTAATTACTAGTCACTAGTTACTAGTCACTTTTATAAAACTGTTGATTGGTTTTGGCCATTCGACGGAGGAGCGGACTGCAGCGGTAGCGGTCTTCACGGTATTCGTCGTAGAGCGCATCGAGTTTGTCGACACACCATTGAATCCCGAGTTCGTCGGCCCAAGCGAGGAGTCCCTTGGGATAATTCACCCCTTTGGTCATGGCATTATCGATGTCTTGTACGGATGCGACATTCAGGAAATGCGCATCGGCGGCTTCGTTGATAAGCATGACGATGACCCGTTGAAAAATGCATTGTGCCAACGCGGTATCTTCAGTGGGTTGCGGCATTGCTGTGCTGTAATCGTAGAAACCACGACCCGACTTTCTTCCGTAGAATCCGGCTTCCGAAAGGCGTTTTTGCGTAAACGATGGTTTGTACCGCGGATCAAAATAGAAAGAGGTAAACACCGATTCGGTTACGGCATAGTTCACATCATTTCCGATGAAGTCCATGAGTTCGAACGCCCCCATACGGAACCCGCCCACTGTTTTCAACGCCCAGTCGATGGTAGCAAAGTCGGCCATCCCTTCCTCATAAATGCGTAAACTCTCACTGTAAAAGGGTCGGGCCACACGATTCACAATAAATCCGGGAGTGTCTTTGGCAACGGCTACGACTTTCTTCCAGGAACGAATGGTTTCCACCGCGGTTTGCAACACGGTTTCTGCCGTTTGCACCGCAGGAATGACTTCGACCAACTGCATTAAGGGTGCGGGATTGAAAAAGTGAATCCCGATGACGCGATCTGCTTTTTGACAGGAAGCGGCAATGGACGCGATGGACAACGAGGATGTATTGGAGGCCAATATAGATGTTGGCGCCACGATGCTTTCGAGTTCGGCAAACAACTTGCGCTTCACTTCTAGGTTTTCCACGATCGCTTCAATCACCAAATCCGCATCGGACAAGTCGGACAAAGACGTCACATAGGTCGTGCGACTTTGAATACCAGCTTTCGTCTCGGCGGTGATTTTCTCTTTTTCCACCAATTTGGACAAGGTCACTTCGAGTGCGGCTTTGCTTTTATCCAATGCCCCTTGGTTTACATCAAACAATTTTACGGAGCACCCGGCGGTGGCCGCCACTTGCGCGATACCGCTGCCCATGGTCCCCGAACCGATAATCGCCACTCGGATTAACGATTGATGATTGTCGATTGTTGATTTTTGATTATTACTTTCTATCATGGTAATGCTGCTTTGAAATCAGTTCTACAATCTGATTTCGTTGATCTTCGATCGTTAATCCCTAGTTTCCTTTGAATTCCGGTTTGCGTTTTTCGACAAAAGCGGCAACGCCTTCACGGTAATCGTTGGAGGAACTCGCTTCGATTTGCAAATCGCTTTCCATGGCCAATTGCTCTTGCAGGTTATTGATCATAGAACGGTTCAATAATTTTTTGGTAAGCGCCAAGGCATGTGTCGGCATGTCAGCTAACGTTACAGCAAGCTTTTGCACTTCTTCTTCGAACAAGGCCGTGGGGTAACATTTGTAGATCATTCCCATTTCATAGGCTTCGGTAGCGGACACTTTATCGCCGAGCATCATCAAAGCCGATGCTTTTTGAAATCCGATTAATCGGGGTAAGAAAAACGTTCCGGCACTGTCGGGCACCAAACCAATTTTACTGAAAGCTTGGATAAAGGCTGCCTGTTCGTTGGCAACCACAATATCACAGGCCAAAGCGATATTCGCTCCTGCTCCCGCAGCAACACCATTAACGGCAGCTACAATGGGTTTTTCGATAGCGCGAATACGTTCGATAATGGGATTATAATGTTCTTCTAAGATTTTTCGGAACCCCGGATTGAGTTCGGGTGTGGTCACTTCTTTCAAGTCTTGACCGGCGCAAAAGGCTTTTCCGTTTCCGGTAATGACGATGGCGCGCACCTCAGGATTTTGAGCCACCTCATCCAAAGCGGTTTGCATGGCGAGGGCCATTTCGCGGTTAAAGCTATTGAATACTTCGGGTCGGTTCAAGTGTAGGTACGCGACCTTGTTTTCAATCTTTTTTTCAATTGAATTTGTACTCATCGGTATATTGGTTAGTTGTAAGCGGACTTACGTTATGGTTTGTTATATAAACACCTGCAGCAACCGAAATTGTGCAGGTGAACTTTATTTTAAGCATTTAAAATAGTCGAAGGGTTCGTGACACGCCTCGCATTGAAACAAGGCTTTACAGGCGGTCGAACCAAACTGACTGACTAATCGGGTGTGGGTGGAACCGCATTGCGGGCACTTCACTATTTTTTTATTCCCAAGAAGCGCTTCCTTGTCGGCTTCCTCGGTTAGGGGCGCTGCGATGCCATAGGCTTCGAGTGCTTTTCGCCCGCGCTCGGTAATCCAATCGGTGGACCAAGCGGGAGCTAATATGAGTTTGACTTGGGCTTCGTACCCTTCTTTGGCGAAGGCCGCTTTGATATCATCGGCGATGGTATCCATGGCGGGGCAACCGCTGTAGGTGGGTGTAATTTTGATGAAAACGTCGCGCTCTTGCACCTCAACTTCACGCACTACGCCCATGTCCATAATGGAGAGGACAGGAATCTCGGGATCGGAAACCGACTCGAGAATCGCATTTATTTGCGGAGGTAGTGTTTTCATTTCTATTACCATATTCTTACCAAGTCATGTTGGGATAGGTGCGTTGCATGTACTGCATTTCGGTCAAGATGAATCCCATGTGTTCAGAATGGATACCTTCTTTACCTCCTTTTAAGAAGTACTTCAAATCGGGCACGGTTAAGGTCGCTTCCGTCAATAAGGCCGTGATTTCTTGGGTCCAAGCCGCTTTTAAAGCAGCAACATCCACCCCTACTCCTGCTTCCACCATGGCGGTATCGTCAGCGGTCATTAGGAACAACTCGTTGGTGAAAGTCCATAGATTGTCAAAGGCTTCTTGCATACGGTTATGACTCTCTTCAGTTCCGTCGCCCAAGCGTTTGATCCAATCGCCGGAGAAGCGCTTGTGGTAACTCACTTCTTTGATGCTTTTCTTCGCAATGGCTGCTAGTACTTCGTCGTTGCTGTTTTGTAATTGTTCCAACAACAACAGATGAAACACATCAAACATATATTGGCGTGCCATCACATACCCGAAATCGGTATTGGGTTGTTCTACCAACAAGACGTTTTTGTATTCGCGCTCTTTACGCAAAAAAGCCAGGGTATCTTCGGTAGCCTCCCCGCCTTGCAATTCGGCTGCATATTGATAATAGCTGCGCGTTTGCCCTAGCAGGTCCAAGGCGATATTGGTGGTGGCAATATCGGTTTCCAGACTGGGTCCGTGCCCACACAGTTCGCTTAAGCGTTGGCCAAGGATGAGTGCGTTGTCGGCGATACCCAGAATATAGTTGATTTTTGAATTGCTCATGTTTGTTTAGTCTTTAGACGTTAGACGTTGGACGTTAGACTTTTCTACAGACTAACGACTAATGTCTAATGTCTCATTCTACATATGCTTTAACTCATCCGGCAATTCATAGAATGTGGGATGACGGTACACTTTATCCAATGCCGGTTCGAAGGTTTCTCCGTTGTGTTCGGGATTGGAGGCGGTGATTTGGCTAGAGGGTACAACCCAAATGCTTACCCCTTCGCCACGGCGGGTATAGACATCGCGTGCATTTTCTAATGCCATGGTTGCATCGGTTGCGTGAAGGGAACCACAGTGGCGGTGTTCTAATCCGTTTTTGCTACGGATAAAGACTTCCCATAGAGGCCAATTGTTCATAAAATTATGAGTTATGAGTTATGAATTATGTGTTGTTACACTGCTTTTTCTAGGTTGCGTTGGGTTTGTTTTTCGGCATGGGCCATGGCGGCATCGCGTACCCAAGTTCCTTTTTCCCAGGCGGAACGACGGGCTTCTAAACGCAATTTGTTGCATTTTCCATGTCCGTTAACGACTTGCCAGAACTCTTCCCAATCGATTTCACCGAAGTCGTAATGTTTACGATCTTCGTTCCATTTTAGGTTCGCGTCTGGAATTTTTGCGCCCAAGATTTCGGCTTGCGGCACGGTTTGGTCCACAAACTGTTGACGAAGTTCGTCGTTGGTTTTGCGTTTCAATTTCCATTTCACGGATTGTTCGGTGTTCGGTGATTCGGCATCACGGGGTCCGAACATCATCAAAGACGGCCACCACCAGCGGTTTAAAGCATCTTGCACCATATCCTTTTGTTCTTGCGTTCCTTTGGACATGGTTAATAAGATCTCGTAGCCTTGTCGTTGGTGAAAACTTTCTTCTTTACAGATGCGAATCATGGCACGCGAATAGGGTCCGTAAGACGTTCCCATCAAGGCTACTTGATTCATGATAGCGGCACCGTCAACCAACCAACCGATGGCACCGATATCGGCCCATGTCAAGGAAGGATAGTTGAAAATGCTGGAATATTTTGCTTTACCCGTATGCAATTGCTCGTACATTTCGTCACGTGAAATGCCTAAAGTTTCTGCGGCGCTGTACAAGTACAAGCCGTGTCCGCCTTCATCTTGGATTTTGGCCAACAAGGCAACTTTACGACGCAAGGATGGCGCGCGGGTAATCCAATTGGCTTCGGGCAACATCCCAACGATTTCGGAGTGGGCGTGTTGCGAAATTTGACGAATGTGCGTTTGACGGTATTTCTCCGGCATCCAATCTTTGGGTTCAATTTTCTCGTCGTTATCGATGCGACGTTGAAACAATTCTTCTAAGTTTTTGATCTCTTTTTCTGACATCGTTGAATCCTTTTCGTTAGACAACTTGATGATCCCGAAGGCACATCGTTTTTTTTGTTTTTATGTTTTCCCTTTCGGGGATTTATTGTTTAAAATACGGTTCTTTTTTAGCCCCGATTGAGCCGGTATCCTCGCAGCGAAGCGGAGAGATAAAGGCGAAAGCGGGTCAGTATTCCCTTTGAAAACAAGGGTTCTTGCTCCAAAAAATTACACCCCAAAGTCCACTACCACTTTCTTGGAAGTTGGAACAGCCTGACAACTCAACGTATAGTTTTTGGCCAATTCGTCTTCTTCCAGCGAGTAGTTCAACTTCATTTCGACCGACCCTTCTTTGACGATGCAACGGCAGGTACTGCACACACCGCCTTTGCAGGCATAGGGCAAGTCGGCTCCCGCGGCAATCGCGCCATCGAGGATGTTATCAAAATCATCGCCCATCACAAAGTGGAATTCTTTACCGCCATCGATGATGGTAACTTCGGTTCCTTCGACTTTTTTCTCGACGATTTTACTAATGCGTTCTTTATCGGCATCGGAAATTCCGGTATTGAACAATTCGAAATGAATGTATTCTTTGGGCAATCCCGCAGCCATGAGTTCATCCCGCAACAAGTGAATCATTTCCTCGGGTCCACACAAGAAACAGTCGTGTGTATTGGGAATATCGATGATTCGCTTGGTAAGCGTTTGTATTTTTTCTTGGGTAAAACGACCGTTGAACAGCTCGGCGTGGCGGTGCTCTTTGGTCAAGAAATGGAAAATCTCAAAACGGTTGAAATAGGTGTTTTTCAATTGTTCAATTTCTTCTTTAAAGATAATGGATTTTACGCTACGATTCAGGTAAAACAGTTTAAATGTGCTGTGGGGTTCATTGGCCAAATGCGTTTTGATGATGGACAACATGGGTGTTATTCCGCTACCTGCTGCAAAAGCGATGTAATTTTTAGCCGCTTCTTTTTGTGTTTCCACATAAAACTTCCCATCGGGTGCCATCACTTCGATTTCGTCCCCCGCTTGCAATTGTTCGTTGACATAGGTCGAAAACAACCCGCCGGGAATTTGTTTCACCGCCACTTGCCATTTTTGTTCATGTGGTGCCGAACAAAGAGAATAGGAACGACGCACTTCTTGGCCGTTCAACTGCGTTTTGAACGTGAGGTGTTGGCCTTGTTTGAATTGGAAAGCCGGTTGGATTTCGGCAGGAATATCCAAGGTTACCACCGAACAATCTTTGGTTTCCTTGTAAATAGCAGCAACTTTTACCTTGTAAAACTGAACCATAATTTGCGAATCTAATTTAACTAACAATTGTTAGTTTACGATACAAATTTAGTGATTTTTTTAATGGGTTACGAAATCGTTGTAAATTTTTAACGTGCGTTTATTGTGATGCCGTTAAGTAAAACATTACGCATATCGTTACGCAAGGTGTTTTCGCTGAGGCTTTTGGTTTTGTTGTACCAAAGGTAGAGCGTGCGCAAGGTGGATAAAATAGAGAAGATAATGACTTCGGGATTATGGTGTTGGATTTCGCCGTTGCGAACGCCTTCTTTTACAATTTGACGAAAATTTTCCTCGTAATCGGTGCGCATTTTTAGGAAATATTTCAAATCGGCTTCTTGCTCCAAATGCATCCAATCGTTATTCAAACAAGCGAGTGCATCGGGATTGCGCAGGGTGATATCGATATGCAATTGGATAATGCGTTCGATTTTGGCAATTGCGGAAGCTTCACTTTGCTGTACTTCTTCCATTACAGTTGTAAATTCCTCGGCGATGGTGATCACGATGAGGACGAGAATTTCTTGTTTGGACTGAATGTGGTTGTACAAACTCGCTGCCTTGATATTCATGGCTTGGGCGATATCGCGTACGGTTACGGCGCTGTATCCTTTCTCTTTAAAGAGTCGGGCCGCGACGTTGATAATTTCCGTTTTGCGATCGGTGGGTTTCATGGGCATCAAATGTACACAATTTTGCGTTTGGTAACTTGAGTTACCTTGTGTGAGGAATGGGTCATTTACCTTTGGTCAAAAATAACTTTATGGGATTATTGAACATTTTTGGTTTTGGGAGTAAAGGAGAAAGTGCGAAAGAATTTATGGCAAAAGGCGCGGTGATCATTGACGTGCGCACCTATGAAGAATTTGCTTCGAGTCATATCAAAGGATCGAAAAACATTCCGCTTCAGGTTATCAACAATAAAGTTGCCGACATTAAAAAACTAAACAAACCCGTCATTGTATGCTGCCGTAGTGGTATGCGCAGTGCACAAGCCGCTTCACTCTTGAAAGCACAAGGTGTTGAAGTCATGAACGGCGGTGGCTGGGAACGATTGGAACGGGATTTGGGGTAGTATAAAAAGTCCCGAGTGATTCGGGACTTTATTTTATATCAACTTATTCGATTTGGCTTTCTGAATAGCTTCGAGTTTGTTGTGGACTTGCAACTTGGTGTAGATATTTTCCACATGTTTACGAATGGTACCTGCAGACAGGAAAAGGTTTTCAGCAATTGCGTTGTATTTCAAGCCTTTGCTCAATTGCTCGAGCACTTCAATTTCCCGTGTAGTCAAGGTTATTTCTTCCCGATTCACCGAATCATCAAAAGTAACGGGTTCGCGCAACAACTTGAGGGTTTTCATCGCTATCGAAGGCGTCATCGCTGCACCGCCGTTGAGGGTTTCAACGATACCGTTGTACAATTCTTGGGGATTGACTTCTTTCAAAAAATACCCATCGGCCCCAGCTTTGATGGATTTGAAAATGTTTTCATCATTATCAAATACCGTCAACATGATAATTTTGAGTTGGGGGTATTTATTTTTCACCGCTTCTGTGGCTTCAATACCGTTCATTTTAGGCATTTCAATATCCATTAAAATGAGATCGAGGTGGTGATTTTTCTCTAATTTTTCCAGTAACTCCATACCGTCAAACGCCCGAAATTTCACTTCGATATCCTCGAAAAAAGACAATTTATCGAGTATGGCTTTTTGCAAAAATGTATTATCATCGACTATGGCTACGCGTATCATAAACTTTTATTTAGCGTCAATTGAATAAGTGTTCCATCTTGTGGTTTGGAATGAATGGCAAAATTACCACCGATTTCTTCCATTCGTTTTTTCATATTTTGCAATCCATTACCCTGAAGGATTGATTCTTCGGAAAAACCGATTCCATTATCAGAAATACAAACCTGAATTTTATTATTTTCAAGACGCCCTTCCACCTGAATAGATTGTGCCGAAGCATATTTCAACGCATTGTTTACGGCTTCTTGAATGGAACGATAAAGGTTTATTCCTTCTAATGAGGTGAAATGAATAGTATTTAAATCATCCGTGAAGGTAAACTGAAACTTTACTTGCTCTTTAGCCAATTGGGCTTTTTCCATGAAATTCATCAAACGGGAACGCAATTCCTCCATACTGAAATTATCATTGTTCATTGCCCAAATGGTATCGCGTAATTCTTGAATGGTGGTTTTACTAAAGTCACTAATTTTGGTGAGTTGGGCACTCAATTTGGAATCGACAGTGGGAAAACCAAACTTTAAATTTTCAACCGTCGAAATAATAAAGGTGAGCTGTGCCCCGATGTTATCATGCAAATCACGGGAGATCGCAAGACGTTGCTCATGCAGTTGATTCTGACTCTCGATTAGCGCTCTAGCGGATTGCAATTCAAACTCTTGTTTCTGTTGTACATACTTAAGTCGCTGTTGGCGGTAAATCAAATAGCCTACGAGCCCTACAAAAAGTGTAATCAAAAACAAAATAATCAACCAAGTAGTTTTCTTTCGATTTTCAATCTCTTGTTGCAACAATTCTTTTTCTTTCTTTTCATTTTGGTACTTGGCTTCCAATTCATTGGTTGCTTTCAGTGTGAAATTTTCGAGGGCTTTATCTTTAGCATCCGTATATTTTTCGGTGTAATATATTACGCTATCGCCTAAATTTTCATGGGCATATACGGCCACCAACAACTGATATGTTTGCAAGGCATGATCTTTAAACTGCTGTTTTTCAAATAGGGGTTCGACTGATTTCAGAATAAACTTTGCTTCTTTGAATTTTCCTTGGGCAACTTCCTCTTTAGCGACTTTAAGTTTAGAAACCGCTTCATCCAAATCCGAGTTTAACCGTTGGCGAACTTCTAAAGACTTTTGATACAAGGCCAAGGCTTCTTGCGACTTTTTCTGATCGGCTTTGACACTACCAATATTACTCAAAGCAGTGGAAATTCCTTTGTTATTCCCGACGGCTTGGCAGGCCTTCAATGCTTTTTCATAGTAGCGAAGTGCCCCCGTTGTATCTTTCATTTTCAACAACACATTCCCCATATTGGTGCAGGAAACACAGAGTCCGTCATTGAGATTGTTTGTGGTTTCAAAGTCAATTTCCTCTTGAATGTATTTTTTAGCTTTGGGATAATCTTTTAATTTCAAAAGCACCAAACCGATATTTCCTTTGATGGTGAGGGTGTTTTTTTGATCGTTGATGGATTCAAAATAGGCCAAGGCCTCTAAAAAAGACTCCATTGATTTTTTATAGTCAAAGGTCCGCTCGTAGATATTCCCTAAGTTGTTTTGCACTTTGGCGATCCCTTTGGTGTCTTTACGTGCCTTTCGAATTTTCAAACATTTAAGGTAATTTTCCTTCGATTGTTGGTAATCGCCTTTACGAAAATGAACGGCTCCCACATCGCTATAGACTTGGGCAATCAAGGTCGAATCGCCTAATTTTTGTGCTTCTCGCAAGGCTTTTCCACCATAAACGAGTGCAGAATCGCTGGAAACATTGGAGTAATACCAGGTTAAATCCGAAAAAATTACCGCGGTGCGTTTCGCATCGGGATGGGATTGTAATTCTGTTTTAAGTTTGTCGATAAGTGCATTGACATCTTGTGCGGCTAGGTTCCATCCGAAACTCAAAAAAAAGAAGAGATAAAGCTTCTTAAACAGGGAGCTGTAGCAGGATTTGCGTACCATGGTTGGTTAGGGTTTTAATTTCTAGATTACCGCCGATCTCCTCCATCCGTTTCCGCATATTGTGCAATCCATTCCCAAAGTTAACATTTTCAAGGTCAAAACCTTTACCATTATCACGAATTTCAACATGAAGCCGCTGATTATCAAGAGTTGTTACCACGTGTATCTCGGTGGCTTGGGCATATTTTATAGCATTGTGAAGTGCTTCTTGAATGATACGATATAAATTAACTCCGGTCAAGGCTGAAAAAACGAGGGTAGAATTCGATTCGAGGAAGTTAAAATTAAAAGCAATACTATCGGACGTTTGTTTGGCTTGTTCGATAAAGTTCACCAAGCGCGCTTTCAAATCATGCATGGAAATATGCTCTTGATTCATTGCCCAGATGGTATCCCGAAGTTCGCGAATGGTGATTTTACTGAAGGTTGCAATTTTATCCAACTGATGTAAAAGCAAAGAATCTGTGAGACTGAATCCAAATTTTAAGGTTTCCACTGAAGATATAATGAAAGTAAGTTGCGCACCAATATTATCATGTAAATCACGGGAAATCGCTAAGCGTTGATCGTGCAATTGATTTTGGGTTTCAATTTTAGCAATTGCTTTTTCTAAGGCAAAGGCTTGTTGTTGTGCCCTATTTTTGAGTTGCTGTTGACGGTAGATCAAAAACCCAATTAACCCCATAGCTCCCAACAAAACAGAGGCCAATAACAACCATGTATTGCGTTCTTGGATGACAATTCGTTGCTCTAATAGTTCCTTTTCTTTTTCTTGTGTTTGGTAAAAAATTTCTAGCTCAGCAACTTTGTCTCGGGTTTCCTTTTGCGCGAGTCGTTGTTGGTAAGCTATGGCTTGTTGCAAATCTTGAGCCGAAGCCATTCCCATTTGATTGCGTTCAAACCACGAGGCTCGTTGCATATAAGCCGACTGTGCTAATTGAAGCAGTTGCTTTTGCGAAGCTATTTTGACTACCCAATCCAACAATCGTTTTGCCTTACTCATCTGCTGCTGTTGAAGGTACAAATCGGATAAGGTCAAATACGATTCACAAAGTCCAACGGTATCCCCCATGGATTGACGTATGGCTATGGCTTTTTCAAAATAGGGTTGTGCCTTATCCCATTTCTTTTGTAACAAATACAATCCCCCCAAATTATTTAGACTGTAAGGAATACCCGAGCGATCGCGAAACTTACTTTTCAAAGTCAATCCTTGGGTATAAAAAAAGTGAGCGCTATCCCATTGCCGTTGCATCTCTTTAAGAACGCCATAGTTATCATACAAGGCCATCAACGGTTGCTTTAGTTGGTGTGTTTCCGCAAGTCGTATTCCTTTTTGCATGTACCGCTCGGCTTCTTTGAGGTTGCGGCGCTTCATTCGATACCCAATTTCGCCCCACAAATAGGCTTGATAGTCCAGATTATTTTCTTGCTCAAAACCTTTCAATGCTACACGAGCGTATTGCAGTTCCAAGTCGTATTTGCCCAAATAGTAATAGAGTAAACTAGCATTGGCGTAGGCTTCCCATTGCCCCTTCGCATAGTTTATGTTCTGTGCTTTTTGAATGGCACTTTTATAATAGGGCAAAAGTTGCTTTGGATTTTTTATCTTTTGTTCAAACGATAAATGATTGAGCGAATCGATATATTTTCGGGTTTGTCCAAAATGCAAAAAAGGTCCTAAGGTAATACACAACCACCCTAGTACCTTAATTATTTTTTTTACTTGACCCCTATGACACATCATTTCGACTTGTTATTCGTTGCAACATCATTTTTTGAAGCTCCAAAATTTCTTCCCCGATTTGCCGCATTTCTTGTGTGTAGATCGATTGGTATGAACGCATGAGTTTGCTTTGTTCAAAAAGCAAAGCTTGACGGTCTTGTAAACGTATCATCAACGCTTGCAACGCTTGCATCTTTGAAGAATGATGGCGTCGCATTTGCTTCAATTGCCAACCCAATCGCACTACAAGTCCAACCCCAACAATCAATACCAACATCAAGAATTGTGTGACCATGACACCTCTTTTTTTAAAACCAAAGATGGGTCATTCTCCTTTTGTACACCATACGATAAAATTCGTATTTAGTGTTGCCAATTCCATAGGGCCTTCGGAATTGAGACGGACTTTAATAGCATTTGATTTTCGGTAGAAACGGAGTAAAGCAATTGCTCATGTTCCTCATCGTAAAAAGGGTGAACTTCATAGGATGCCGTATTTATAATGGGACCGAGATTTTTAGGCACGCTCCAATTTTTCCAAGTATCGTCCAATCGGTAACTCAGATATAGGTCGTGACTTCCAAAACCACTAAACCCATTGGAGGAGAATAGTAAGGTTTTTTGGTCTGATAATAATTGAGGGGAAGATTCATCGGCTGCACTATTGATAGCTTTACCCATATTTTGTAAAAGCCCAAATGTGCCGTCTTGTTTTTGAAAACTAACATATAAATCCGTACCGCCTTGGGTAAAATCGGTTTCTACTGCCATAATAAAAACCTTGCCGTCCGACGATAGGGTTGCATCGGCATAAGGTTCAAAATTGCTGTAGGCCGGAATTTTTATCGCACTAGAGAGTTGGTATCCTGTGTGGGTCTTTTGCCACAATTCAAATCCGGTTTCTTGCGTTCCAGTGTAAAACGGTTTTCCTCCTTTTAAAAGCAATTCATTGTTGGCAAACTCCACAAAGTTGTAGGCAGGATTCAAATTTAATTCCTTAGGATTTTCGTGTTTTTTCCATCGATCCTTATCCCATAAAAAGGTAAAAATTTGTTCACGATCTTCGGCGTAAGTGGTTACAAAAAGGGTGTTTCCAATCACACAAGGCACACTCCAAGACGATGACGCATCAACGGTTATTGGAGCCGAAATTTTGGTTAGTTCTGGAATGGTTTCAGGTTGAGGATCAATGGGAATCGTACTGTCCGAAATGGCAATAGCGTCAACTTGTTTTGCCCCAGGTAAAAGTGCAAAATTAAAAACCACTTTCACGGCTTTAATAGCAGCATGAGGTTGTTCCAAAAAAATACGTTCAACGCCGGGATTGACAATCTCTGGGGCTTGTTCTACTTTTCGTCGTTTGCGGCCAAAATAATACGCTCGGTCGGCGGCCAAGCTCTTTTTGTAAACAGGCGTTTGGTAATCGGGACGACGACTCCAAACGGTTTGAAAATCCTCTCCATCAGAGGAAACCGCCAAGGCAACAACGCAACCTGCATTTAAATTTTCAAAAATAGCGACTTGCTGCACCGTTTGGGCTTTTTCAAATGAAACGATGATCACCTCACGACCATCCAAAGCGTTTTTGGGCATCCATGCATTGGGACTGAAGCCACCCTGAGGATAAACATCGGGTTTACCCAGCAATCGTTTAATCCCAAATTGTTTTCCACCCAAATCTGAAGAGTATTTGAGGAGTTGATGGGCATACTGAACTTGCTGTGCTAGCATCGTGGTGGCCCCAAAAAACAAAAAAATGAATCGAAATAGCATTGCATTAGTTTTTAAAAAAAGGCTGCAACAAAGTGTTACAGCCCTGGCAACAAAGCATAATAACCTCTAATTATTAACTTTGATTTTTTCAACTTTACGACCTTTAAAAGCGAAGATATACTCCCCATCATCGGTGATATCAATACCACTACCATACTGTGGACTTCCCCCTTTCCCCTTAGATTGTACTGAACCTTTGGTTTCGCCATTTTCCATATTAATACCGTAGATAATATTTTTGCTATTTCGTTGGTCACGCAGATAATAGTTCCCTCCTATCTCATAAAAGAAATCTACACCGCGTATCTTTTCGGAGGCATAAACACGCTTTCCGTCTTTCTTGTAGTACGCCGCCAAGCCTTTTTCGGATAACACAACCACTTTATCGCCAAAATCAATTACATCAGTGGCTTTTCCTACTTTTGCGTCATTATGCTTGACATCAAATAATTGGTTTCCACTCCCGATTTCATAACCATAAAACTCGTCTCCATCGCCTACAAAGGCTGTTTTTCCCTCTTGATCGATGATAATATCTGTAATTCTTTTGTCAAATCGTTCTGAACGCCAAGCGGTTTGTCCGTTGGCATCATCAATACATAACACGCCGTTTTTCTGGGCTTTATAATCCCAATAAATATAAGGAACCATTTGTCTATAAGTACCCCCCAATGGACTACTTTGTGTTTCCCAACGATATTCTTGTACTTGCACTTTTCCCCCAATTTGCAATAATATACGGTTACCAGATTTGTATAAATTTGGCATACTGAATGCCCCTGTTATTTTTTCAGAAGCCCACAACAATTTCCCCGAATTCAAATCGTGTTTTTCTATGTATTTGGTGCGATCTCGCGTACCAAACATAACTAGATATACTGCATCCTCAGTAAAAACAGGATCGGCAATGGTGCGGTAGTATTTTTTCATCGCTGAATTTGAAAACAACCCCTTACCGCCATCCATATCATTTTCATACACGGCTTCCCACAACTTTTGTCCCGTATTGATGTCATACACTTGTAACCCATTAAGATACATATACACTTTATCTCCTTTGATCCACAAATCCAAAATCGCTCTACGGGTCACAAGTTCTTTTTCCACGCTCCCTACAAAGGTGGCATCCCAAAGAATTTCACCATTGGCCGCGTTAATCTTTACCATTTGATTTTTAAATCCTGCAAACAATGCCCCCAAGGCGGTGGGTTTAAAGTTTACCATGATAATCTCATTGCGTTTGGCATCGTAAATATATTTTCCCACACCTCCTTTATACCGGTTGGTTTCCCAAACTTTCTCGCCTGTAGCGGCTTTAACCAAAATGACTGAATTGCGTTGCGAAATCAAAAAAGCATCCAACTCATTGATGTATTTTACAGTTTCCAATTCCCCTTGATCGGCCCCATCTTCTGATTTTGTTCCTTTAGGCATGAGATTCTGATATTCTTCTGAATTCCAAAGCTCCTTTCCCGAGGCCACATCAATCACCGCAACGCGATCGGTCCCCAATTTTCGTTCGTCAAATAAAAACAAATAACCGCCCTTTTCTTTCCAGATGACATATTGGTATTCACTTTTATTGGTTTTGTTGGTCGTAATTTTTTTATAGTCGCCACTCCAAATGATTCTCCCAGAATTATCCAAAACGGTAGCTGAATTATCGTCGGTTCCAAGAATATACGTCCCATCACCATCATTGACCGCCAAACGGGTGGCTTTATTGTCAAATTCAGATTCCCATACAGTAGCAAAACTTCCCGATTTTTTTCCTGCGGAACTTTTTCCTAATAACTTTCCAAATTGTGCATTTCCATAGTATCCACTTACGCTAAAAAGCAGAAGTAGACCAAGTGTGATTTTTTTCATGATTATTTTGTTAGAGGTTGATTAAAAGGTTATCGAGTAGCGAATTTTGTAGCGCTGCTGTTTTTGTAGCTTAAATTTAAACTTGTGCTCTAAGATGTACTTGGACATGAAGTTGATAAAATCGATATCGTTGATTTCACTATCGACTTTGAAAAAAGTAGCTACTTTCCCGCTTTGAATTACCCCAATATCAATGATCATAGTTCCTTTGGCATTGGGATACTTTTTCATTTTTCTACGAATAAAATCTTCTGATTGAAAAACCGCGTCTACTTCTTGAGTAACGGTTTCCATGACTTGTTCTTCATCGGTTAATACAGGGCGTTGCGCTTGCATCCCGGGAGCGATGAGTAACAAAAAAGTGAGTCCGATAATTATTTTTACGATTTTCATGCCTTGTAAATGAGTTAATTACAAGGCAAACTTAGGATAGTAAAACACAGTGAGAAATACGATAAAAATCGTATTTTAACATTTACTGTTCGAGAAGTATATCTGGAAAACGTTGTTTGAAGTTGGCGATCTTTTGTTCCAATTGGTGTTGAAATTGCGCCCAAGCTTGGGTATTTTGATGCTGTGGGCGATGGTGAAGTGCCCGTTTTATTTCGGCAAGTTCTTTCATTATTGGCTCGCAACTGCTCTCGATAGCGTGAGTTGAGAATCGCTCCCAAATGTAATCGATAGCCAAGGAATTGGGATGAATCATATCGGCAGCAAAAAAACGATAATCCCGTAACTCATCCATGACTATCTCATAGGCGGGAAAATAATAATCGTTCGTGCTTTGTTGCACGTTGTCAATGGCCTGCAATAAATTCCCTTTACTGATATGATTTTCTGTAAATCCATCTTTGGTATGACGTACGGGAGAAACCGTAAAAATAAATTGTAAGTTGGGATTAATTTGATGGATACAATCCTTTATTTTTTGGAGTGCAATCTGATTTTCCTCAGCACTTAGTAGCTTTTTTTCAAATTGGGAATTGGGAACTTTATGGCAATTCGCTACAACGTTTCCTTGATGGGTATACACCCAAGAAGTTCCCAAGGTAAAGATACAGTGGGTGGCTTTTTCTAAACAATCCCGAGTAGCTATTAATTGGGCATTCAAGTTCGCTAAATATGTACTGGCCTCGGTCGAACTCAAGGCAGAATGCACTTCATAGGATTGCCAGAGTTCGTTGTGAAAAAAAATATCTGCTTCCGTAAACGCTTGCTGCTGCACGATACGCGCTACCAAACGTTGCATGGAAATGGCATTAAAAATGATTCCAAACGGATTCGCATCACTGTCAAATCCATAATAGCGCAACTTCTCACTCATGTGTTCGGCAAAACACGACCCCATACTAAAGACCTTCGCCTGGTAACTAATTGGGGGTTCCAAAGGGATTACGGGAACATGGGTAAGCAATTGCATGGTTATTTTTTTTCAAAAATACGAATTCAAGGGTCAAAAAAAACCTCCCGTGAAAGGAGGCTCTTTGTTATTGGATAAATGTAATGGCTTTTTGCAAAGCTTCAGGAATTCCCGCAGCAAGCTTTCCTCCTGCTGTGGCAAAGAACGGCTGACCGCCCCCGCCGCCTTGGATGTATTTGCCCAACTCGCGAACTACTTGACCCGCATTCAAGCCTTTGCTGTCCACCAATTCTTTCGAAATATAGCAGGTTAGCATGGGTTTATCATCGGTTAGCGTGGCCAAAACCAGGAAGATATCAGTTTGATTTTGCCCCAATTCATAGGCCAAATCTTTGGCTCCGTTGGCATCCAAATCGACTTGAGTAGCTAAGAAACGAACGCCATTCACCGTTTGTAACTGCGCAGCTAGTTCGCCTTTCAAATTTTTAGCTTTGTCTTTTAATAACTGCTCGATTTGCTTTTTCAACTTGGCATTTTCATCCTGCAAACTCACCACGGCTTTCAACGCATCTTGCGGATTTTTCAAGGTTTCTTTGATTTGGGCCAAAGCGGCTTCTTGCTGGGCAAAGAAATCAGCAACGGCCGTTCCCGTAATCGCTTCAACACGACGGATTCCCGCAGCGACGGCGCCTTCAGATACAATTTTAAAATGCCAGATATCGGCAGTATTTTTTACATGGATTCCTCCGCACAATTCACGGCTTTCGCCAAATTCAATCATACGAACGGTATCGCCGTATTTTTCCCCAAATAAAGCCATAGCGCCTTTGGCCATCGCTTCTTGAATTGGCAAGTTACGGTATTCCACCAACGCCAATTGCTCGGCAATACGTGCATTGACAAAGTCTTCTACCTGACGAATCTCATCATCGGTGACTTTGGCAAAATGTGAAAAGTCGAAACGCAGATAATTGGGATTCACCAACGATCCTTTTTGTTCGACATGGGTTCCCAAAATAGTGCGCAAGGCCAAATGCATCAAGTGCGTTGCCGAGTGGTTTTTGGAAGTGGCAGTACGCAATTTGGTGTTTACTTTGGCCACGAAAACAGCATTTACATTCTCGGGTAATGATTTGGCAAAATGCAGTATCAGGTTGTTCTCTTTTTTGGTATCGATAATTTCAATGACTTCATTAGCCGAAACCAGCGTTCCTTTATCGCCTACTTGTCCCCCACCTTCTGGATAAAAAGGGGTGGCATCCAGCACAATTTGGTATAACAATCCGTCTTTTTTGGAATCCACTTTACGGATGCGGGTAATTTTTACTTCATTTTCGGTTTGGTCATACCCGACAAAGGTTTCTACATTGCCTTCGATTAAAACCTTCCAATCTTCGGTGGTCACCTCGGAGGCCGCGCGTGAACGGGCTTTTTGTTTAGCCAATTCCGCTTCAAACTCGGCTTCTTGATAGGTAAATCCTTTTTCTTTCAAAATCAGAGCCGTCAAATCTTTGGGGAACCCGAAAGTATCGTATAATTCAAACACTTTTTCTCCTTTGACCTCTGTTCCTTGGGTTTCGGCCACCACTTTATCGAGCAATTGCAACCCTTGTTCGAGGGTACGTAAAAAGGACGCTTCCTCTTCTTTGATGACATTGGTCACCAAATTGTGTTGGGCACGGATTTCGGGAAAGAATTCACCCATTTGATCGGCTAAAACCGCTACCAATTGGTGGATGAACGCTTCTTTTTGATTTAAAAAGGTAAAACCATAACGAATTGCGCGACGCAAAATACGACGAATCACATACCCCGCTCCGGTATTGGACGGCAACTGACCGTCGGCAATGGCAAAGGCTACAGCACGCACGTGATCTACAATGACACGAATGGCAATATTGATTTTATTTTGTTCTTCAGAAATCGATTTAATTTCGTTGGAGGTATATTTCAATCCGGTGATGCTTTCCACTTTGTGAATTAAAGGCGTAAAAACATCGGTATCGTAATTGGACGTGACGCCTTGCATGGCCATACACAAACGCTCGAAGCCCATTCCGGTATCGACGTGTTGCGCAGGTAATTTTTCCAATGACCCGTCGGCTTTGCGGTTGAATTCCATGAATACATTGTTCCAAATCTCCACCACTTGCGGATGATCGGCATTGACCAAACTACGACCTGAAACGGCTGCACGTTCGGCATCGGTACGTAAATCAATATGGATTTCAGAACAGGGTCCGCAGGGTCCTTGATCGCCCATTTCCCAAAAATTATCTTTTTTATTGCCGAGAATGATGCGGTCTTCCGACACGTACTGTTTCCAAATATCAAAGGCTTCTTGATCGAAGGGGACATTTTCAGCGGGGTTGCCCTCAAATACGGACACGTACAAACGGTCTTTATCCAGCTTTAAAACTTCGGTTAAAAATTCCCAAGCCCAGGCCAAGGCTTCCTTTTTGAAGTAATCGCCAAACGACCAGTTGCCCAGCATTTCAAACATGGTATGGTGGTAGGTGTCGAACCCAACATCTTCTAAGTCGTTGTGCTTCCCTGAAACGCGAAGGCATTTTTGGGTATCGGCGATACGGGGACTCTTGGGCGTGCCGTTGCCTAAAAAGAATTCTTTAAACTGCGCCATTCCCGAGTTGTTGAACATCAGGGTGGGATCGTCTTTTAAAACGATGGGCGCTGAAGGCACGATCAAGTGGTTTTTACTTTCAAAAAATTGGAGGTACGCTTTGCGAATGTCCTGCGATTTCATGGGCGAATTTCAATTGGTTTATGGTTTGGTTTTGGCAAACGGATATTCGATATAGCCCTGATACCGCCCTTGTTGGAGCTCTTGGGAGCATCGCGGACAAAGCGACGGGCGGTAGCAGGAGGAGGATGACATAGCACTCGGGGGTTTATGCTCCTGATAATCAAGCTACCACTAGGGAACTGCAACAAAATTTAGGTTTGCGCGAAACATTTCCTAAATTTGTTCGTATAACTAACGTTCGGCGTTTACCGCCACAAAAATAGTAAATAACCGCATGTCGAAGAAAGTAAAATATTATTATGATTCAGAGAGCTTGGCGTATCGCAAAATCAAGCCTAAAAAACGCACGAAAGTAGCGTATGCACTCTTGTTTCTGGTCGCTTCGGCATTGTTTGGTTTTTTGAGTTTTGTGGTGGTGATGAACACTTCGTACTTGGAAACGCCCAAGGATAAAATGATGAAACGGGAAATTGACAACATGAAAATCAGCTACTCGATTTTGAATAAAAAAATTGAGCAGTTGGATGCGGTGTTGACGAGTTTGGAAGAGCGGGACAACAATTTGTATCGGGTGTATTTTAATGCCAATCCGATTGCGCTTGCCGATCGCAGGGCGGGAATCATCACGCAGGATCGGTACCGCGAGTTGGAGGGGTTTAACAATTCGGACTTGGTTATCAATACCCACAAAAAAGTAGATGAGATTGCCAAAGCTTTGGTGGTGCAGTCGCGTTCGTTGGATGGGATTTTGAAAATGGCGAAAACCAAAGGGCGGTTGTTGGCTTCGATTCCGGCGATACAACCGGTGAAGAATGAGGACTTGAAGCAGATGGCCTCGGGATTTGGGTACCGATCGGATCCGTTTACCAAAGCGCGAAAAATGCATGAGGGTATGGACTTTACGGCGCGAACGGGAACTCCGATTTACGCTACAGGCGATGGTGTGGTAAAACGCGCCGATAACGGCTTATCGGGCTATGGAAACCATATACAAATCAACCACGGGTACGGTTACCTTACCCTATACGCCCACTTGAGCAAAATAAAAGTGCGCCCCGGACAGCGGGTAAAACGCGGCGATGTTATTGGATTTGTAGGCAGCACCGGACGAAGTGAAGCGCCCCATTTGCATTATGAAGTGCACAAAGGCGGGAAACCTGTGAATCCGATTAATTTTTATTACGGCAATATTTCGGCGGCAGAATATGTGGTCATTTCAAAAATTGCCAACCAAGAGAACCAATCGCTTGATTAACCAAATAAACAAAAGTACTATGCACATTGAACTATCTAAAGATAAATTGTATTTCAGCATTGGGGAAGTCGCCAAAGCCTTTGGGGTCAATGCTTCGTTGATTCGTTTTTGGGATAAGGAATTTGACATTTTGAAACCTAAAAAAAATGCCAAGGGCAACCGAATGTTTACACAGGAGGATGTAAAAAACTTGCAACTGATTTACCATTTGGTAAAAGAACGCGGATTTACCTTGGAAGGGGCGAAAACCCATTTGAAAGACAAACAGAAAAAAACGTTGGATACGTTTGAAATCATCGCTAAACTTGAAGCGGTGAAAACCGAATTACAGAAAATTAAAAATGGATTGTAAGTCGTAACAATGCTTACGATTTTTGGACTAATTGTAAAACGCTAATTAATAAAAACAACTATGAATGCTTTAAAAAAATGGATTGTACCTATTGTTCTTGGAGTTCTTATCCTCTTCGGAATTGGATCGTATAACGGTTTAGTAGGTAAAGAAGAAAATGCGAAAACGGCTTGGTCGAATGTGGAAAGTGCCTACCAACGCCGAAATGACTTGATCGGCAACTTGGTTAAAACTGTGCAAGGAGCGGCTGATTTTGAAAAATCAACATTAGAAGCTGTGGTAAATGCGCGTGCTAAGGCGACCGCTGTAACGATTGATCCGACCAACATTTCACCTGAACAATTGGCGCAGTTCCAACAAGCGCAAGCAGGCGTTTCTAGTACATTATCGCGTTTATTGGTTAGTGTTGAAAAATACCCCGACCTGAAAGCCAACCAAAACTTTTTGGAATTACAGTCGCAACTGGAAGGCACAGAAAACCGCATTAATGTAGCACGTGATCGCTTCAACGAGTCGGTAAATGTTTACAACAAAAGCACGAAAACCTTCCCTTCGGTTTTGTTTGCGAAAATCTTTGGATTTAATGAAATGGCGCGTTTCAAAGCCGAAGAAGGAGCCGAAAAAGCGCCCGAGGTTAACTTCGATTTCAACAGCAAGAAGTAATTCTGACCCATGTCATCGGTAGAACAATTTTTAACCCCCGACGAAGAGAAAGCGGTGGTCATGGCCATCCAAGAAGCGGAAAAAGCGACTTCTGGGGAAATTCGTGTGCATTTGGAAAAAACGCTTACCAAGGAGGCGATGGAACGTGCCTTGGAAGTTTTTTACGAATTGAAAATGGAAGCTACCTCACAACGCAATGGGGTGCTGATTTATGTGGCCGTTGAAAGTCGTAAGTTTACCATTTGCGGAGATCAAGGGATACATGAAAAAGTGACCCATAGCTTTTGGGATGCTACCAAAGAAGTAATGCAAGAGTATTTTAGAGCAGGAAAAAATGCAACGGCACTTTGCGAGGGAATCCGACGTGTGGGGGAACAGTTGAAACACTATTTCCCGTATACAGAAGATGACACCAATGAATTAACCAATGAAATTTCAAAAGGATGATAAAGTTGGCCTATAAACTCGCACAGTTCCTCCTTTTTACGGCCTTATTGGCGGTGCATCAATGCAGTTTGGCGCAGGTAACCATTCCCAAAAAACCAGGATTTATCCCCCCGATTATCGATAGCACCCAAACGTTGTCGAAAGCGGAATTGGCTTCGCTCTACGAAAAGCTAAAGATTTACTCCGACAGTACCTCGACCGAGATTTTTGTGATGGTGGTTAAAACTACCCAAGGCGAATCCATCAACCGGTACGCTACCGATTTGGGACAAGCGTGGGAAATTGGTCAAAAAGGGAAAGACAATGGCGTGGTGCTTCTTATTGCACTCGAGGATCGGAAAATGACGATTGCAACGGGTTATGGTGTAGAACATCTCCTTACAGATGCGCAGTCGCGTCGTATCATTGAACGAGACCTGAAACCTTTTTTCAAAAAAGGGGACTATTATGGCGGGATTCAATCGGGAACCGAAGCGATTTTCAAAACGCTAAAAGGCGAATACAAAAACGATTGTAAAGGCAAATCGGGTGACACCTTGGTGGGTGGCATCGTTTTTTTTATCTTTTTACTTGTCTTTATCATTATCATTGCCATTGCTTCGCGAAATAGACGCGGTGGCGGTGGGCGTGGCGGCAGCGGATTCAGCGGTCCCGATTTGGCCGACATCATCATACTCAGCAGCTTGGGACGAGGTTCTGGCGGCGGCTGGGGTGGTGGTTCCTCCTCTGGAGGTTGGGGCGGCTTTGGCGGCGGCGGCGGCTTTGGCGGTGGCGGTGCCAGCGGCGATTGGTAGACGCATCGTTATTCCCTTCAGGTCGTTTTAACGGTCAAAAAGAAATCATAAACCATAAAAAAAGCCTTTCTAATCCGAAAGGCTTTTCTTTTGTGGGTCATACTGGAATCGAACCAGTGACTTCTACCCTGTCAAGGTAGCACTCTGAACCGCTGAGTTAATGACCCCTACAATTTACAGAACGAAGTCCATAAAAAAAGCAAGTCGTAGGACTTGCTTTGTGGGCGATGAGGGGTTCGAACCCCCGACCCCCTCGGTGTAAACGAGGTGCTCTGAACCAGCTGAGCTAATCGCCCGATTAGTGCTTGATTGCGGATGCAAATATAAGACTGTTTTTTGTTTCTGCAAGGAAAAAATCAAAAAAAATCAAAAAAGTTCTGCTACCACAAAAGTACTCCCCCCTATGTAGATCACATCACTAGAACCCGCTTGTTTTCTAGCTTCATCATAAGCTTCTGAAACGGAAGAAAATACCTTTCCATTACGCTGAAATTCTTCCGCTTTTTGTCGTAAAATTTCGGCATCTAATCCCCGTGGCACCTTCGGCTTACAAAAATAATACAAAGCGTTTTCAGGGAATAAAGGAAGAATTTCGTCCAAATTTTTATCATTGACCACTCCTAAAACAATATGCAATTGTACAAATGATTCCGCCAAAAGTTGTGGCATAACCACCCGTAAACCATGTGCATTATGTGCTGTATCGGCGATGATTTTGGGTTGATGACCCAAAATTTGCCAACGTCCCCGCAATCCCGTGCGCTCCATCACTTCCATAAATCCCTTTTGTATCGCTTCCTCAGGGATCACATACTTTCCTTGTGCCTGAAGTACGGCCAGGGTTTGTTGTACCGTTTTTTTATTTGCTTCCTGATAAGCGCCCTTTAGCGTCGAGGGATAGGTAGTCGTTTGTAATGCTCCAGCATAATACAAAGGCGCTTGAAGGGCTTGCGCGCGACTTTCAAAGACCGGTTGTGTTGCGGCCTCCCATTCGCCTACCACCACAGGAATGCCAGGCTTAATAATCCCCGCTTTTTCTCCCGCAATTTCAGGAAGTGTGGTGCCTAAAAATTGGGTGTGATCCAATCCGATATTGGTAATCACTGCCACTTCGGGGATAATAATATTGGTAGAATCCAAACGCCCACCCATTCCAACTTCGATAACATTTATATCCGTTTTTTCCGCGGCAAAATAGGCAAATGCCATTCCTACTGTCATCTCAAAAAAACTCAATTCCTGTTGTTCCAGAAATGCTCGGTGGGTAGCGATAAAATCGACTACAAAATCGGCTTCAATTAGCGCTCCATTAATTCGTATGCGTTCCCGAAAATCGTTTAAATGGGGTGAAGTATACAATCCTACTTTATAACCCGCTGCTTGTAAAACGGAAGCAAGTAAATGCGACGTTGATCCTTTGCCATTTGTTCCCGCTACATGGATGCAAAGTAATGATCGCTCGGGATGCCCCAAAACTTCGGCAAAGGCAAGCGTATTGGTTAAATCTTTTTTATAAGCAACGGCTCCCACCTGTTGGTACATCGGCAAACGGGAAAACATCCAAGCAACGGTTTCGGCGTAGTTCATTTCTTTTGTGATAACTAATTTTGAGATAAAATATTTTCCTAAAAATTTAGTTTAGTATTGTAACTGCTTTTATCTTTAGGGCAAATTTGAGAATAATTCCAGTATTATAAAACTTAGGACCACTATGAATTTATTTTTTCTTCAAGTTCAAAACGACAGTATCGCGCAAGCGACGGGTGCAGTGATTGAAAACACGGTTGCCGTTAAAGAAATTTCCGTTTTGGAGTTTGTAACCAAAGGAGGTTTTTTCCTTATTCCTATTGCACTTTTACTCTTTTATACTTTATTTATCATCATTGAACGTTGGTTGTATATTCACAAACGCTCAAAAATCGACCCGAATCTCACGCGTGATGTACGTGAAGCCCTAAATTCAGGCGAATTACAACGGGCCGTCGCCATTACCGAACGCAACAATACTGCTTCAGGCTACGTATTGCGTGAAGGGATTTTGACCATTGGTCGTCCGATTGCCGAAATTGAATCCAATATGGAACGCGCTGCCAACATTGAAGTGGGTGAAATGGAGAAAAAACTAGGGCAATTGGGATTAATCGCAGGGATTGCGCCAACGTTGGGATTCATTGGAACGATTTCTGGGGTAATTAAAATATTCTACAGTATTTCGCAGACAGAAGACATCAGTATAGGTAACATTTCGGGTGGTTTGTATGAAAAAATGATTAGTTCGGGAGCGGGTCTCGTCGTTGGAATCATCGCCTACGCGGCCTACCACTTGTTTAATGGTAAAATTGATGGCTTCGTGCTGAGCATTCAGAAACAAGTATTAGAGTTTGTCAACATAATTCAACGACCCAATGGTAAGACGAAATAAACGCTTTCATGCTGAAGTCGCGACTTCCTCGTTGAGCGACATCATGTTTTTCCTCTTGTTGTTTTTCTTAATCATTTCCACTTTGGCGAATCCGAATGTGATTAAAATGACCTTGCCAAAGTCAAAAAATAATGAGAAAACCAACAAACAATTGATTAGCCTTTCGGTTACGGAGGAAAAGAGATACTTTTTGGACAAGGAGGAAGTTCCTTTTGACCAATTAGAATCGGTATTAATGTCCAAAATTACCCCTGGTTCAGACGAAACTATTGTCGTTCGGATTCCGTATAATCTTCAAGTACAAGACTTGGTCGATGTGCTTCAGATTGGCGTTAAAAACAAACTCAAGTTTGTTATTGCCACAAGCAATAGTCAGTAGCCATCGTTTGTTATAAAATAAAAAATCCTGCTCGATAAAGCAGGATTTTTTGTAGGGTATCAATTTATTATTACGCTAACATCGTTACGGGATTTTCCAAGAAAGTTCGAAGGGTTTGTAAAAACTCTGCTCCTGTTGCACCATCTACAGTACGATGGTCACATGCTAAAGTTACTTTCATGGTATGCCCTACAACAATTTGCCCATCACGAACAACGGGTTTTTGAATAATGGCTCCCACCGACAAAATAGCAGAATTGGGCTGGTTGATGATTGAGGTAAACTCGGTGATACCGAACATTCCTAAATTGGAAACGGTAAAAGTACTTCCTTCCATTTCGGAGGGTTGTAATTTTTTGTTGCGGGCTTTCCCGGCTAAATCTTTGACCGCATTTCCAATTTGTGACAACGTCATTTGATCGGTAAAACGAACCACTGGAACTACCAATCCATCCTCTACAGCCACGGCTACGCCAATGTGAACATGGTGGTTGATCGTGATGGCTTCATCGCTCCATTGCGAATTTACTTTAGGATGCTTTTTCAAAGCCATCGCACATGCTTTGATAACCATATCGTTGAACGATACTTTGGTATCGGGCACTGAATTGATTACACCGCGCGACTTCATGGCTTCGTCCATAGCTACTTCTATGGTTAAATAAAAATGTGGAGCCGTAAATATGGATTCTGACAAACGACGTGCAATCGTTTTGCGCATTTGAGAGTTTTTGATTTGCTCGGCAAATTCGGATCCCGCTGGAACGAAAGGTTTCACCGCTGGTACTGCTGCCGTAGCTGCGGCAACTGGTGCGGCAGGGGTAGCAACTGGCGCTGGTGTAAAATGCTCCACATCGCTTTTCACGATACGTCCGTTTTCGCCTGTACCTTTGACTTGACCTAAATCAATGCCTTTTTCTTTTGCAATTTGACGCGCTAATGGCGATGCAAAAATGCGACCTCCTTCCTGAACTACCGGAGCAGCTGCAGGCGTAGCGGCAGGTACTGAAGTTGGGATTTCAGCCGGAGCAGAAGCTGGAGCTGCCGTAGGAACTCCATCAGATTTTAACGATTCAGCGTAAGCAAGTACGTCGGTACCTGCTGGACCAATAATCGCCAAAACACTATCCACTGGAGCCGATTCTCCTTCTTGAATACCAATGTATAATAAAGTTCCGGAATGAAATGATTCAAATTCCATGGTAGCCTTATCGGTTTCGATTTCAGCCAAGATATCGCCTTCTTTGACCGTATCGCCCACCTTTTTTAACCAAGTAGCCACGGTACCTGTAGTCATGGTATCACTCAAACGAGGCATCGTAATCACTTGAATACCCGCTGGTGCCACAGCTGCAGGAGCCGATGTAACTGTGGGTGAAGCAGCCGGTGCATCGGCAGTAACATGGGCAGCCGGTGCAGGAGTTCCCCCATTCAACAAAGCGCTGATGTCTTCACCTGCCTGACCAATAATGGCCAATAGTGAATCAACGGGAGCGGACTGACCTTCTTGAATGCCGATGTGTAAAAGGACCCCAGCGTTGAAAGATTCAAACTCCATGGTCGCTTTGTCGGTTTCGATTTCAGCTAAAATATCACCTTCTTTTATCGTATCACCCACTTTTTTCAACCATGTTGCTACCGTTCCTTCGGTCATCGTATCACTCAAGCGGGGCATCGTTACAACTGTTGCCATAATTGCTTATAATTTATGGGGAATAAATGGATAATTCGGTTCTTCGTAAACCACATCGTACAATTGTTGTACTTCGGGATAGGGGGACTCTTCGGCAAAACGCTCACATTCGTCCACTAAATTTTTAACACGCTCATCAATCGCTTCAATTTCAGCTTCAGTCGCGTATCCTTTTTCTTTTATAATATCTAAAACTTGCGTGATAGGGTCTATTTTTTTGTATTCTTCAACCTCGTCTTTGGTACGGTACAATTGCGCATCCGACATGGAATGCCCACGGTAACGATACGTTTTCATTTCTAAAAACGTAGGTCCATCGCCGCGACGAGCTCGTTCGATGGCTTCATGCATAGCCTCAGCCACTTTAACAGGATTCATCCCATCAACAGGACCACAAGGCATTTCGTAGCCTAATCCTAATTTCCAAATATCGGTATGATTTGCGGTTCGCTCTACAGAAGTTCCCATGGCATACCCGTTATTCTCACAAATAAAAACTACGGGCAATTTCCAGTTCATCGCCATATTAAAGGCTTCATGAAGTGACCCTTGACGCGCTGCACCGTCTCCAAAATAGGTTAGCGTTACTCCACCCGTTTCAAAATATTTGTCGGCAAAAGCGATTCCAGCGCCCACTGGGATTTGTGCCCCAACGATACCGTGCCCTCCATAAAATCCGTGTTCTTTGGAAAAAATGTGCATCGAACCTCCCATCCCTTTGGATGTTCCCGTAACTTTTCCATACAACTCTGCCATAACTCTTCGAGGATCTACGCCCATTCCAATGGGTTGCACGTGGTTACGGTAAGCGGTAATCATTTTGTCTTTGGATAAATCCATCGCGTGCAAAGCACCAGCTAATACCGCTTCCTGTCCGTTATATAAGTGAAGGAAACCTCTAACTTTCTGTTGAATATACACAGCAGCGAGACGGTCTTCAAACTTTCTCCAGAACTGCATATCTTCATACCATTGCAGGTAAACTTCTTTGGTAATTTCTTTCATTTTGACTGAATTACTGCGTTTTACAAAATTTTGTGGGCACGATTATGCGAAATTCTTTAAATCACGGAATAATCGGAATGCAAAAATAGAATAATGATTGTAGAACTAAAAATTAAATCCCCTAAAAATATAGTTTTTAGCAACCGTTTAGAGGGTGAAATATTAACTACATCGTTTTAGTTTACAAGGAGGTTTTATCAAAAGTCAGTGGCAACAAATTGGCAATGGACTCGGATTGATACACCACCCCTTTTTCACCCATAAAATAAATGGCGATGGGGGTGTCTTGTCGAAACTCGTACTCGGCTATCGACTGACGACATGCCCCACAGGGTGGAATTGGCGACAGCGTAGGATTGGTTTCAGAAGCAGCGGTGATGACCAGCGTAGTGATGACAGCATTGGGATACAATGCACCCGCTTGAAAAATAGCGACACGTTCAGCGCAAAGTCCGGATGGATAGGCTGCATTTTCTTGGTTGGAGCCCACAACTACTTCCCCGTTATCCAAAAGCAAAGCGGCACCCACACGAAAACGCGAATAAGGAGCATAGGCCGTATTTCGAGCAGCAATTGCTTTTTCCATCAAAGCTTGCACTTCGCGGGGCGTTTGGTCAAGCGCATCGTAGACGGTAAAGACCGTTTGAATAGTTAGTTCTTTCATAACGTATTGCGGAAAAAAAATCCAAACTTCGAATTGAAATTTGGATTGTATCATTGGTAATTAAAAAACGATTAATAATCTTCATATTTGTCGCCAAAGTTAAACGTCAACGAAAAACGAAGCGTATTTTCTAGTGGGTTTCGTATGCGCGAGGCGGAAAACAAGTAAGAAACATCTACTCGAACGATGTTGTACTTGAATCCAGCACCGAGGGTAAAAAACTTGCGCCCTCCTTTATCTTTACTTTCATTGAAATACCCCAAACGCATGGCAAAAGCATCTTGGTAATTGTACTCGGCGCCTATCGAATAACTCACTTCTCGCAACTCTTCGGAAAATCCTCCTGGAGCATCGCCAAAAGAACGGAAAATACCCGACACCCAATTGATACGTTTGTATTCTTCCGTGGCCAATTGCATGTCCACAGAATCTATTGTTCCGTCATTATTCATATCGGTTCCGTTGTATGTTCCATTATCGAAACCTACTTGAGGTGTAGGAACCAATAATTTTTGGGCTTCAACATTCAAGGATACTTTATTGTATTCGTCCAAAATGAAATCAAATCCACCTCCCAAACGCATATTGGCAGGAATAAAATTGGAATTTAAATCGCTTTCATCGTTGTCATAGCTGATTTTAGGCCCTAAATTTTGGAAATTGAATCCCAAACGATAACGACCGTTAAAATCATCTAAAGCAAATTCTTCCGATTGAAAAAAACCAGCAACGTCGAAGGCAAAAGTATTGGCAGCACGAGCATCGGTAGTCGCATCTGGAATTCGCAAATTAGAACGAATGTAACGTCCGGCCACCGCCATACTAAAACGATCACTCAACTTCAAAGCATACGACCCATCCAGAGCCAACTCATTCGGTTTCACTACATTGGCAGGATCGTCAAAACTTTGGCGTAACTCGATTTCTCCCAAACTAAAAAATCGCAAGGAGCCGGCAAAAGCACTTCGCTCATTGATACGATTGTAATAGGTCACTTGTCCCAAAGAAATGTCGTTTACCAATTGCGTCAAATAGGGCGTATACCCTAACGAAAACCCTTGCTTATCAGTAGCAAAAGCAAACTTGGCTGGATTCCATTGTTGCGCATAGGCATCGGCAGAAGTGGCCACCCCTTGATCACCCAACCCTGCCGCACGGGCGTCGGAGGCAATCATCAAAAAGGGAACACCGGTAGTGATAACTCGTTGTTGTGCGTTTATTGTAGTAGTGATGCTTAGGAGGCTCAGCGCCCATAATAGCTTCTTCATTGTTGCAATTTAAAAAAGTTAACAAATATAGTATTTTTTACAGTATAACCAATTTTTCAATTTTTTCTGCAGTATTACCGTTGAGCGTCGATCGCACCGTCAATTTGTAGACATATACGCCTTTCCCAATTTTTGACCCAAAATCATCGAGTCCATCCCATTGAATTTGGCGACTCAAAAAGCCTTCCGTAGTCACGGTTTGGTTAATCGTTTTTACAATTTTCCCCGTGATGGTAAAAATTTGAACTTGAACTTCTAAGGGTTCGAAAGGGCGGTTATGATTGAACCAAAACTCGGTATAATTCACAAAAGGATTCGGGTAATTCAACACATTGGTCAAAGTAATCCCATTCCCATCGGCTACCACGAAATGAATTTCTGACGTTACGGGGTTATTGTACACATCCCAAGCTTTGAAAACAATAGTATGCGGTCCTTTTGCTAAGTCACGAAACGGAAATCGAATTCTCCCTTTGGTAAAATCATTCAACTCGGTTTCATAATAGTCATTCAACACAAAAGGGTTCATTTCATCGCCATCCAAAATAGCTATAATATCATGCCCAATACCACTCGCTGTATTTATCCCATGCTCGTCCTCTAGAAAGGCAAGTAAGAAAGGAGAGGCATTGGTAATTCCGCCGTCGACAAAACTTTCATCATTCATGAACAAGCGGGCACGAGGACCTATATTATCAGCCACTGCAGCAGTATTGACACCGCCCACACGAATATCAAAACTATGTCCGGTTCGATCGGTGTTGACTTGAGTCCCTTTGGCATAAAAACTCACCCGCCCTGGCCCTAGTGGAATACGAATATCTCGAGGCACAACGAAAGTGACCTCAAACTGCCCATTTACGACACTCACATTCCCACGGAAAATCGTTTCGCCTAAATTTTCAAAAGTCAAAGGTGTTGTAAACCCATCGTTGTTTAATGCATTTTTGGTAAAGTTTTTATCAAAAACATTGATGGCTAATTCTCCATTATAATTGGACAAAAGTTGACCGTTTTCATCTTGCACCTCGCCACTTAATTTGATAGTAGCCAACGCTTTTAAATCGTCGGTAGGTTGCGTTATCGGGACGTCATTAATTTTGGTTAATACCACTTTAGGTTGGGCGATTGCCAATTTTAAAGCAGGATCCCCTAAATAAAAGACAACCCGTGTGGCCGAATTGTTATTGGACATGATTTTGGCTTGACGCATCGCCTCGGCAATCGACACATAGGTATTGGACCCGTAAGCAAAAAGTTTGCTCGATAAATTATCGTTAAAGTTTTCCGCTTGAAACTGACCAATAGAGCGAATGGTCGTAATCAAGGAAATCGCTCCCCCTCTCGGATTCCAATAAGTATATTCCCCTGCTGCGGGCCGCAAAGGATTGTCAAAACGGGAAAACTCACAAGTAATGGTAATAAATAAGGGATAGCGATAACGGTTTTGATAGTTAAACCCATCAAATTTATCCCACAAACGCTCAGCGGTTAGGCCGTCTTCTCCTCCATGCCCTAAATAGTTAAATACCAAAGCTCCTTTTTCAAAAGCATTACTTAAATCCAATTTGGCTTGCGGATACCGATCACCCCCAGAAGAGGTTTGTTGCACATAGGAATCCAAAAATATCTTTCTAAAATTGATAAATGGCTTTTGGGTATAAATGGCGTCAGTAAGAATGTTTTGACGCACTTGGAGACTCGCATCGGGGTCCTTATCGGCATCATCGGATATTGATACGTAATTATTGCGCCAACTTCCATACGATTGCAAATCGTGGTATTCAATTACTTTATTTACCATTTCGGCTGCTTGCTGAGGCGTGGAAACCAACATACGTCCCACCGCAAAATCGGCCGCAAAACCCGACAAGGGATCGCCCTCTGTAGCATCCATCAGAGCAAAAAAATCATCAGAGGCAAATGAAGTTTCCCCCGAAAAATAACTACTTAAGGCATGATAAATCGGAACAATATTGGTGTTGTTGGAAATTCTGTTTTTAAAATCATACGAAGCATCACCAAACAAATTCAAATACTTCACCCGATTGGCCGGTTGCGAAGCATTGTGGTAAATATAGCGCATGAGGTTGCGAATGGCACCAATATCTTGTTTTCCGCTGTTAAATTCCTGATAAATCATGGGCAAGGTGACCACTTTGACATTGTAGCCATTGTACGACCGATGAAAATTGGCCAAAACATCCGCCTGACTCTTTAAATTTTCGGGCGTTACAATGACGTAATCAATATCACGAAAAGTTCCGTTATCGTCTAGGAACAAAGTCCCTTTCAAATTTTGATTGGCAACACCTGGGTTGGATTCCCGTAAGGGTGTGAAATAATCTGCTTCTGAAACCGCAATAAATCGTTTGGGTGAACCCAATGTAGTTTTGAACGAAAACGAAGCTCCCGTAGTATTAGAAACTTGCGTTACATTATAGATATCGCTTATGTCCCACACCTGTTGTACCGTGGAAGCATTGCTTATTTGAAACTCGCCAATTCCCGAGGTGAACGCTGCATTCTCGTCGGTAAATCGGAACTGTTTACCCGTTCCCGTTAAATTGGAGCGTGTCTTTAAAATAATATAATCCAAAAATCCACGAGCCGTAGGTACACCTTCATTATCAAAAGTGAGTTTCACGGTATAATTTTGAGTAGTGGCAACTGTGGTATTTAGATAATTGTGAGATGCTTCGGTTCCAGAATCGGGGATCACGGCCGAGAGGTTGAGTGTACCTGCGTTTTGACCGTTGACGGCGACCTTAAAATTGGACGTCGCAAACGAATTACCTCCCGCATGAATGGTCAAACGTGTTATGGCTGAGGGAGCAATAGTAGGAAATGAAAATTCAAACTCCTGTTCGTTATCGGTACTGAAATTTTCACCAAACCAAACCCGTCCCAATCGCCCAATGTTGTTTAAATCGACTTCATGGTAACGATAATCATCAAAAGTGGTATATACTTGCGTCGGTGCTCCAGTAGGTTGCGTCATGGGAGTTATGCGTTTTCCGTTATCGGCACCGGCCACCACATAGTAATACGACCGATCGGCATAAAGATTCAAATGGGTTTCGTTTTCAGCACTCCAATTATCCATGCCTTCACAATACATGAGGATATAATCTTCATTGTCAAAACTTCCATCCGCCTCGCCTATAAATTGTATAGCATTTTCTTCGGGATCAAACGGGAAATCCACTTGATTGGATAACGGTACCATACGACCCCCATGGCCGAAAATTTTAATTTTTCGTGGATCCGTATTCACAGGCACCCCTAAACTGCTCAAGAAACTACGGGTAAGTTTGTATACACCCGACTTTTCTACATAAAATCGTCTGATGGTCCCCGAAGACAACATTGAATTTGTCAAAGGAGGAATACTAGTGGTTTGCGGTTGTGCTGCTTTGTTGGAATTTTGTAGCGTATAACTAAAAGAAAGTAATTTCTGATATTGTCCGTTGACTTTCACAAAAGGGGACAAACGTACTTGAACTATTGGAGCTGTTCTGTTGAAGTAGGTAAAAACTTCTTTCTGTAAAGTTTCCTTTATAATTGATTTATCCAAAATCCCCAATTCAGACTCAGACATGGGAGTGTAAACGGGGTTCTGAATAAGGACATCCGGATTGGGCAACCCAGAAGACGGAGTTAGTTTAAAGGTAAAATAAACCGCTTTTTTTTCGGCATCAAATTCAAAACCATCATTGGAAAAATGAGGTATCGCGATAGAATTCAAGCCTTGTTTATAGTTTTGCTTGGTTGTCCAAATAAGGGTATACTGCCCAGAATTTTGGGCATAAGAAACAATCATGGAGAAAAATCCAAGGAGAATAGCAACTTTTTTCATCACCATACAAACGTTGTTGTCAAGGGTTTATTTTGAAAAGGCAAAATTAATTTTTTCAAAGGTATACAATATCAAAAGAAATGTTACGTTTTGAAAAAGACGAAAAAAAATGCAGTTTCTTAAAAAAGTAGTTGCAATATCAAGGTTAATGCTTATATTGCGCCACTAAAATTAATTACCTACTAACGAGTATGAAAGTAAACAAATTTATGGCAATGCGATGGTTTTTTGCGGTAATTTTGCTGGCCGGATTCTCCAGTTGTAGCAAGAAATCAAGCTCCAACAGCGGATCGAAAGCCACCGGCTGGAAAATTAACGACAAAAAAGGAGGGTTTCAATATGCCTCTAAATTCAAAAAACAAGAAACCGGTCCTGGATTGGTTTTAGTGGAAGGCGGTACTTTCACCATGGGTAAAGTGGCCGATGATCCGATGCACGACTGGAATAACACCCCAAATCAACAGCACGTGCAATCGTTTTACATGGACGAAACCGAAGTAACGAATCTAATGTACATGGAGTACTTGGATTGGTTAAAACGTGTTTTCCCACCAGAAGAAGAAAATTACAAAAACATTTACGAAGGTGCTATTCCTGACACCCTTGTTTGGAGAGATCGTTTAGGATACAACGAAACGATGACCAACAACTACTTGCGTCACCCTGCTTATGCGGAGTATCCTGTAGTGGGTGTGAATTGGATTCAAGCCACTGAATTTGCAAAATGGAGAACTAATCGTGTTAACGAAGCAATTCTTGAGCGTGAAGGCTACTTGAAGAAAGACGCTAAAGTTACTGAAGCGAAAGCTGATGCTACTTTTGATACGGAAACGTATCTTGCTGCCCCGACCAAAACTTTTGGAGGGAATGAAGAAGTGGTATTGAAAGGACGCAGAGGTTCAAAAGGAAAAGCAACGACCAATGCTAAAGGGGAAACACAAGAGGCTAAAAATGTGTATGCACAACGCACCTCTGGATTGATTTTACCTGAATATCGTTTACCTACTGAAGCAGAATGGGAATATGCAGCGGCGGCTGATATCGGACAGCGCGAATACAACATCTACAAAGGGCAGAAAAAATATCCTTGGTCAGGTGGGTATACCCGTTCTAGCAAACGACAAATTCGCGGAGATCAATTGGCGAACTTCAAACAAGGAAAAGGAGATTACGGTGGATTGGCAGGTTGGTCTGATGACGGAGCTGATATTACCAATAAAGTAAAATCTTATCCTCCAAATGATTTTGGTTTATATGACATGGCAGGTAACGTAGCCGAATGGGTTGCCGATGTATACCGTCCTATCGTAGACGATGAAGCCAACGACTTCAACTACTACCGTGGAAACGTTTACACCAAAAACAAAATTGGTGAAGATGGTAAAGTAGAATTAGTTACTGCCGAAACACAACGTTTTGACACCATGCCCAATGGTAAAGTAATTTCTAGAAACTTTATCGGTCAAATTGCTCAAGTACCTGTAGACGATAAAGAAACGTATTTACGTCAAAACTTTGACAAAAGCGATCACAGAAACTACCGTGATGGAGACAAACAATCGACACGTTATTTCGATTTTGGTTCTGAAGGTGGCACTGAAGCGAAGTTAAAAGATGATCAACGCATGTACGATTCACCAAAACACAATGTAAGTGTAGACTCCATTGGAAATATGATTCGTAAATACGACCGTTCTAACAAGCGTTCAACACTTATCAATGACGATGTTCGTGTCTACAAAGGAGGTTCTTGGAGAGACAGAGCGTACTGGCTTGACCCAGCACAACGCCGTTACTTCCCACAAGATATGGCCACTGATTATATTGGTTTCCGTTGTGCGATGTCACGTGTTGGACCCAAATCAGATCAAAAGAAAACTGCACGCAACAAAAAGCGTTAATTACAATATCTATTCAAAAAAAGAAGCCCTATTTTTAGGGCTTTTTTTATATTTTTAAACCATGAATATAGCGAACTTGTACGAAGCTTTTTTACGCTGCGCTTCTCTCAGTATTGATACGCGTACTATTGGTCCAAACAGCCTATTTGTGGCTTTAAAGGGAGAACGTTTTGATGCCAATACGTTTGCCCAAAATGCACTTGACCTCGGCGCATCCTATGTTATCATTGACAATGCCGATTACTATATTGATGAGCGCACCCTACTGGTTGAGGATAGTTTAGTCGCATTACAAAAATTAGCGCAACACCATCGCAGACAATTAGGCTTACCCATCGTCGCTCTTACCGGTAGTAATGGAAAAACCACAACTAAAGAACTTATTTTAGCCGTACTCTCGAAAAAATACAATACTAAGGCGACCAAAGGAAATCTAAACAACCATATCGGCGTTCCCTTAACACTCCTTAGTTTTACCCATGAAACAGAAATAGGTATCGTAGAAATGGGGGCTAACCATCAAAAAGAAATCGAACTCCTTTGTGCGATTGCTGAACCTGATTTCGGCTATATCACTAATTTTGGCAAAGCCCACTTGGAAGGATTTGGGGGTATTGAAGGGGTTATCAAAGGAAAAAGTGAAATGTATACTCATTTATTCTCCCATCAGAAATTGGCCTTTATCAACGCCGATGATGCAATTCAATGGGAAAAATCAACTACGCATCCTCGCTTTACCTTTACCACAAAAGAAAACACAGCTGATGTTACTTTTGGCCCCATAGAAGCCAACCCCTTTGTGACAATTACATATCAAAACACAGTGATTCATTCGCATTTGATTGGCCTATACAACGCCACAAACATCTGTGCCGCAATTACCATAGGAAAATACTTTAAAGTCGATACCGATGCGATTAAAGAGGCTATTGAAGGTTATATTCCAGAAAACAACCGCTCGCAAATCATCCAAAAGAATAACTACGAAATCATATTGGATGCTTACAATGCGAATCCTAGCAGTTTAAAACTTGCGTTGGAAAATTTTATGCAATTAAGCAAAACTCCAAAAATTGCAATTTTAGGCGACATGTTTGAACTCGGTCCTGAAAGTGAAGAGGAACACCGACAAATTGTTCAACTAATTCCAGACTCCTCAGATCTAGTATGTCATTTTATCGGAAATTGGTTTAATCGCGTTAAAACGTCACAAAATAACCTTCACTTTTACCCTGATTTTGACGCATTCAAAGCCCAATTCAAAACAAATCCCCCTGCTTTAGTATTGATTAAAGGAAGCCGCGGCATGGCCCTTGAACGAGTCTTAGAATTGCTATAACAAAGTATTGTAAATGTACTTTTCAGCTTAATCGAAACTCATAATTCATAATTTAAAATTCAAAATAATTCCTCGAGCGTGCCCCTGCGGGTCGGGCAATCCGTTGCAAGTCCTCGCTCCGTTGCCCTGCGCTGTGGGCTTTCCACTGCTGTCCCTCACGCGGGTGATTGCGCTTTTACAACCCTAGTCTTGGTTTACTATGGAAGTAATCCTATCGTATTCCCCCAAAAAAACCTGCCAATGGGCAACCAATCATTTATAATTTATAATTCACAATTTATCATAAAAACAAAAAGACCTTTACATTACTGTAAAGGTCTTTCAAAAAACAAGGCGGCGACATACTCTCCCACAGTTATGCAGTACCATCTGCGCTGTCGGGCTTAACTTCTCTGTTCGGAATGGGAAGAGGTGAGCCCC
>NZ_FQVQ01000015.1 GCF_900129405.1 Flavobacterium fontis | reverse complement strand
AGGTCACAACCCTACGAAACGTTTTAGTTCACCCGTTTCCTTATAGGTTAAAGTAATTAATATTTAATAATGCAAACTAAAGGCGGAACGTTAGCAGTAATTTAACCGAAAAAACGAGAAAATATGACTGAAATTAAAGAAAAGCCTTCTACTCCCTTTAGTGACTTTGAATTCTATTCAAAAGAAGAAGAATTTGATAATTTCAAGCATTTCAAATCTTTAAAATTTGGCGATTTATATAAATATAAAGACTTAGAAGAATATTGGTATTTCGATAATGAATCAAAAAGAATTCGCTTTATTAACCAAAAAATAGTTGACCGTATTCTTGAATGGAATAATTATGATTTAAAACTTAATAGAGAAGATTTTGAAAAATTAATCTCAATAAAAGGTTTGCCAAGCTCGAAATATTCATTCAGTGCTAAAAATTTAGAATTTCCTGTAAAAGTAAAACTAAAGAATGGTGAAGTAATAGATTTTTGTATCATTTTGATTTCAAAAAGTGCTCCATTTCAATATTATTATCAAAATGTAATATTTATTAATAGTGTTGAAGAAATTAAAGAAAGTGATTTCACTCTACCTCATAAATATAGAATCTCAAGCATGAATGCAAAAGAAGTTATGATGTCGACTTATCCATTTGCTCTAAAATCGAAACTTGGAGAAATTTTAATTTATAATGGCAAAACTCAATTTGCTACTTATGGCGAAATAAAAGGAAATGAAATTATTGAGGAAATAAACTATAACCAATCAATTCGAGGAAAGTATATTGACAATGCAGACTATTCTAAAATAACATATATTATTGCTGATTGGGATGATAGATTTGAAAATATTTATAAAGAATATCACAGCAATATAAAAGAATAAACTACTGCTAACAGGGGTTTGGCGCAATAGGGGCATAACGGTTCAATTATATTTTTTACTTTTAATCAAATTTTTAACGGCTAGACAGTTTGCGTTTTCATAACTCCCCTACTGCGCCAAGCGCCAAACCGTTAGCGGTGATTTGATCGACAACTGTATGAAAATGAACTTATCTGAATTAATACTAGAAAGAAAAATTTCCGATATTAAAATAGGTGACAACTTAAACCATAATATAGAAATTATTAAAGAAGAAGAAGGCGACATACCTTGTATTGCTGGATTCTACATTCGAGATTATTTTTTCGAGATTATCGTGGCTAAAGGAATTGTTGTTGGAATTCAATTTGATTTTCAATATGAAACTAGAGAACTCAGTTTCTTAAAATTTGGAGACGTAGAAATCGTGTTAAGTGAAAATACAAGCTTGAAAAATTTTAAAAACTTCTTAGATAAGGTTGATATAGAATTTGAAACGGTTGAATCGAAATTGGAATCTACAAAAGTAATTTTGAAAAAGTCGAATTCAAGTTTTTATTTTGATGATGAAAATTTCAAGTTGTTCAAACTGAGAGTATTTTAATTATAATACTTAAGTATAAACACAAACCACCGCTAACAGCCGCTAGCCGCTATGGCTGGTAAGTGCTAGTTTGGTGTTTGGTTTACACGAAAAACGTTTATCTTAGTAAGGAAAAATCGTTTCGCTTTGACCGCCACAGTCGGCTAAAGACGGAAGGTTAGCAAATAGCTTATCGAACTGCGTAAATAAGATATAATTATTAAAATTGAGATTATGTTAGAATTAATTTGGGGCATTTTAAATATTTCACTGTTGATTTACTTTTTTGTTATTTGTTTTAAAGTGATAAAACTAATTCGTAAAAACTTAGGTTTGTTAGCGACTTTGATATTTGCTTTTGGAAATCTTTCATTCGTTAGTAAACCAAACAATGAAAAAGAAGTGAAGCAATTCAAAATAATTGATCAAACAAAAATAACAGACGAGGAAAAAATTAGTGATCACATTTTCAACGAAGAAATAATTATCGAAGATAAATTGATTACAAAAATTCATGCATCTATAACTTTTAAAGAGTACAATCAAGAATTCAGATTATTGAATGCATATACATACAGGAATGGTTTTGTTAGCGGTATAGACTGGGAAGCCAAAGAAATCGATATTGATAAAATTAATAGCAACACCTATAAATATACTATATCAGGAAAAAAGGATTGGAATCTATTAGGAATTCGAATTTTCACTGAACTAAAAGATTACAAAGGTTTTTTAAAATTGTAAAATTAAAGCCATTTGCTAACAGCGGTTTACACCAATTACCGGGCTTGGGCATGCTATTTTCGTCTCTCATGGAATATAATCAGGGGATGACAAGTTTATCTTTCAAACAAGTTCCGTAGTTTTGTTTTGGTTCGTGACTACAGCAACAACAGGTGAAAGTCGCAACATGTTTGCAGATATTTTAAAAATGCCCAGTGTTATGAACAACTTCGGATTTATTAGATACACTTTGCTCTTATTTCTTCTTTTGATCGTTGCGTGTTCAACTACTAATACCACACCAAAAGAAAAAAGTACTGCAATTGAAAATCCAAGTGACGAAATTTTAAAAAAGTATATTGGCAAAAAAATAATTGTTATTGGGAAATCCGTAAATATGAAACTTGGAGCAGCATTGCTGTTAGAAAATGGAACCCGTATATGGATAGACAAAATGGAGGGTTGGCCTATCGATTTTTATCCAGATGAAGATAACGCAAAAACCTTAAAAGTGACAGGTATCTTAATTGAAAAAAATGACTTGCCCATTTTTGTCCAAAACGAAAACGCCAGTAAAGCGCAACAAGGAATACCAGTACCTAAAGAGACTAATGTTGAAGAAGCAAGCAAACGATTTTTACTAAAAAAAGCAACGTGGAGTATAATTAAATAATTAAAAAATCTACTTACAGTGGCTTTGCCCCATTACTAGTTTTTCTTTAGTCGTGCTCATTTTTTCACTAAAATAGTTTAACTTAGCAATAAACACGCCGATCGCCAAGTTTGTAATTGATATAAAGCCGCTAAATGATATTGATGATTAAAAAACGTAAGTAAGAAACATAACGAATCTAAAATTGAACTATTTATTATGAATAAAATAAAAATTATCTCTCTTATTACAGGCCTATCTTTAGTTTGCCTAAGTTTCAATATTCAAACGGATTGGTACGTACTTGATTCCCCCAATTTTAAAGTATCTTTCCCCGAGAAGCCAATTGAAGAGAAAAAGAATATGCAAACTCTGGCAGGAGAAGTTGAAGCGAATACATTTACTTATAATGCAAAAAGTCTCGATCAGTTGAATTTGAGATATCATTTTTCTTACAATGAAATCCCAAAAAACTCATTATCTGAAGAAAAAAAATTTTTCGATGCTGCTATCGCAGGCTCCGTTAGAAATCATAAAGCCATTTTAATATCTGAAAAAGCGATATCACTTGGAGTATATTCAGGAAGAGAGGTAAAATTGAGTTTTAATAATGACCAAATAATCGCGAATATGAGAATGTATATTGTAAAAAATAAATATTGCGGCTTGATTGTATATTGTCCGAAAGAAAATGATGGAAACTCAAAGATTAACGATTTCTTCAATTCGTTTCAGGTAAAATAACAATAGCTATCAGAATGTCTGCACTATAAATAGACTTTCTTGAATTGAACTTCTTTCTTCACGAAAACATTTTATCATTTTAGGAAGAAAGTCTCTCGCGGTCTTTGCCTCAAACCAGTGCTTAAAAAAACTTTGTAATCAGTTCTTATCCGAAACACATAGTAGTAGCAACCTAAATTTTTTATCATATGAAAAACTTCTTCAAAAGCTCAATGTATCTTTTCGCTTTCTTTGTGGCTGGAATTTTATTTCAAATTAGTTGTTCAAACTCAGATTCTGAAAAAAATAACAACGCTGTAAATTCAACCCCAATTGAAAAAATAGTTTATTGCAAGTGGGGCCCAACTCAATCTATTTGGATTTGTAACTATGATGGCTCCAATCCAACTCAAATTCCAATTAATCTTCCAAGTAATTTGAGATTCAATAATGTGAATGGAAATGCAAATCCTAAACTTTCACCTGACGGGCAAACAGTTTTTTTTCAAGTTCTTAATCCAACGGCACAATCAACCTCTATTTATTCATGCAATATCAATGGAAGTAATTTAGTTGAAGTAGCGACAGATTTTTCAGATCAATTATGGATTGGAAGTGCTAATTAAACTAGAAAATATAACCTCTTCGTGAACATTGCTGGTTTTTCCTGAATTGAACAGCTTTCTAAGTGATTATATTTTATCTTTGTATAAAGCATGTCGTTTGCTAGAATGGCCTCAGTCGAGAGGCTGCGATACGTTATTCGAAATTATATAACTGCTTATGAGGATAATCCTTTTTATTCTATTTCTATTCATTGGTACAGTTACATTTAGTCAATCAACGAATCAAATAATTAATATTCCAGATTCTTTGACTTATCAAAAAGAAATCAGAGTATATAAGTTTGCTGCACTTACGAATTACTCAGAACTTTTTAGAATCTATCAGAAAACAGACAAAAGTTGGAATGTTGAATTTTTTAAATGTTACAGCGCAAGGAATGAAAATGAAAAAAGTCGCTTTGAAAAAATTCAAGTTACTGTAAAAACTGACTTTGACTTATTGTGGCTGAAAATGTTAAATACAAACATTGAAAATTTAGCTGATTGGGATAAAATAAAATACAAACTCAAAAAGAAAGGTGAAATAACAAATGTACGTGGAGAATATGAATTACATTGGCAGAAAGTTTCCGTAACAGATGGCCAATATTATCAAGTTATTGTTCGCAATGGAGATAGATTAAACAAAGTTTCATATTCAAATCCTGAAACTTATTTTGAACATTATCCCGAAGTAGACGAATTGAATTCTTTTGTTGAATTATTAAATCTTTTGAAAGAAGAATTTAACGAACTAAAGGAATAACCATACATAACAGGGGCTTCACTCAAAAGTTGGTTTTTCTTGAATTGAACTTCTTTCCCCACGTCTCTATTTTAGCTTAAAATAATGTAAAGTTCTCTAACATTGTACCAGTCTGGGGACAGCGTAACGTTCGATTTCTAAAGAACCTCCTTCTCCAACCAATTCCGCTCATGATAGTTTTTCGAGCCTTGCATTTTCCTTCTGAAATAGATCAAGGAAGTCAATTGTTGGTTATCATTAGCTTGAAAATTCTATGTGAGACGCACATATTTGATTTTCTGAATATTGTTGCTTTTTATACAATTAATTAATGCCATAAAAAAGTGTCGATTTCACAATTTAAAAAAAAAACATACCTTAGAGGAGTTTAATACCCTAAGTATACCACCAAAAACTAACCGAATGTTACGAAAATTCATTTTCCTTGGGTTCGTTTGGCATAGTATTTCGCTGATAGCACAAACCGATTCCTGTGACTGTGCCGCAAATTTTTCGACTTTACAGCGTGAAACCGAGGCTAATTATGCTGGATTTCCCGTGAAAGTAACGCCGCAAACCCAAAAAACCTATCAAGAACTCGTTAACCAACTCCAGAAAGCAACGCCCACGGTTACCCAACCCAAACAATGCTATGACTTGTTGGCGAGCTACATTCACTTTTTTAAAGACAAACATTTTATCCTTTCCTATATTCCCTCATCTGAATATCCTTGGGGCGATAAACCGATAACGGAATCGGTTTTTAAAAAACAGTGCCTCCAACCCAATCGGCATGCACTCGAGGGCATTTGGACCCATCCCGACGGCAAACTCACCCTAGGTATTCAACGGGAAAATGATACTACGTTCACCGGTATTGTTCTGAGTTCGCAAGAACAGGCGTATCGCCCGGGGATGGTCTATGTGCAACTCACGGTTACGCCACAAGGATATGTGTATCAAAATCGGGAAAGTTTTATCACAACACCACGCCCTGCGCGACAAATCGGTAATTTGTTGCAATTATGGAGTCATGAAATGTGGGGAAAAATCTTTCCTCAAACCATGAATGCCTCCGAGCGGATCGAATTGGAAACCTGGAAAAATCAACAACATGGCCTACGATTTGAAAAGCTTTCCAACAAAACCGCATGGATAAAAATCCCAACCTTTTTAAACAACGAAGAAACCCTTCAAAATTGGGTTCAACAAAACGACGCGGCTATCAAATCGTGTGAAAACTTGATTATTGACCTTACGGGTAACGGCGGCGGAAGTTCGGGTTGGGTGTCCCTCATTCCCTATTTACTCACCCAACCGATTCACCAACGCGATACCTACGTACGTGTCACCCCCGACAATGTGCATTTGAAACGAAAGGATCTTGAATTTTTTGCTACACAACCCATACCCGAAGCCTATCAAAAATACTTTCCCGAAGCGACTGTACAAGCCTATCGAAGCGCCTACGAAGAGTTGACCACGACTAAGCTTCCCTTCTACCCTATTCCTGGTGTCACTTTTCCCATGGACGTGCCCAAAGGTAATCCCAAAAAAGTGGCCCTAATCGTCGATGGTTTCGGGGGAAGTTCAACCGAATACTTTTTTTATCTCAGTCAACAAAGTGAAAAAACACGGCGCTTCGGGACGCCCACCTACGGCATGATGGACTATGAAGGCATGTCAACCCCAACCCCACTTCCCTTTTCAAGCTTTTATCTGACAATACCCATCGTTAAATCGCATTGGACCGATACGGCGCCCATCGATCAAACCGGTTTTATACCCGAATACCGACTGGATCAACTCCCCCCAGCAACCTGGATTACACATGTCAAAGGGGTGTTGGAGAAGGAATAATAAAAATTAGTAATTTTAATCATATGACCTATGAAATCCCAAAAACGTCTCAATGTCTTTGCGCTTTTAATTGCTCTAGTAACGGGCTACAAATGCTATGTCCATTTTAACTTTACAACATTTAGCTTCGAAAAACCAGTATTGGACACCCTTTATTTGATCGCTTTTTTGTTCGCTGTTGGAGTCCTACTCAAAGACTTTTTTACATTCCAAAAAAAGGAAGAAAATTAATCTTAGAAAAAGAGTAACAAACCAATCCTTTGCAACTTTATGCGTTCCCTATTTAGTATTGTAACGGCAATAATAATGTTATTTCACGCTGGATTGATGGGTCAGACACAAGTAAATCCTGTTGTAAAAGAGGAAATGATTGCCTTAAATAAGCAAATGAAAACCGATCGATTGGTTGTTTCTATGCAAAACGAATGCGTAATTAATGAAACGTATCGAGGAAACCCTGATGCCCTTTTTCCTCTTTACTCCATTACTAAAGTTTTTTCTAGCCTAGCTATCGGAATTTTAATTGATCAGAAAAAAATTCCACACTGTGAGGTTCCTGTAGCCACTTATTATCCAGTTTGGGCAAAGGATTCCTTAAAAAGTAAGATTACCATTCGTCATGTCCTTCAACACACTTCCGGAATAGAAGCTGCCAACGGCTCCCAATTGATTTATCCTGAGTCTGACTTTGTGGCCTATGCACTCAATCAACCCGTTAGAGTCCCCGCAGGAACCGTATTTTTTTACAACAATACAGCCTATAACTTACTCTCAGGGATTGTGCAAAAGGTCTCTGGACTACCCCTCTCTGATTTCATTCAAAAAAACGTATTCCAACCCTTAGAAATAAGTAATTATTCTTGGAATAAAGATGCTACTGGGCAAACTTGGGGTATGGATGGACTCGCTATGAATGCAACGGACTTGCTTAAAATCGGCCAATTATTGAGTCAAAAAGGACTTTGGAAAGGGAACCGCATTATTTCGGAGCAATGGTGTACAATGATGTTTCAAATTCCTCTTACCAATGCGATGGCGCAAAAATATGGATATGCCATGGGAATTCGATGTTTGCCTTTTCAAGAGGTAATTCAGATTCCAAAAACAACATTAGAACAACTTGAACACATTAACCCGAATGATAAAGCGCTAAAGGTTTTATGGAAAATGGCGGATACCTCGTGGACTTATCTAACGCTTGGGAATGCCTTGAGCGAATCCCTTTCTGTAACTGAAATTGAAAGAATTACCACTTTAGCCTATCAATTTCATTTACCCTTGTATGAAATTCAAAACCAAAACTTTTACCTACAGCACGGTGGTGAATTTGGACACTTATTAGCCATTTACCCCAAGCAAGATAAAGTATTAGTTCGTTTATTGGGCGAAAAATGGGGACGGAAAAAAAATGATTCTCAAACCGAATATCGCTATAGCATCGACACTCCATTGATCAATTATTTACTCAAACTCTAACGATTAATCGTGCAAACATGAATCTGTAGCATCCGTTATCATAAGCCAAAGATAATCGCTACTTTTGCCTCATGTTACGAGCTGCCCTACGTCGATATATCGCCAATTTTAAAGGATTTTCCCGAGAAATTTGGATACTTACCTTGATTACGTTCATCAATCGAGCGGGCACGATGGTACTCCCCTTTTTGTCGAAATACCTCAAAGAAGATTTGCATTTTGATTACAACGAAGTCGGTTGGATTCTGTTTTTTTTTGGTCTGGGTTCGATGTTGGGATCCTGGCTTGGAGGTAAACTATCCGATAAGATAGGATTTTATAAAATAATGGTATTCAGCTTATTCACTAGCGGATTAGCTTTTTTTGGGTTACAATATATTCAAAGTTTTGTAGGACTGTGCATCGCTATTTTTATCATCATGGTGATTGCCGATATGTTTCGCCCCGCCATGTTTGTGTCTATTGGTGCTTATGCCAAACCTGAAAATCGAACACGTGCATTGACCTTGGTTCGTTTAGCCATCAATTTGGGATTTGCCGCGGGACCTGCATTGGGCGGATGGATCATCATGGGCTTGGGATACAAAGGATTGTTTTGGGTAGATGGGGCTACCTGCATTATTGCCATTCTCATTTTTGTGGCAAAAGTGAAAGAAAAGAAACGCCCCCCTATCGATGCTGAAACCAAAGCCTCTTTGGAAGCTCAACGAAAATCGGTATTCGCGGATGGGCCTTTCTGGCTGTTTCTCTTTTGCTGTGTCATTACGGGAATTTTATTCTTCCAACTTTTTACGACCATTCCCCTCTACCACCGCATTCAATTTGGATTGAGCGAACTTCAAACGGGTTTGCTACTTACGCTCAACGGAGTATTGGTTTTCTTCCTTGAAATGCCTATCGTAAGTGCCGTTGAACGCAAAAAAATAGACAAAGTAAAGATGGTAACCTGGGGCTGTTTTTTTATGAGTCTCAGCCTATTCTTATTGCTTATCAATCAATGGGCGGGTATTCTTATTGTAATGATGTTGTTTATGACCTTTGCTGAAATGTTTGCTTTCCCGTTTTCAAATACATTCGCTTTGAGTCGCGCCCCCAAAGGACATGAAGGCCGGTATATGGCCATATTCACCATGAGCTATTCCGCCGCGCATATTTTGAGTGCCAAAATCGGAATGAATGTTGTAGATCGCTATGGGTATGCTACCAATTGGTGGGTTATGGGCACCCTAGGCTTACTAGGAACCGCCGCGGGCTATGGCGTATACCGATGGGTACAAAAGGAAAAGATGTAGTGTTCAGTATTCAGTGTTCAGTGAGCAGTAAGCAGTTGGCAGTGAGCAGTGAACAGTTGGCAGTAAAGGCTCAGAAGCTCAGAGGCTCAGAATCTCAGAAGCTAACCATTTCAACACCCTCACAAAAACCTTCTTTTAATTATCTCTAACGACTCAGTTCCTGTATTCCATAGGGTTAAAATATGTTGTCGCATTTCCGTTGGATCACCCTCAAAATACTGCAACCATGCCTCTTCTTTGAGGTGCTGCCGAATGACTTTCAACCGTTTGAGCGTTTCAGGGGCGGTTCGAAAAACGGTGTTTTCAGGAAATTCTTTACTCAATTTGTGATGATACTGAGCGGTTCGATGAGCAAAGTCGATTTCTATCGCATACAATTTTTCAATTTCATTATCCGGTAAGAAATCAGACCAATTGGCGTACCCAAGCACTGAACCCGAGTAGCGTGAGGATTGAAGCGAGGTCAGCCTCCATTTGCAATTGGCCGCCCTTCCCCAGTGGTTGGAATACCGATAAACTCCCGCTTCTGTAAAATAGTACGAACTCCCCGAAGCACTCGTATAATCGGGTTGCATCCCTTTGATAAGCGCAACATCGACCTCCTGAAAGACACAAAAGGTATGCTTGTGAAAATTATGTCGATGGTAGATTTTACGGCTCATGGGACAAAGATAATCATTGTTGAAACAAAAGAACTTCTAAAAATTTAGTTAAATAACTATAAATTTAGTTTGTCAACTAAAAAAATAGTTATAAGTTTGATTCAGCAATATAAAATAGAAACTTAGATGCAAAAATTAACGAATAAAGAGGAAGAAATCATGCACATTTTATGGAAGCTGAAAAAAGCATTTGTAAAAGAAGTGCAAGCGGAAATCATTGAAGACACCCCGCATTACAATACGCTTTCGACCATCATTCGCAATTTGGAAGATAAGGGTTATGTGGGGCATACGGCCTTTGGAAATACCCATCAATATTTTCCGATTATCGCTTTGGAGGATTACCGCAAAACATTTATGAAAACGGCGATTGCGAATTATTTTGGCAATTCCTACAAGCAACTGGTTTCGCATTTTGCCGAAGAAGAAAAGATCTCTGCCGATGAATTACGGGAAATTTTAGCGTTAATTGAAAAGAAATCATAGTATGGAGGCACTATTCATTTATGGCTTAAAGTCAGCTGGGCTACTCACTTGTTTTTACGTGGTTTATTATTTTTCATTGCGTAAAGAAACCTTCTTTTCCAGCAACCGTTGGTTTCTATTGAGTGGTTTATTTGTTTCGGCCTTTTTCCCCCTTTTCACATGGACAAAAACAATCTACGTTGAACGTCCGCAATGGTCCATGGAAGATTGGATGGCGATGGCAAAATCCCAAGAATCGCTCACCCCTCCCACAGAACCAAGTTGGGATTGGACTACGCTTGTTATGGGAAGTTATCTGATTATTGCTTTGATCATCCTCGGTCGTGTTTTGGTGCAACTGATTTCAATTCTTTTGTTTTTAAAAAAACATCCGGTTACCTCGGAAGCTTCGTTACGCATGGTGCATGTGCAGCAAGAAGTCACTCCCTTTTCCTTTTTCAACTATGTCGTCATCAACAATCAATTGTATTCCGAAGAAGAACGCAAGAGTATTGTTTTGCATGAAAAAATTCACTGCAACCAATATCATTCCATCGACATCTTGCTTTCACACCTGTATTGTGGACTCTTTTGGTTTCATCCTTTGGCTTGGCGTTATAAAAAGGCTATCGCACAAAATTTAGAATTCCTAGCCGACCAAAAAGCCATGGAACAATTGGAATCCCCCGCGGTATATCAAAAAACATTGGTTAAAGTAGCCACTAGTCAACAAGCGCTCTCGTTAACCAATCCTTTCAATCAATCTTTAATCAAAAAACGAATTCTCATGTTACAACAAAAACAATCGCAACGCCGTAATTTATGGAAATACGGAATCATGCTGCCTGCCTTGGTAGCCTTTATGCTCATTTTTCAAGTAAAAACAGTGGCCCAAGAACGAAAAGTCACCTACTCCACCTCCCAATTTGAAGAAGCCTACCAAGTTCGATGGGATAAAAACACCAGCGAAGCCGAAATCAAAGAGGACATTGAACGCATAAAATCAAAAGGCGTTACTTTAAAATACAGCAAATTAAAACGCAATGCGGCAGGCGAAATAACCCAAATTCGAGTGCAATACCGCACCCATGATGCTGAAGGAGAAACCACGGTGAAATCTGAAACAGGAATCAAACCCTTGATTTTTATCAAATCGGATAAATACATCGGATTTGCTGCCCCTAAGTCAGAAACCCTTATCGCTTCCAAAGTTGATACAAACCACCAACAAGGAAAAGAAATCCGTATCGAGGAACGAATTATCCGCAATGAAGAAGGAACTGAAATCATCATCAACGACACCGATAATGCGAGTCAACCAAAAAATGGGGAGCGAATTATTATTCGAAAAATCGATGCTTCTGACAAGCCTTTGGTATTCATCAATGGAAAAAAGATGGATGTCGATTTTGACCTAAATTCGTTAGACCCAAATACCATAGCGTCAATGAGTGTGTATAAAAATACGCCTGAGGCACTGGAAATGGGTAAGAATGGTGTCATAAAAATTGTAACCAAAAAAGTAATTACCAGTGATATGGCGAATGAGGAGGAAATTGATGCCGCCGTAAACCGAGCCAAAGAAGAAATCAAAAAAGTACTTTCGGAAGAAAAAAGTACACAAGCAGATTGGGAAAAAGCGCGTCAAGACTTGGCCAAAGTGCAAGAAGAAATGCTGAAAATGAAAGCCGAGTTGGAGAAAGCAAAGGCTGAATATGAAAAAGCAAAATCGAAACTAAAAAAGGATTAAACCGCGTTAAAAAACTGCAAAAGTCTAACAATGCAATTCGCTATTTTTTAAGTTTGTTCTACCAAAAACAATTCAAAACTCGAAGTATATGTCAGTTATTGTAAAATTATTTCATTGGTTTACCCTCGTGGTAGTGCTTATGTTTGCGCAATTGTTGAGTGCGCAAAATAAAATGGATTTAACCGAATCGCAAAACGACAATGTGGTCATGACCTGGCGAAAAAATACGCCCGAACAGGAGATGAAAGATGACATTAAAGCGTTGGCGGATTATGGTGTAACCGTAAAATATTCGGGAGTAAAGCGCAACAGTAAAGGAGAAATTACGGCTATTAAAGTAGATTACAAAGACCGCAAGGGCAACAAAGGGTCTTTGGAATACGATCAAGAGCAACCCATTACAGATATCGTTCTTTTCAAACAAAACGGAACTATTGGTTTTGGTTCACCCGCGCAAAGCAATGACATTATTGCGATGAACGATAGGTTTGGCCGTTCGTTTGGCGGTAATAGTATGCGCCCGTTTGGAAATGGATTTATGATGGAAGGAATGCCCGATATGAAGGAATTCAACTTCAATTTTGGAAATGGCGAAGGTTTTTCAGGAAAATCAAAAATGATTATCAAAGAGAATGGAAAAAAACCTCTTGTCATTGAAGATGGAAAAGTGATAGAAGGCGGTGATGACTATACCAAAGAAGAGTTGGATGAAATTTTGAAAAACAACAAAATGTCCATTCAAGGATTTGGAGAAGGAAGTCCCTTTGAATTTGATTTTCGCAATTCGGAAGGATTGGAACAATTCAAAGAAAAAATAAAGTCGCTTCGTGGTGAATTTTCTCAAGATAGTCCTTCAGAAGAAGACTTGGAAAAAACGAGAAAAGAATTAGAAGCTGCCAAAGAAGAAATGGTGAAAGCCCGTGAAGAGTTGGAAAAAGCCAAAAAAGCTTTGGAAAAAGAAAAAAAAGCGACGCCCGCAAAAGCAAAAAAAGCATAATATGAAAAGACCCTTGATTCAGGGTCTTTTTTTATTTTTACCAAAAAAATATGTTTCGATTTCTAGCGCGTTGTAATCGCTTGTTTTTACCCAGTTTTACCAAACAAGCCTTGGATCCTGCCAAAGCGAAAAAGTGGCAACTTGCCATTTTAGCTTGGCGGTACTATGTGACTTCTAGAGCCATAAATCAATAAGTCATCACCGCATGAATGGGACGATTGTCGAGTTGCTGTCGCCCATTTAAAAAGGTGAGTTCCATCAAAAACGAGCATAAAACGACTTCGCCGCCCAATCGTTCTACCAAGCGGCAAACCGCAGCTGCCGTCCCTCCGGTAGCCAATACATCATCGTGAATGAGCACGCGATCGCCAGGCTGAATAGCATCCGCGTGAATTTCTAAGCTATCGGTACCATATTCGAGCGCATACGACTCTGAAAGGGTTTGAAAGGGAAGCTTTCGGGGTTTACGGACAGGAACAAAACCGGCTTGAAGACGATCGGCTACTAAGGTGCCAAAAAAGAATCCTCGACTCTCTACACCTACGACTTTATCGATAGGATGTTTCGCCCCGGCAGCGACCAATTGTTGCAAGCATTGGTTTCGGCCTTCGGGAGATAAAAGCAAGGGGGTGATGTCTTTGAATACAATTCCCGGTTTGGGAAAATCCTGAATATCACGAATATAGTTTTCTAAGTTCATTTTTTTAGGGATTTTTACAAAAATACGCTTGCAAGTTACACATTTATGCCTATATTTGCACCCGCAATAAAGCACTTACAAATTGTAAGTCTGCATTGTAAATCGGCCTCGTGGCGCAACTGAATAGCGCATCTGATTACGGCTCAGAAGGTTACAGGTTTGAATCCTGTCGAGGTCACGAATGAATCGCACAAAACAAAAAAACGCCAAGTTTACTTGAGCGTTTTTTTTTGTTTTATGCGATTCTCAAAGCGGAGCTTTGAAGGATGTTGCGCAGCAAAATCCTTTCGTGACCTCGACTCACAATCTTTTCCTGAAAACAACTTGGGAAAAGGATTGCGCATCAAAATCCTTTCGTGACCTCGACTCACAATCTTTTCCTGAAAACAACTTGGGAAAAGGACTGCGCAGCAAAATCCTTTCGTGACCTCGACTTACAATCTTTTCCTGAAAACAACTTGGGAAAAGGACTGCGCAGCAAAATCCCTTCGTGACCTCGAAAAACAATCTTCCATGAAAAGTAGCTTGTACTGAATCCTGTGAGCCTAAAGTAATCTTGGACTTAAATTTGATTTCAATAGATAAAAAAACAAAGACCAAACTACTTCTAAGCTAATAAAAGTGCGAAAAGTATTATATTTTTCAAATATGCTTGATAAATGATTTCGAAAATTGTTTTACAACAAACAAAAATAAAATTACAAGAATCTGATTATCATTTGTTTAGGAAAAATACTGGTCAACTTCAGGAAAAATACCTTAAATGCTAGGTATTTTTCCTATAGGATTTTTCCCCTTCAATGGTCAAATTTGTGTCTCAAATAAAATCAACTCCTAACCTTAAACACCATTCGTATGAACCTCGCTCAAAACTTAACCCAACACATTGCTAATCCCCAAAACATAATTATTATTGACGGCGCCACTGTTAATGCGGCGTGGGTTAGCTCACACACAACCTACCTTGCTAGTAATGTGCTACCCAGTCCAACAGTACCCTCTTATTATATAGTCGATCTGAGTTTAATCAGCAATCAATTTTCAGTGTTGTCGCAATGGCTCACCAATCATGTGGCAAATATCAGTTTTATCGATAGTTATTCATTTATCCTTTTAGGACATGAATTGAATGACACAGCTTATAAAACACAAATAAACACCGCAATTAATCAAAATGATTTTTACTGTATTGATGGTGATTCATTAACAAAAATGGTTGCCGATTTTGAGCATACCTTTTATCCAAATTACCTACAAGTGATCACAGATACAAACGGTATTCCCAAACGACTTGATTTGATTACAAATTACTCTGATGAAAATCTTTGTTTTTCAATACCCTTTTTTCAAGCCTTGTTCCTTGCCATGGATGGCGCTATGGAAAATCTCGAAGAAGTAAAATTCTATTTTACCAAGGTCACCAATGCCGATGATAAAAGTACCGTAGCCTTCAAAGTAGTCTATGAAAATTTGGAGGGGTATTATGATTATTCTGGCGGGCAAACATTTAATATCTTAGATTTATCAAAAAAACCAGCAGCCTCTATAAAATAATTTATCAATGATAATTATTAGTGATTTATTTAGTACCATAAAAATTATTATTTATTATCAGTTATTTGTATTCTTTGCTGCAGCCTTTTTTATGCCCCTCAAACGAAAAACGAATAAGATTTTTTTTGGTATTTTGATTTGTTATAGTTTAACAGAGTTCATTACTATTTTAATGAAATTTGTAATAACTGATAATCATTTTAGGACAAATATGAATTACAAAAACTATGAACTATCATTTATTGTTACTTTTTTGTTATGGTTTTTTTTGTTAGAACAAAATGGGGTTAGTAAAAAATTGATGCGTTTTGTTTATTTATTTTTTTTGTGCTTTGTAGTAGTTGATTTCTTTGTAATTCAAAAAGATGATGATTTAAAAACTTACATCTTTTGCATGGGTTCTTTTTTGTATCTAACTATTTTTTTTATGTTGAGTTTTAAAAAGTTAAAAAACGAAGACTTCAATTTTCTTTTTAACAATGAATATAGATTACTTAGTGCGCCAATCCTCATGTTCTTTGGCCTTTCATTGGTATTTGCTTTCATTGATGTAAAACTTCAACAAGTTATAATTTATAAAAGTTACGACCTCTATACCATTACAACAAATTACATCAACTTTATCAGCTACTCACTCCTTTTATGGTACATTTATATCGAATACCGCAATCATAAACGAGTCATTCCCGAAGAATAGCACCAATTGTTTTTTATGAGTAATTACAGTCTTGCCATTGGAATCCTGATTTGCTTAGTTTTTATAAGCCTGATTACTACGTTTAGTATAATGCTGGCGCGTATGCATATTGGGAAAGTAAAAAAATATACCCAACAACTGTTTGAAAAAGACCTCGAGTTTCAACGTAATATCACACAAACCATTATTGAAACCCAAGAACAGGTTTTACAAAACATTTCGCGTGATTTGCACGACGATGCCGGGCAACAGATCACGGCTTTGAATTTTCAAATCGAGAATTACAAATACGACCATCCTGAACAGTCCGAACGCCTTGAAAGTCTGAGTGAGTCTCTAAAGCGACTGTCACAATCCGTGCGCAGTATTAGTCACTCCCTCAACAGTCAGTTGGTCTTACAACAAGATTTAGCCAAAGCCATTCGAACCGAAATGGAACGCTTGCAAAAAAATAGCAGTATCCAATTTGAAATGAATTTGGGCGATACACAACCCTTCTTGAAAGATGATGAAAAGTTAATTATTTATCGTATCTTTCAGGAGTCGATAAACAATTGCATCAAACATGCCCGGGCGAAAACTATACGTGTGCAGTTAGCCACACAACCCAAGTTCAGCTTGCAGATTGAGGATGACGGGAAAGGATTTGATGTAACTACAAAAACGCTATCATTGGGTTTGGTCAATATGAAAAAACGAGCGGAGTTAATTCAATGTTCGCTAGTCATTGAATCCAAACCTGGACGTGGAACACAAATAACCCTACAACGCAATTAAAACGCTTATGGAACCCATCCGCATTTGCTTAATCGATGATCATGCCATCGTTCGCCAAGGTCTCAAAGAACTCATTCAACGCCTCGGTGAATATCAGGTTGTCCATGAATTTGATGATGGCGATCAATTCCTAGAATCCTTACCGCTTGTTCCCATTCCCGATATGTACATCTTGGATTACTCAATGCCACATAAAAATGGGATTGAAGTGTTGCAAGAACTTGAAAAGAAAACTGGGGAACACAAAGTACTACTCCTCACCCAACATATTGATGAACAAATCATTGACGATGCCTATCACCATGGAGCCCGGGGGTTTTTACATAAAAATTGTTCAGCTGCCGACCTTAAATTTGCCATTGACAACATCATCAATTTTGGTTACAATAACATCACTGAAATTTTAAATCGCATCAAAAATTACGATGTTCGCAAAGAGGAAGAACTCCCCATTACCTTCGAAATGACCGACAAAGAACTAGAGTTTCTCACCCTAGTATGCGATGAACGGGAACTCACCTATGACCAAATGGCCAAAATCATGAATGTGACTGGAAAAACTATTGATGCCTACCGCACCACGCTGTTTGATCGCTTTCAAATTCGTTCCAAAGTGGGCTTGGTTTTGTTTTCTTACAAACATCGTTTAACGGAACCCTTTCTGTAATCCTTCGCAATTCATCAATGTATAATCATTAACCAAACTTGCCCATGCAGCGTTTGGTTTTTTTTTTGCCCATTTTTGACATGAAATAATCAAAAAAGCACCTCTAAACTTGGAGGCTAATTTTGTATTTTTGCGCCACAAACTAACATTCAACGGATGAAAAATACAGCTTTAACTCCCATTCATATCCAATTAGGCGCCAAAATGGTTCCGTTTGCTGGATACAATATGCCTGTACAATACGAAGGCGTCAATGCCGAACATGAAACCGTTCGCAACGGAGTGGGCGTTTTTGATGTGTCGCACATGGGCGAATTTCTACTATCGGGTCCCCATGCTTTGGACTTGATTCAACGCGTAACGACCAACGATGCAGCAACGCTTGACATTGGCCGTGCTCAATATTCCTGCATGCCCAACGCGACAGGCGGCATCGTCGATGACCTGATTGTATATCGACTCGATGAAATGAGCTATTTACTGGTCGTTAATGCTTCCAATATTGAGAAAGACTGGAATTGGATTGCGCAACACAATACCGAAGGAGCTGTTATGGAAAATCTTTCCGATGCTTACTCACTCCTTGCCATCCAGGGTCCGAAAGCTGTCGAAGCCATGCAATCGTTGACGGCGATTGACTTGGCCAACATCAAATACTATCATTTTGAAGTAGGCACTTTTGCGGGTATCGAAGAGGTAATTATCTCTGCTACAGGATATACCGGGTCGGGAGGATTTGAAGTGTATTGCAAAAATGAAAATGCGGAACAACTTTGGCATAAGGTCTTTGAAGCCGGCGCGGCTTATGGAATCAAACCCATCGGACTTGCAGCACGGGATACCTTACGTCTTGAAATGGGATTCTGTTTGTACGGCAACGACATCAACGACACCACCTCTCCTATCGAAGCGGGCTTGGGTTGGATTACAAAATTCACCAAGAATTTCACCAATCATGAGGCCTTAAAAGCACAAAAAGAACAAGGTGTAAGCCGAAAATTGGTGGGATTTGAATTGACCGAACGCGGAATACCTCGCCATGATTATGAAATTGTCGATGCCGATGGAAATACTATTGGAATCGTGACTTCGGGTACGATGGCACCCTCATTGGGTAAAGGAATCGGATTGGGATATGTGGCTACTGAATTTGCGGCTGTGGGATCAGTGATTTATATAAAAATCAGAAACAACCAAGTAGCTGCCCAAGTGGTTAAACTCCCTTTTTACAAAAAATAAATTCACAAAATTTAAAAGGCACAATTTCCTGATATCACGTAAATTTGCCCCCTAAAATTAATTAACAGCTAAAGAAAAAATTCCTATGGGAAGAGCATTTGAATTTAGAAAAGCCCGAAAAATGAAACGTTGGTCCGCTATGGCCAAAACGTTTACTCGCATTGGTAAAGACATTGTTATTGCGGTAAAAGAAGGAGGTCCTAATCCGGAGACCAACGCCCGTTTACGCGCAGTTATTCAAAATGCCAAAGCGGCCAACATGCCCAAAGAGAATGTAGAACGCGCCATTAAAAAAGCATCCGATAAAGATACGGCAAACTACAAGGAAGTTTTATTTGAAGGGTATGCCCCTCATGGTATTGCCATTTTAATTGAAACGGCTACCGACAACAATAATCGTACAGTAGCCAACATCCGCAGTTATTTCAATAAATGCAATGGAACACTGGGAACCCAAGGATCGGTCGAATTCATGTTTGACCATACTTGTAATTTTAGAATTCCCAATACAGGGCAAGATATTGAAGAATTAGAACTGGAAATGATTGATTTTGGGGTCGAAGAAATTTTCGCCGATGAAGACGGAATTGTGATGTATGCCCCATTTGAAAGTTTTGGAGCGATTCAGAAAGAATTGGAAAGTCGCAGTATTGAGATTTTATCCTCTGGATTTGAACGTATTCCTCAGGTGACAAAAGCCTTATCCCCAGAACAAATTGCCGATGTGGAAAAATTATTGGAGAAAATTGAAGAAGATGACGATGTGATGAATGTCTACCACACCATGCAAGAATAGTAAATGACCCTTTTCGTATATGAAAACCAATCCTCGCGATTGGTTTTTTTATTGTATGCCACTTTACAAATGTTAAATTTTTAGGATTCAGGTTTTAAACCAAACGTATTAAAAGTAAATACCCCAAAAAAAATCTGAAAAAATTTAAACTCAAATTGCTGATTTACAACTTATTGGTATTTTCCCCCAAACATTTGGGTATTTTTCCCCTAGAAGCTCAGGAAAAATACTTTGATTCGTCAGGAAAAACCCTAGAGATTATTCAAAATAGGGGTAGTAATATTGCAATAACAATGACAAACATGATAACAATTCCATTTTGTCACGCAAGCCATTATTCGATTTATACGCCTTGGGTACGTGAGGGTCTTCGGACCCTTACGTCGTACCCAAACTACAGAAAAAGGTAAAAAACAAACCAACGCTAAGGATAAAATTTTAAATCAATACGTATGGTATGTGCACTAATAACGGGGGCTATAATGGGAATGCTAGGACAAGGCCTCTATCTGTCCCTTCACTATTATTTGTGCGCTTCATTTCAATCTAAATTTTCATCCAGAAATAGCATTCAAGCAGCGAATGCACTTGTGGCAAGTCTTCTCATCGGGGGAACCTCCGAATGTTTACTGGTAGTTTATGTTTCCACTTCAACACTTGGAATCATTCCGTTTTTACTGGGAGCAATATTCCCTTTTTGTTTTCAGAAAGTCCTTGGCACAGGGGCAAATAAAGAAAAACATCGCTCTACATTTTAAACCTAACTCTAAACCAATTTCTTATGGTTGCCATCGACACACAGTATTTGGGAGGTTATAATCGTTCGGGAAGAACTATTGCTTGCGTAAATGCCTTGGTTATTCATCGTTCTTTACCCTATTCGACGGCCAAATCAATCGACGAACGGTTGCGGTTTATGAATGAACGACGGTACAACACCGAACGGCAATTGATACGGTATGCGCCGCATTATGTAATCAATGAAACTACTATTGTGCAAACCCTTCCCGAAACAGAAACGGGATATCATGTTGGCGCAGCCTTTTACAATTACACGCCCCTAGCCCGTCAATTGATGGGAAACGAAAAATCGGCCAATAATGTCACCTTGGGTATCGAACTCTGTGCGACTGAGGGACCCATTCCACAAAAAGTTTTACAAAAAGCCCTTCCTTTGGTGCAACACTTGATTCACCAATACCAACTCCAAAGACACCAAATTGTACGTCCTTTTGAAATGGTCAAACAAATTGACCCCGACCTCATTATGGATGCACTTCAATGGAAAGCTTTTCTCGATACGGTGTATCTTCCAGAGCGGGTATATTGATTCTTGAAATGTGCTTTCCTGCTAATGAACGTTATTCCAACACAAAACTGATGGTCACCTGTGCCGTTATCTCGATTTCACCAATCGCCAACGTTTCTTGTGGCATGGCATCGGCTTCCTTGGTAAAAAAACCTTCAGCACGTTGTAGGGTAGGATATAACATAGACCCTGTCTCTGAAATTTGATGGGCTTTTCCCACTTTTTGCTGTAAGGGTGAGGTGTAATCCTGAGCGCGTTTTAAAGCATCTTGCGTGGCCAGTTTGCGAACTTGAGTTTTGTATTCTTCTATTTTTGTTGCCTTAAATTCTACGCCCGAAATGGTATTAATTCCCTGATCTACCAACCCCATAACCAAGGCATCGTATTGTTTTAAATCACGTAACGTAACTTGCAAATTTTGAATGGCTTGGTAATTAAATTTATTCTTTTCACCCGTGTATATGCGCCCCAAATGAACCCCAATTGTTTGCATATCATTGGTCGCTATCCCAAACTTTTTTAGAAAACGCAATACGTCATCTACCGTAGCATCATTTGTCTTTTTCACCGCCGCTGCCTCTTTTCCTTGGGTTTCAACCCCAAAAGAAATAACAGCGTAATCGGGAGCTACTTTCATTTTACCCTCGCCTGAAACCGTAATTTGGGGAAGTGATTTGACTTCTTGTGCTTGGGTAAACAATCCAAAACTTAGCAACATAATGGCAACAATTACTCTTCTCATGATATTTATTTTTTAGGTTTTTATTTGGATTACAAAAGTTGTGCCTTTCTTATTTTCGTTTTCTTACCATAAAAAAAAGAATCACGATCGGCAATAACAATCCTGCAACTAAAAGCGGTTGATTGAAAAACAAATGCGGTGCTTTAAGCAATGTAAAAAACAATCCTGCAATTGCTCCTCCAAAGTGAGCCGCATGCCCAATCCCATCATTTTGTGCTTTCATCCCGTAAATGGAGTACAATAAATAACCCATCCCAAAAAGATAGGCTTTGATAGGAATTGGAATAAAAAACAGATACAACTCCATCTCAGGATTGAGTAAAATTGCGGCGTAGATTATTCCGGTTACCGCTCCCGAAGCTCCAATAGCAGTATAATGGTATTGATTTTTATACAAAGCCAATGTCAACATACTTCCAAACAACAAACTGGCTCCATAGAGAAATAAGAACATGTATAAACCCAATTGATATAGCACCACCGGCGCGAAAAAATATAAGGAAATCATATTGAAAGCCAAATGCATGATGTCAGCATGCAAAAATCCCGAAGTTACCATTCGGAAATGCTCGCCAGCGCGAATACTGCCCACATGAAACATGTATTTTCGGAAAAAATAGGTGTCCTCCCACCCTTTCCAACTGATCAAAGCCGTGATTCCGATTAAGACATATAGCACTATCATAAATCTATTTTTGGGTAAAAGTACAAACTTAAGAATTGTTAATTCGAAATAAAATCTTAAGGAAACCCTTTATATTTGCACAAATTTCTTGCATGCAATTTCTTGTCTATCTTCTCATATATCCGATAATTTGGTTGATTTCCAAATTGCCTTTTCCGCTTTTATACTTACTGTCGGATGGCATCTATATTTTACTTTACCGCGTAATTGGGTATCGTAAAAAAGCCGTGCGACGCAACCTAGCTATGGCGTTGCCCCATCTTAGTGAAGCCGAACGCTTGCGTATTGAGAAAAAATCCTTTCAGCATTTGTGCGATATGTTTTTGGAAATGATCAAAACCTTGTCTATTTCACGTAAAACTATGGAGACACGATTTACCTTCACCAATATGGATTTGTTTCATGCAATGGAGGAAAAAGGAAAAAGTATTGCCTTAATGTGTGGTCACTATGCAAGTTATGAATGGGTGATTTCGATGAATTATTACACTCGATTTAAAGGGTTTGCCATCTATAAACGAATTGCCAATCCCTACTTTGATCGCTTGGTCAAAAAAATTCGTTCACGCTTTAAAGCCTATTTAATCACCACCAAGGAAACCAAACCCACCATCGAAAAAAATGCGCGCGAAGGGATCTTAGGCCTCTACGGTTTTGCTAGCGATCAAACACCGCGCTGGAGTGAAACCAATTTGCACTGGCATCATTTTATGGGAATCGAAACGCCTATTCACATTGGCGCAGAATCATTGGCCAAACAATACGATATGAATGTCCTATTTTTAAAAGTGCGTAAAGTGAAACGAGGATACTATGAAGGTACTTTTGAAATACTCTCCGACAATGTGCATGAAGTTCCCGATTACAAACTCTCGGAAGCTTTTATGGCCAAAGTAGAAGCGCAAATTTTAGAACAACCTGAATACTATATGTGGACGCATAAACGCTGGAAACATAAAAAAAGAACGGCATAAAAAAATCCCGATTGACTCGGGATTTTTATTTTATGCATACATCTTCGCACGCAATTCTTTTATTTTGGGATCCTCTAAGTAATCATCAAAAGTCATGTAACGGTCGATGGCACCTTGTGGGGTAAGTTCAAGTACCCGTGTGGCCACTGTTTGAGCAAACTCATGGTCATGGGTAGTAAACAAGACCGATCCTTTGAAGTTCTTCAAGGAATTGTTAAACGCTGTAATCGATTCCAAATCCAAGTGATTGGTAGGCTCGTCGAGCATCAACACATTGGCGCGAAGCATCATCATGCGCGATAACATACAACGCACCTTCTCCCCTCCCGACAATACATTACACTTTTTTAACGCTTCTTCGCCCGAGAAAATCATTTTTCCTAAAAAACCTCGTACGTATACTTCATCGCGCTCTTCTTCGGTTTTGGCCCACTGACGCAACCAGTCGACTAAGTTGATATCGGACTGAAAAAACGCGTGATTATCGTTGGGTAAATACGATTGAATCGTGGTCACACCCCATTCATACGTTCCCGAATCGGCTTGTAAATGTCCGTTTAAGATTTCATAAAAGGCGGTGGTAGCCCGTGAGTCTTTGGAAAACACTACAATTTTATCGCCCTTCGCCATGTTTAAATCTACATTTTGAAATAAAACCTCACCGTCGATTGAGGCCGCTAAATTTTGAATGTTCAAAATCTGATCGCCCGCTTCCCGCTCTTGTTCAAATATAATGGCAGGGTAACGACGACTTGAAGGCTTAATTTCATCCAAATTGAGCTTTTCCAACATTTTCTTACGCGAAGTCGCCTGCTTTGATTTGGCCACATTCGCACTGAAACGGCGGATAAACTCTTCCAACTCTGCTTTCTTCTCCTCTGCCTTCTTGTTTTGTTGTGCTCGTTGTTTGGCGGCTAACTGACTCGATTCATACCAAAAAGTGTAATTCCCAGAATAGTGCGTAATTTTTCCAAAATCAATATCTGAAATATGGGTACAAACCGCATCCAAAAAGTGACGGTCGTGCGAAACCACAATAACCGTATTTTCATAGTTTGCCAAAAAGTTTTCCAACCAACCAATCGTTTCAAAGTCCAAATCATTGGTCGGCTCGTCCATAATCAGCACATCGGGATTTCCAAATAAAGCCTGCGCCAAAAGGACACGTACTTTTAACTTCCCCTCCATCTCTGCCATCAGCGTGTAATGAAAGTCCGAACCAATCCCCAAGTTCGACAACAAGGCAGCGGCATCACTGTCGGCATTCCAACCGTTCATTTCATCAAATTGAATTTGCAACTCCCCAATACGATCGGCATTTTCATCCGAATAATCCGCATACAAGGCATCCATTTCGGTTTTAATCGCATGCAGTACTTTATTCCCCATCAATACCGTTTCCAACACCGTATGCTCGTCAAACATGTTGTGGTTCTGATTCAAAACCGACATCCGTTTCCCTGGCTCCAATATCACTCGCCCCGATGTAGGGTCCATATCTCCTGCTAAAATTTTTAAAAACGTGGACTTTCCGGCACCATTGGCACCAATAATTCCGTAACAGTTCCCTAGGGTAAACGAGGTATTCACTTCATCAAACAAAATTCGTTTTCCAAACTGAACGGATAAATTAGATACAGTTAACATGTAACAAGTGGATTTTAAATTCGGTGCAAAAGTAAGCAAATAGGGCGACTTTACCCACCGCAACCTCTAGTTTTTTTATCCTTTGATACAAGCAAATAAAGCCCAATCTGCATGAAAAAACTCCCTAAACGAACAGCCTTAATTTCCCCCTAAACTACCCTCCAAAAGAAGAGGCGTACGTTCGTTTCCGCCGATAATTCAAATTTGAAGCGCATTGGAAACCACAGCCGATTTTGAAGGCTTCACTTTTAACTAATGGTTAACAATATATTGCACAGCTACTAAATACATTTGCGAATTACAACAGAACTGTAGATGAATTTCAAAATTGCCTCAACGTATGGTGCCCTAGCTTTGGCCGCACTTTCAGTATTGACGTCTTGTAAAAAAGAATTCGATGCCGATAACTATGTGGCGTACTTTGGCGGTGAAGTTGAAAATCCGCAATCGCGTTATGTCCTTTTTTGCCAAAACAATGTGGTATTGGACACCCTTCCGTTGAAAGCAGACAATACGTTTTTTGTCAAATTTGATTCCCTAGCCCCCGGATTGTATACGTTCAAACATGAGCCGGAATACCAGTACGTTTATTTTGACAAAAACGACTCGATTCGCGTTCATATTGATTCCAAAGATTTTGATCAATCCATTATTTTTTGTGGCCGAGGCGATCAAAAGAACAATTTCTTGATGGAAATGTACCTTCGTAACGAGAAAGAGAAAAACAAAATTTTTGATATCTTGGATTACGAAGCCCCTAAATTTCTCTCTTACATCAACAAAGTCAATGCCGACAATATCGCTTTCTACAAATCCAAAAAAGAGGAAATTAAATGGAATGACGAGTTTGATGTCTACGCCCAAGGCATGTACCTTTTCCCCCACTATACCCGTAAAGAAATTTACCCCATTGTACACAAAATGCGTACAGGGAACGATGTGAGTAAAGCCCTGCCCAAAGATTACTACGATTTTCGAAAAACAATCGACTTTAGTGATGAAAAGATGACCGACTTCAGTCCGTTTGTCATGTATCTCAACTACATGCTCAACAATGTAGGGTCGATTCACTACCACAACCATTTTTCGGAAGTCGACTTGGCGTTAAAAACCAATGTCAACAAACTCAAAATTGCCGATACCCTCATCAAAAATGAAAAGGTCAAAAATATCGTGGTCAACAGCATTGCCTTTCAATACTTGTTGGAAGATCAAAACATGGTCAACAACCAAGAGTTTTTGAAACACTATTACAAAATCGCCACCGATAAAAGCAAGAAAAACGAAATACTAAAACTAGGAAAAGCGATCAACCAATTGACCGATGGTAAAAAACTACCCTCCGTTACCTTACTCGATGCGGCAGGTAAAAATGTCAATTCGTCCTCGCTAATCACCAAAAATACGATACTATTTTTCTGGAGTGAAGAATTGAATTCGCACCTCGTCGCAGCGCACAAAAAGGCCTTGGAATTGCAAAAGAAGTACCCCAATTACGAATTCATTGCCATTAATTTGGACAAAAATCCGAACACTTGGAAAGAGGCTTTAACAAAGTATTCCTTCGGTCCCATCCGGCAATACCATTGCTCTAACTTTGAAGAAATCAAAAACAAATGGGCGATTACCAAAGTACACCGCACCATGATCATCAACAAAGACCTCACGATCAAAAACGGATTCACCAATATGTTTGACATCCGTTTTGAAGAAGACTTACAATAAAAAAAGCCCTGACGAAAAATCAGGGCTTTTTTGTAGTGTATTGTGTGTTACGAATTTCCTTTTTGGTAATCAGCAATAAACTGTGCCAATCCGATATCGGTCAACGGGTGTTTTAGCAAACCTAAAATAGCTGACAACGGCCCTGTCATCACATCCGCTCCAATTTTCGCACAATTTACTATATGCATGGTATGGCGAACGGAAGCGGCCAAAATTTCGGTTTCAAAGCCGTAATTATCATAAATTTCGCGAATCTCTTGAATCAAATTCAATCCGTCGGTGGAGATATCATCCAAACGGCCCACAAAAGGCGAAACATAAGTAGCCCCTGCTTTGGCAGCCAACAAGGCCTGACCCGCAGAAAACACCAACGTCACGTTCGTTTTGATGCCTTTATCAGAGAAATATTTACACGCGCGCACACCGTCTTTGGTCATGGGCAGTTTCACCACAATCTGCGGGTGTAAATCGGCCAATTGCTCACCCTCGCGCACCATGCCCTCGTAATCGGTCGCATTCACCTCGGCACTCACATCCCCTTCAACAATCGAGCAAATGTCCACATAGTGCTTCAAAATGTTGTCCAAACCGGTAATGCCCTCTTTGGCCATCAACGAAGGATTGGTCGTTACTCCATCCAAAATTCCCAACGATTGGGCCTCGCGAATCTCATTCAAATTCGCCGTGTCAATAAAAAACTTCATAGTATAATTATAAAAAAGTTGTGTTTACACCTTGTGTTTTTGGGCGCTTCCCCTCCATGCTTCCGGGGCCGGGCTGTCGGGAGTCGCTACCCTCGTCACCTCGGGTGAGCTTCAACAATCCCTCCATCCCTAGCGCAACATTGCAAAAGTACAACACCAGATTTGATTGAGAAAATTTTGTTGGGATTTAAGTGATTAGTGATTGGTGACTAGTGATTAGTGACTAGTGATTAGTGACTAGTAATTAGTGACTAGTAATAAGAAAACTGCGACTGAGACTGCGACTGAGACTGCGACTGCGACTGCGACTTTACACTGAACACTGTACACTGCTAACCGCTACAACTCATAATGCTTCATCAACATTTTCTCATACACCCGATCGGGTAAAACTCGCTTCAAGACTATGGAGAACCGTTGCATAAACGCTCCAATCTTATAATGCAATTTGGGTTGTTTGGCCTGCATAATCGTATAAATCGCTTGGGCCATTTCCAGCGGATCACTGCCCGAGTCCACATGCTCATTCATCGCAGCCAAGGTTTTACCATACGTCGATGCATAAGCCGAACCCGGTACCACAGGCGCATGATAGCGACCTGCCGCGATATTGGTGGCAAAATCTCCCGGCGCCACATTGGTCACCTTTATTCCAAAACTTTTTACCTCCATACTCACTGCTTCCGTAATGAGTTCCAAAGCCCCTTTTGAGGCCGAGTAGACCCCGCGATATGGCAGTCCCATATACCCCGCAATCGAAGTGATATTGACAATCAATCCCGAATGCTGTGCCCGCATTTGGGGCAACACTGCTTTCATAACCTCAATCGGACCAAAGAGGTTGGTTTCAAAATTTTGACGAATCTCCTCTGTCGGGATCTCTTCCAACGGCCCGGTGATGCCTACCCCAGCATTGTTGATCACCACATCGATACGTCCCGCCTGAGCCAAAACGTTTGCAACTGCAGCTTGGATACTGGATACATCGCGTACCTCAAGCGCTACCAGCGGAAAAACAGAATGGGGATACCGTTCGGGATAGCGACTCGTTCCAAAAACGCGATATCCTTTTTCGTGTAAATATGTTCCAATCGCTTTCCCAATTCCTGAGGAAGCGCCCGTAATGAAAACCACTTGTTGCATGATGCTGTTGTTATTGAAAATGTGTAGTTGCCTTTCACGGCTGTTTGTTATTCCAATTCCTGTCCAAATTGCAGTATATAATGATTGTTGTCGTAAATGGCAAACTCGCGCATTCCCCAATCAAAATCCTCCATAGGATACGCTACTTTGACCGAATCCTTAACGTGATCCCACAAGGCGCTAACATCATCGGTTTTGATATAAAAAGTTCCTGTAAAAAAAGGATGTTCAAAACGGGTTTGTGCCGTAGGTCGGGAAACCATCAATTCACAGGCATCGCGATGGAGCGTGGCCCAACCCCATTCTTCACTGTAATTACCTAAGTGAAAGCCTAACTTTTCGGTATAAAATGCCACCGTCTCGTTCAAGTGATGCGTCCAAATTAACGGAACTATCGGTTCAAATTTCATGAAATCTATTTTGGGTTAAAGATACTTATTTCCTGCGAATGCCTAAGCCTGGTTCGGTCGATAATTCGATTACTCCTGCGTTAATGGAAGTTCCCGTAGCGATGTCATTGGCTATGAGATTGGAGCCGTCCAAATCGGCGTAATCACACAAGGGCGCCAAAACAGCCCCTGCAGAAATTCCAATCGTGGATTCGGTCATACATCCAATCATCACCTTAAAGTGCCTTGCTTTGGCGGCTTTAATCATAGCAAGCGCCGGTGTGAGTCCCCCGCATTTCATGACTTTTACGTTCACCGCAGGATAATGGTTGGCCAATAATGACAAATCGGTTTCACTTTGGGCATCTTCATCGGCCATCCACAGCACCCCGTCCTCTTTTGAAAGGTGTTGATAATTGACAAAACCCGTAGGCATGGGCTGTTCAACATAACGAACGCGATGCCGCCCCGACATTTGGGTCCACTCCAAACATTCGTCGGGAGTCCAACTCGCATTGGTATCCAACGCAAAAGGGAAATCAGTCGCGAGCAGTTGTGTTAATTGATGCCGATTAAACCCGTGGCATTTTACTTTAAATGTTGGCCACGGTGACGCCTGCATTTTTGCGATTTGTGTTGGAGCATCTGCCACAGAAATTGTCCAACTGGAATGAGGAATTCGATCGGTAGAAAGGGCATTCCATTCCAAAAAAGAACGCTTTTCCAACTTGCCCATGACATCCCAATATGCGCAATCCAAGGCCGATTTCAAGAAATTTGGCAGTTGCCATTGGGTCAATAACGTGTAAAACTCTTGGGGAGAATGCATCCCGAAATTGGAAATCGCTTTTTGATGTTGTAGTAACAGTTGTTCAAAATGTTTCAAATCAATACCGTAATACCCCAGTGCTGTGCATTCACCATAGCCCGTTTGCCCAGCATGGGTCAACTGAATAATTAAAGCATCTCGATAGTCGTATTGGCCATAGCTAATGGAAAAGGTTTCCTTCAATTGAAGTCGAACGATATGCCATTGAAGCTCCATAAAGTTGCGGGAAAAGTAGTTGCAGAAAGTGCAAAAAAAAATGGCAAGCGACCTACATCGCACCGCTACAACCGCATACCTTTGCTATGTTCCCATCCTGGAGGATTTTGCAGGAGCTGGTCGTGTAGGACTTGCCGCGGCAAAGATACATTCTTTTTCATTTTTTACAACATCTTTAGCGCATAAATAATACATTTGTGAGGTATTAAATGCAAGGACCTTACTATGAAAACCATTAAATCCTTCACCATCATTTTGTTAGCCAGTCTCGGGGTTATTTCTTGTGCGCCCACCGAATCGGGATTGCGAATCGATACCTCGCAAATTAAGCCAACCTACACCGCTGGCGCAACGGTTTCCCTCGCGATTACCAATCCGAATCAACTCAATATCGATAGTGTGGCGTATACCTTCAATCAAAAGCGCATTGGAAGCACCCAAGGAAACACCCCGTTGCGATATACGATATCCGAGAAAAAACTAGGCACCTACTCCTTAGTTGCCGCCATTTATGCCGAAGGGAACACCACCCAAGACACTACATCATTGGAGATCGTCTCGGCAATTACGCCCAAAATAATCAAATATAAAGTAGTAAATACGTTTCCACATGACATCAGTTCGTATACCCAAGGATTAGAGTTTCACCAGGGAGCCTTGTACGAAGGCACAGGACAATACGGGCAATCAAAACTCATGAAAACCGATTATAAAACGGGAAAAGTACTACTCAGTACGCCTTTGGATCCTAAATACTTTGGGGAAGGCATAACCATCTTCAACAATAAAGTCTACCAACTTACATGGCAAGAACAAACCGGATTTATCTACGATGCGCAAACATTAGAGAAAACCAAATCATTTTCTTACGACCGAGCCATTGAAGGCTGGGGTCTAACCCACGATGCGACGCATTTGTACCAATCGGACGGCACTGAAAAAATCTATCGTTTGGATCCCGAATCGCTAAAAGTTATCGATGTGATTTCGGTATATTCTTCGGATTCAAAAGTTAAAAATCTGAATGAGCTCGAATGGGTTAATGGAAAGATTTACAGTAATGTATACCAACAAAACGCCATCGTTCGCATCGATCCTGCAACTGGAGAGATTGAAGCGATTTTGGATCTATCAGATTTACTCAAACAAATCACTCAACTTCCCGAGACTGATGTGCTTAATGGCATTGCGTTCAATCCAGCGACCCAAACCTTTTTTATCACAGGAAAAAAATGGGATAAGATGTTTGAAATTAAAATCGTTGAATAATGTCGTCTTTGCATGCTATTCCAAAATCATGTGCTGAAAATTGGTTGGACTTAAATCCCACCGAAAAAGCGCGTTTTTGTACGTTATGTCACCAAAACATTTTCGATGATCAACATGTAACCGAGGAGGAGGCACAGGCTTTTATTGCCCAATGCAAACGAAACCAAACGAGGGAAACCCCACAAAATTTTTGGTCGAAAATAAAACGAAAACTCAAGAAGCGTTAGTTCGTCTCTGGGAGAATATCATACAATCCCCAATACTTTTCTGGGCGGTAATACAATTGATCCCCGACAACTTCCAAAGGACAATCAAAATTATTGGCATACAACGCTCCGGTTCCCAATCCCTGAGGTCGGTTGGACTGCAAGGTGTAGGTCCACTGCGCAATCGCATTCAATCCAACATTACTTTCAAGGGCTGAGGTAATCCACCATCCAATGCCCATAGATTCAGCCAATTCAATCCACTCCAAACTACCCCGAAAACCTCCAACAAGAGTAGGTTTTAAAATGATATACTGTGGGCGTAGGGTTTCCAGCAACTCCTTTTTGGCTGCCCTACCCGATACCCCAATCAATTCTTCATCAAGCGCAATGGGGATGGGCGATTCTTGACATAAAGTTCGCATAACCTCCCATTGTTTAGGCGCTATGGGTTGCTCAATACTATGCAATTCATAGACCGCCAACTGTTTCAACTTTGAAAGCGCTTCCTCGGGAGCAAATGCGCCATTGGCATCCACACGTATTTCGAGTTTTTCAGCGTTAAATTGCGATCGTAAAAAACTGAGCAAGCCTAACTCTTGTTGGAAATCAAGAGCTCCGATTTTCATTTTTACACAGCGGTATTCGGCTTGAATTTTATCTAAAAGCTGACGATGCATAAACGAAGTATCACCCATCCAAACCAAGCCGTTAATTGGAATCGCAGCTTTGCCTTCGGTAAACTCAGATGGAAAAAGTAAGGCAGGATGGGTACTTCGCAAAGAACGAAAGGCCATTTCCAACCCGAATTGAATGGATGGAAAGTAGTGAAGTGCTTCATACAAAGCCGCTTCCCCCCAATGAATATGATCGCAAACCCATTGCAGTTTTTCTTCATAATCCGGTCGGTCGTCAATACTCAACCCACGAAACATACCGCATTCGCCTATACCCGTTTGGGCACCGTCGTTGAGCGTTAAAAACCACGTTTCTTTATAGGCCATTTGCCCGCGGGAGGTTCCCACTGGACGGATAAAATTCATTTGATAACGAAGGTAAAATGCTTCCATTTATTCCAAAAGGCGTTTAATCTTGGGCAAATCTTGGTTGGGTAATCCCGAACGTTCAAATTCTCGAATATCCAGGAGAGCTTTGACTTTCCAGGGCGTTCCATCGGGAAGATTTTGCATAACATATTTTTTATACAATGCTTTGGCTTCAGAGACTCTATCGGTAAACAAATACACATGCGCCAGTGCCAATTGCAAACGCAAGTCGGTTGAGGACAAAGCCGAGACTTGCTCCATCAAGGTCGCTGCTTTGGTCATTTGTTTGGTACGAAGATAGCAATAGGACAAGCCTGCATACAATAGTGGGTCTTGCATGCCCGATTGTATCGCAGATTCAAATTGCTCTATTCCTTCCTTGGTTTTTCCTTTTAAAAACAATCGAAGAGCTTGATCGTGAATTTTTTGGGCATACTTGGCTTCCAATCCCAATTCCTTTAAAACCGCTTTTTCCGATTTCTCGAGGAATAACTCGCGTTCCTCGGGGCGCAACTGATGGTAGGTTTCAAAATTCATTTGCTCCATGACCTGTTGCAATAAGGCTACAGAAAACGTTTCTTTTTGGGAAAGATAGAAGGCAATAGGACGTTTTACGGCAAGTTTCAAAAAAGCAGCTTTTCGGTCAGGATTCCAACCTGTAGCGGCTTGGGCATCAATCCATGGCACTACTTCAAGAACAATCTTTTGCTTCATCAACCAATTGTCACTTTGAAACACAAACCACAAGGCTTCGGGGGCATCTTTCATACATCCGTGTGTCGCCGATAACAGTCGGGCTTCTTTGTTTATTGGATTGGGTTGGGTATAACAAGCTTGCGTTGGTTTTCCCGTCGTGAGGTAGGTTTTGGCCGCTTTTTCATCCAAAAAAACAGCAAACGTTGCTTTGTCATTGCCACTGACAGTAGAGGCCAAAAAAACAGCTCCAGCGGTACCTTGTGAAATCCCTGTGGGGTCGGGAATGGCTTTTAAAACAGAAACCAAACTTGAAGCTAACTTTTGATTATCGTCCATGAGCGTGATACGATAGACAATCTCGGTAGTGCCTTCGGGAAAAGCATTGGTTTTAATCATTTTTCGTTCACCTGCACGTACTTCAATCGTTTCGGAAGTGGTGCGCATGGTATCCCAATGTCCTTTCGCCTTTTGCGCCCATGAAGGAGAAACAAAAAGCGATAATGCAACTAGTAAACTTCGAATATACATGGTACTCTCTTTTACGAACTTGCCCTCCAAAATCATGCCTTAAACCGAAAGAGTTGCTCCAATTGACAATAAAGTAAGTGTTTTTCCTGCTTCAGAAAATGCCTTTTGGGCCGCTTCATGATCGATTTCAATGTAGCCAAACGTGTCGTAATGATAGCCCAATACCCGTGAACACTGCACAAAATCGGCAGCGTGTATCGCATCATGAACATCCATAGTAAAATTATCGCCTATGGGAAGAACGGCCAAATCTAAGGCAGTACGCATGGGAATCAATTTCATGTCAAACGTCAAAGCCGTATCGCCTGCTATATAGATGTTTTTATCCGCTTCCAGCACAAAACCTCCGGGCTGACCGCCATAACTTCCATCGGGGAACGAACTGGTGTGAATCGCATTGACATAACGTAAAGTCCCAAAATCAAATCGCCAACTACCTCCATGATTCATTGGGTGGTAGGGCAATCCTTTGGCTCCATAATGAGAAGCAATCTCGTAATTGGAGATAATTGTGGCTCCTGTATTTTTTGCAATAGCCTCAGCATCCAAAATATGGTCTTGGTGCGCGTGAGTCAATAAAATATAGTCGGGTTTGAGTTGCATAATATCAATATGCGCCGCATTGGGATTCCCCGTGATAAAGGGATCGACCAAAAGCGTTTTGCCCTGCGTTGCAATTGAAATACAAGCGTGTCCGTAAAATGTAATTTCCATAATGTGTGTGTTTTGTGTTTTATTCAAATAATGTTGAAAGCAAGTACAAGGTTTCGTCGGAGAAAAAGAAAATAAGTTGCAACGCCATGACGACACTGATAAAAAAGGTACTTAGCGCTACCTTTTTCAACTCTGGATCCAACAAACGAGGTTCGGTGTTTTGACGCACGCGTTTTAAATGAAAAATAAGAGGCAAATAAAACACCACAAAGAAATAGTTGTCAATATTAAAGTGGTGGGGATTAACATCATATTGCCTATCAAACCAATACGCAAATGCCAAAAACAAGACCATGGCAGCGATAATTAAAAACTGATGGTATTTTTTACCCCAAGCCCCACCGTTTTTAACAATCAAGGTGTTTTTTCCCACTTTACGATCGGAGGCTTCATCGCGCATATTGTTTAAATTTAAAACCGCCACGCTTAAAAATCCAATCGCGGTTGCCGGTAAAAATAAAACGGGGTTCAATTCTTTTAAAATCATAAAAGAAATCCCAACGGTACTAACCCATCCGAAGAATATAAAAACAAAAATATCGCCCAAACCGCGGTATCCATAAGGATTTTTACCTACCGTATAACGAATGGCCGAAGCTATAGCCAATATCCCAAGGACAAAGAAGATTAGAGAGTACAAAAAATTCTTGACTCCAAAGGCTTTGTAAATTAGCAGAATGGCCGATACCAAAGTGAGAAAAGCCGTTACAAAAATAGCATATCGCATGGCGCCTGGCGTAATTGCCCCACTTTGTATAGCACGTTGTGGTCCCACTCGATCTGCATTGTCTGTTCCTTTCACCCCATCACCATAGTCATTCGCAAAATTGGATAACACTTGTAGTCCCACCGTAGTTGTGAGGGCAAGAATGACAATTTTCCAGTTAAATCGGGACTGGGACATCGCAAAAAAACTTCCGACTAAAATGCCCGAAATGGAAAGTGGTAAAGTGCGAACCCGAGCGGCTTCAATCCATTGTTTCATAAACGCTATTTTTATTACATCCAATTGTGATTTTGGCTTTCTAAACCGTAAAGCCAACGATTGACATACTGTTTTAACGTGTCAAAGTTAGCTAAATAAAAACTGATATTTCCTGCTGCGGTATGCAAAGTTACCGACCCGATATTCAAATTTTTATGCCAAAACAACTGTGAGGTTGTAATCGCCTGAATTTTGTCGGTTTCTAAAATGTCAACCGCAATATCCCAAGCACCCGAGCGACGATGAATGTACTGATCACCCACATAAAACGTATAATTTTTATACGAAAAATAATGGTATATCGAGAGCAAAATTGTATAAACTGCCAACACGCCAAAAAACAAACTACTGGAAACCTCTTCAAAATAAGGTTTAAAACAGATGGCAGCCATTACGGGAAGAACTACCGTGAGGAACAGATTAAAAACCAAACGCCGCCAGTTGGCTTTCATCACCAAACCCATAGGCGGTTGATGTCCGTAGATCAACTCCAAAATCGCTTCTTTTTCGCGAGTATTGCAGCCTGGGACTTCAATTCGGTCTTTTTGATGATTTTTTTCATCGCTTATGGCCTGACGAATTTTCATCTCAAGCACATTTAACTTTTTTTGAAAATAATTTTGAGAAACAACCACCGATTGCACCCGTGACGGACGCAACACTGTATTTTTGGTATTGATCAACCCGAAGGAAAGCAACAACGAGCCCTGCTGCTGTTGCATGGTATAGTTAAAATAGCGCAATACCGTTCGCCCTAGATTAATCAAAAAGACTAAGGTAAAAAGACTTGCAATTCCGAGCACAATCGAATAAATTACCGATTGAAATAGCCAATCTTGTTCTGCTATTTTCTCCTCAAGCCAAGCTTCTTCTCCAATTTCGTGCAATTTCCCCCAAATGGAAAAAAAGAAGGTTAGAATTAAACCCACACTTTTGATATAGTTGGAGGTGATTCCAATTTTTATCAGACTGATAAAATGAATTTTGAGAAAGGGCTTTGGGGTTATACTTTCAGGCTGATCTTCGAGCGTTTCTTCGGCAGTTACAGCCATTTGATTTTCGATCAATGCTTTTTTTAAGGCCAACGCCACCGAGCGAGAAACAGCTTTGATTTGGGCTTCATGACGGTCAGCTCCAGCGGTATCCACTTGAATTCCGTACACGCCAATCAACCGTTGCAACAGATTCTGGGTAAGATTAACTTGCTGAATTTTTGACAGTTGAATGACGGTCTTTGTTTTCGTCAAAATACCATCATAGACAATAAACTCACCTAAGGCGCGATCAATATGAAAGGTAAAATGGGTAAACCGCAGGTAAGCAATACAAGCCACCAATAAAAAGGTACCCATCAAAAGCATAAACAAAATAAAGGCACTGAGAGTCCCTCCTTTTAATACAATGATTAAAATGATCGGCGCAATGGCACGTAAAATTTTTTGCAATGAATCGAGAAAAAGGAGGAGCACCCCTACTTTGGATTGTTGTTGGGGTTCTTGAAACTGAAAGTCCATCAGAGTTCTTTTTGAATTTTACCCATCAACAATTGCTTAATCCGTTCGGCATCTTCTTTCAAAATTCCAGGAATCTTGATATCGCCTCCATGGACGCCAGCAGTATAAATTTCGACTTGTGCCAACCCGAAATTTCGCGACAAAAACCCTTCGTGTAAGGCCACGTGTTGCACGCGGTTGTAGGGAATGATTTTGGTGTTGGTCGAAATAATTCCGTATTGAAAAAGTACATCATGTTCACGAAAGGCATACGCTTTTTTTCGATAACTAATATACATCATAACCGCAACCAATCCGATGCATAGCAAGCTCCCGCCCCAAAAAACAAGGGCTTCCATCGATGAAAAGTCATCGGCTTTGGCATAAACAAAACAAGCCACAAGCAAAAGAACCAAATCAAAACCTAATGCTTGGAGCGCAACGACTTTGGCATACGAAGCCTGCAGGGGTTGCAAAGGAACGTGCTCAAATTGTGGGAGCTGCTCAATGGTTAAAGGTTCATTGGTAAATTCCATACAACATAGTTTATAATCGGTACCCCAAGCCGAAAGTTAACAAATGACCATTTACATTATTTTCAATAGGTAAATAGGTATACCCCATGCGCATTTGCACGTCCGAAAAAAGAATCCATTCCCAACCCGCTTGTAACGTTAGCGCATGAAAACTTTTGGACTGTTCCAAGGTAGCACCCGGCGTAAATACAGGGTCAAACGGATCATTCAATTGCAAGCTGGAACGAGGAATTTCGGACTTGATTTTAAAAAGGGCGACGCCAATATGAGCATACGGACGAAACTTACTACTCAGTTTAAACGATGCCCCAAGGGTGGGATTTAGCATCACCATATCGTTGACGGCCCATCGTGTAAAGGTTCGATCGGCATCACGACCCGATAAAAAATGTAAATCAATGGCAGCACGAAAATCGACGCCTTGTGTTTGGGCAAAAACATAAGAAACGTCTACACCCAAAACGCCGTTGTAACTCGCACTAAACACATTTTCATTGCGAATATTTCCCACATAATGCAGCCCAACGCGCCACGGTTTTTCTATGGTTTTTATGTCCTCTTGGGCATGTAAAACACCCACGATAAAAAACAAACTATACTTTATATAACGAAACATAATGCGCTGATTTTATGGCAACCATTTTTTCTCGAAATTCGGTTTTCGCTTTTCAAGGAAAGCATCTCTACCCTCTTTGGCTTCGTCGGTCATGTAGGCCAAACGGGTAGCTTCTCCGGCAAAAACTTGTTGTCCCACCATACCATCGTCGGTAAGATTCATGGCAAATTTTAGCATTTTGATGGCCGTTGGTGATTTGGCTAAAATTTCTTGCGCCCATTCATACGCCGTTTGTTCCAACGCCTCATGAGGGACAACCGCATTCACCATGCCCATTTCAAAAGCTTCTTGCGCGGAGTAGTTCCGACCCAAGAAAAAGATTTCCCGCGCTTTCTTTTGGCCAACCATTTTAGCGAGATACGCCGAACCATATCCGCCGTCAAAACTGGTCACATCGGCATCGGTTTGTTTAAAAATGGCGTGTTCTTTACTGGCCAATGTCATATCGCACACCACATGCAAACTATGTCCGCCTCCCACGGCCCATCCGGGAACCACAGCGATGACAACTTTGGGCATAAACCGAATCATTCGCTGTACATCTAAAATATTCAAGCGATGGTACCCATCATCCCCTACATAGCCTTGATGGCCGCGTGATTTTTGATCTCCTCCAGAGCAAAACGACCAAATTCCGTCTTTGGTCGAAGGTCCTTCCGCCGACAAAAGTACAACCCCAATTGAGGTATCTTCCTGAGCGTCGTGAAACGCCTCTAATAATTCGGCTGTAGTTTTTGGACGAAAAGCATTACGAACATTGGGACGATTAAAAGCAATTCGGGCAACTCCATTGTATTTTTTATACGTAATATCCTCAAATTCACGTACCGTTTTCCATGCGATGGCACTCATAGGTCTTCTGTATTTTTATTTAACTTCATTATTTACCAAAACGTAAAAATACATTTATTCTCGAGAAAAGTGCGCTAAATCAAATCCTAAATTTGGTTAAAATCACCGAATAAAAACCGAACAAATACAACGATTTTTTTAACCCTTTTTCGCTTTCCATTAGAGGATTTCTTTATTTTTGTAGGGTAAAAAGCCCTAAACCCTAAAGTTACATCGTATGACCCGTTTTTTTTCTACCAAAAACGCTTACACCACTTCCCTACTTTGGTTGTTGGTGGCTTCTATGTTAGGACTGCTCTACATGGCGTATCAAGAAGGAGAAACTCCTTTTATGGCAGCTTTAGTTATTGGACTAACTGTTGGATTTATTGTTTGGGTGTTGTTGGATACCCGATATGTGTTGCGACAAAACTTTTTGTTTTACCGCTCGGGTCCCATCCGGGGACGGATTCCGGTAGGAGCTATCAAATCCATCAAAAAACACAAAGGATTGTTTGTTCCCGTGACCTTGAAACCTGCATTAGACATCAACGGTTTCATTATTACCTACAATCAATTTGATGATATTTTCGTATCGCCACAACACGCGGATACTTTTCTTCACGAACTGAAAAAAATCAATCCTACAATAGAAATATTGTAGTTTTAGGTTTCATCGAGCTACGTTCAATAGTGCAGAACTTATCACTCATTTATACGATTTTATTTTAAAAAAATCCCTTGCTCTTCAATAGAAATACGGCGGTCTTTGTAAAGTTGTCCAATGGCTTTCTTGAAGGTTTTCTTGCTCATTTTCAAAACGGTTTTGATGTCCTCTGGATGCGAATTGTCATGCAATCCCAAAAAGCCACGATTCGCATGAAGTTCGGCAAGAATTTTTTGCACCGCAGCTTCAATTAACGATTCCCCCATCGGTTGAAAAACAATATCGACTTTCCCGTCAGGACGTACTTGTTTGACGTAGGCCGTATAAGTTTTTCCAAAACGCAATGTTTCATCAAAAACCTGATTTTGAAATGCTAACCCGCGGTATTGATGCTCGATGATCACATTGACACCGGCATCCGAAAAATGGGTAATCATCACATTTACCTTTTGTCCCTGTTCCAAGGCAACATCGGTTTCTTTTACAAAACGGTGAATACGACTTGAAGCTACCAATCGATTGGTTTTTTCATCCAAAAAAACGTATACCAAATACCTTTTGCCTGTTTCCATGGGTTGGGCTTGTTCACGAAATGGAACAAATAAATCTTTTTCCAACCCCCAATCCAAAAACGCACCGTAAGCATTGATATAATTCACCTTCAAATGGGCAAACTGATTGACATGTACATACGGTTTTAGCGTAGTCGCCACAGGGCGTTCCATATGGTCTAAGTAGACAAATACCTCAAGCGTTTCACCCACAGCATACACTTTGGGTTGATACTTTCTGGGCAATAATACGTCTGAAGTGCCGTCTGTTAAAAATAAGCCGACTGTGGTTTCGCGGGCAATAGTCAATTCATTGGTCTTTCCGATTTGCATGAGGTGTGGTTTTTATTTTTAAACCAAAGATTTAAAAAAGGTACGTAAATAGTGATCGTTTTGTTGTGTTGGGGTAAATATTTCTAGTAATTGTGGCCGCTCACGTTCCCCAAAAATAGTGGCTAATGCGGCTTCAAGCGTTGGTTCGGAGGAAGCTGAATGGTAATCTAATCCGTACATCGCTGCCAAATGTTGCGCTGTAAAACAATGAGATGTTTCAAAATACGTCGTAAATGTGGGCGTTTCTTCATGACCCGGGAGAATTCTAAAAATTCCACCACCGCCATTGTTAATGACAATTAAAGTAAACGTTTTGGGAATATAAGCATTCCACAAGGCATTGCTGTCGTATAAAAAGCTGATATCCCCTGTGATTAATGTTGTAGGAACCCCACTCGCAACCGCCGCGCCAATCGCAGTCGACGTGCTTCCATCGATACCACTTGTCCCGCGATTGCAAAAAACCTCAACGCGGGTATCGGTAGCAAACAATTGGGCATAGCGAATGGCCGAGCTATTACTTACCTGCAAATGCGTGTATGGAGGAATGTGTGGCAACAGTTTTTCAAAAACTTTTAAATCACAAAAAGGGAGATCAGCCAGATACTCCGAGGCTTTTTGACGGCGATGATTTCGTAGGGTTAAAAAAGTATCCTGATACGAACTTGTCACCGCTTGGGTTTGGGGTAAAAAAGTAGCTAACCATTGGCTTGGTGTGGTTTTAAAATGATGGGTCAAACATCCATACGTGTCATACGCCCGAAGCGGGTCTATGTGCCAATGTGCTTGAGGAGCATAATTTCGCAACAACGCTTTGATACGCTTGGACACCACCATTCCGCCAAAAGTGAGCAGAATATCGGGTTGAAAAGCCTCTTTTTCTGTAGATTCAAAAGGAGTAATCAGGGTATCAATCGAATCAATACAATCGGGATGATGCAGGTTGGATGTAGTTTCGGTCATCACCAATACCGAAGGATCGCGCATCAACTGCTGCAACAACTCGGTAGCGATGGAATGGGGCGTATGAACACCCACCAAAACCAATTTGCGTTGCGCCTTATTCCATTGCTCTATAAAAGGAACATACGACTCCAGCACCTCAACTTCTTTGTTTTTTACGGGAGGCGAACTCACGGTTACGGTAAGCTCAGGAACCCTTTCGTACAAGGGCTCTTCAAAAGGAACATTCAAATGCACAGGACCTTTTTGTGTCATAGAGGCTTCTAAAGCTTCATAAATCAGTCGATCGTTTTCCACTGAAGCCATTTCGGTCAAATTGGCATTATAAACGGTATGCTGCGAGAGGACATTTGTTTGACGAATGGTTTGACCGTCACCGATATCAATTTTGGACGGGGGTCGATCGGCGGAAACGACAATTAGGGGAATCTGACTGTAAAAGGCTTCTGCTACAGCGGGATAATAATTAAGTACGGCCGAACCCGAAGTACAAACGACAGCAACGGGCTTTTGCAATTGTTGCGCCATTCCAAGCGCAAAAAAAGCAGCCGATCGTTCATCTGCGATGCTGTAACAGGTAAAAAAGGATTGCAATGTAAAACCGAGCGTGAGCGGTGCATTACGCGAACCCGGTGAAATGACAATATGTTGAATCCCTTGCTGCCGGAATATTTCTATAACCGATTGTGCCAAAGGAATTTTAGGATAAACCATGGTAATTCAAAATGGACCACAAAGGTACAAAGGGTTTCAGGAATGGGAAACCTTTTTGAGAAAATTATAACGGACGTTTGTATTTAAAAGGTATCTGAAAAAAATAGAAAGAAGAGAAACAATATTCCCGTGAGAAACAACATTCGGCGCAATTGAACACAGCGATCGCGATGCGTTTTGGGACATTGAAAGATTAAATAGTAGCCCAAGGTTAGTCCCAGAACCAAGCCAAAAGTCAGTAAAGCCGGCCCTAGGAACCTCCCTTGATCTTGCAGACAGGGAATCAAAAATCCCGTACTGCCTTGTTCGATAAGGAGCATTATCAAAGTCATACCCTGCAAAGCTAGGCGATGCAAAGGAGTTCAATTAGCGTAGAAATACCTGTTTTTAATTTGTATTTTTGGGCATGGAAATTACGATTCGACCTTACACGGCCTCCGACGTGGAGCCTTTACTCGAGATCATCAATTACAATATCTTGAATGCCACAGCATTGTATGATTACAACCCGCGAACGGCAGCGCAGCAAGTTGCACTTTTTGATGAAAAATTGCAAAAAGGGTTTCCCATTTTTGTAGCTACCCACGGAAATATAGTCGTTGGTTTTGGCTATTATGGCGAATTTCGTTTTCGTGAAGCCTATCGATTTACTGTAGAACACTCTGTTTACACCCATCCAGATTGGCAAGGGAAAGGAATTGGCAAAGCGCTCCTATCCACTTTGATTTCCTCAGCAAGAACCAACGGATTTCATACGATGATTGGTGTTATTGATGCTGAAAATACGGCAAGTATTGCTTTTCATGAACGTATGGGATTTGAAGTAAAAGGTATTCTCAAGGAAACCGGATTCAAATTTGACCGTTGGCTGCACAGTGTTTTTGTCCAATTAATCCTTAACTAATGCTTTACATTCAACCGATATGAACTATCCCCTACCCTTTGTACTTAAAATTTGTGCTTTTTTACTTCAAAGCATCACTTTATTCTGTGGGTTTTATTGGAAAATAGAAGTCTGTTTTACCCTGAGTTATATGCTCACCATCCTTTACAACGTGGCTTTTTTTGTTGTCCCGATTTGGTTCCCGTCATTACCTGATGCAAATACCTTTATCATTCCAAGACAAACACACCATTCGATTCTATCGTTAAGTTTGGTAGCAGGTATTGCTTTATTAATTTTTACCGGCTTGGGATTGCATTTTTTTGAACAATCCTATCATTTGGAAACAGTGAGTGTGTTTTTTGCTTTCGTATTGATAACGAATGCTTTTGAAAAACCCAACAACACCTATCTTCGTTGGGAGAGAGACGGTTTGTTGATTGTGGGAACTACTTTTTCCAACACCTTACCGCAGGACAGTATATTGCATTTTGAAGTCGATGGCGATTCGATAACGCTACAAACCAAAGATGGCATTACCCATCACATTGAAAATATCGAATGGGATACCGAAAAAATGGAATTGGCCAAGGCATTTCTTTCACGGGAAAAAAGTTAATGCACAGACTTATTTTTCTGCAGGGATTTCAGGGGTATCGGCAACTTTAAAATCCACGTAATAATTTGCTTTAAACGACAGTACAAAAGTCACGCTACAATTTCCAACATCCCTGAGAATTAGGGGTTGGTAACGAAAAGCGCTAGGGTCTAGAGCGTTCTTACAATGCAAATAGACACGTACTTCAAGGTCGCCTTTGCGGTTACGGTAGGGAATGCATTGTTTAACATAATCGTTTGACGGTTTTACTACGTCTTTTTGTTCGTCAAAAACACAAGCAATCAACTCACGCACCCGTTCAAACTCTTCTTCACTTAAATCATAGGGTGTATTTCGGTCCTTTTTTTTGGGCGAATAGGTAAAAACAGCATAATCAGGAAAAGGATGTAGGTCGATAAGCGAACGTAGGGCCGTTTTGTTTTGAAGTACATCCAACCGGAAATTTTGTGTTTCTCCCACAAACTCCAGCATCCCATTTTTGAAAACCGCTTTACCGCCCGATCCATTCATGTCTTTTCGACTAAAATGGAGTGTATCCGATTGGAGGTAGGCTTTCCCTTCAAACTTTTCGTATTTGGTGTGCCCGTGATCTTTGGCTTTAGAATTGTATTCAAATGTGCTGTCCGTATACCATTTCAATTCGTGTCGGTATTCTACGATATTTCCCGATTCGTGGCGTGCAAGCAGTAGTATCTCTTTCTGGGGTGCAGCCACTTCTTTCGGAGGTTCTTTACACCCGAAACATAGCAGTAGTACCCCAAAAAAAACATGAATTCGCATACTCTTTAAAAAGAAACATTGTTGGCTTGTGCCCAAAAAATAAAACCAAACAGCAAACACAAATAAAGTGCCGTGTAGAGGAGCTCGTTCCTAAAATAACGAAACTGCCCCGAACGCTTGTAGCGGCGATATCCTCGAACCACGTAAACCAACCGCAGGAGAATAAATCCAGTAATGAGGAGAATGAGATAAAACGGGAGTCGCATGGATTTACGTCAAATTAGCGTTCGAGTATTTTGGCTACATCAGGTTTGAAATAGTTGGGTCCTTTCATGACTTTACCATCTTCGCGGTACACGGGTTTACCATCGGCTCCTAATTTACTCATATTACTGCGTTGGATCTCTTCAAAAACCGCTTCAATTTTATGCTGCAACCCATGCTCCAGTAGGGTTCCACATAAAATATAAAGCATATCACCCAAAGCATCGGCGATCTCAGTTAAATCCTTGTTTTGTACTGCCTCCCAATACTCTTCATTTTCCTCTTTCATTAAATTAAATCGAAGAAGATGGGTGGACTCGCCAAGGTCGGCTGTAGGGGTAGTGCGAATTCCCAAACCAAAGGCTTGATGAAATTCAGCTACGGCTTCTAATTGTCGTTGCATAACTCATTTTTTTACCACGACAAAGTAAAAAGAATCCCACGGATTACCTACCTTTGTTGAAAACTATTTTTGCTATGTTTACAAAAGGACAATTGGTGTTTGCGGTTTTTTTTGTTATTGCTTTTGTCATTGCCATGGTTATTGCCTACCGAAAAGACAAAGCACTGCATCAACTTTTTTATAAAGGAAATTATAAGATTTTGATTGCCTTTTTTGCCTTTATTGCCCTTTTATTTGTCATAAAATTTGCAACAAAGCATTAAGAAGACCTATTAATTTTCATACCTTTACCCACCTAAGCTGCGGTTATGAAGATTTTACGCTACTTATTTTTTATTGCCTTACTCTTTTTATTGGGCACTGCAGTTTTTGTTGCCACCCAAAAGCCCTCTTATTCTGTAACGAAAAGTCTTTACATCAAAAACAAACGCGCTGTCGTATTTGATTATGTCAATGATTTGCGTAATTGGGAAACCTTTGCCGCTTGGATAGTAGAACATCAAGGAACACAATTTAAATATCCCGAAAGTTCATCGGGTAAAAATGCGCATGCCGAGTGGACGGGAAGTCGGGATGGAAATTTAAAAACGCTAGAATACAAAGATGCCGAATTATTGCGCTATGTGAGCGATGAAAACGGTCAACTTACCCATTATACCTGGCAATTTAAAGATACCTTGGGCGGTACAAAAGTTCAATTAACAGCCAAAGGAACCTTGGACTTTAATTCAAAAATCAAAGCCTTTTTTCAAGGAGGAGTGCAATCGTCAATGGGTAATTTATACGAAAGGACTTTGGTAGGTTTAGAGAAAAGTATTTCGCGAGAGTTAAAGACGTTTCAAGTCAAAGTGATGGGATTGGTCAATCAACCGCGTGTGTTTTATTTGAAACAATTTGTGCGGTGTAAAGCAAAAAATCTAACCCGAAGTATCAAAACAACCTTGCCTAAAATGCAATGGTTTTTCAAAAAAAATGCCGTTCAAACTACCGGAAAACCTTTTATCATCTATCACAAATGGGACAAAGAAGCCCGTGTTGTGGATTATTCGGTATGCATTCCCGTAAAGGACACCATTGCCATTGAGGAGGGCAGTGATATTGCATTTGGAGTGCTTCCACCATTCAAAGCGTTACGCGTGCAATTGAAAGGCGATTATTCGCATTTACAAAAGGCGTGGAATAAAGGGATTCAATACATTAACACCAAAAAATGGGCGCGATTAACCCATTTGAATGTAATTGAAATATACCGCAAAAATGGGGAAGACACGCCCCACCCTTCCCAATGGATGACCGAAGTTTACCTTCCTGTGCAACCCACCGCTACGCGTCAACCGCGAACTGTAATCCAAGATACTGTCGCTGTAGTAACGCCAAATGAGCCTGCAGTAAATTCAAATCCTTCGCCTTAACAAAGCTGTTTTAAACCTTTTGTTTTCTAAAAGGTCTAAATCAAAAAAAGTAGTTTGGAAAACGAAAAAGCTTTTATTCAAGAACTATTGCATCCGAAAACCCGAGACGCGGCTTTTGGAAAACTTCTCCAATACTATCAAAAACCCCTATATTATCATATTCGAAGTATTGTTTTGGATCATGATGATGCCGACGATGTGTTGCAAAACACCTTCATCAAAGTACATACCTACTTAAAAGATTTCAAAGGCGAGAGCAAGTTGTATTCATGGATCTACCGAATTGCAACGAATGAGTCGCTAACTTTTTTACAACAAAAAAATAAACGTCAAGGATTCACGCATTCCGAATGGCAAGAGAAAGCATTGGCTAAATTGGAAACTGATGTATATTTTGAAGGCGAAGCATTTCAATTGCAACTCCAAGAGGCGATTGCTCGCTTGCCCGAAAAACAACAATTGGTTTTTAAAATGAAATACTTTCAGGAGATAAAATACGAAGACATGTCGGAAATACTTGGCACATCGGTAGGGGCATTGAAAGCCTCTTACCATCACGCGGTAAAAAAAATTGAAGAATTTATTAAAACAAATTAAACCAATCCACACGTACAATATCTAAAGTATATGAATCCGTTTAACTTAAATAACCCGCCCAAGAATCCCAGTGGTTTTACCGCACCCGAAGGCTATTTTGAATCGTTTTCGACACGACTTCAAAACCGACTTGAGGAAAAGCCGCCTGTAAAATCGATTTCTTTTTGGCGTAAAAATGCCAAAACTTTTTATGGAATGGCTGCTATTTTGGTCATCGGTTTAGGAATTGGCATGCTGTGGCGTTGGGAAGTACAAAAAGAAGAAGAAGCCCATTGGAGCGCTATTGCCTCGTATGTAAGCGAAAATACCGACCTCACCGACGAACATTATTTGGAATTGATTGAACTCCAAACTACGGAAGTACCCGTTACCTCCGATACCGAAGCAGAGGCGCTGGAGGAAGTGCTTCTTGAAAATGAAGCGTTGGAATACAGCATAACACAATAACATTGAAATTAAATCAAACTATGAAAACAATTCAAAATGCCTTTCGAATTACAGTGCTAACCCTCCTTTTCATGGGAACAGTGAACGCTTGGGCGCAACCCGGTGGACGTTTACGGGAACGCATTCAAGAGAAAAAAGAACAAGTAAAGTCACAAAAAGTAGCCTTTATTACCCAAGAACTTCGCTTAACTCCGGATGAGGCGGCAAAATTTTGGCCCATATACAATGCTTTTGAAGATAAACAAGCTGAAATTCGCCGTCAAAAATTAAAAGCTTTTATGGACCGAAAGGACGACGATCAGTTGGATAAAATGACTGAAAAAGAAGCACAAACAGTCTTGGCCCAAATGGAAAACAACGAGGAAGAATTATTCAAACTCCGTAAGAAATTGATTGCCGATTTACGAGGTGTGCTCCCCGCTTTGAAGATTATCAAATTGCGACGTGCGGAAGAAGATTTCAATCGAAAATTGGTGGAACAATTAAAAGAACGCCGCCGAAATTAAATACAAAACAGCTCCTAAAAAGGGCTGTTTTTTTTTAGTTTCGGTGCAATCGCAAACGAAAGATTTTGTTTTTCCCGGCCACAATTACGGTTTGCCTATCGACAAACTTCAAGGTATACAATTGAGGCTCAGGCCACAAACATTTCCATTGTTTCCCTTGGTCAAACGCATAATACAATCCCCCTGCCCCTACCGTCAACCATTCCTTACCTTCGCCCGACGGAATAAATTGAATCCCCGAAATATAGCCCGGCTCTTGGGGCACATCAATAGGATTCCACGTGCTCCCTCCGTCAGAGGTATAAATGAGATTCCCAACTGTTTGGGTGGGTTGGTCATAATTCCCTCCAGCAGCGACCCCTATCTTGGCGTTGTAAAAATCGGCTGAAAAAATTCCCTCCATAGCACTGCCTTGAGCGATAGGAACAGCAAACGACGTCCACGTTTTACCCTCATCAGTAGAGCGCCAAACGCGCGATTTCATGCCTCCGGTAACTATCCAAAGTGTGTTCCCCGCGCTACAAATGGTAGTATTACTCGAAGCAAAAGCTGCTTCCCCAGGAGCCAAAACAGGGGCTTTATCTTCAGGAATACGATACCAATGCGCTCCCCCATCTTCCGATTTCAATAACGCCATTGCCTGTTGCGTCGGATCGCCCATGGCCCAACCTGTTCCGGTTGCCGTAAAATGTAGCGCGTCGTAAAAAACTTTTTCATGCACCTCTTGATACAGCAAGCGATTGCCTTCGCCCTCCATAGGCCCCGAATAGAGAAGTGCAGGATTTCCAATGGAAAGGGCAAACCATTTTCCTTGGTGTAAAGCCAACGAACGAAATTCGGTAGGCGTCGTAGTGGGAAGTGTTTGAGGCCAATGTTTGCGCGTTACCAAATCGATTCGACCCAGTTTACTATGACTCCCCGCATAAAAAACGGATGACTCCGCAACAGCAATCGCACGAATACTTACCGTTTCAAAAAGCAAAGTGTCTACCGTGACTCGAGTTATCGGTTGAGCATCCTTTGAAGAAGTTACAGAAGCACAATTCCAAAAAAGAAAACCACAAAAAAAGCCCAAAAAAACGCGCATAATCCTCAGTATTTCCTACGAAAATAAACATAATTGGTGAGGTGACAATTTTGATTTTGGCATTTTGGCACAGTGTTTGGTTTTTGTATTACGAACTTTAAATTCCACAGTTATGAAAACGAAACTACTATACAGCATGTTGTTGGGCTTGAGTCTAACATGGAGTGGGGCTCAAAATCGCACAACGGTGAGCGCTACCGATTCAGAGATTAGCGACAACTTAGACCTTCGCGCCGTTGCCTCAATTTTTGGGGAGGCTCGTGACTTGGAAGATTTTGAACGCCGTTTAAACAATCCCGAAACTCCGATATCCAATTTGGATTTAAACCTTGACAACCAAGTTGATTATTTACGAGTAGTCGAATCGATTGAAGGAAATCAACACATTATCGTGGTGCAAGCCGTGCTGGGACGCGATCAGTACCAAGACGTGGCCACCGTTGAGGTTGAAAAAGATACCCGCAACCGACGCGTACAAGTGCAAGTGGTAGGCGATTCTTTCCTTTACGGCACCAACTATATTTATGAACCGGTTTATGTGGGAACACCTGTAATTTACAATTATTTCTGGCAACCGTATTACCAGCCCTACTGTTCTTCATGGTATTGGGGCTTTTATCCGAGCTACTATTATGCTTGGCATCCTTTTCCCATTTTTCGCTACCGTCATCACATCGGATTATGCATCAACTTTGGATTCCAATACAATTATGTGAATTTCCGTCGTTGCCATTGGGGATATTCACACTATTTTGGCCGACGCGGCAACTTTATTGAACGGCATCATCCGCAACGAGGATTTGCTTACCGAAACCAAGGAATTGCTAATCGTTATGAATTGGATCGAACCCGAACCGTTCGCAATGTGGCCTACCCCGATACCCGTAGTCCTTTAGCGGGTACTCGTGATAATCAAACCGCTACACGACCCGAAACAGGCTCCGTACGGGGCAATTGGACCAGTGCTACTGAAACCCGTCCGGTGCGTCAGGATTATACAAACGGTACAACAACCAATCCTAGACCAACACGTGCGAATTATAGCGAAGCACCCAGTCCGCGTCCCGTTCGTGAAAATTATAGCAACACCTCGGTAACGCCCCGTCCTATTCGTGAAAACTACACGTTGGCTTCCACAACAGCAACGCCGAGACCCACACGTTCTGATTACAGCACCACAGCGACGCCTCGTCCCGTTCGCCAAGATTACACACCAAGTACAACTACCGTTAGTCCGCGTCCTGTACGTCAAGAGTATAGCACCCCCCGACCTACACGTCAAGACTATACGCCATCGCCAAGCGCGAGCAGTGTAAGTCCGCGCCCCACACGACAAGACTATAGTGCACCCACGCCTCGACCTTCTCGTCAAGACTATACGCCAAGTGCGAGCAGTGTAAGTCCACGGCCTGTACGACAAGACTACAGCGCACCTCGACCCTCGCGTCAAGACTATTCCAGTTCGGGTTCGAGTCGTAGCATGCGTTCAGAGACGAGTACTTCCTCGCGACTTTCAAGAAATTAATTTGTAAATAGAGGTCGTTAAAGGAAAGTTAAAAAAATCATACCCAAAGCATCGAATAATTTCGGTGCTTTTTTATTTTAGAACTTTGAAAAGTAATACATTTGTGAACTTTTTTAATATTTTTTTATGAGTTCGCATTCACATCAAAATCTTCACAGCAGACTTTCAGCTGCGGGATTATTGGTAACCTTGGGGATCATTTATGGCGATATAGGTACTTCTCCTTTGTATGTAATGAAAGCCATCATCGGCGACAGCGTCATTTCGCAAGATTTAATTTTAGGCGGACTTTCCTGTATCTTCTGGACGCTTACCTTACAAACCACCCTAAAATATGTAATCATCACGCTAGGTGCCGACAACCATGGGGAGGGAGGAATTTTTGCCTTATATGCTTTGGTCAAACGAACCAAAATACAGTGGCTTATTGTGCCTGCCATTATTGGAGGGAGCGCCTTGTTAGCGGATGGAATTATTACGCCACCCGTATCGGTATCTTCTGCGGTAGAGGGATTGCGCAATTTTAATCCCGATATCCCAACCATTCCCATTGTAATTAGTATTTTATTTGTCCTGTTTACCATTCAACAATTTGGCTCCAAATTAGTGGGAAAATTCTTTGCCCCAATGATGCTGATTTGGTTTACCATGCTCGGTGTTTTGGGCGTGATTCAAATGACCCAAAACTTGGATGTATTTCGGGCACTAAATCCCTACTATGCCTACCATTTATTAACGAGCGATGTCAGTGAACAGGGCTTTTTCATTTTAGGAGCCGTATTTTTATGTACTACGGGTGCTGAAGCCTTATACTCCGATATGGGACATTGTGGGCGAAAAAACATTCGGGTAAGTTGGATGTTTGTCAAAGCCACTTTGATTTTGAACTACTTCGGACAAGGGGCCTATCTTTTAGACCATCAAGGACTAACCTTAATGGAATTGGGAAGTTCCAATCCGAACCCCTTCTATTTAATCATGGCCAAGTGGTTTCAACCCATCGGAATTGTGGTGGCTACCCTTGCCGCAGTTATCGCTTCACAAGCTTTAATTAGTGGTTCATTTACCTTAATTAACGAGGCGATGCGACTCAATTTTTGGCCCAAAGTGCGCATTAAATTTCCCTCCGATCAAAAAGGACAATTGTACATTCCTTCCATCAACTGGCTTTTGTTTTTAGGTTGTGTGGGCATTGTGCTTTACTTCAAAGAATCAAGCAATATGGAGCATGCCTATGGTTTAGCCATCATTTTGTGTATGATCATGACCACTATTTTGCTCAATTATTATTTGATTTTAAAAAGAGTGAAATGGTATTTCATCGCCCCGCTGATCATTGTTTATTTGGCTATTGAATTCAGCTTCTTGGCTGCCAATATTGTAAAATTCATGGACGGTGGTTTTGTGACGCTATTCATCGCCATCATCCTAATTAGCATTATGTCGACTTGGTATTTGGCGAAGAAAATTAGTAAGAGTTATACCAAGATTGTTAAAATCGACAATTATAAAAAAGTATTGGCTGAGTTGAGTTTGGACCTATCTATCCCCAAATATGCGACCCATTTGGTGTACATGACCAACTCCAATCGCGTCGATGAAATTGAAGAAAAAGTGATGTATTCCATTCTTCAAAAAAGACCCAAACGTGCCGATATGTACTGGTTTATACACGTGAATGTACTGAATGAACCCTATCGCAAAGAATACAAAGTAACCGAAATTATTAAAGACGATTTGTACCGAATTGATTTCTACCTTGGTTTCCGTGAAGCAACGAAGATCAATTTGATGTTTAAAGAAGTAATCAAAGACATGGTACAGAATGGCGAGGTTGATGTAACTAGCCGCTATGAATCGTTGAATAAAAACAATATTATCGGAGATTTCAAATTTGTACTATCCGAAAAATTCTTATCCAATGATAGTGACATTACTTTCTTTGAAAACATAGTCATGAACTCCTATTTTGTATTGAAAAAGTACTCCTTATCCGAAGAAAAAGCTTTTGGTTTGGATGCCAGTTCGGTAAAAGTAGAGCAATTCCCAATGGTACTGCATGCCCCTGAACGTATAGAAATGCGCCGCTTGGACCATCACGGTTGTGAAACTGAAAAATAACAACAGAGCAGTTCTTCGGAGCTGCTTTTTTTTGGCCATATAATCCGTATGCACTTCCAACCCAATGGAAAAAAAAGTTACCTTTGCAGGCTTAGATTTTGAATAATGAGATTACACCGTAACTTGGTATTTACGACCATTGATGCCCTTGATGCTATTTTTAATGAAGGAGAGTACGCCGACAAAGTGGTAGCTCGTGCTTTAAAAAAGGACAAACGTTGGGGAAGTCACGACCGTAAATTCGTTGCCGAAACCATTTACGACATGGTGCGTTGGAAGCGATTGTATGCCGAGATTGCCGAAGTAAAAGCACCCTTTGACCGGGATAAGTTATGGCGAATGTTTGCCGTTTGGGCGGTCCTTCGCGGCTATCCGCTTCCCGATTGGAAATATTTTGAAACCACACCCCAACGTAAAATAAAAGGTCGTTTTGACGAATTATCCAAAGTCCGTAAACTCCGTGAATCCATTCCCGATTGGATGGATGAATTGGGCGTACAAGAACTCGGGGAAGCCACTTGGACCAAAGAAATAGCGGCTCAAAACCGTATGGCCGATGTGGTACTTCGGGTCAACACCTTAAAAGCTACCCGGGAGCAAGTACGAGCCCGTTTAATGGATTTGGATATTGTTACCGAGCCCATACCTCATTTGCCTGAAGGACTCATTCTTCCCGAACGAGCCAACGTATTTATGACCGATGTTTTTAAAGACGGTTGGTTTGAAGTTCAAGACGGTTCCTCGCAAAAAGTGGCAGCCTTTCTTGAGGTAGAACCCGGGATGAAAGTCATCGATGCTTGTGCCGGTGCGGGAGGTAAAACCTTACACCTTGCGGCTTTAATGCAAAACAAAGGGCAAATCATTGCCATGGATTTGTATGAAAGCAAACTGAAAGAATTAAAATTGCGTGCCCGAAGAAATGGGGCTCATAATATCGATTACCGCGTTATTGATTCGACTAAAGTCATCAAAAAACTTTATGAAAAAGCCGACCGCGTACTGATCGATGCACCTTGCAGTGGTTTGGGCGTGTTAAAACGGAATCCCGATGCCAAATGGAAACTTCAACCGGAGTTTATCGATAACATTCGAGCCGTTCAAGCCGAAGTATTGGAAACCTATTCCAAAATGGTAAAGCCAGGCGGAAAATTGGTCTACGCGACATGTTCTGTTTTACCCTCTGAAAATCAAGAGCAAGTTCAACGCTTTTTGATAACCGAAAACGGAAAGGATTTTCAATTCGTTAAAGACGAAAAAATACTCGCTTCTGAATCTGGATTTGACGGATTCTACATGGCTTTACTTCAAAGAAAATAACATACATGAAAACAACATTTTTATCCCTTTTGGCATCCTGTGCCATCGGTATGGCATCCGCTCAAAATGGCGCACCCGCCTCGCCTTACTACAATGGGTTCAACTGGACGCTCACGGGAAGTGCCTTGCAAGATGCTTTAGCCAATAAAATTATTGACACGCATACGGTGGAACTTTCGTATACGCCTGGAGTTTGGAATGCAATTAAAGCGGTTGATTTGGATCCTACGAACACCAGTAATGTTTTGCTCGTTTACGGCTGGGAATCTGGACAAGACGCCGATGCAACCAATGACCGAACGCGTGACCGAAATTCAAACAGCGGTAACAATGGCGACTGGAATCGGGAACACATTTATGCACAATCGTTGGGAAATCCCGACTTGGGGCAAATGGGACCCGGTGCCGATGCACACATGCTCCGTGCTTGTGACGTACAACGCAACGCGAGTCGTGGGAATCGTTTGTACGCCAACGGATCGGGAACAGCTTCCTACACCATTGGTACTACAAGTTGGTATCCTGGGGATGAATGGAAAGGGGATGTCGCTCGAATTTTGATGTACATGTATTTGCACTACGGCGCACAATGTTTGCCCTCTATGGTTGCCGTGGGAAATCCAGTGGCATCTGATACCAATATGATTGATTTGTTGTTGCAATGGAATGCTGAAGATCCCGTTTCGCAATATGAAGACAACCGCAACACCTACATGAGCAATTTGTTCAACAACTTTGCCCAAGGGAATCGCAATCCGTTTATCGATAATCCGTATTTGGCGACACGTATTTGGGGAGGCCCTGTGGCACAAAACCGCTGGCCCACTATTTTCTTAAATCAAGATACTTTTGATACCACCGATGTCGGCATTTTTCCCAATCCTTCAAACACCCATTCGGTTTATGTGCAAACCCATACAACCCTTGATCGCATCGTAGTTTATACTATAAATGGGCAAGAAATTATGCAATTGGAACAGCCCACTTTTTCCAACAATACCTTGGAAATAAAAGATATTCCAAGTGGTTTCTATTTTTTCAAAATGGAATCTGGGAAAGAATCAATCACGCAAAAAGTAATTATCCAATAAAAAATAAGCCTCCAACGTTGGGGGCTTTTTTAATCTTCGTCTAGGGTATGCGACTTTGAATAGGTACGCCATTTGTCGATACATTCGACTAAATCGTGAGGGATTTCCGAATCAAATCGCATAAATTCATTACTAATCGGATGCATAAATCCTAATGTTTTGGCATGTAACGCTTGACGAGGAAGCACTTTGAAGCAATTCTCTACAAACTGTTTGTATTTGGTAAATGTCGTTCCTTTTAAAATGGCATTTCCGCCATACCGCTCATCATTAAACAAGGTATGTCCAATATGTTTCATGTGAACACGTATTTGGTGCGTACGACCGGTTTCAAGCTGACAAGCCACCAAGGTCACATACCCAAAACGTTCCAAAACACGGTAATGGGTTACCGCATGTTTTCCAATTTCAGGATCGTCAAAAACTGCCATTTGCATCCGATCGCGAACATGACGAGCAATGTTCCCTTCAATCGTGCCAGCATCATCAACAACATTCCCCCAAACTAAGGCAATATATTCACGTTCAGATGTTTTTTCTTCAAATTGTTTGGCCAAATGCGTCATGGCCTGTTCTGTTTTGGCCACAACCAATAATCCTGATGTATCTTTATCAATGCGATGCACCAAACCTGGACGTTCTGAACTATTGAGTGGCAATCGGTTGCCGTAATGATAGGCCAAGGCATTGACTAAAGTTCCCGTATAATTACCATGGCCAGGGTGAACCACCAAGCCCGGTGGTTTATTGATCACCACCAACGCTTCGTCTTCATAAACGATATCGAGAGGGATATCTTCGGGAATTATTTTATGCTCAAAAGGCGGATGCGATAAAACAATCCGAATCACATCATCGGGTTTGACTTTGTAATTGGATTTTACAGCCGTTTCATTGACAAGAACCTGACCGCTGTCGGCCGCATTCTGTAATTTATTGCGTGAAATATTGGGAATTTGTAGTTGTAAATATTTGTCGATTCGCATCAACCCTTGTCCTTTGGGGACTTCAAACCGAAAATGCTCAAAAAGGGCCTCTTCGGGTTCACTCCATTCTTCATTAAAGTCCATTGGTCAAAGTATCTACAGGGGTTTCAATTTCGGGTATGGAATCGTTTTCGGTTTCTTGATACACCAACTTACCATCGCCCAAAACCAAATCAATTTTGGAGGATTTAAGTACCTTAGTTCCTTCCTTTATTTTTTTACCATTCATCCACATTTCAATAACCATATCTTTTCCGATGTAGGGTTTGTAAGTGATCTCACCTTCTTGCAACCCAACAGCTTTTAAGGTAGGAACAGCTTGACGATAGGTTTTTTCAATCAAATCAGGTACGGCAACCATTGTATAGGTTGAGGCATTCAACTTGATGTAAATGGTACGACCGCCTTTTACTTTACTTCCTGCTGTGGGTTCTTGTTGAACGATAGAAAGCTTAGGAAAGTCAGCAATGTAATCAACGGTATCGATAATTTCATAATCAAGATCGAGCTCATCGAGTTTAGCCTCGGCTTCTTCAGGCGTTAATTTACTCAAATTAGGCACTGTAATTTCTTGCCCGTGATTTGTCACAAAGGTGATCCAATGAAAAAAGAAAAAAGCCAATACCCCAACAACCAATAAGGCCGCTCCCATTTGGGCAAAAAACACTTTACTCGTTAGATACTTTCGTAAACTCATAGGTAACAATTTCGACAAAGATATAATTTTTAGTGGCACATTTATGCTATTTTTGTGGGAATAGAAATTAAAATAAACCGAATGAACGTTGCAGTAGTCATGGGCGGATATTCTGATGAATCGGTAATATCGCTCCGAAGTGGTCAATTGATTTTAGCACAATTGGATCGCAACAAATACACCCCATTTGAAGTCCATATTCTCCCCGAAGGATGGCATGTTTTAGCAGAAGGCGTCGCTTACCCAATCGACAAAAGTGATTTTTCTTGTGTCCTCAAGGGGCAAAAAATACAATTTGATGTAGCGGTCAATACGGTTCACGGAACACCTGGCGAAGATGGGCATTTACAAGCCTATTGGGAATTGGTCAATGTGCCGTATACCGGGTGCAATTTTTATCAATCGGCTTTAACATTCAACAAAAGAGATACCCTTTCCGTACTGTCGAAGTTTGGCATTCCCAAAGCAAAATCGGTTTATGTTCGCAAAGGCGAAGCAATTTCTGGCGCGGCTTTGGTTGAAGAATTGGGTCTTCCTTTTTTTGTTAAACCCAACCAGTCAGGCAGTTCCTTAGGGGTGTCGATGGTACAATCGTTGAACGACCTAGAGAAGGCCTTAGCATTTGCGTTTGCGGAAGACCCTGAGATTTTGATCGAATCCTATTTAAAAGGAACAGAGGTTTCGGTGGGAGTCATGCGCTACAGAGGCGAAGTGACGGTGCTTGGTATCACAGAAATCGTTTCTCAGAATGCTTTTTTTGATTATGAAGCCAAATACCAAGGAAAATCAGAGGAAATTACGCCTGCCCGCTTGGACTCCGCTACCGAGCAACGGGTGCGGGAAACCGCCAAAAAAGTCTATGAGGCCTTAGGCATGACCGGTTTTTCAAGAACCGATTTCATCATTATGGACGGGATTCCAAATTTTATTGAAATCAATACCAATCCCGGACTTTCTCCGCAAAGTATCTTCCCACAACAAGCCGCTTTTGCCCAATTGGCGTTTGGCGATTTGTTGGATAATGAAATTCAGTTGGCCTTAGAACGAAAACCGATTTGGTCTAAGCTATGATGGTCATTGTTGGAACAACGACTCACCTTCGATATCAAAGTACCTTACAAGGGAAATGTCCGTATTGTGATTTGAACAACAGCAACCTAGAACTACAATTATACTGCGACTATACGCATCTGACGCTGATTCCGTTATTTCCAGTAAAAAGGCACGGGAGTATCCATTGTACAGCATGCAATGCCCCCATTGCTTATGAAGAGCTCTCCCAAGATTGCAAAACTACTGTAGATGCCATAGCTCATCAAAAACGTCTCTTCCCTATTTGGACTTTTACTGGTTCTTTGGTTATACTATTGTCCCTAAGTATTTTTATAAAAAATTGGTATGTAAAATCGCATACCGACTATCCCCTTGAGCAACTTCAAAAAGGGGATGTAGTTTTTTATGAAACGGAAAACGGCTATTATTCCTCATTTAAAATTTTGGAACGCAAGGGGCCAACATTTAAAGTTGTACACAATACATATATCCAAAATACTTTTTTTGATTTGGAAGATTTGAATGAACCGTCGAACTACAGTAAACAGAAGGAGACATTAACATTGAGCGACCTGAATACTATGGAAACTAAAGGTTACATTGAAGGGATTGAAAAATCAAAGTTGAATTCATTCTAATTCGCTAACTTTACAAAACTTTTTTACTGAGGCTATGAAACGAGCAATTTTCCCAGGTTCCTTCGACCCGATCACTTTAGGACATTACGACATTATACAACGCGGCGTATCCTTATTTGATGAAGTTATTGTGGCTATTGGCGTCAATGCCGAAAAAAAATACATGTTTAGCTTGGAAGAGCGCAAACGTTTTATAGAAGAAACTTTTCAGCACGAACCCAAAGTACGCGTTATTACTTACGAAGGCTTGACCATCGACTTGTGTAAAAAGGAAAAAGCGGATTTTATATTGCGTGGATTACGAAATCCAGCGGACTTTGAATTTGAAAAAGCCATTGCCCATACCAACCGAAAACTGTCCAAAATTGAGACTGTTTTTCTCTTGACAGCCTCCAAAACTTCCTACATTTCCTCTAGTATTGTAAGGGATGTATTGCGCAATGGGGGCGATTATACAGTACTTGTCCCTCCGGCAGTACGTGTAAAACCTTAATGCATTATTGCGGCATTTTTATTTCCTCAAAAAGCAATTTGATATTTTCATAGGAGTTCTGCAAAGCTTCCTGCACTTGCTCGGGATTGAGCCAAGCTACTTTTTCAATTCCTTCATTGGCCTGAGGAACGGGAACACCCTCAAAATGGGTTTTCATTTCAAACCAATGGGTAATTTTCAAACGGTATTTACCACCCCGTTTAAAAATATGATATGTTTTTTGAAGTTTGCGGGTAATCTTCAACGGATGTACACCCGTCTCCTCCTCGACCTCACGTAAAGCCGTTTCATCAATTGCTTCATCACGTTCAACGCCACCCTTGGGTAAGTCCCATTTCCCATTGCGTAAAATAAACAATACCTCGCCATTTTGATTGTAAACAAGTCCACCACCTGCTTTCTTTACCGGGATTTTGGCTTTAACCTTTTTTAAGATTTCCTTTTCGTCAGGATAGTACAAATAAGCCTTCTTAATCTTATTGTTGAACATCTTCACAATAAGCTGTTCGATGTCAATGCTTTCCAATAAAAACAATTGAAAATCGGTTTCTTTGGCCACTTGGTTTGTCAAAAAAAGTGGTTTATCGTTCACAAAAACTTTATACATTTGTACTATGATTTTTAGTAACGCAACAGCCGAGAAAACCGCCGAATTGCTCCTACAAATAAACGCAATTAAATTAAATCCATCAAATCCTTTTTTATGGGCTTCTGGATGGCATTCTCCCATTTATTGTGACAACCGTCTAACCTTGTCATTTCCAGCGATTCGCAATTATATTCGCGATGAATTTGTCAAACACATTGAAGCAACCTATGGCAAACCCGATGTGATTGCAGGTGTCGCTACAGGTGCGATTGGCATCGGCATTTTGGTAGCCGAAGAAATGGGACTACCCTTTGTATATGTGCGTCCCGAACCCAAAAAACATGGACGTCAAAACCAAGTAGAAGGTTTTTTACAAAAAGGACAAAATGTTGTTGTTGTTGAGGACTTGATCAGCACGGGAAACAGCAGTTTACTAGCCGTCGAGGCACTTCGAGAAGCCGGAGCGAATGTAAAAGGCATGGCCGCAATTTTTTCGTACGGTTTTCCTGTGGCGCAAGCCAACTTTGAAAAAGCAAATGTTAATTTAAATACGCTCAGTGATTACGAGCATTTACTTCCCTTGGCGGTGACCAAACAATACATTACTGAAAACGAATTAATTACTTTACACGATTGGCGTATGCATCCCGATACTTGGAATGTGGCCGTAAAATAACACATATGCAATTAGAAAGTCCCAAAGTAACCGTACCAAAATCGGCCGAATACCTTTTCAACGCCTTGACAGATGTCAAAAACTTTGAAAAATTGATGCCTGAAAATATCGCTAAATTTGAAGTAACCGATGAAAATACCTTTTTGTTTGGTTTAAGCGGTATGCCTGAAATCAAATTACGTTTAAAGGAGCAAACGCCCCACAGCTATATCAAATTGGGCGCTGCGAGCGACAAAGTCCCTTTCACTTTAATCGCACACCTCGAAGGTACAGGAGAAGCATCTTCTACTGTTCAATTACAATTTGAAGGCGAATTCAATGCGATGATGGCAATGATGGTCAAAGGGCCTATTACCAAATTTCTAGAAACACTTTCTTCCAATATGGGAAAACTATAAAAGTTAAAAAAACCGACTGTAGAGTCGGTTTTTTTTTAATACAATAATTGGATTTCTTTGAGGTCAAAATGGCGTATCGTTTCCCATTCATCTTCGAGAACCAATTGCCCTTCAGTGGTAACTTCCAGTATCTTTCCCATAAACCGCTGTCCATTGGGCAATTCAAAGGCAGAAGGAACCCCTTTTCGAAACAAATGAGCATGGTAAATGTGCCATAGCGTCGCTACCTCTTGTTGGGCTACATAAACATAGTTCTCCCGACATTCGGCAACGATTTCCTGTGCAAGCTGTTCAATGCCAAAGGACTGTTGTGAAATGTTATAAAGTGAAGTCGCTTTGGGCAACTCCTTAAAGTCTTTTTGGTGTACATTGAGTCCGATACCAACCACAGCCTCCCAAGATTGATCGGATTTGATCAAATTCTCAATCAATATACCCCCCAACTTTTGATTACCTGACAAAATGTCGTTGGGCCATTTTATACTTAAATCAGGAATGTGATAGCGTTGTAAGACTTTTAAAAGACTGATGGCAACCGCTACATTAAGATGAAAAACAGCCGAAGTAGGAACGCGATGATTATGAATCAAAACACTCATTATCAAATTACTACCCGGTTCCGAAAGCCAACGTGCCCCGCGTTGTCCCTTGCCGTTGGTTTGCTGATGCGCAAGTACTGTGGTATAATTTTCCAAGGGTTTAGCACGTGCCAACGCTTTTAAAAAATCATTGGTCGAATCTATGGCATCGAGTTTGATTAACTGCATAGGACAAAGGGGTAAATTTTCGGATTTAAACTTCTGTTAAGCCTCAAAAATAATGACAAAAAATAATACCTTTGCAAAATAAGAAGCAGTTTTAAATGATAAAAAAAGAAGTGAGTACCGATGTCCTATTGGCGGGCATTATAAAAGGAATCGAAGAAGTAAAAGGGAACGAGATTGACCTTTTAGATTTAAGAGAAATTGACACCGCAGTTTGTGATTATTTTGTTTTGTGCACAGGCTCTTCCAATACACAAGTGAATGCAATCGTAAATTCAATTCAAAAAGTTGTTTCTAAAGAATTTAAAGAAAAACCTTGGCATGTAGAAGGAACAGAAAATGGAGAGTGGGTATTGATGGATTATGTTTCTATCGTGGTCCACGTTTTCCAAAAAGAGCCCCGTGAGTATTATAACATTGAAGGATTGTGGGGAGATGCCAAAATGACCCGAATTGAAACGCAATACTAAAAACAAGGAACCCAAGTAAATTATGTCTGAAGATAAAAAACCAAACGGTATAAAATTTAGCCCCTGGTGGATTACTGGCGCTATCTTATTCATGCTCATTGTATTGAACATGATTGGAGGTTCTACCATTCAGGATTATTCTAAAATAAGCGTCTCACAATTTGACGACATGTTAAAACGCGGTGAGGTACAAAAAGTGATTGTTTACAACAAAACGAAAGCTGAAGCGTATCTTAACGAAAAAGCGCTGAAAGAGAAAAAACACCAAAAAGTAGCCAAAGATGTATTTGGAACCGTAAATAAAGGTCCTCATTACACTTTTGATATCGGAAATGACGAACTGTTTCAAAAAGAGCTAGCGGAAGCCGTAAAGAAGAAACAGTTAGTTTCTTATGATTTTCAACAAAAAAGTGATTGGTCAGAATACTTTATTAACTTCTTACCTCTTATCATCCTTATTGGGGTATGGTTGTATTTCATGCGACGAATGGCTTCGGGTGGTGCTGGCGGTGGCGGCGGACAAATTTTTAACATCGGAAAATCAAAAGCGCGTTTGTTTGACGAAAAAAATGATGTTAAAGTTACGTTTAAAGACGTTGCAGGACTGGAAGGCGCCAAAGAAGAAGTCCAAGAGATTGTGGAATTTTTAAAGAATCCCGAAAAGTATACTGCGCTCGGTGGTAAAATCCCTAAAGGAGCTTTACTGGTTGGGCCTCCAGGAACAGGAAAAACCTTATTGGCCAAAGCAGTGGCGGGAGAGGCTAAAGTGCCCTTCTTCTCCCTTTCAGGGTCTGACTTTGTTGAGATGTTTGTCGGGGTGGGCGCTTCACGTGTTCGCGATTTGTTCAAACAAGCAAAAGATAAATCACCGGCTATTATTTTTATTGATGAAATTGATGCTGTGGGGCGCGCGCGTGGAAAAAACAATTTTTCAGGTTCCAATGACGAACGCGAAAACACACTCAATCAGTTGCTCACAGAGATGGACGGATTCGGTACAAACACGCATGTCATCGTATTGGCAGCGACCAACCGAGCCGATATTTTGGATAAAGCATTGATGCGAGCCGGTCGTTTTGACCGTCAGATTTACGTTGACTTACCAGACATTCGCGAGCGTAAGGAAATTTTCGAAGTTCACTTGACACCTTTAAAGAAGGCTGACGATTTGGACACGGAGTTCCTAGCGAAACAAACCCCAGGTTTTTCGGGAGCTGACATTGCCAATGTATGTAACGAAGCGGCTTTGATTGCTGCGCGTAAAAATAAGACCCAGGTAGAACGCCAAGACTTTTTGGATGCTGTTGATCGTATTGTAGGCGGTTTAGAAAAGAAAAATAAAATCGTTACTCCTGAGGAAAAACGAGCTATTGCCGTTCACGAGGCGGGTCATGCTACAGTGAGTTGGATGCTCGAACATGCGGCACCACTCATCAAAGTAACGATTGTTCCCCGTGGACAAAGTTTGGGCGCGGCTTGGTATCTTCCCGAAGAGCGTTTGATTGTTCGTCCCAACCAAATGTTGGATGAAATGTGTGCTACCATGGGAGGTCGTGCGGCCGAAGAAGTTGTTTTCGATACGATTTCTACAGGAGCGCTTTCCGACCTCGAAAAAGTGACGCGTCAAGCACGAGCTATGGTCACCATTTACGGCTTGAATGACAAAATTGGAAACATTACCTACTACGATTCCAGCGGTCAATCGGAGTATAACTTTAGCAAACCTTATTCGGAAGAAACGGCTGTTTTGATTGATAAAGAAATCTCTGCTTTGGTGGAAGGACAATACCAACGAGCTATTCAATTACTCAAGGAAAACAAAGAGAAATTGTTGCAGTTGGCCGATATCTTAATTGAAAAAGAAGTGATTTTTAAAGATGATTTGGAGGCTATTTTTGGCAAACGCCCTTTTGGGGAAATTCACACCTTGACGGAAGAAAATCCTTTGTAATCTCTTTTTAACAAAATTTTAAAAAATCTTAATTCATGCACGGTTTTGAATTAAGATTTTTTTATCTTTGAAATTGTCCAACTTTTTAAAGAAGTATACCCAATATATGAGTCTTTTCAGAAAAATATTTGGTTCCGGTCAAGAAGGTTCCGAAGCGGAAAGCCAAAGCGAATACAACTCGCCAAAACCTTCCAATTTACCTGTAGATGAGCAATTTACCTTTAATTTTAAAAAAAATGGAGGGAAATTCATCTATTGTGAAAACTTAGCAGAAGTTAAAGAACAATTTGAAAATATATTAGAAGAAAACGATTGGTTTGAAAAAGAAGTATTGTGTTTTGAGTCCAAACTTTTTAGTCTATTGGAAGAAAATCGTCTTCCCCATCAATCGGTGACTCAGCCTGCCTTCTTTTTTGCCAGTTGCGAAAACTTAATCGCTGACGAAGGTTCTGTGTTATTTTCTTCCAACCAAATCAAGCAAAAGAAGCCCAACGAACTTCCAGACAATATTGTTATCCTTGCAACCACTAGTCAAATTTTGGAGTCGAAAAGTGACGGTCTGCGGGTGATCAAAAAGAAATACGACAAAGAATACCCAACCAATATCACGACCATTAAATACTTTGAAAAAGCGCAGGAGGAGGACTTTCTCACGTACGGGAGTTGCCATAAAAACCTCTATTTGTTGCTTTTAGAAGATTTGTAATCATGAGTGAATCCCTCACCCGATTCCTTTCTGGTATCGTTTATGTAACCTTGTTACTGGGCGCTACCTCCTACTCTATGGATAGTTTTTTTATCCTGTTTGGGTTTTTTATGCTCATTGCGATTTACGAATTCTGTGGATTAGTGCATATTAACCGAATTGCTCCGTTGATTATTGGTGCTGCTGCCTTTTACTGGGCATCTCAATTTCGGACCAATAAAACCAACGATATTTTACTGCTTATAGTAACCCTATTCATCTCCATCAAATGCTTATTGCTTTTGTTTAATTTTAAAAAAGAGCACATTGGTGTTTGGTCACGCTATCTCTTTACCTTGGGGTATGTAATCCTTCCTTTTTTGATTTTAGTTAAAATTCCTTTTTCCAACAATGAATACCGTCCAAAAATCATCATCAGCATCTTTTTACTGATTTGGACTAATGACACCTTTGCTTATATTGTTGGGAAAACGATAGGTAAACATAAGTTATTGGAAAAAATTTCACCCAAAAAAACCATCGAAGGCTTTTTGGGTGGCATGTTGTTTACAATTCTCGTCGGCTACTTGATTTCGCGCTATTATTTTCAACCCAAACCTGAATATGCAGACACTTCGGTGTTGATTTGGACGGTAAGTGCAGCAATCATCAGTGTTTTCAGTACGTTGGGTGATTTGATTGAATCCAAATTTAAACGTATTGCTGGCGTGAAAGACAGTGGGAAAATCATGCCAGGACATGGGGGCATCTTGGATCGCTTAGATAGTATTATATTTGTCACGCCCTTTGTATTTTTGTTTTACCAAATTCTAGATTATGTTTCATAAAGAAGGTGCCAAAATCATCTTAATCGCAACGTTCAGTTTTACGGTCCTCCTACTCGGTTCACCGTATGTAATTGCAAACCCTTGGATTCTTAAGTCGGTGCAATTGGTACTGCTTTTTTTATTGATCATGGTTTTGCAATTTTTCCGAAATCCGAAGCGGCCTTTGGAAGTTAATGATTATCAAATTGTAGCGCCTGTAGACGGGAAAGTAGTTGTTATTGAGGAAGTCTACGAGGCAGAGTATTTTAAAGACAAGCGCTTACAAGTTTCCATATTCATGTCGCCCATTAACGTTCACGTAACGCGTTATTGTACGAGCGGCAAGGTAAAATACAGTAAATACCATCCTGGAAAGTATTTAGTAGCTTGGGACCCAAAATCGAGCACTGAAAATGAACGCACAAGCGTGGTTATTGAGAACCGTATTTTTGGTGAAATTTTATACCGTCAAATTGCAGGAGCGCTGGCCAAACGTATTGTCAATTATGCCGAAGAAGGCATGACGGTGCGTCAAGGGGCTGATGCTGGATTTATTAAATTTGGTTCCCGGGTAGACATTTATCTTCCCCTTGGAACCGAAGTAAACGTAAAACTCGGTCAAAAAGCTGTAGGTAATCAAACGATTATTGCTGTAAAAAACCATGGATAATCGCCCGTTGGAAGAACGATTCGATGAAGCAGTTGACATTGCCAACACAATGACACAAGCTTCCCTGCCCCAAGATGTGCAGTTGCGTTTGTATGCTTTATACAAACAATCTACCTTGGGAAGGGCTACCCATCGATTTGTGTATCCCCAAGATTTGCGAAATGCTTTCAAAATGAATGCGTGGATACAAATTAACCACCTCACTCAAGACGAAGCCAAAGAACAATATATTCAAGCCATTATGGAATTGGCACAAAAAAAAAGTAAGTAATGAAAAAGTGTGTGCTCTTGTGGGGATGTTTTCTCATTATTTCCTCAGCTTCCTGTAAACGGAAAAAATATACCGAAGTCGTTGAAGTACCGCTACCCTCCAAAGAACAAAAAGTGACGCTTGGGGTTCCCGATGATGTTAAAGCCCAAGAGGGTGCTTTTGAATTGGTAAAACTTCCTTTTGGTTACGATGCCCTTCAGCCTGACATCGATGCACTGACTATGGAAACGCATTATTCCAAACATTATCTTACCTATACCAACAACCTGAATCAACTACTAAGCGGAACCGATTTGGAACCGTTGCCCATTACTGAAATTTTTAAGAAACTCGACATTTCTAATGTTGATTTAAAGAATAACTTAGGAGGGTATTACAATCATAGTTTGTATTTTGATATCTTAACTCCCAAAGGGCAAGCCCAACCCAAAGATTCGTTGGCGGCCACCATCGACCGTGATTTTGGTTCGTTTGATAGCTTTAAGAATCAATTTATTGATGCTACAGGAAAGGTTTTTGGATCAGGTTGGACATGGTTGATTGTCAATAAATCAGGAAAACTTGAAATCACGAATACCGTCAACCAAGACAATCCGCTGATGCCGCGTGCAGAAGTTCCCGGAAAACCTATATTAGGTATTGATCTTTGGGAACATGCTTACTATTTGGAGTATCAAAATCGTCGTAAAAAATATGTAGAAAGTGTTTTCAAACATATCAATTGGGATAAAGTAGCTGAAAAATTTGAAGAGGCTATCACACCCTAATTCATTCGTCTACAGCTAAACAGCTTTCGTCGCCATTAAAATGGACTCTCGTCGATAAAATAAATTTATCTATTTTAATTATAGTACATTTAATATACCGCTTTACGAACTCATTTTCAAAGTTCTTTTACGAATATTAAATCTACTACTATGCTACAATTTTATTCTGCCTCTACTCGTATTGTTAATACCAAAAGAAGTGTTACGGAATGTTTAGAAATTGCCCTAGGGGAACACCTCGATCAAGCTTCACTCCTCATTTTTAATGCTTCTGTGGGGCATGATTTTCAAGATCTCATAGAACAAGCTCATGAAATGGCTCCCCAAGCACAAATTGTAGCTGCCTCTTGTTGTGGCGTTGTAGGGCGCGAGGGCGTGAGTGAATCCATGAAAGATATGGCTTTGATGGCGCTTACGGGCAATGAATTTGCGCTCGCCGGAAGTTCATCTATTTATGGTCATAATTCGTACGACGAATGTGTCAAAATGGCCAAGGCCTTACAAGCCCAAAAAACCGGAATCAATATGATTTATTTTATTGCCTCGGGAATTGATATTAATAATTCAGAGTGTATTCGGGGATTTGAAACTGTTTTTGGGGAAGACGTAACCGTATTTGGCGCTACCACTTCCGATAATATGAAAGGATATGTTAGTTTCCAAGCGTTTGCGCAACAAGTCACCGAACATGGAGCTTTTGCCATTGGATTTTGCGATCCTTCTTTAACCATTGATACGCAAGCAACCCATGGTTTTATGGCTATAGGTGAACCTATGACGGTAACTAAATCCAACGGACATATTATTGAAGAACTGAATGGAAAACCCGCTTGGTCGACTTTTCTGGAGCGATTAGGATTACCCAAAGAGGCCGATTGTGGACACACTATTCCCGTAGGGGCATTGGCCGAACTACTGCCCCCTGAAGTAGCGGAGGAATATGGAAATCAACACATTTTGCGTGTGGTTACCAAGCATGAAGGCGAACACATTTACTATGCCACCTCGTGTAACGAAGGTACCCAGCTTTGGTTTACCATACGGGATGAAGAGTTAATTTTTAAAGAAATGGATCGAATGGTAACATCGATGTGCCAACGTGCAGGTGGAAAAAAACCAGTAGCGGTATTTCACGCCGATTGTTTAGCACGAGGACGCTACCTCACCAACCGCGTTTTAAAAGAAGAATTGGTCCACCAAATGCAAACTCCATTTTACTCGGGCGAGGTTTGTCCACCATGGTTGGGCATGTATGGATTTGGTGAATTTGCACGGTTGAATGGAAAGAACACATATCACAACTATACTACAGCACTTTATGTAATTTACAGAAAATAAAAACAAAATAGCCCCAAAATTACCATGAACTCAAATAATGCCATAGGATTACAACAAGCCTATGAACAGCTTCAACTTCGCGTTACCCGTTTCTCTGCTACGGAACAGAAGTTAATTGCTGCTCAGGACCGTTTAGATCATGAACTGACATTATATAAACGTCTGTCTGAATTCAACTCCAAAGCCTTACAATCGACCAGTCTTGAACATTTAGGCCAGCTTGCTGTAGAGACAATGGTTGATATTCTCGAAGTTGAAGCCTCGCTTATTGTTTTTATGCATCCCGAAACTGGAATACAAAAACTTTTTTCAGAAGGGATTCCATTGCAATTTCAAAAACCATCAAAAAAGAATACAGCATTATTTCGATTCTTTAAAGAATTTCCTCCCCATTCAATAACATTACTAGAGGATTCACAGCTAAGAAAAGTAGAAAAACTTAAAGCGTATGATCGAGGAGTGATAACTGTTATTGAAGATACTTTAGCTGGAATTCATATCGGATGTATGGGTTTGATCAGCAAGCAAAAGTCACCATTATTTAGTGCGTTTAATCCAACATTGGAAACACTGTTCCAAATTTTTAGTCAACAATTCCTGGCTTTAACAATACGATTACAACAGCACTTAAAAATTCAACATCAGTTGGATGAAATCAATAATTCAAAAATGGAGTTGACCAAACTCTCATTAATAGCAAAGAAAATCAATAACAATGTGATTATAGCAAACCACCATGGAGAGATTGAGTGGGTGAATGATTCATTTGTTAAAACAACAGGATATCAACGCAAAGAAATAATTGGTAAAAAACCTAAGGATTTTTTAAAACGAGCTCCCCAATCTGAGGCCGAACACAAACGATTGGTCGATGCTTTACGCGACAAAAAAAGTGTAGCTGTTGAATTGATTAATTACACTAAAAATGGGAAACCGTATCATAACCAAATTGAAATAATCCCTGTATTTGACCCACTTGGAAATCATACCAACTTCATTTCGATTCAAAAAGACATCACCAAAGAAGTACAGGCGCGAAATGAAATTTTACGCATAAACAAACGCTTTGAAACTATCGCTGAAAAAGCACAAATCGGTATTTGGGAATGGGAAGCCGAAAGTCAAAAAACCCAATGGAATACTATTTTAGAGCTTCAATTAGGGATACCAAGAAACTTAGCCCCTGTCGATTTTTATCCTTTTTGGAAAAATTGTGTACATAGCGAAGATCGCAATTCTACAGTAGAGCGTTTGCATAACTTTATGCGTTCTAATGAAAGTCATTTGGAGTATGAATATCGCATACAATTGAAAAACGCAAAGGAAATTCGCTATGTAAAAACTTTACTCATTGCCGAGCGAACGCCCGAAGGTAAGATCATCAAACTTATCGGTAGCAATTTGGATATAACCGAAAAGCACGAAGCTGAAATGCAATTGGATGCGTTGAAGAAGTATTATGAAAGTCTTTTTAACCATTCTCCCTCTCAAAAAATTGTCCTCGATAAAAACTTGAATGTTGCCTTTATCAATGAATCATTGCTTAAAGTTCAACCCGACTGGGAAACTTTTATTGGAAAAAATATAAGTGAGTTAACGCAATTACGTCTCAAACGACATCCATTAAAAAATATGCGTCGAATGGCTCAAAAAGTCAGTGACGCAGTTGACTTGAAAAAACTAATCCATTACACCGATGTTATCACAACACCAAACCAGAAAACTTGCTACCGATTAATTGATGTGTTTCCTTATTTTATTGGAGATCAACTACAATATGTCATTATCAATGGAGTAGATATTTCAGAACTCAAGAAAACACAAAAAACGATTGTAAGTAAAAATCAAGAGCTGCAAAAACTGAACAACGAGTTGGATAATTTTGTATATCGTGTATCGCATGATTTAAGAGCCCCTTTGCTCTCGATTAAAGGGCTTGTTAATTTAATTTTTGCCACTGAAAATTTAGAACCCAACCTAAAAGAATACATACAGCTCATTGATGTCAGTGTAGCTCGACTCGACGATACCATTCAGGAAATTTTAGAATTTTCACGAAATGCACGATTGGATGTGACGTACGAACATTTTAATCTTAAAGAAATGATCCATGGGATATTTGAAGATTTAAAATATGTATCCGATGTACAAATGGAAATGACGTTTCAAGACAATGGCAATGCTTGGATTACCTCCGATCGCTATCGAATGGCAACTTTGTTAAAAAATATTATCGGAAATGCAGTCAAATACCGAAATCGAAGCCTTCCAAATCCTTTTGTGCGTTGCAAACTCACAGAAACCTCCCAAAAAATAATAATTGAAGTAGAAGATAACGGAGAAGGGATCGCTCCTGAACACCTTCCAAAAATTTTTCGAATGTTTTTTAGAGGATCAAACAGTGCAGTAGGCACCGGACTGGGCTTATTTATCTGTAAAGAAATCACTCAAAAACTCGATGGTGTCCTTGATGTGTACTCTGAATTGGGTAAAGGTTCTCGATTTTTTATCTCACTTAATAAAAAATAACTTACATTTGTAGGAATATATTTATTTTTATGTATTGTATTCTAATTGACGATGATGCTATTTTTAATTACGTGCACGAAAAAACAATACGTAATTTATGTCCCGATTGCTCGATAAAAACCTTTTTATCTAGTCGGCAGGCACTCACTTTTGTATTTGAAAATATTCATGAAGAAGTCAAGAATCATGCGTATATCTTCTTGGATATCAATATGCCTGAATTAACTGGATTTGAATTTTTGGATGAAGTTATTAAGGTTTTACCCGACTTTTTAAACCAACATAAAGTATACATTCTCACCTCTTCGCTCAACGATAAAGACAAGCAAAAAGCAGAAAGCTACCTTGGATTGAAAGGATATCTTGAGAAACCGCTTGACAAAGAGCAATTAATGCAAATTTTTGAATAAAGAAGGTCGCAAATGAGTGGTAAATTTTATCTTTGAGAAAAAAATTAATCATGCTTCAAAACCGAATTTGCCTCTTCTTTTTAGGCTGTGTTGTATCGCTTTTTGGACAAGAACACAACTTGAAAAATATTCAAAAACTAACGTTCGGCGGTGACAATGCCGAAGCCTACTTCAGTCCCAACAACCAACTGCTCACCCTACAAGTTACCAATAAAGCCTTGGGAGCAGAATGCGATCAAATTTTTAGCTTAAATCTTAACGAAAAAACCTTTTCTCCCCAAAGTCTAAAACGCATTTCCAACGGACAAGGAAGAACCACCTGTTCCTACTTTATGCCCGATGGCAAACATATTATTTTTGCGTCGACCCACGGGGCACAAAAAGAATGTCCTGCTCCCCCAAAACCCCGCGATGGTAAATACTTATGGGCCATTTATCCCGAGTTTGATTTGTATATCGCTGATTTAAACGGAAATATTGTCAAACAACTCACGAATACTCCTGGATACGATGCCGAGGCGGTAGTTTCTCCCGATGGAAAAAAAATTGCCTTTACCTCGACGCGATCTGGGGATTTGGAACTTTGGACCATGGATATAGACGGTTCCAATTTGAAACAAGTGACTTTCGGTTTAGGCTATGATGGAGGAAGCTTTTTCTCGCACGACAGTAAAAAACTTGTGTTTCGAGCTTCCCGACCCAAAACGGAGGCTGAAATTAACGAATACAAAGCACTCCTTCAAGAAAATGTAGTCGCTCCCACCGAAATGGAATTGTACACCTGCAATGTCGATGGCTCTGATTTAAAGCAAATCACTCAATTAGGAAAGGCAAACTGGGCGCCCTTTTTCCATCCTTCGGATCAAAAAATTATTTTTTCTTCCAACCATCATGCAACACGTGGGTACGATTTTCAACTTTATATGATCAACACCGATGGAACGCATTTGCGTCAAATCACCTTTGAAAGTGAATTCAACGCATTTCCCATGTTTTCCCCCAACGGTAAAAAATTAGTTTTCTCGAGCAATCGCCAACAAGAAGCTGCACGGGAAACCAATGTTTTCATCGCCGACTGGGTCGATACCGATCCCGCAGAATACATTGAAGAGCCATTACTCCAAAAACACATTACCTTTTTGGCCTCCGATGCTATGAATGGACGTTTGGTGGGCTCTAAGGAAGAACTGAAGGCCGCCGAATATTTGGAGAATCAATTCAAAAAGTGGAAACTCAAGCCCTATCAAGGAAAATCCCATCTAATTCCCTTTGAATATACTTACAAAAACAATCCAAAAGATTCGTTGAATAGCCAAGAGGTAAAAATCAAAGCCCATAATGTAGTCGCCTATCTAGACAATAAAGCCTCCAAAACGATTGTAATTGGGGCGCATTATGACCATTTAGGCCGAAACGAACACGGAAATTCTACCCAAATGAATTCCCAAGGACAAATCCACAACGGCGCTGACGACAATGCCTCTGGAGTCGCAGGTGTACTCGAGTTGGCGCGAATGCTATCCCAAAACATAACGACAGAAAAGGCGAACTATATCTTTGCCTTATTTTCTGGGGAAGAAGACGGATTAATCGGATCCAAAGCACTCGCAGACATCATTAAAGCGCAATCCCCCAATGTAGTTACCATGATCAACATGGACATGATTGGTCGCTTGAATGCCTCCAAAGACCTAATTATTGGAGGAACAGGAACGAGTCCCGAATTTCCAAAAATCATCGAGAAAAACAAACCTGCTGGATTTCATGTTACCCTGGAGGAAAGCGGCACCGGACCCACCGACCACACTTCGTTTTATTTAAAAGACATTCCTGTTTTAAATTTCTTTACTGGAACGCACAGCGATTACCATAAACCAAGTGACGATGCAGATAAAATCAATTACTACGGAGTTAAAAACATCGTTGAATACGTGTTCCGAATTACCCAAGCGCTGGATGTGATGGAACAAATTCCGTTTACCAAAACCAAAGCGAATGCTGGTAAAACACGTCCCAAGTACAAAGTAACCATGGGAATCATGCCCGATTACACCGAACACCCTGACGGACTGCATGTCGATGGTGTAACCGATAACCGACCCGCGCAAAAAGCAGGTATTCAGGAAGGTGATGTCATTACCAAAATTGGTGCGTTACCGATTAAAGATGTATATGGGTATATGGAAGCTTTAGCCAAAATCAACCCAGGCGATGAAGTCGAAGTGGTGTTTTCACGAAATGGCGTTTCACAAACGGTGAAGGTCAAGTTTGAATAAACACCTTCTCAAAATAAAAAAAGGAGTACTCGAAAGAATACTCCTTTTTTTTGTACTCAATTACTTTATTTCAAACCTGTCAAACTCGCCTCAAGCATGGCAATTTTGGCTAAGGCATCGGCTTCTTTTTTGCGCTCCATTTCAATTACTTTTTCAGGGGCCCCCGAAACAAATTTCTCATTGGATAACTTGGCTTGAACCGATTTCAAAAAACCTTGGGTATAGGCCAACTCAGCCGTCAATTTTTCAATCTCAGCGGCAACATCGATGGCGCCGGTTACTGGAATGAAGTATTCGTTGGACTTGACGCGATACGATAAAGCACCGTCCACTTTTTCATTGACATAAGTAAGGGAAGAAAGATTGGTCAATTTTGCAACAATACTGTCAAAAAAGGAGGTACTCCCCTCTTTGTTGACTACCTTCAATTCAATTCCCTCTTTGAATGGAATATTTTTGTCTTTGCGTAGCGTACGAATCCCAGAAATAACCTCTTTGGTAAACTCAAAATCATCCACCAATGAGGCATCATAAGCAACCGAAGTTGGCCATTGGGCAATGATAAGCGCCTCTTCAGGGGTACGCGTTTTGATGTATTGCCAAATTTCTTCTGTCAAAAACGGCATAAACGGATGCAATAATTTCAAGTTGGTTTCCAAAAGCGCAATCGCTTTATCAAAAGTCACTTGATCTATTGGTTGTTGGTATCCCGGTTTTATCATTTCAAGGAACCAAGAACAGAAATCATCCCAGAACAACTTATAAATGGCCATCAACGCATCGGAGATACGGTATTTGTCAAAATTATCTTCGATTTCTACTAAGGTATGTTGCCATTTAGCTTCATACCATGCTATCGCAACACGTGAGGATTCGGGTTGGGGAATAGCGGCCACTTCCCAACCTTTGATCAAGCGGAAGGCATTCCAAATTTTGTTGGCAAACGCTTTCCCTTGTTGGCACAATTCTTCGTCAAACAAAATATCATTACCCGCCGAGGCACTCAGCAATAAGCCCACGCGAACACCATCGGCGCCAAAGCGCTCAATCAATTCCAATGGCTCGGGTGAGTTCCCCAACGATTTCGACATTTTACGGCCTTGCTTATCGCGAACCAATCCGGTTAAATACACATTGGTAAACGGCTTGGCGTCGGCGTATTCGTAACCCGCAATAATCATTCGAGCCACCCAGAAGAATAAGATATCGGGACCCGTAACCAAATCGTTGGTAGGGTAGTAATATTTGTAATCTTTGTTTTCGGGATCCATTATTCCGCCAAATACCGCCATAGGCCATAACCACGACGAAAACCAAGTATCGAGGGCATCGGCATCTTGCGTAAGCTGGTCAAAGGTAAGGGCTGAATTTCCTGTTCTTTCTTGGGCTAAAGCAAGTGCTTCTTCCTTGGTCTCTGCAACCACAAAATCTTCTTTTCCATCGCCATAGTAATAGGCCGGAATTTGTTGGCCCCACCACAACTGACGAGAAATATTCCAATCCCGAATATTTTCCAACCAATGACGGTAGGTATTGTTAAATCGGGAGGGGTATAACTTCACTTCTTCGGTTTCAAGTACAGCTTTAATGGCCGGTTTGACCAATTCGTCCATGCGTAAAAACCATTGATCAGATAATCGGGGTTCGATTACCGCTTTGGTGCGCTCAGACGTTCCCACTTTATTCAAATGGTTTTCCGTTTTCACCAAGGCACCGATTGCCTCCAATTCGATGGCAATCGCTTCACGTACTTCAAAACGGTCTTTGCCCGCATAATGCAATCCGAAGCTATTCAAACTCGCGTCTTCGTTGAAAATATCGATGATTTCCAAATTGTGACGTTCCCCCAATTCTTTATCGTTGACATCGTGAGCGGGCGTTACTTTTAAGCATCCCGTTCCAAACTCAGGATCAACGTAAGCATCAAAAATGATAGGAATCACACGGTTACAAATGGGAACAATAGCTTTTTTACCACGCAAATGTTGGTATCGCTCGTCTTCGGGATGAATACAAATTGCGGTATCGCCCAAAATGGTTTCAGGTCGTGTAGTGGCAATAGTTACAAATTCTTGCGAACCTTCAATGGCATAGCGCAAATGATATAACTTCCCTTGGCGCTCTTCATAAATTACCTCTTCATCCGAAAGGGTAGTTTTGGCTTCGGGGTCCCAATTGACCATACGATAACCACGATAAATTAATCCTTTGCGATACAAGTCGACGAAAGAACGGATTACAGAAGCCGACATATCGGGATCCATAGTAAACTTGGTGCGACTCCAATCGCAAGAACAGCCCAATTGTTTGAGTTGCTCCAAAATCGTACCTCCATATTTATGGGTCCAATCCCAAGCGTGTTTCAAGAATTCTTCACGCGTTAAATCGTTTTTTTGAATGCCTTCACTTTTCAATTTTGCCACTACCTTAGCTTCCGTAGCAATCGAAGCGTGATCGGTACCGGGAACCCAACATGCATTAAATCCTTTCAAGCGGGCACGACGAATCAACACGTCTTGAATGGTATTATTGAGCATATGCCCCATGTGCAATACTCCGGTCACATTAGGCGGAGGAATGACTATAGTATAGGGGGTACGATGATCGGGTTTGGAGGTAAAAAAGTCGTGTTGCATCCAATAGGCATACCACTTTTGCTCGACATCTTGGGCGTTGTACTGTGCTGGAATCATGTGTGTAAAATTTTGAATTGGAAAAAAAACTCCCTTATTGCCCCGATCAGCCTGCCGGTAAGCAGGGAGAGCCAATATCTACTTAACGTTATGAAGTGATAAAAGCGAAAACGGGAGGTGATGTGGATAAAACAATTGATAATCCTAACACCTGAAATTTTGGTATGTTTTTTGTACCTATGTGGGCAAAAGTACTGAAAATAGTACGTTACGAAAAATTTAAGATTTAAAATTTTGTACCCCAACGGAAAGTAGTAATTTTACAAAAAACAGAGTCATGAAACGATTTTTACCTTATTGTCTTCTTTTTTTCACAGCATTTACTTTGGCGCAAACGGGGCCAAAAATTGTTTTTAAAGACAAAGATAATACGATAGATTACGGTACTGTAACCAAGGAAACTGATAATGGAGAGCGGATTTTTGAGTTCACCAATACAGGCGATCAACCGCTAATTATCAAAAACGTACAATCGACTTGTGGCTGTACGGTTCCAAGTAAACCCGACCAACCGATTATGCCCGGTAAAACAGGTGAAATTAAGGTGAAATACAATATGAATCCGGGGCCCATTCGCAAAACAATCACAGTAGAAACCAATGCAGTAAATGTTGAAGGTGGCATGGTAGCGCTAAAGATTAAAGGAGAAGTAATTGTCAAACAAGAACCCAATCCTCTAGAGAAAAAAACAAATATTTTGATGAATCGTTCCTAAAAATAACAACCTGCTACGGCAGGTTTTTTTTATGGTAAAAGGTCTTTTAAAATTAAAGAAGTCGTGACCGTTTTCCCGTTTCGAATGTATTCGATGTCTACCGTTTTTCCGTCGCGCATTTTCAAAAAACCGTTGATTTCATCGAGAGTGATATTCGTACAGAGGTAACCGTTAATTTTATAGAGTTGATCTCCCTTACGCAGCCCTGCTAGATCGCCAGGGGAATTGACCCGAATCAAATCTACAACATAAGTGGGACGCAAGGCAAACAAAACCTTGACTTGATCATTAATGCGCTGCCCGCTATTGGAAAATACATTTTTGGCATAAATTGATTGAACAGTCAAATCCTTGGTTTCGGTTACCCACTCCAAACCGCTATGCACGATTTCAATTCCAGACATATTATACACAAAAGGGTCTTTGATCAAAGCATTGGGATACACATAGATTTTTTGATTCGGATAATCCCAAACTAGATGAAAGCGCTTCAAGAGCTCGTTACCCAGCGAACCGTTGCGTCCGTTGATTTGGAGCAGATGCTGTATAAAATCGCCTTTCGGAAACGCCACCAGGGGTCTCTTGACACTAAACGGTCCGAGTGCAATTGAATCGATTCGTCCCCGTTGCCCATAAATATCACCCGACAAGCCCCGACCAAGATAGTCATCGACATAAGGATAGGGTTGAAATGAGAACGCTGGCTGCGCATTGGGAAACAACCAGGCTACATCGGTATTTCCGGTATCAAGTAAATAAAAAGCAGAGGTGACTTTGGCTCCCAAGGCAGTCGTTGCATGGAGATACGGTTTGTTTTGTATAAACGTCAGAGGAATTGCTGTAAAGGGTTCCCGACGCTTCATGAGCCTATTGACTTCGCGCGAGAGGATAATCTTTTGCTTAACATAATCGATACGAACGCTGTAAGACTTAAAAAAATGGTACCCTATAATCCCATTAATCGGCATTCCCACGGAGGTAGAAATGTTCACTTTTTCGTCGAGAATGAGGTATAATTTGTGGGCCCTATCAGTCATAGAACCAATTTCCAACCGATTATTTTCAGAGCTGTACGCATCAATTGCATCCAAGTTCCCAAGGCCGCGTACTTTTACCGCTTCCATCTGATTTAACTGCACTTGATCAGTGTCTTCCAAACTGAACAATAGCGTATGCTCAACGCCCGTATCGAGCATGAAATTCAGAGGAGTCCCATTCAGAACTACAGGAATGATGATAAGATTTTGAACAAATGTGAAGGGAAGCACGATTTTCTTCCGGTGTTCTGGCAACTGAAATCCCACTTGGGCAAGAACGCCGGACACAAGTAAAACCAATAAAAGAAATAAGATTCGGGACTTCATCGGGTAATTTTTCTAAAATTAAAAAAAATAGCGCTTTTTACGATAGCATTAACGTCAAAATCATCTTAAAATTTGCAAATTTGCACAGCTAAAACAAATCACTATGCCAAAGATTTCGAACAAAGGCCAACAAATGCCCGAATCGCCCATCCGTAAGTTAGTTCCCTATGCAGAAATAGCCAAAAAGAAAGGGGTAAAAGTTTATCATTTAAACATTGGGCAACCCGATATTAAAACGCCTGAAGTAGCCCTGCAAGCGGTTAAAAATGCAGCTATCGAAGTGCTAGAGTATAGCCATTCCGCGGGTTTTGAGAGTTACCGTACCAAGTTGGCGGCTTCCTACCGCTCCTATGGTCTTCCCGTGGAAACGCAAGATATCATCATCACTACGGGAGGTTCAGAAGCCTTGCTCTTCGCAATTGGAAGCACGATGGATGCAGGCGACGAAATCATCATTCCTGAACCGTTTTATGCCAATTACAACGGATTTGCTACGGCGTCAGGGGTCAAAGTAGTTCCCGTCATTTCTACGCTAGAAGAAGGTTTTGCCCTCCCTCCTATTGCCGCGTTTGAACAACTCATTACACCCAAAACTAAAGCGATTCTTATTTGTAACCCAGGAAACCCTACTGGCTACTTATACTCACAAGAAGAGATTCAACAACTCGCTGCCATTGTTAAAAAACACGACTTGTTCCTAATCGCCGACGAAGTATATCGTGAATTTATTTACGATGCAGATGTGCAACACCACTCAGTGCTCAATGTGCCCGGCATCGAAGAAAATGCGATTATGATTGACTCTGTTTCCAAACGATACAGCATGTGTGGCGCGCGTATTGGTTGCCTAGTTTCCAAAAATAAAGACGTGATGGCTACCGCAATGAAATTTGCACAAGCGCGTTTGAGTCCCCCTACCTATGCACAAATTGCCAGTGAAGCAGCGCTTGACACACCCCAATCGTATTTCGAGGATGTCATCGCCGAATATAAAGGCCGTCGTGACCTTTTGGTGGAAGGACTTCAAAATATCCCCGGAGTTAAAGTCGCGGTCCCGAAAGGCGCGTTTTATTGTATAGCACAATTGCCTGTTACCAATGCCGATGAATTCGCGCAATGGTTACTTGAATCGTATGATTTTCATGGCGAAACTGTAATGGTTGCTCCCGCAGCGGGCTTTTACTCCACTCCAGGGGTAGGCTTAAACGAAGTGCGTATTGCTTATGTGCTCAAAAAAGAGGACCTACAACGAGCCATTGCGATACTCGAAGCTGCTTTAAAAACATACAACGCTCGCTAAAGTTCAACCCACTTTTTTAAATTATTCACCTGCATCGTATTTCCTTACATGCAGGTTTTTTATTATCCATAACCCTGTCACTAGACCCATCGCCACATCGCCTCATTGACATATTGACACATTGGCACATTAATTGGGCGCGCCCCCTCGGATTCTCCTCCCTCTTCCGAATGAAATCATCCACCTCGGGGTCGGGTCGTTCGTTGCAATCTTGCCTCCGCTGCGCTGCGTCAAGGATTTCCACTGCCACCCCTCGCGCGAATTGAATTATGAATTTTAAATTATGAATTATGAATTTCTACGATTCTATTCCTTGTGAAACATCGTGAAAACCTAGTGCCCCATTGTGCTCCAAATCCAACCATAATAACATTATTTAATCCGATTAAACGTGATGTTTTTACTTTTTTAGAAGCAAGAAGAAAGAAACAAGAAAAAAAGAGGGGGTGCCAGTTTATGGCTATACCTTATGAAACATCGTGAAAACCTAGTGTTACATTATGCTCCAAAACATTTAAAATACATAATTTAAAATTTAAAATAACAAAAAAGCTGCTCGGTTGTACGAGCAGCTTCTATATTTAAAGTCTAGTCACTAATCACTAGTCACTAATCACTAGTCACTAATCACTAATCACTAATCACTAGTCACTAGTCACTAATCACTAATCACTAACGTTTCAACGAAAAATGCGCTCTAAATTCCTTCGCAACATTCCCCTCAAAGTACTCTACCAAGAACCAGTAATCGGTGGCAGGCATCAAGGCACCGTTGTAGGTACCATCCCATCCTGCTGCCGTGGGACTGATTTGCTTTAAGAGTTTTCCATAACGGTCAAAAATGTAAATCTTCGCCGCAGGTTGATTTTGCAAGCCGACAACATTCCACGTTTCGTTGATGCCATCGCCGTTGGGCGTGAAATAATGCGGATAGTCAATAATAGACACCCCACTTAAAATCAGCGGGTCACAACTGTTGGCCAGCCCCCCCTCGGTATCCCATACGGTGATGGTATGCTCACCCATCGGAACATC
>NZ_FQVQ01000014.1 GCF_900129405.1 Flavobacterium fontis | reverse complement strand
CGGAGTCTTTGTGCCCAACACAAAAGTACACGCCACACCATCGTTGTTGTCATCACACACTTCGTATGGGGTGGGCGTGTTGGCGGTGGGGGCGGAGAATATAGTTACTGTAAAACTATAAGGTAACGCACATGGCGCCGAGGGTGTAAATGTGTAGGTAGTCACTCCTACAAGGGCTGTTGAAATCGAAGCAGGATTCCACGTTCCCACAAGTCCATTACTGGAATTAGTAGGTAATAGCGGTTGTATCACAGGACTCCCTTGACAATAGGTTTGATTAGCAATCGCAAAAGTTGGCGTCACTTGCGGATTGACGGTAATGGTCAAGGTCGTGGTGGTGGCGCACTGCCCTGCATTGGGAGTAAAGGTATACGTCGTTGTGGCTGTGTTGTTGAGTGCCGGTGCCCAAGTTCCAGAAATCCCATTGTTCGATGTCGTAGGCAATGCCGCTAAGGTCGCTCCTGAACAAATCGGCGCTACGGCGGTAAAAGTGGGCGTCACCTGCGGATTGACGGTAATAGTCAAAGTTGTAGTGGTGGCGCACTGCCCGGCATTGGGGGTAAAGGTATACGTTGTTGTGGCTGTGTTGTTTAATATTGGCGACCACGTTCCCGAAATTCCGTTGTTCGATGTCGTAGGCAAAGCCGCTACCGTCGCTCCTGCACAAATCGGCGCCACGGCAGTAAAGGTGGGCGTTACTTGCGTATTGACCGTAATGGTCAAGGTTGTGGTGGTGGCGCACTGCCCTGCATTGGGGGTGAAGGTATACGTTGTTGTGCCTGTGTTGTTGAGTGCCGGTGCCCACGTTCCCGAAATCCCGTTGTTCGATGTCGTAGGCAAAGCCGCTAAGGTCGCTCCCGAACAAATGGGCGCTACAGCGGTAAAGGTAGGCGTCACCTGCGGATTGATCGTAATGGTCAAGGTTGTAGTGGTGGCACACTGCCCTGCATTGGGGGTAAAAGTATACGTCGTTGTGGCTGTGTTATTCAAAGTCGGTGACCACGTTCCTGTAATCCCATTATTCGATGTTGTAGGCAAAGCCGCTACCGTCGCTCCCGAACAAATCGGTACTACAGCAGTAAAGGTGGGCGACACCTGCGGATTGACCGTAATGGTCAAGGTTGTAGTGGTCGCACACTGCCCGGCATTGGGGGTAAAGGTATACGTCGTTGTGGCTGTGTTGTTGAGTGCCGGTGCCCACGTTCCCGAAATCCCATTATTCGATGTCGTAGGCAATGCCGTAAGGGTCGCTCCCGAACAAATCGGCGCTACAGCGGTAAAGGTGGGCGTCACTTGCGGATTGACCGTAATGGTCAAGGTTGTAGTGGTGGCGCACTGCCCTGCATTGGGGGTGAAGGTATACGTTGTTGTGGCTGAGTTGTTTAATGCTGGCGACCACGTTCCCGAAATCCCGTTGTTCGATGTAGTTGGCAAAGCCGCTACCGTCGCTCCCGAACAAATCGGCGCTACAGCGGTAAAGGTGGGCGTCACCTGCGGATTAACAGTAATGGTCAAGGTAGTGGTGATAGCGCACTGCCCGGCATTGGGGGTAAAGGTATACGTTGTTGTGGCTGTGTTGTTGAGTGCAGGTGCCCACGTTCCCGAAATTCCGTTGTTCGATGTCGTAGGCAAAGCCGCTACCGTCGCTCCCGAACAAATCGGCGCTACAGCGGTAAAGGTGGGCGTCACCTGCGGATTAACAGTAATGGTCAAGGTAGTGGTGATAGCGCACTGCCCGGCATTGGGGGTAAAGGTATACGTTGTTGTGGCTGTGTTGTTGAGTGCAGGTGCCCACGTTCCCGAAATTCCGTTGTTCGATGTAGTAGGCAATGCCGTAAGGGTCGCTCCCGAACAAATCGGCGCTAAAGCGGTAAAGGTGGGCGTCACTTGCGGATTGACCGTAATGGTCAAGGTTGTGGTCGTCGCACACTGTCCTGCATTGGGGGTAAAGGTATATGTCGTTGTGGCTGTGTTATTCAAAGCAGGCGACCACGTTCCCAAAATTCCATTGTTCGATGTGGTAGGCAAAGCCGCTAAAGTCGCTCCCGAACAAATGGGCGCTACAGCGGTAAAGGTAGGCGTCACTTGCGGATTGACCGTAATGGTCAAGGTTGTAGTCGTGGCGCACTGCCCGGCATTGGGGGTAAAGGTATACGTTGTTGTGGCTGTGTTGTTGAGTGCAGGTGCCCACGTTCCCGAAATTCCGTTGTTCGATGTCGTAGGCAATGCCGTAAGGGTCGCTCCTGCACAAATCGGCGCTACAGCGGTAAAGGTGGGCGTCACTTGCGGATTGACCGTAATGGTCAAGGTTGTGGTCGTCGCGCACTGCCCGGCATTGGGGGTAAAGGTATATGTCGTTGTGGCTGTGTTATTCAAAGCAGGCGACCACGTTCCCGAAATTCCATTGTTCGATGTCGTAGGCAAAGCCGCTAAAGTCGCTCCCGAACAAATGGGCGCTACAGCGGTAAAGGTAGGCGTCACTTGCGGATTGACCGTAATGGTCAAGGTAGTGGTGATAGCGCACTGCCCGGCATTGGGGGTAAAGGTATAGGTTGTTGTGGTTGTATTATTCAAAGCAGGCGACCACGTTCCCGAAATCCCGTTGTTCGATGTCGTAGGCAAAGCCGCTAAAGTCGCTCCCGAACAAATGGGCGCTACAGCCGTAAACGTGGGCGTCACTTGTGGATTGACGGTAATGGTCATAGTTGTAGTCGTCGCGCACTGCCCGGCATTGGGGGTAAAGGTATACGTTGTTGTGGCTGTGTTATTCAAAGCAGGCGACCACGTTCCCGAAATCCCGTTGTTCGATGTCGTAGGCAAAGCCGCTACCGTCGCTCCCGAACAAATGGGCGCTACAGCGGTAAAGGTAGGCGTCACTTGCGGATTGACGGTGATGGTCAAGGTTGTGGTCGTCGCACACTGTCCTGCATTGGGGGTGAAGGTATACGTTGTTGTGGCTGAGTTATTGAGTGCTGGTGCCCAGGTTCCCAAAATTCCGTTATTCGATGTCGTAGGCAAAGCCGCTAAGGTCGCTCCCGAACAAATGGGCGCTACAGCGGTAAAGGTAGGCGTCACTTGCGGATTGACGGTGATGGTCAAGGTTGTGGTCGTCGCACACTGTCCTGCATTGGGGGTAAAGGTATACGTTGTTGTGGCTGAGTTATTGAGTGCTGGTGCCCAGGTTCCCAAAATTCCGTTATTCGATGTCGTAGGCAAAGCCGCTAAGGTCGCTCCCGAACAAATGGGCGCTACAGCGGTAAAGGTAGGCGTCACTTGCGGATTGACGGTGATGGTCAAGGTTGTGGTCGTCGCACACTGTCCTGCATTGGGGGTAAAGGTATACGTTGTTGTGGCTGTGTTGTTGAGTGCTGGCGACCACGTTCCAGAAATCCCGTTGTTCGATGTCGTAGGCAAAGCTGCTAAAGTCGCTCCCGAACAAATGGGTGACACGGCAGTAAAGGTAGGCGTCACTTGCGGATTGACGGTAACGGTCAAGGTTGTAGTGGTGGCGCACTGCCCAGCATTGGGGGTAAAAGTATACGTTGTTGTGGCTGTGTTATTCAAAGCAGGCGACCACGTTCCCAAAATTCCATTGTTCGATGTCGTAGGCAATGCCGTAAGGGTCGCTCCTGCACAAATGGGCGCTACAGCGGTAAAGGTAGGCGTAGTTGAACCATTGACAGAAATCGTCACGGTATCCGTAACCACGCAGGTTGCACCGTTATTGGCTGTTAAAGTATAGGTTGTGGTTGCCGTAGGACAAACCGTTGGTGTTAAGGTATTCGCATTGGTCATTCCTGTTGTTGGTGACCAGCTAAATGTGGGTAGTAAATTATTAAATGAAATACTCCAATTGTTGATCGTCCCTAAATCTCCTCCAGCGTCATCTTGAACAATTAATTGCCAGTTTCCATTGATTGCACTCCCATTAAAAAGATTGAATGATTGCTCGGGTATAAAACTTCCAGTAAAGGGTGATGTGCCAGCTGTAATTAATGTTGCAGCACTCATTGAAAAACAGGTGTTGGTGTAATTATCATCAATACCTCCATTGTCTGTTGAGAGTTCGATTCGTGTTCCATTGGGAGCTTGCAGATAAATATCCAAATCACTATTCCAAGTGTGGGTAATGTTTAAACAAACCGAAACAATACTTCCCGTTGAAACGATAGTGGGACTAATACCACTAACGGCTATGGTTGAAACGGCTCCTGTTGTCGTATCGCTATCAGGTATCGCTACGGCGGTAGTATTTGTAAATGCGATAGGGGCAGAAGATCCCCCTGTTGCATTCGTTGTCCCTGATAAGGTAATACAATCACCCGGACAAATGGTTGCATTGGCACCTGCATCGACGGTGGGTAAAGGAGTTACCGTAACATTTTGAATAATTTGATTTTGACATCCACCTGGGACTGCTGTCAATAATAAGGTGACAGGATAGGTTCCCGCAGCACTGTAGGTGTGTATTGGATTCTCAACCGTTGCTGTACTACCATCTCCAAAGTTCCAACTGTAGGTAAAGTTTCCATTGGTAGTATTCGTAAACTGGGTTGGGTTGCCTAAGCAAGCGGTATTGGCTGTAAAGCTTGGATTTGGACTTGCAAAGGTTGCAGTAGTGCCTGTGAAATCAAGCGTAAAACCTGCCGATGAATTGGCTGTAAATCGATCCACAAGTATGGTATAGGTATTCCCTGCGACTACGTTGATCGTTGGATTACATTGAACCCCTGTACAACCCAATCCTGTCGACCCAAGAACACCACTCCAGTTACAAGATAATTCAGTACCGGGGCAACTGGTTGTTGTGTCATAAACGGCAAAATCATAGTCAACCGCGGCATTGGGCGTTATGGTAAAAGCCAAAACTCCGTTTGTTGCGGCGGTAAAGGTATACCAACTCGAGGATCGTTCTCCCGGGGCTCCAAAACAACTCGGGGATTCAACAGAGGTTCCCACGCCACCAGGGCCATCGGGGACAGATACATTTCCCAGATTACAAAGTGTTTGCGCCGTTGCACAATCCTGAACGGGGAGAGGAGGTCCTAAGGGTTGTGCTTCTTGGGCACAAATTCCGAAAGTTCCCGTGGTATTTCCGTTTCCATCAATGGCAACATAATAGGTGTTTCCTGGGGTAAGTCCATGTAAAATCACATTCGTGTGTAAGAGACCGGCTGCCGTATTTACATCTTCTTGACATGCAATTTGCGTGAGACTTCCACAAGTTCCACTATATACGGCGATTTGTGTATTAGCCAACGTTCCACCAAAATTGGAAGATAGTTCAATATCTGCCGTAGTAGCTACAAATGAAAACCAAACCGTATGACTCATTGAATTGGGGGTCCAACAAGCGGGTGTAGGAGGATTCCCTAGTGTATTTGCTCCCGTATTATCATAGAGAATAGAATTACAGGTTCCGTTGCCCACCACGATTGGCGTCGCAGTAGCACAGGTATTATTGGCGGGTTGTGCCAAAGTTTTTAGCCCAAAAAGTAGGCTATAAATAAGGATTCTTATTTTCATAGAACTACTTTTTTTGAAGATGTTGTAGATAGACTTCACGGCTTACAGGTTGGTCATTCAGAATGTAAAATTCTTCCGCAGTGGCTTTCACAGTTGTAGGATATTGTTTTTTTGAAAACAATTCTTTTTGCGAAAAATGAATAATGATGACATGCTTCGAAAGTGAAATTAAGAGCTCTCCCGACGCAGTAAATTCGGGGTAAGAACCTGTGTCAACATAAATAGTATCACCCTCTTTGCAACGTTGTAAAATTTCGGTCAGTGAATGTAAAGGCTGATCGGGTGAATTTCCAAGGTGATTGGGCATTCCAACCTGAGAAGTAAATATATCGTTAACTTTAGAATTATCATTTAAATACCAATGCTGTGCTTGACTGCATGTAGTGTACATAAAAAGGAAAAAAACAAGTCGTAGACCTGCAAACGAGAACTCCTGAAATGATTTCATTTGTAAGTAATTTTATACGCATATCAAATATATTGTTCTTAAAAAAAAGAATAAAATTTTGTTGATAAGTTATACTTTTAAATAAATCTTTAGAAATAGTATTTTGAGTAATCGTAATTTTTTGATGAATACTCAGTAAAAATGAATCTTTTTAGTATAATTTTTTTGTAAGAAATAAAAATCGCTTAACTTGCAGCGCACTCTCAATTAATCGGTTGGAAATCAACCGCAGTATCGATATGGAAAGAACTATTTTAATTTATGATGCGGTTCCGGTCATGAAGTATGCTTATGAAGGCTTGTTTAAAGACATATCCCATTGTAAGCTCTATTTTGCCTCCTCTGAATTGGAGATGGAACAATTACTTAAAGCGCAATCCTTTGACTTAGTTATTGTAGATGTTTTTGTAAAACAAAAGATTAATTATTCTCTTGTCAAACGGATATCTCGGTTGAATAAATCACTCAATATCGCTGTTTTTTCGGCCATATATGAAGAAGAAACCAAACGGAAATTATTTTCTTTAGGAGCTTCAGTCGTGTTAGAGAAAACCGATTCCCTGGAACATTTAACCAAAACATTGGTTTTATTAACAGAGGGATCTCAATATTTTGAGGCGAAAATTAAAATAGGGAATGCGAAATTAAAATCATCCCGACGTACAGTGAATCCTTTGTTAAAGTTGTCTTCGCGCGAACTTCAAGTGGCTGAACTCCTCATTCTAGGGCTGTCCAATCAAGCGATGACACAACGCCTCGATTTAGCAGCAACTACTGTAAGTACGTATAAAAAGCGAATCTTTGCGAAGACAGGCGTTACTAACATTTTAGAACTAGCGGCAGTATTTAAAAAGCACCAATAGGAAAAATACCCATTTCCTAGGGGTAAAATACTTTGATATTGGGGGGTTTTTACTTTGGTTATCCCCAAACTTACTAGTATCTTTGTTGTATCAATTGTTAAATAGAACTATTCATAATAACTTACTTGCATTATTGAAGTGTTTTTAATTTACAATTGAATGAATGGTTAAATTATACTGACAGTTGTTATATTTCCCACTATAGCCTGATGTTTCCGAAGGGCACGTTCTTTCTTTCGATTACTGTTTTAGAGTGCAGAAATCCTATTGTTTGGGTTAATCCATTTGCCAACGGAAATTTGCATCTGTATAACGTTTGATTCATTTTAAAAAGTTATGCAGATGCACTCAGGTTATTCTTTTGCTTTGATTTTGAGCTTTTTACTCTTTCTTTCAAAATTCTTTTCGATTTTGCCCTAAAAAGTGTTTGCAAAAGCAAAAAAGCTTTATATATTTGCATCCGCATTGCAGTAGTGATGCGAAGGTATTGGAGAAATGGCAGAGTGGTCGATTGCGGCAGTCTTGAAAACTGTTGACTGTAACAGGTCCGGGGGTTCGAATCCCTCTTTCTCCGCAGTATTTCTTTCAAAGGAAATAAAAAACCTCAAAATCCTATGATTTTGGGGTTTTTCCATTTTTGAATCAACCAAATTATTCATTCTTTTTTAAAATACAAGGGACTAAATCGAGACCCAAAAAAATATATGATCCGGGTCTCGCAAAATTCGCTTAAGCATTGTATTTACTGCTATTACACAAACGGTGCTTAACATGTTCAGTAACCTTTTCAATACTTGAACATCTTGTCAATTGGCAAACCTTTTTATAAATTATTTCTAACTTAAAGGTTACCAAAAATGAAAACAAAAATCACTACGCATTTTTATGCAAAGTCGACTAAGGTCAATTCCTCTGGACAATTCCCAATTTATATTCGATTAACCGTAGATGGTAAAAGACTCGAGTATAGTACCAAAAAATTTATTGAACCTTCAAAATGGTCCTCTGAACAAGGCAGAATGAAAGGTAATTCAGAGGAGGCTTGTTCAATTAACAGTTTACTTGATTTTACAAAAAACCGAATTAATGAAATTCACTTTGAACTTTTAAAAGATGGTATAACAGTTACTTTAGAGGAATTCAAAAACAGACTCTTGGATATAAAAGTTAGAGAACGAATGCTCATCCCTATCTTCGTGGAGCACAATCGCAAAATTAAAGAATTGGTCGGCCATGAATATGCTGCCGGAACTTTGGAGCGATATGAAACATCATTAAAGCACACTAAAGAATTTCTTATTTGGAAATACAACATCTCTGATATCAATATTGATAAGATTGACCATGCATTTATTACAGAATATGAGTTTTATTTACGAAGTGTTAGAAAATGTGCAAACAATACCGCTGTTAAATACATCAAGAACTTCCATAAAATAATAAACCAATGTTTGGCTAATGGATGGCTGCAAAAGGACCCATTTGTTAATTATAAAGCCAAAATTAAAGAAGTCATTCGAGAGTTTCTTACCGAAAAAGAATTAGAGGAAATCATCAATAAACAATTTACAACTGAGCGGTTGGAACTTGTCCGCGACATATTCATTTTCTCTTGCTTCACAGGCCTTGCCTATATCGATGTTCAGCAGCTTACTACAGACAACATCGCCATGGGAATAGATGGCGATAAGTGGATATTCAAAAACCGTCAAAAAACGGATACCGCTTCAAAAATTCCATTGCTGCCAACAGCACAGAAAATAATATCCAAATACGAGAATCATCCGGTTTGTATAAATGAAAACAGATTACTGCCTATTTTAAGCAACCAAAAAATGAACGCCTACCTAAAGGAAATAGCTGATGTATGCGGTATTAAAAAAGACTTAACCTTTCACATTGCCCGACATACTTTTGCGACAACAGTAACGCTGTCTAACGGTGTACCGTTGGAAACCGTCAGTAAAATGTTAGGGCACACCAATTTGAAAACTACCCAACATTATGCTAAAATCTTAGACAAGAAAATTAGTGAAGACATGATAGCTTTAAAATCTAAATTCGGGACTAACTCATACTTAATTACTCATAAATCAGGAACCTGATTTGGTTTTAAACCATATCAAATAATATTGTTTTAAAGTACACTTTTTGTGTACTTTTTTATTTTATAAATTACAGTATTTTAGCACAAAACAAACCAAATCAATATAAACTATACATCATGCAATCATTTTGTGGTGAATTCTTTTGCAAGGTTGATTCTGAAATTTTAAGAACTGAAACGACTTATAATTCCCCAATTTGCCAAGCCAAACATTTGTCAAATTATTTGGAAGAAAAGCTCAATGAGTTATTTATTTGGCTGGAGGGTTATGAGTTTAAAAACATCGAAGAGGAAATTTTCTTTTTCAAGGAGTTAAAAAGCAAACTAACCTCAAAATACATTTATTACCACAAAATTCTGGAAATAGAATCCAAGGCACCTAACACCAGCCGGAAACTAAAAATCAAATATTACAAAGATGTAATTGTCAAATGTCATCAGGCATCAACCAAGGATAAAGAGTTTTACAAGTATTACCGCAGCGGTTTTACACATTATGATCACATGTACTTTACGAGGTATGGAACCAAACAATCAATCAACAAACACATTGCTAGAATTTATATTGATGTTAGGCGCTGCAGTTTATACGATTATAATGTGGCCTTAATTTTGGCCAACGATAATCTTATTGAATTCTACGAAGAACGAATAGAGGAACTGACAAATATTTCCAAAAGCTTATTCTATAACACCAAATCAAATCTTAATTGGACCGGTACTAAGGTCGACTTAATCGAGCTTGTTTATGCGCTTCATGCATCCAAAGCAATCAACCATGGCAATAATGACATCAAAGAGATTGCAATGTGTTTAGGTAGGATGTTAAACGTTGATATTGAAGATGGATTGTATCGGGCATATCTCGATATCAAAGCAAGAAAGAACAACAAAACAAAATTTCTGAACACACTTTCAGAAAACCTCAACCAAAAGATGATTGAGGAAGACAATTAAAACCCTGGTCTGCGACTAGGGTTTTAATTTATCCCAACTTGGGAACAACTTGGGAAAATACTATCTACTTTCAGTTTTGATTATTTTTTGTACTGTTCTACCAATCAAGCTATTTCAAAGGAGTGAAATTATAAATCTGAAACCCCAATAAAATCAAAGTGTTTAATCTAATTTGACTTAAAATCGTTCCCAACTTGGGTTCAACTTGGGAATAAAAAATTAGCAAATGAATTTGTTTTGTCACATAACAAATAAAACACTTTCATTATGAACTTACACCCAAGAAAATTGTTTCCGGAAGTTGATAATTTAGAGCTACTAAGTCATCAACCAATCACGAAAAAGGACCTATTAAACTTCAGTCATGTACTACTGTCTGAAATTCAAGAAATGCTCGGAAAAACAGAACAACCGGCACAATGGTTAAAATCAGCGGAAGTCCGCAAGCTGCTCAAAATCTCCCCAGGCACTTTACAAAACTTACGCATCAATGGTACACTCAACTACAAACGTATCGGCGGCATCATTTTCTACAAATACGAAGACATTAAAAAAATGCTCGAGAAATAGTATGGAACCATCAAACCAATGCTACGGAACATGCGAAGCATGTGACTGTATAAAAGTCATAATTCTTAAAAATTCAATTTTAATACTACTACCATGAATTACATAAAACACCTCTCCGGCTTTTTTGAAAAAGTAGTGCTCGATTACGACTTTAATCCTACACACATAAGTCTTTACATTGCAATATTTCAAGTATGGAATCAAAACCGTTTTGTAAATCCCATCAGCATCTCCCGGGACGAATTAATGCGTATTAGTAAAATAAGTTCCAAAGCAACTTACCACAAATGCATTAAGGATCTGGTTAAAAACGGCTATATAATCTACTCTCCGTCTTACAACCCATACAAAAGCAGCATGGTGGAAATATTGGAACTCGATTTTTATACAAAACCCATCACCCGCAAGGAAGCCAAAAAACTAAAAAATGAACAAGTTGATGAACCGGTACTGAACCAGCACTGTACTAGTAATGATACAAGTACTGAACAGGTATATATATATACAAACAATATAAACAATACAAACAGTTTAAACGATATAAATAGCGAATCAAAAAAAATTGAAAAATTAAATTTTCAACCTGACTTTAAAAGTGAATCGGAACCAAAAAAAAAGTTGCGCGAAAAAAAAAGGTACAACCAGGATGATATTCCTCCTAATTATGATGAGCTTCAAAACTACTTCATCGAAAAAAGCAGCACCATTCAAGAAGCAGAGAAGTTTTTCAACTATTACACTAGCAAAGGATGGCTTGTGGGCGGCAAATCAAAAATGAAAGACTGGAAAGCTTCAGCAAACAATTGGATAATTAATACCGACAAGTTCAATCCCAAAAAGAATGAGCTTCAGCCAAATCATTTAAACACTTCTAATCAAAAAAACTATGGCGAACCACTGTAAATACATCACAGATACTTTTACGGTTGAAGATAACGACAAAGTATATGATTTCAATCGATGCTTAGATTACATCGAGTATCACGGAAAAGCACAGTACGGAAAATCGTTTAAAATTAACCAAGACGATTGTCCAACATTCTACAAGCTTTTAATTTATATGATCAAAGACCAAAGCGAGGCCCAAAAACTCCAAATTGATTTATCAAAAGGTATTTTGTTGTCCGGTCCAATTGGTTGCGGCAAAACATCCATTATGCACCTCATTAGACCTTTTGCGTTTCAAGCATCCGATTATAAAATCAAAACTTGCCGGGAAGTTGCTTTCGAATTTGCCAAACACGGCTATCAAGCACTAGAACCTTATACAAAAAAGGCAAACAACCAAACCCGATTAACCGGTTATTGCTTCGATGACCTTGGTGCCGAACAACAAATCAAACACTTTGGTAACGATTGCAACGTAATGGCCGAAATCCTAATCAGCAGGTATGAAGAGTTTATATATAACAAATCCATAACGCATTTAACAACCAATCTATCAGCATCTGAAATTGAAAAGCATTATGGTAACCGTCTTCGATCCCGAATGAGAAATATGTTCAACCTCATCAGTTTTCCAACAACCTCAAAAGACAAACGCTAACCTATCATTTCTTTGAAAACTAAAAACTTACGGATTTTAAAAGATGAGTAAATTTAATTAATCCTTTATGCGGTGATAAGTTACCAAAAAGTTAAAAAATCTTAAACAAAATCATCAAAAGAAATAAGATTGACAAACGAATACAATTTTTATAGTACTTAATAAAAATTAACTATTTTTACAATCGTGAAACTCTTAAACTACATATTATCAATCTATCTAGTGGCACTATCTTGTTTGCCTTGTGCAGATATGGAAGTCAGTAGTGCAGCACACAAAGCTGCAGAGGTTTCAGCTAATCACGATGAGAAATCCCATGACCACGATAAAGAAAAGGATTTATGTTCTCCTTTTTGCAGTTGTAATTGTTGTGGTTCTCAAATAGTAAGTTATTTTAAGATTTTAACTGTAAATTTTGCAGTAGTTTCCAAAAATATTAAAACACAGTTACCTTCGTACACTTCTAAATTCACTTCCAATTTCTACGGAAGTATCTGGCAACCACCTCAAATAGTATAACGATGCCCGAGTAATTTCGGGTTAGAAAGTTGTGACCTTTTCACAAATAATAGCAAAAGCAGTTTTGCTAATTTTCTAATTCATTATAATATTTTCAATGTTAGACAAAATCATACAGTTCAGTATAAAGAACAAGTTTATAATACTTTTATTTACTTTGGTTCTAATAGCTTTTGGTAGCTACTCTATAAAACAATTACCGCTTGATGCGTTACCTGATGTAACCAATAACCAAGTGCAAATCATTACTACTGCTCCAACTCTTGCCAGTCAGGAAGTAGAACAATTAATCACGTATCCTTTAGAACAATCCGTAAAAACAATCCCCAAAGTAATTGAACTTCGTAGTATCTCTCGTTTCGGACTTTCGGTAGTTACAGTTGTTTTCAAAGATGATGTCGATATCTATTGGGCAAGAGAGCAAATTTTCCAACGTTTAAAGCAAGCCGAAGAAAATATACCAGCTTATGCAGGTACACCAGAGTTAGGTCCAATTTCAACAGGTCTTGGGGAAATTTACCAATACGATGTCTTTGCCAAAAAAGGGTATGAAGATAAATACGACGCCATCAAGTTAAGAACCATTCAGGATTGGATTATTGTTCCTCAGCTTCAAGGTGTTGAAGGCGTTGCCGAAGTGAGTACTTGGGGTGGGAAATTGAAACAATATGAAATCGCAGTAAACCCAAATACGCTTAACAGTCTTGGAGTAACCATTACTGAAATTTTTGAAGCACTCGAAAAAAACAATCAAAATACAGGAGGAGCTTACATCGAAAAAGACCAATATGCCTATTTCATCCGCGGTGTCGGTATGGCAACAGGAAATAAAGATTTAGAAAAAGTTGTCATTAAAAACAGAAACGGGGCACCGGTTTTAGTCAGGGATGTGGCAACCGTTAGAGAAGGCATTGCATTGCGTTATGGAGCTTCCACAAAAGATGGTAAAGGGGAAATCGTTTGTGGTATGGCATTGATGCTAAAAGGTGAAAATTCAAAAGCGGTAAACGAAAGAGTAAAAGAGAAAATGGAGCAAATCAATAAAACACTTCCCGAAGGTGTTGTTGCTGAAGCTTTTATTGATAGAGGAAAATTAGTTGATAATGCAATCGGAACAGTTACTAAAAACCTACTCGAAGGCGCATTAATAGTAATTTTTGTCTTGATTTTATTTCTTGGTAATCTTCGTGCAGGTTTAATAGTTGCTTCTGTAATTCCATTATCTATGCTTTTTGCGGTAATTCTAATGAATTATTTTGGCGTAAGTGGTAACTTAATGAGTTTAGGAGCAATCGACTTCGGAATTATTGTCGATGGTGCTGTAATCATTGTTGAAGCCACAATGCACCATTTGCAAAAACTCAAACGACAAAATAATTTAACCCAAACTGAAATGGACAGTGAAGTATATAAATCAGCTTCTAAAATCCGTAACAGTGCAGCTTTTGGAGAAATCATAATCTTAATTGTATACCTACCAATTTTAGCATTAGTTGGTACTGAAGGTAAAATGTTCAAACCTATGGCAATGACGGTAGGCTTTGCAGTAATCGCAGCATTTGTTTTATCACTGACGTATGTTCCAATGATGAGTGCAATGTTTTTATCCAAGAACACAGAGCATAAGCCAAACTTTAGCGATAGAATGATGGCATGGTTCGAGAAAATATATGCACCATTTTTAGAAAAAGCATTACGATTAAAAAAAACAGTTTTGGCTATTTCATTAGGGTTGTTTGCTTTGGCACTTATAACTTTTCAAAATATGGGAGGCGAATTTATTCCAACCATTGAAGAAGGTGATTTAGCCATTAATGTTACCATTATGACCGGAAGCTCATTAACACAAATGGTAGAAACAACTACTAAATATGAGAAAATCCTAAAAGCAAAATTCCCTGAAATAAAAACCATTGTAACAAAAATCGGAAGTGGAGAAATTCCAACCGATCCAATGCCAATTGAGAGTGGCGATTTTATTATTGTACTGAAAGACAAAAGCGAATGGACTTCTGCCGATAATTGGGAAGATTTAGCCAATTTGATGAAAGAAGAAATGGAAGTTATTCCAGGAGCGAATATCGAAATATCACAGCCTATTCAAATGCGCTTTAACGAGTTAATGACAGGAAGCCGAAGCGATATAGCCATTAAGATTTTTGGTGATGATTTAGAGATTTTAGATACAAAAGCCAAAGAATTGATTTCAAAAGTTAGTAAAATTGAAGGTGTTGGTGACTTAAAAGCTGATAAAGTTGTAGGTCTGCCGCAAATCACAGTCAAATACGATTACAATAAAATAGCCTTATACGGTTTGAATATTGTCGATATCAATCAAATAATTCGTTCCTCATTTGCCGGAGAAAGCGCCGGTAAAATCTATGAAGAGAGCAAACGATTTGATGTAGTGGTTCGTATGAATGAGGCTAATAGAAGTGATATAACCGATGTGAGTAATTTATTTATTCCATTGCCAAACGGTCAACAAGTACCCCTTTCCCAAGTAGCAACCATCAGTTACGAACAAGGGCCTGTACAAGTATCTCGTCAAGATGGAAAGCGAAGAATTACAGTTGGTCTAAATGTTCGTGGTCGTGATATAAAAAGTGTTGTTGAGGAAATTCAACAAAAGTTAGACACCAATTTCAAACTTCCAGCAGGATATTATGTTACGTATGGTGGACAATTTGAAAATCTAGTGGAAGCCAATAAACGCCTTTCGGTAGCTTTACCAATTGCTTTAGGACTTATTTTGGTTTTATTGTTTTTTACCTTCAACAGTATGAAGCAATCATTACTGATTTTCACAGCCATTCCATTATCAGCAATTGGTGGTGTTTTTGCTCTATGGTTACGCGGAATGCCGTTTAGTATTTCGGCAGGAATTGGTTTTATTGCTTTATTCGGAATTGCTGTTTTAAACGGAATTGTGCTAATATCTTATTTTAACCAACTTAAAACGGAAGGAATAACCGACCCAATGCAACGTGTCTTAATCGGAACAAAAACCAGACTTAGACCGGTATTAATGACTGCTGCGGTAGCTTCACTTGGGTTTTTACCAATGGCATTGTCAACAAGTGGCGGAGCCGAAGTTCAAAAACCATTAGCAACTGTAGTAATTGGCGGATTGGTTTCGGCTACATTACTAACCTTAATCGTTTTACCAATTTTGTATTTACTCTTTGAAAAGGGAATTAAAAGAAGAAAAAAAATGTCAAATCCAATTGTAACACTAATAGTTTTATTAATAAGTAGCTTTTCATTTGCTCAAAATAGCCAAACCATAACGCTAGAAAAAGCCATTGAAAAAGCAAAAGCAAATAACATCGATTTAAAAATTGCCGACAAGGAAATTGAAAAACAAACCGTCCTCAAAAAAACTGCATTTCAAGTAGATCCTTTGCAAGTACAATACCAAGGCGGACAATTCAACAATGTTGATTACGACCATAATGTTTCCATTCAACAGTACTTTCCTATTGGTAAAATCACAAAAGCCAATAGACAATTACAAGAAGAATTAGCAAAATTGGCTGAAAAGCGAAAAGCATTAACCGAATATGAAATCGAAAAAGCGGTAACACTTGCGTATTATCAATATTTATACGGTGTTTCCATTCAAAAACTGAATACTGAATTGTTCGACATTTATTCCAAATTCCTTAAAAATGCAGAGCTTCGTTTTCAAACAGGCGAAAGTGGTAATATTGAAGTCATAAGTGCCAAAGCTAAAGTAAAGGAAATCGAAACCCAAAAAGCACAATTAGAATATGATTTGGTTGTATATCAAAAGCAATTACAATACTTCATTCAAACCGATGAAAATATAATTCCAGATGCTACAACGCCACTGAAATATGCAAACCCAACTGATGTGAATAATGCTAAAGTGGAAGGATTGGTAAACGACTATTACACACAGCAAATTACAGTCTATCAAAAAGAAGCTAATACATTCAAAGCAATGCGTACACCGAGGCTAGGATTAGGTTATTTCGGGCAAACCATTGAAACAAAATCGTATTTTCAAGGATTTACTGCTGGTGTACAAATTCCTTTATTTGGTGGAGCAAATACCGCTAAAGCGAAAGCTTCGCAGATAAGTATTTCGCAATCGCAATTAGAATTGGATAAAAGCAAACTGACTTTAAAACTACAAAAAGAGGAACTACAAAACGAGTTTGAAAAGCAGAAAAAAGCAGTGGCGTATTACCAAAACGAAGGATTGCAATATGCAGACCAAATTATTACAACGGCACAAAAGAGCTACGCCAATGGCGATATGAGTTATTGGACTTACATCAGTTTTTTAAACCAAGCCATTGATATTAAAAAGCAAAACGCAGAAGCTGTTAATACCTATAATCAAAGTGCTATTCAATTGCAATTTCCATCTTTCAACAATAATTAATATTCAATAATATGAAAAATATAAAATCAAAATCGAAGTTTTTCTTAATACTTAATACTCTTGTCTTAATACTTTTTACTTCTTGCGGCGAAAAGAAAACCGAAGAAACACACGAAGAAGAAAAATCGGAAACCGAAGTAGCACTAACAGAAGCGCAATTCAAAACCATTGGTATAGAAACAGGAACTATCGTAATGAAAAACCTCAATACGGTAATCAAAGCAAACGGATATACTGCTGTTCCACCTCAGAATATGGCAAATATATCAACCTTAATTGGTGGTGTCGTAAAAGATATTTATGTGTTAGAAGGTACTTATGTGGCCAAAGGGAAAACATTGGCAACCATCCAAAATCTGGAAGTTACAGAAATGCAGGAAGATTATAATTCGGCAATTGCCAATATTGAATACCTACAATTAGAATACAACCGCCAAAAAACGTTGAGTGATGAAAATGTAAATCCGCGTAAAACATTCCAAGAAGTTAAGTCAAAGTTAGCAGTTGAAAGAGCAAGAGCACAAGCCGCAAAAAACAAGCTGCAGGCTTTGAATGTTAGTTTAAAAGGTAGCACTTCTTTAATTCCTATTGTTTCGCCTATAAGCGGTTATGTGGGTAAAATTAGCATTACCAAAGGAGCTTTTGCAGAAACAGGAGTGACACTTTTTGAAGTGGTCGATAACAGCCAAATGCACTTAGATTTGAATGTTTTTGAAAAAGATTTAGGTAAAATTTCTGTAGGTCAGGAAGTCGATTTTGTATTGACCAATCAATCCAATAAATCAATCAGAGGAAAAATATTTGGAATCAATAAATCATTTTCTAACGAAAGTAAAACGGTAGCAGTTCATGCTAAAATTAATCCAGGTGATGCCAAGGATTTAATATCCGGCATGTATGTAGCCGCCAATATCAACATTACTAATCAAACAGTTCAAGCTTTGCCAAAAGATGCTATTGTTAGAAATGGAGACAAATATTACATTTACATTCAAGAAGAACACCAAGAAGAAACTCCAAAAGTAAAAGAAGAAGAACACAATCACAAAGAGGGCGAAGCACATAATGAGCACGCTGAAGGCGAAGAGGAAGAACACAACGAAATTCACTTTAAAGCCATCGAAGTAATACCAGGAACAACCGATTTAGGATATACTGAAATAAAATTAGTTGAAGAAATTCCTGCCAATGCAAAAATAGTAATTAAAGGAGCTTTCTACTTGCTGGCAACATCAAAAGGTGGTGGCGAACACGAACATTAATAAATAATAATTTAAAATAAATAACATGAAAAATTCAATTTTAAAATCAATCGCTTTTTTAGCAATAGTATTTTTTTCAACAAATCTAGTTTCAGCACAAAAAACTACTCAAAAAGCAGTCATAAAAACTTTCTTTCATTGCGACCATTGTAAAGAATGTGAAACGTGTGGTTTAAAATTCAAAACAGAAATGCTTAAAATAAAAGGAATAAAAATGTATGAGTTAGATGATAAAGCGATGACTTTTACAATCTATTACAATTCAAAGAAAACTACTTTACAAACAATTAAAGAAGGTATCTCTAAATTAGGTTATGATGCAGATGAAGTAAAAGCAGATCCAAAAGCGTATGAAAGTTTAGATGGTTGTTGTAAAGCTTAGTCATGAAATTTAATACGATAATGCCAAATAAGCTAATTCCTTTTTATCAAAAAGAGTTAGAATTAGTTAAGGATAATTTACAACTAAATGATTTTCAAAATGCTTGGCATCATTTGGAACGTGCACATATAATAGCTCAAAAATATCCATGCGAGCATACATTTGTACATTGGAAAATGTTACAATTTGGTATTAAGATTAAAAGTACAAATGAGGTAATTGGTCAAATACCAAGATTATTGATAGGTGGTGTAAAATCATTTGTTGGACATATTCCTGTTGGTAATACTGGTGGTGCAAACGTGCCACCTTTAAAACCAATGGAAATTCCGAAAGACATACAAAAAATAATAAATTCAAATTCTTAATAATTGAATTATGAAACATCAACACAAATACGATGCACAAGGAAAACAACTTTGTTGCACATTAGAAGAAAAAATAAATAAAAAACCCGATAATCATTCTGATGATGATGTACACGACCATAACCATTCCAACGAAGATAAATCTACCTTTCAAATGTTTGTTCCAGCAATCATAAGTTTTGTTTTGTTGATGGTTGCCATTGGTTTCGATAACTACTTTCCACAATCGTGGTTTACAGGTTGGGTACGAACTATATGGTATGTTGTTGCTTATGCACCAGTCGGTTTTCCTGTAATCAAAGAAGCTTTAGTTGCTATAAAGAAAGGAGAGATATTTTCAGAATTTTTGTTAATGAGTATTGCAACTATTGGAGCTTTTGCAATTGCAGAATTTCCAGAGGGTGTTGCCGTGATGCTGTTTTATGCTGTTGGCGAAGTCTTTCAAACACTTGCAGTTCAAAGAGCCAAAGCAAATATAAAATCCTTACTCGACCAAAGACCAGATGAAGTTACTATTTTAGAAAATAATGTAGCCAAAACAATCAAAGCAGCAACAGCTAAAATTGGAGATATTATCCAACTCAAAGCAGGCGAAAAATTGGGTTTAGATGGCGAATTACTTTCCGATACAGCTTCATTTAATACAGCAGCACTTACCGGAGAAAGCAAACCCGATACCAAAGCAAAAGGAGAAACCGTTTTAGCAGGAATGATAAACCTAAATTCGGTTTGTCAAGTAAAAGTAACAACCGCTTACACCGATAGCAAACTATCCAAAATACTCGAAATGGTGCAAGATGCCACAGCAAAAAAAGCACCAACCGAATTATTTATACGCAAGTTTGCCAAAATTTATACACCAATTGTAGTGCTTTTAGCCATCTTAATTTGTGTGGTTCCAATGCTTTTTGTAGCGGATTATCAATTTAGAGATTGGTTGTACCGTGCATTAGTGTTCTTGGTTATTTCGTGTCCTTGTGCGTTAGTCATCAGTATTCCGTTAGGATATTTTGGCGGAATTGGAGCTGCTTCTAAAAACGGAATTTTATTCAAAGGAAGTAATTTCCTCGATGTAATGGCTTCCATTCAAAACGTCGTAATGGACAAAACAGGCACAATGACCGAAGGTGTTTTCAAAGTGCAAGAAGTCGTTTTTAATTCCGATTTTAATCAAACCGAAATACTGCAATTGGTCAATGCCTTAGAAAGTCAAAGTACACATCCGGTTGCAACAGCCATTCATCAATATGTTGGAAAAATTGATAGTACCATTATTTTAAAAGACGTAGAAGAAATTTCAGGACACGGACTTAAAGCCATAGTAAACGGAAATGAATTATTGGTTGGAAATTTCAAACTAATGGATAAATTTTCTATTTCGTATGATATTGATCCAACCAGTATCGTTTATACCTTAATTGCTGTAGCTTACGATAAAAAATTCGTAGGTTATCTAACTATTGCCGACAGCATTAAAGAAGATGCACAAATCACAATAGATAAACTAAAAGCACTAGGTATAAAAACCATAATGTTAAGTGGCGATAAAAATACCGTAGTGCAGTTTGTAGCAAAATCACTCGGAATTACAAATGCTTTTGGAGATTTACTTCCCGAAGACAAAGTGAATAAAGTTAAAGAAATCATTGCTAAAAATGAAACGGTAGCATTTGTCGGCGATGGTGTAAACGATGCACCAGTAGTAGCGTTAAGTAACGTAGGAATAGCAATGGGTGGTTTAGGAAGTGATGCCACAATCGAAACTGCCGATGTAGTTATTCAAGATGACATGCCTTCAAAAATTCCAATGGCTATCAATATTGGCAAACAAACCAAGAAAATTGTTTGGCAAAATATTATTTTAGCATTTGCTGTAAAAACAATAGTTTTAGTACTTGGTGCAGGTGGTTTAGCCACAATGTGGGAAGCCGTTTTTGCCGATGTAGGAGTAGCTTTGTTAGCTATTTTAAACGCAGTTAGAATTCAGAGAATGAGATTTTAACATCAATTTTAACATAAAGCAATAATTTTTAGTTAGTTTTGTATTGTTTTAATATTTATATGAAAAAATACCACATCATACTTGTAGTTTTACTAGGCATGTTCCTCATGCCTAATAATGCTTTTGCTTGTGGTAAAGGTTCAGAAAAGAGTTCCTGCAAAAAAGAAATTTCATCCAATAAAACACAAAAAAAGAGCTGTTGCGCTGATGAAAATACAAAAGATAAAGACAACAAGGGTTGTGGCGGCAAATGCGGGCATTCCGGTTGCGGTTGTTCATCAACTTGCCCTACTTCATCGGTAAGCTTCGTACCCGAAATTAGTTTTCAGCTGACTGCCTTTAACTTTCCTTCATTCGAAAAAATCAATTTTTTATATACTACACCATCAATCTCCGATGGTTTTTATTCCATTTGGCTAATCCCTAAAATAAGCTAAATCCAATTTTTGACGGCCATAAGTGTGTCAAATTCATAGCGTTTTGCTATCCAATTAACAACAGTTTTAGAATACCTTTTGCTACGCCATTATTTGGGTTGTAATACCATTGCTTTCACAACTGTTATTTATTCAAAATTATTTAACAAATCAATCAAGGTAAACTACTTTGATTACTCAAACATTATTTAAAATGAAAAGCTCATTTATAAAAATAATGATAGCAGCTGTAATGTTGCTATCAACTTCTATCAACGCACAAATAAAAAATGCAAAAACCGAAACAGTTAAAGTCTATGGTAACTGTGGAATGTGCGAAACTACAATCGAAAAAGCAGGAAGTATTAAAAAAATTGCTAAAGTAGATTGGAACCAGGAAACCCAAATGGCAACATTAACTTATGATGCTAGTGTAACAAATCAGGATGAAATACTTAAAAGAATTGCGTTAGCAGGTTATGACAGTGATAAATTTCTTGCCCCTGATGAGGTTTACAATAATCTTCACGGCTGTTGTCAATACGATAGAGTAGCAAAAGTTCCTGTAAAAGAAGAAAACAGAACTACTGCTGGCACCGATAGTCATTCCAATCACGGGAACCATTCTGAAACAACTACTAATGTAATTCAAAATGAAAATCAATTAAAAGCAGTATTTGATAATTATTTTTTATTGAAAGATGCTTTGATTACTTCTGATGGAACAAAAGCTGCAGCAGCTTCTAAAGAACTTTTAACAGCTGTAAATAACGTCAAAATGGACAAGCTTGATATGGAAGCGCACATGGTTTGGATGAAAGTTGTAAACCCAATAAAAGAAGATGCTGAACACATAGCTGATACAAAAGATGTAAAACACCAGCGTGATCACTTTACCACATTGTCAAAAGACATATACACATTAATCAAAGCAGCAAAATACGAAGTCCCTGTTTACTTTCAATTCTGCCCAATGTATAACGATGGTAAAGGAGCCAATTGGTTGAGCAAAGAAAACGCGGTAAAAAACCCATATTATGGGTCAATGATGCTAAACTGTGGAAAAACAGTAGAAACTATTAAATAACCTAAAAAAATATGAAAAATTTATCAATGATAGCTTCATTTATTGGAGCACTATTTTTAACCTCTTGTAATAACAACGATGACAATATGGATATGACATTAAATGTCGATTATCCGGCGGCATACATTGTAAACGGAGAAGATGGTTCCGTTTCAGTAGTCAAGTTAAGTACTAATGAAGTAACCGGAACTATAGAATTAATGGGTAGCGGTTCAGATATGATTATGTGGCCACATCACATTTCATCACACCAAGATCATCTGGCAATTGGTGTTCCTGGAATGGATTTGAGTGCAGGGCATTCAGGATTAAATACATCAGGGATGAATGGTAAATTATTAGTTATTGATGCCATGGATGGGTCAATTATAAAAAACATCAACCTTCCGTTAATGAACCACAATTCTATTTATTCTCCTAACGGAAACGAAATTTGGGTACCTCAAATGGATGAAATGAATAGCAAAGTCTTGGTATATGATGCTACTACTAATGCCTTATTGAATACAATCGATGTCGGAATGATGGCTGCTGAACTAACATTTTCTTCCGATGGCACAAAAGCCTATGTGGCAAATGGTGATGATGACAATGTAACAGTGATAAATACTTCAACAAAAGCGATAATCACAACAATTGCTGTTGGAGACAATCCTGTAGGTGCCTGGACAGGAAGTAATAATAAAATGTATGTAGACAACGAAGATGGACAAACTATTTCTGTAATTGATGTAGCTACAAACTCGGTAGACGAAACAATTACTTTAGGTTTCATGCCCGGAATAGCATCATATAACGGTCCTAAAAATGAATTATGGGTTTCAGATCCAATGGCTGGAAAAGTGCATTATTGGACTTGGGATGCAGGAATGAATATGTGGATGCATGGAAGTTCTTTTAATACTGGTGCCGGTGCACATGCAATAGCATTCACAACAGACGGTAATACTGCTTATGTGACTAATCAAACGGCTAATACAGTTTCAGTAGTCAACACCACCAATCATTCAGTAACAAAAACGATTAACGTTGGAAGAAAGCCAAACGGGATTGTTATAAAAATGTAACACTTTAACAAACTAGGCCTTATGTCGGCATAGGGCTTAGTTTTATAAAAAACAATGGTACTATTATGTTAATCAAAAATCAAGTAAAATACTTCATCACACTATTTATAATCTTCACGTTTTCAACTAAAGCACAGATTAAAGTGGGTGATTCTATACCATCAATTACACTGAAAAGCAATACTAATAGTGAGGTAATTACCTCATCTTTTAAAGGAAAATATGTGCTTGTCGATTTTTGGGCATCTTGGTGTGCACCTTGCCGATTGGGAAATAAAAAATTAGTGAAACTGCATAATGAGATTAATTCAGGCAAAATTGAAATAATAGGCATATCAATAGACACCGATATCAATAAATGGCTAAAAGCAATTGAAAAAGACAAAATAAAATTCACTCAATTGATCGACCCAAATGGATTTGAGGCTAAGGCAGCCTTAGTTTTCGGAGTAGAAGAATTACCATCAAAGTACTTATTCAATCCCGATGGCATTCTACTAGCAAAAAATCCAACAGATGAAGAAATAATAAAATTAATAAAAGAGTAAAATGAAACGCCCATTAACATTATTTAGATATAAAGGAGATTTAGTAGGCGTTCCATCTTCAATTAAAAAACAAATATTAAATACAGATGAATAAAATAAATAAAGTCTATGTAATAGCAGCATCAATCGCTTTGATGTTTTCAATGAAAAGTAATGCACAAATTGTGAAAGCCGAAATCAGGGCTACGGGTTTAACATGCTCTATGTGCTCCAATGCCATAAACAAACAGTTAAAAACACTTCCGGAAGTAGTTAAAGTAGAGACCGATTTAAATACCAATACCTTTACAGTAACCCTTACTGAGGGCAATACGCTAAGCCCAAAAGTATTTAAGGAAAAAGTAGAGAAAGCAGGTTTTTTTATCGGAACATTAGTATTGACAGCAAAACCTGAAACCATAACCCAAAGTACTTATATTTTGGTTAATAATAACACGGCCAACGGCACCGAAATACAATTTCAGGTAGTAGACAAAGGCTATGTGACTGAAAAGGAATTCAAAAAATTATCCAAATCATACAAGAATGTTGAAACGTATGCTTCAAACAATGAAGATGATTTCCACATTAAAATTCTGAATTAATGAGAAAGATTATTTTATTTTTAATTTCAATAAGCAGCCAAAACATTACTAGTCAGGAGTTATTCGTGGTAACTGATCCGGCCAGTAATGTTCCGGCAAATTCTTTGGCAGTTAATGTGATGCAGTCGCTTTTCAAAGAAGAAATGAAATCAGGCTACAATTACCATTTCATGCCCGAAGTAACTTATGGACTTAACAAGAACATCATGTTCCGGGCTTCTGCTTTTATAAGTAACAGAAGCAACCAACTGGTTACCGAAGGAGGTAGTTTTTACACAAAATATCGTTTCTATTCCTCCGATGACCTCAACAGTCATTTCCGGATGGCAGCATTTGGAAGATATAGTTTCAATAATGCTGACATTCACCAAGAGCAAATAGAAATCTTAGGACACAACACAGGCTTCGAAGGTGGATTTGTAGCCACTAAGTTGATTAAAAAACTGGCAATTAGTTCTTCAGTAAGTTTTGAAAAAGCATTTGACAACAAACCTGATTATCCTTTCCCTGATAATATGGGTGACAATGCCACCAATTATACCTTATCATTTGGAAAATTGATGTATCCAAAAAAATACACCAGTTACAAGCAAACAAATATTAATGTAATGGTAGAATTTGTTGGTCAAACAATTAACGAAAATGGCAAATCCTATTTAGATGTGGTACCTGCAATACAATTTATTTTCAATAGCCAGGCAAGATTGGACTTAGCATACCGCCAAGAACTGCTAAGTTCAATGGTACGTTCAGCACCGAATGGATTTTATTTCAATCTGTACTATACTTTTTTCGATTTAACAAAATAAAACCAAGATGAGTACAACAAAATTTATTCCGGCATTAGGTTATGATTTTTTAAGCGATTATTACGATTTAGCAATCAAATTAACTATGCCTGAGAAAAAATTCAGAAACAAGTTAGTAGATTTTGTCAATCCTCAAGAGAATGAGAAAATATTAGAGTTTGGTTTTGGAACCGCACAAAACATCATTATTCTAAAACAGCGCTTTCCTAATTGTAACATACAAGGCGTTGACATCGATCCTAAGATTAAGTCAATAGCAGAGTATAAATTAAAAAAGTACGGAATTAAGGCTCAGCTTTTTTTGTATGATGGAAATAAACTACCATTTGAAGACAATTCATTTGACAAGGTATATAGTTCGCTTGTTTTTCATCAGTTAGATAGGATTACAAAATTAAAATGCTTGCTGGAAATTAATAGGATACTTAAACCTAATGGAGAATTAATCATTGGAGATTGGGGTAAAGCAAAAACAAAATGGATGCGGTTTTCCTTTTACTTAGTTCAATTATTAGACGGTTTCAAAACTACCACTGATAATGTAAATGGATTAATGATAAAATACATTACTGATACAGGATTTAAAAATGCTCTGGAAGTAGATTATATAAACACATCAATAGGCACTTATTCTTATTATAAAGCAGAAAAAATAATTAATAACTAAAAAATATTACATCATGAAAACACTTTTTTTAACAGCTTTTTTAGCGATAACAATAGTATCGTGTAACAATAAAGCTAAAGAAACAGAAACCAATGCAACAGAAACCCAAGCAGGTTCAAACGAATTATTCGCCTGTCCAATGCACCCTGAAGTAACAGGAAAAAAAGGAGAAAAATGCTCCAAATGTGGTATGGAATTAACAGAGCCGGTTGCACAAGGTCAGCCGGCCCATGATAGCACCCATGATGATGCGGCTCAACCCACAGCTGATGAAACTGCAGCAAATGCAACATCTGCATTCTCTACCGACGAAATCATTGCAAACTATCTAAAAATCAAGAATGCACTCACCAAAGATGATGCAAACGGTGCTGCCACCGCAGGTAAAGAATTGTATAAAACGTTCAATTCCGCTGACGCATCCGGTTTAACGGCTGCCCAGAAAAAGGAATATACAGACATTGCTGGCGATGCTAAGGAACATGCTGAGCATATCGGAGACAACGCAGGAAAAATAGCCCATCAACGTGAACATTTTGCAATACTAAGTAAAGACATCAATGATTTAATAAAACTTTTAGGCTCAAACAAAAAATTGTATCAAGACCATTGTCCAATGTATGACGACGGTAAAGGTGCCATTTGGATCAGCGAAACCAAAGAAATAAAAAATCCTTTCTACGGCTCTAAAATGCTAACATGTGGTAGTGTGAAAAAAACGTTATAAAATGAAAAGGAAATTAAAAAAAGTAGGCATTGCTCTTTTTTTGGTATTGATAGCAATACAATTCTATCAGCCTGCTCTGAATCAAAATCCGGGGCAGGATTATACAAATGATTTTCTTATTACAACCAATGCGCCAAGCAATATTTCAAAACTAATCAAGACATCTTGTTACGATTGCCACAGCAATAACACCGAGTACTTGTGGTATGATTACGTTCAACCCGCCAGAATGTTTGTAGAGTCACATATTAAGGAGGGGAAAGAAGAATTAAACTTTAACGAGTTTGGCAGTTATTCCAATCGAAAGCAGCAAAGTAAACTAGAAGCCATCGGTAAACAAATTAAATCGGATGAAATGCCATTAACTTCATATACCCTATTACATCGCGATGCAATAATTAATGAAGTCCAAAAACAGGAATTAATAACCTGGATTAATTCAATAAAACAAAACAGTTTATCTGAAAAATAAGGAAATATGGTAGAAAAACTAATAACATTCTCACTAAAAAACAGAGCAATTGTGCTACTTGTTTCTGCAGGATTATTTGTGTGGGGAATCTACAGCGTAAGACAAAACCCTATCGATGCAATTCCTGATTTATCCGAAAATCAAGTGATTGTATTTACAGAGTGGATGGGTCGAAGTCCACAGGTTATAGAAGCTCAAGTAACATACCCTTTGGTTTCCAACTTACAAGGAATCCCTAAAGTAAAAAACATTCGTGGAGCATCTATGTTTGGGATGAGTTTTGTCTATATAATTTTCGAAGATGATGTTGATGTTTATTGGGCAAGAACACGAGTTTTAGAAAGACTAAACTATGCACAACGCTTATTGCCCCAAAATGTAGTTCCATCCCTAGGTCCAGATGGAACAGGTGTTGGCCACATTTTTTGGTATCATTTAGAAGCCAATGGAATGGACTTGGGAGAGCAAAGAGCCTTACAGGACTGGTATGTGAAATTTGCACTGCAAACAGTTCCCGGTGTAGCAGAAGTTGCTTCATTCGGAGGTTTTGAAAAGCAATATCAATTGGTTTTAGATCCACTAAAAATGCAGTATTATAATGTCAGTATGATGGAAGTAATGAATGCTGTTAAGGCTAATAACAATGATGTAGGCGGCCGAAAGTTTGAAATGAGTAATATGTCTTATATCATTAGAGGTTTAGGCTACATAAAGAACAGTAAAGATGTCGAGGATATTTCGATTAAAAATTACAATTCTATCCCTGTGAAGGTAAAAGACATAGGTTCAGTACAAATGGGTGGAGATTTACGCCTTGGAATTTTTGACCAAAACGGAACTGGGGAAGTCGTAGGCGGTATAGTGGTAATGCGTTACGGCGAAAATGCTGATAAAGTCATCAAAGCGGTTAAAGCAAAGATGAAAGAAGTTGAAAAAGGATTGCCCGAAGGAGTGAAATTTAAAACTTCCTATGACAGAAGCGAGTTAATCGAAAAAGCTATTGAATCTGTCAAGGGAACACTTATAGAAGAAATGATAGCAGTTTCACTCGTTATCTTAATTTTTCTGTTCCATTGGAGAAGCGCCCTTATAATCTTAATTCAACTTCCTATATCCGTAGCAATTGGCTTCATATTGCTTGAAGCATTTGGTATTTCATCTAATATTATGTCATTAACCGGTATTGCACTCGCTATTGGAGTTGTTGTGGATGATGGAATTGTAATGGTTGAAAACGCCTACAGGACAATCTCAGAGAAACAAGAAGAAATGATTGATAACAAGTAAATTGGTATGATGATAGAAAAAATTAAAAATTTATTTAAAAAGGAACACGACCCTTTATCCTCTGATGAAAAACTTCAACTAATTGAAAAATCATCAAAGTTAGTAGGACCGGGTGTTTTTTACTCAACACTAATCGTAATTGCTTCTTTTCTGCCGGTTTTTTTACTCACAGGTATGGAAGGAAAGTTGTTTAGCCCTTTGGCTTGGACTAAATCTTTCATTCTTATCGTTGATGCATTTTTAGCCATCACACTCACACCGGTGCTTATAAGCTTTTTATTAAAAGGCAAACTTCGCCCTGAGAATAAAAATCCAATCAACAGAAAACTGGAAAGTATATATACTCCAATTTTAGTTTTTTGTTTGAAATGGAGGAAAACGGTTTTAGGAATTAATATAGTCGCTTTACTAATTGGTTTAGTGATGTTTACTCGCTTAGGTTCCGAGTTTATGCCACCGTTGGATGAAGGCTCTGTACTTTTCATGCCGGTTACTTTGCCCGATGTTTCCAACTCGGAAGTAAAAAGAATATTGCAGGTTCAAGACAAACTAATAAAATCAATTCCCGAAGTAGACCATGTATTGGGAAAAGCCGGTAGAGCAAATACAGCTACAGATAACAGCCCTATCAGCATGATTGAAACCATCATTTTATTAAAACCTCAAAGTGAATGGAGAGAAGGAAAAACGAAGAATGACATCATTACCGAAATAAACAATAAACTTCAAATTCCTGGAGTAACCAACGGCTTTACACAACCTATCATTAACAGAATAAACATGCTTTCTACCGGTATCCGAACCGATGTTGGGATTAAGGTTTACGGAGAAAGTTTAGATACTATTAATGCACTATCTCAAAAAATCAAAAAAGCACTCGAAGGTACTTCGGGTGTAAAAGATTTATATGCAGAGCCAATTACCGGCGGAAGATACATCGATATTGAAGCCAAAAGGGAAATGTTGGGACGATACGGCCTTTCAATTGACGATATTAATGCAGTTGTTGAAGCAGCTATCGGAGGAATGAAACTGACAACTACAATTGAAGGACGACAACGCTTCTCTGTAAATGCAAGATATGCACAAGAATATAGAAACAGTATTGATGCACTGAAAAAATTGCAAGTCCAAACGATGCAATATGGCCCAATTCCTTTAGAAACCATTGCAGAGGTAAAAATAAGCGATGGGCCGCCTATGATAAATAGCGAAAATGCCATGCTTCGGGGAAGTGTGCTGTTTAATGTACGTGATCGAGATTTAGGTAGTACTGTGAAAGAAGCTCAGAAAAAATTAAATTCAATGATGTCTAAAATGCCAAAAGGATATTACATTGAATGGAGTGGCCAGTGGGAAAATCAGTTGAGAGCCAATAAAACGCTAAGCATCATACTACCAATTGTGGTGATAATTATCTTCCTTATTTTATATTTTACTTACCACTCCATGAAAGAATCTCTAATTACTATGATAACAGTACCTTTTGCTTTAATTGGTGGTGTTTTTATGGTCTACTTTTATGGAATTAATTTATCTGTTGCAGTTGCAGTTGGTTTTATTGCCCTCTTCGGAATGGCCATTGAAACAGCAATGTTGATGACTATTTACTTGAATGAATCGATGAACAAAATGGTCGAAAAATATGGGAACAGTTCACAAACCATTACTGAAGACATCTTGAAACAATATATCGTCGATGGTTCAGCCAAAAGATTGAGACCAAAATTAATGACGGTTTCGGTTTCTTTGTTTGGTCTTATCCCAATACTTTGGGCAACGGGGACTGGTGCCGATGTGATGCTACCTATCACAGTTCCGCTTATTGGTGGGACAATTACTTCTACAATTTACGTATTATTAGTAACTCCTATTGTTTTTGAAATGGTGAAACTTCACGAATTAAAAACTAAAGGCAAAATAGAACTTATAGATGTTAAAGAATAAATATTATATCGTTATAAGCTTTTTGATTTTAAGCTTTACAATTGCTAATGCACAGATTGTTTCACTGGATAATATCTTGAGCACAATCAAAACCGATAATCCGCAGCTAAAAATGTATGATGCCGATATCCAAAGTATGGATGCTGCTGCAAAAGGGGCTAAAAGCTGGATGGCACCTCAAGTAGAAACCGGTTTTTTTATGACGCCCTACAATACCAAAATGTGGAAAGCAGATGATATGAGTCCTGGCATGGGCAGTTATATGATTGGAGTCTCACAAATGATTCCCAATGCCAAAAAGCAAAATGCTGAATACAAGTACATGAGCGCCATGTCGTCTGTTGAAAAAGAAAACAAAAATTACACTCTAAATCAGCTTTATGCCATAGCCAAGACAAATTATTATCAATGGCTTGTACTAAATAAAAAAGTCAAAGTAGCCAATGATAATTTACTACTCTTAAACTACATGATAAAAAGCATGGAAATAAGATACCAGTACAATATGGATAAACTCCCCACTTATTATAAAGCAAAATCTCAATATAATGAGTTAGAAAGTATGATTATAATGCTTCAGAATGATATTTCACAAAAAAGAATTATGCTCAACACTCTAATGTCAAGAGATAAAAATATGGTGTTTGAAATTGAAGAAGCATTCGAACTAAAGGAATACAATTCACAACTATTGGACACCTCATCAATTTCCAAAAACAGAAGTGATATAAATGCCATCAAAAGAACCATGGAAGTAAACCAACTGAAAATTGATGCAGAAAAATCAAAATTTCTACCAGAGTTTGGAGTCAAATACGACCACATGTTTGCTTTTGGACAGCAACCACAACAATTTTCACTGATGGGTATGATAACTATTCCTATGCCTTGGTCAACTAAAATGAACAAAGCCAATATCAGTAGCTTTCAAATTAAAAATGAAAGTCTCAATTGGCAAAAACAAATGATTTTAAATGAAACAGTTGGAATGATTTCGGGCATGAATACAGAACTTTCAAACCTCAAAAAACAATACACTATCTCCGAAAAAAGCATTATCCCTTCATTGCGCAAAAATTATGACACAGCGGTATTAGCTTGGCAAAACAACACCGGCGATTTGTTCATTGTCTTAGACGCATGGGAAGCTTTGAACATGGCCCAAATGGACGCTCTCGACAAATTGCAGTCCATACTCAACACTCAGGTCGAAATCGAAAAACAACTCGAAATTAAGTAACTATGAATAAGTATATAAAATATGGTTTGATTCTAGGTATAATAGCAATAATCGGTTCTGCTATTTATTTCTATGTCATAAAACCTGAAGTACATGACGCAAGCTCTCATCAAAACGTTGTCTATACCTGTTCAATGCATCCGCAAATTATTAGAGACAAACCGGGAAACTGTCCTATCTGCGGAATGACTTTAGTAAAAAAAGTTACCGACAATCATTCTAATGAAGACCATAATATTGATAATGTCATCAAGCCAACGGATAACTTTGTAGTGGGCAAGTTTCAAACCACTACCGCAGTAGATTCAACCATAAGCGGTGAAATCAATCTTCCGGGTATTATCGCTTATGACCCAAATTCAGCCATAAATATTGCAGCAAAAATAAGTGGACGAATAGAAAAAATATACGTGAATTTTAAATACCAGCGCATTAGCAAAGGACAAAAACTATTTGATTTATACAGTCCAGAACTTTTAACAGAGCAAGAAAACTTCATTTATTTACTTTCAAATGATAGTGATAACCGTCCAATTATTGAGGCATCAAAACAAAAACTATTGCTTTATGGTATGACTCAAAATCAAATAAACGCTTTAGCTAATTCCAAAAAGGCCAATCCTAAATTAGCCATTTTCAGTCCTTCAAATGGAATTGTCATGGGAACAGAAACAATGGATGCATCATCAAATTCAGGGATGCAAAGTATAAACAGCAGTACTGAAAAGCTTGACTTAAAAGAAGGAAGCTATGTCAAAAAAGGAGAGGTTGTTTTTAAATTAGTAAATACCGATAAAGTTTGGGGAATATTCAATATTGCACAAGAAAGCAGTAGTCTTATTAAGGTTAATCAAGCCATTAAAATAACTTCTGAACTCAATGAGGAGAACTCAATAGAGGCCAAAATCAATTTTATTGAAACACAATTTAATGCCGCCGACAAAACCAATAGAATAAGAGTTTATTTAAACAATAACACACTCAAATTGCCAATAGGATTGAGATTGCAAGGTGTTATAAAAACACGGTCAATAAACAGTGTTTGGGTTCAAAAAGACGCATTAGTAAGTACCGGTAATAAAAAAATCGCTTTTATCAAATCTCAAAATGGTTTTAAAGCAATACCGGTAAAAACAGGATTTGAAATGAACGGATACATTCAAATCATTGATGGTATTTCAGTCAAAGACACTATTGCAAAAAATGCCCAATATTTAATCGATAGCGAAAGCTTTATTAAAACAGAGTAAGTATGAAAAAATTAAATCTAATACGCATCTTTTTATTGCTTATCATGGTACTTACAGCTTGTAATTCACCTAAAAAAGAAGACCATTCTCAGCATGGTAAAAAAGAAGAAGACCACTCACAACATGATAAGAAAGAAACAACTTTTTATACCTGTTCTATGGATCCTCAAGTAAAAGAAGACAAACCCGGGAAGTGTCCTATTTGCCACATGGAGTTAACACCCATAAAACAAGATGATAATGAGGTGAACCAAATAAGTTTAAGTAAGCAACAAATTCAACTAGGTAATATCACAACTCAGGTTATCGAACAAACCCAAAATAATGTAGAACAAAAGTACACCGGTGTTTTAACTTTCAATCAAGAAGAATCAAAAACCATTTCTTCAAAAGCAATGGGCAGAATTGAAAAATTGTATTTCAAATCTACTGGTGATTACCTGTCCAAAAACAAGCCTGTATATCAATTGTACAGTGAAGATATTGCAATAGCAAAACAAGACTATTATACTGCCTTTAAACAATTGGAGATGCCCGGTGATTTTGGAAAAAATGCAAAAAACATAATGAATGCGGCCAAACAAAAGCTCCTGTTTTATGGTTTGTCCAACACTCAAATTGAAAATATAAAAAGCAACAAAGATGTTTCGCCCTATACCACATTTTACAGCACTGTCGGTGGTACAATTTCAGAAATAACTGCCGTTGAAGGGAGCTATGTCATGGAAGGAACCCCAATAATTAAAGTGACCGATTTAAGTAAGCTCTGGCTCGAAACACAAGTTAATATTAACTACTTCAATAGTCTTAAAATAGGTCAAAATGCTACCATAACTTTTGCCGATTTTCCGGATAAATCTATAAGTGCTAAAGTCTCATTTATCAATCCCGAAATAAACCCGGAAACCCGTTTACTGTTGATTCGATTTGAAGTCCCTAATCAAAATCTAATCTTAAAACCGGGAATGCAGGCCATTGCAAAATTGATGATTTCCGGCGGTAAAGGAATCTACATTCCTACCGATGCAGTAATTAGAGAAGAAAACGCATCCTACATCTGGGTAGAAAAAAAACCGGGAGTTTATGAAAATCTAATGGTAGAAACAGGAATTGAAACCAATGGACTGATAGAAATCAAAACAAAAATTGCCAATGGTCAAAAAGTAGTGATAACAGGAGCCTATGCCATCAATAGCGAATATAAATTCCGCAAAGGCAGCGACCCGATGGAAGGCATGAAAATGTAATTTAAACAGTAAGGATGAACAATTTTAATCAAATAATACAGCAATACAAAAACGATACAGAGAGTGTTTATAATACTTGGTTTGTTGACAATGACCAACGGTTAAAGGCATTCAGAACTATCCGCCGCGGAATTATTCAGGTTGTTGAAGATATCAAAAACAAATCATTCCCAAACGATTTTAAAAATAGCAGCTTAGAATTTGTACTGAATTGCATTGCCGAGCAAAAACAGGTATTTGTTGGGGTTTCACATCCTTTTTATTGGAAACCAAAACTCCGAATTCCTGATATCTATGAAAATCAAACCAATAAAATTGCTTTTGGCCAATTCTTGGAAAATTGCATTAATGCAAAAAACGAAGAACAGGTACTTAGGGAAATTGTAAAACTCGACGAACTAAAAATTAAGGGACTTGGTCCGGCCGTAGCCAGTATTCTGTATTTCCTGCACCCAACCTGGTTTCCGCCTTTCAACACGGCAATTGTAAACGGTTTTAATTTTTTATTCAAGGATAAAAAGAAACTCGGAAGCTGGAGTGAATACCTAAAAATCAGGGAAACATTAATCGAAACCAACACTAAATTCAAATCAGAACTGTCCAATGATTTAGGTGCAATCGCAGGCTTGTGTTTTGAAATTGGCACTCAAAAAATGCTCATAGGAAATGATGACTATCTGAGTGAAGAAGAGCGTCATAAATTTGAAAAAAACATAGTAAAACGCCAAAAAGAAATTATAGAAGAAAAAAAGGAAGATAGCCTGCATAGTGAAATGCAATACCATTTATTGAAAATTGGGGCGTCATTAGGGTTTGATGTTACGCCTGCAAGCAATGATAAGAGCAAGGCCTTCAATGCACAAAGTTTTTCGTTTATCTCAATCAATAAATTTCCTGAATTACCGTGTGACAAAGACACGCAAAACACTATTAAACTCATAGATGTATTGTGGTTTGAAAAAGGAACAAACAATATCATTGGGGCATTTGAAGTTGAAAAGAGCACCAGTATTTACTCCGGTATCTTGCGCCTGTCAGACCTTTATTTCAGCATTTCTGATGGTGACGAGGTATTCTATATCATCATTCCTGACAGCCGCGAAAAAGATGTTATCCAGCAACTCAATAGGCCTGCTATAAAAAATTCAAAAATGAACATCAGGTATATCCTTTTTTCAGAATTAAGGGCCAATTGTGATGCGATTTGCAAATTTGGCACAGACCATTCAATTATGGAAAAAATAGCAAAATCAATTCAATAATTCAGTGATGAAAATATACATAAAAAATATGGTTTGCAGCCGCTGCAAGATGGTCGTAAAAGCTGTATTTGAAAGCATGGGAATCATTCCCATTTCAGTTGAGTTAGGTGAAGTTGAATTAAAAAATGACATTCAGGAAAATCAAAAAACCGAATTGTTAAAAAATCTGCGTGCAGTCGGCTTTGATTTGATTGATGACAGGAAAAGTAAAACAATCGATAAGATTAAAACATTGATTATTGATTTGGTCCAAAATAAAAATAATGATTTAAAAACGAACCTGTCAGAGTTTCTGTTCCAACACCTCCATCAAGATTATAATACCTTAAGCAATCTCTTTTCCGAAGTAGAAAACACAACAATTGAAAAATACTTCATCAATCAAAAAATTGAAAAAGTAAAAGAGTTGATTATGTATGATGAATTATCGCTGAGTCAAATAGCCTATTCATTAAATTATAGTAGCGTGTCGCATTTAAGTAACCAATTCAAAAAAGTGACCGGCTTTTCACCAACTCACTTCAAGAACATAAAAACCATCAAACGAAAGCAAATTGAAGACCTATAAATCTTGCAAATCAAACCCAAAATTGTGCAAATGCATAAAACAGTTATGATAGAAATTTGTATTAAAATAATATAAAAAATGATACATACTTACAGCATTACCGGAATGACTTGCGATGGTTGTCGCTCTAAAGTCGAAAAAGCATTGAATACTATTGAAGGTATTGAGGCAAAAGTTTCATTGAATCCACCAATAGCCACAATAACTATGGAAAAACACATTCCAACAACACAGTTGCAGGAAGCACTAACCGCCGTCGGAAAATATACCATAGAAATGAGTAATGGAAAAACAATAATAGACACTACCGCTAAAGAATCCGCTGTAAAGTCATGTTGTTCCTCTCATAATCATGATCATAAAAAAGAGGCTAATATACCAGGTAATGCTCAAGGGAAATACTATTGCCCAATGCATTGCGAAGGTGAAAAAGTTTATGATAAAGCAAGCGATTGTCCCGTTTGTGGAATGGATTTAGTCAAAGCACCTGAGCTAACTACTGCTAAAACTCTATATACATGTCCCATGCATCCCGAAGTAATCAGCGAAACTCCGGGTTCATGTCCTATTTGTGGAATGGATTTAGTACCAATGGAACCAAGCGAAAGCGAAGACCAAAAAACGTATAAAGATTTGGTAAAAAAAATGAAAATTGCAGTGTTGTTCACGGTTCCCATTTTCGCCATTGCCATGATTGAAATGGCACACAACAATCCTCTATTGCAATTAATGGCTGCTTCAAAATGGAATTGGGTACAATTACTATTATCGCTTCCTGTTGTTTTTTATGCCTGTTGGATATTCTTTGTTCGCGCCTGGAAATCAATAATCACTTGGAATTTGAATATGTTTACCCTTATCGGAATCGGTACAGGAGTGGCTTTTCTATTTAGTTTAGTCGGAATGTTTTTTCCTGATATTTTCCCAAACGAATTCAAAACAGAACACGGAACGGTATTATTATACTTCGAAGCTACAACAGTTATTCTGACTTTAGTTTTGTTAGGACAATTACTCGAAGCAAGGGCACACAGCCAAACCAGCGGAGCTATCAAAGAATTATTAAAACTTGCGCCAACTGAAGCTACTTTGGTTATTGATGGCGGTGATAAAGTAATATCAATCCACGACATCAAAAAAGGCGATTTATTGAGAGTAAAACCCGGAGATAAAATTCCTGTTGACGGTAAAATAACCGATGGGGAAAACAGTATAGATGAAGCCATGATTACTGGTGAGCCAATACCGGTTGATAAAAAGAAAGGCGATAACGTAATTTCCGGAACAATAAACGGAAACAAATCATTTGTGATGATAGCCGAAAAAGTAGGTTCCGAAACCTTGCTATCTCAAATCGTGCAAATGGTTAATGATGCTTCACGTTCCAGAGCACCAATTCAGAAATTAGCAGATAGTATCTCCAAGTACTTTGTGCCAATTGTGGTTATCATATCAGTAATAACATTTTTTGTTTGGGCAAAATTTGGTCCCGAACCAGCATTGGTGTATGGCTTTATAAATGCTATTGCTGTATTAATTATAGCCTGTCCTTGTGCTCTGGGTCTGGCAACTCCCATGTCAGTAATGGTTGGTGTTGGCAAAGGAGCACAATCAGGCGTTTTGATAAAGAATGCTGAGGCTTTAGAGAACATGAATAAGGTTAATGTTTTAATTACCGATAAAACAGGAACCATCACCGAAGGAAAACCATCTGTCGAAAAAATTTATGCATCCAATAACAACGATAGTGACTTATTGCAAAGCATTGCTTCCTTAAACCAATATAGTGAACATCCATTGGCACAAGCTGTGGTAATTTATGCCAAAACAAAATCCATTTCTTTAATCGAAGTAAAAGATTTTGAAGCCGTTGCCGGAAAAGGAGTTACAGGAACAGTTGCTGGTAAAAAAGTAGCATTAGGTAATAAAAAACTAATGGAACAAGTTAAAGCAACAGTTTCTGACGATTTAGAGAACAAAATCATTATTGAACAAAAATTAGGAAAAACAGTCTCTTACATTGCCGTTGATAACATAGCTGTTGGTTTTGTATCTATAACAGATGCTATTAAAACTTCTAGCAAAGAAGCCATAAAAGAATTAATGAGCCAGGGTGTCGAAGTAATCATGATGACTGGTGACAATGTCAATACAGCTAAAGCAGTTGCTGATGAATTGGGATTAAAAACCTATAAAGCTGGATGCTTACCCGAAGACAAACTCAAAGAAATTAAAAAATTGCAGGCAGAAGGCAAAATTGTAGCCATGGCTGGCGATGGTATAAATGATGCGCCGGCATTGGCACAAGCCAACATTGGAATAGCAATGGGAACAGGAACAGATGTCGCTATTGAAAGTGCCAAAATAACTCTGGTCAAAGGCGATTTACAGGGTATCGTAAAAGCCAAGAATTTAAGCCATGCTGTTATGAGAAATATTAAACAAAATCTATTTTTTGCCTTTTTCTATAATGTACTTGGTGTCCCAATTGCAGCTGGTGTGTTATATCCGGTTTTCGGAATTTTACTATCTCCTATGATTGCAGCTTTGGCAATGTCTTTCAGCTCCGTATCTGTTATTATCAATGCCTTGAGACTAAGAGGTTTAAAACTATAATAATTAACGATAACACGAATGAAACTAAAAAATAACATAGATAAATTAGGAACAATCGGGATGTTCTTTACAGCATTGCTTTCGCCTTGCTGTTTCCCTCTTTTTGCATTTGTAGCATCTGCTTTAGGTTTAGGTAGTTTTGAACTTTTTGGAGGTTGGACAATGTGGATTTTTCAAGGGATGGTCCTATTATCTTTAGTTGGCTTTTTTCTTTCCTATCGCCTGCATAGATGCCTATATCCTTTGTTGATAGCTATTCCAAGTACAATAATCATTTTTTACAGCTATTACTTTTGTAATAATGATTATCAGTCCTATTTTTTATATACTGGTATGTTCGGGCTTCTTATCGCTACAATAGTCAATTATCATAGAAACAAACTTCACTATGGCTGTAATACTTGCACGATGTACAACGGTAAATCAGTAGAACTGAAATCAAAAATAACATGTCCACATTGCGGTCACAAAAAAGAAGAAATGATGCCTACTGATGCTTGTCAATTCTTCTATGAATGCGAAAACTGTAAAAAAATAGTGAAACCTAAACAAGGTGATTGTTGTGTTTATTGCAGCTATGGCACTGTAAAATGTCCACCTATTCAATCAGGTGAAAAGTGCTGCTAAAAATAGTACAGGGCAGCATGCGGAAGCTAACAAAATGAAAGCTAAGCTTAAAGAATTAGATTAATATTCCAACATATTTAAAAATTAAAATAAATGAAAAAAAACATCCTATTAAGCTTTATGCTTTTGCAATCTGTAATACTGTCAGCACAAGACAAAGTTCAAATTAGAGTAACTGCAGCTAGCCCTGCAGCATCGTATGAGCAAGAAGTGGGTAGCGCAAAAATAAAAATTTCATATAGCAGACCTTTAGTCAGAGGACGAAAAATATTTGGGGAGTTAGTACCATTTGATAAACTTTGGCGAACAGGGGCAAGTGATTGTACTGTAATAACTACTTCCGAAGATATTTCATTTGGCAACAATGTATTAAAAACAGGTAGTTACTCAATATTCACAATTCCTTCAATCAATGAGTGGACTATAATTATCAACACAGATACTACTTTACATGGCGAAACCGGCTATGATGAAAAAAAGGATGTGATGCGTTTCAAAGTTCCTGTCGAAAAAAGCTCTAACTTCTATGAAACATTTACAATCGATTTAAATGACATCAACAGTAAGGGTGAAGCATTTCTGAAAATACTTTGGGAAAATACGATGGTTAAAATACCAATAAAAAGCCAAGAAGATGATACAATAGTAGCATTGATAGAACAACATATCATAAAAGGAAAAACCCAGGATGCCAATTTATTGTTTCAGGCAGCTAATTATTATTACAGCACAAATAGAGATTATAAACAGGCAATAATTTGGCTTTTAGAAGCAGAAAAATTAAACCCTGAAAACTTCTATTACCCAAATTTGAGACAAAAAATAGCATCCGAATTAAAAGATTATACCAATGCAATTGAAGCAGCAAAAAGAGCAATTACTTTGGCTGATAAGGAAAAAATGAAAACTACAATCGAGACACTAAATAAAAGAATAGCGGATTGGGAAATAATATTAAAAAATTAAAATTATGAAAACTAAAGTATTAATTATCGTTTTTCTGTTTTTTATTACTCATTTACTTGTTGCGCAAAACATAGTGCGTTACGATTTGTATGTTCGCGATACTATTGTCAATTATTCTGGTAAAGAAAAAAGAGCCATAGCAGTTAATGGTCAAATTCCAATGCCAACACTAACGTTTACCGAAGGTGATATTGCCGAAATTTATGTACACAACGAATTAAAAGAAAGCACATCGTTACATTGGCACGGACTATTTTTACCTAATAAAGAAGATGGTGTACCAAATTTAACGCAAATGCCTATCAAACCCGGAACAATTCATAAATACACTTTCCCAATCATACAAAACGGAACACATTGGTATCACAGTCATTCGGGTTTACAAGAACAAATCGGCATGTATGGTATGTTCATCATGAACAAAAAACAAAATGATAAAACATTTCGAAAAGGAATAGATGATTTACCAACTGTTCCAGTAATTTTAAGTGAATGGACCGATTTAAAACCCGAAAACATTCATCGAATGTTACACAACGCAACCGATTGGTTTGCCATCAAAAAAGGCACAACACAAAGTTATGCGGAAGCTATTAGGCAAGGTCATTTCAAAACAAAAATTGCCAACGAATGGAAACGAATGAACGCAATGGATGTAAGCGATGTATATTATGACAAGTTTCTAATTAATGGTAAAAATGAAAACCAATTATCGCAATTTAAAGGTGGTGATAAAGTTCGATTGCGAATAGCAAATGGCGGTGCTTCATCTTATTTTTGGTTGACTTATGCTGGTGGAAAAATTACTGTAGTTGCCAGTGATGGTAACGATGTTGAACCAGTTGAAGTTGATCGATTATTGATTGCAGTATCAGAAACCTATGATGTTATTGTTACAATTCCTGCCGATAATACTTCCTACGAATTTTTAGCAACTCCAGAAGATAGAACTAAATCAACTTCATTATACATTGGCAATGGCATCAAACAATTAATTGCTCCTTTACCTAAATTAAAATATTTTGAAGGTATGAAAATGATGAATGGCATGATGAAAATGAACGGCGACTTGGACGATATGGGAATGAGTATGTCCTTAAACCAAATGGATATGAATGTAGTAATGTATCCAGAAATAACTGGTGCTACAAATGCAAAAAACAAAGAAAATGAGAGTAGTATGGAAATGAAAAATGACCATTCCAACCATAATCAAAATCAATACAATGCCAATAAGCTATCTAGTATTACAACACTCAACTATGCAATGCTAAAAGCAACTGATAAAACGACATTACCCAAAGATGCACCAGTAAAAGAACTTCGTTTTGAGCTTACAGGAAATATGAACCGATACGTTTGGAGTTTAGACAATAAAGTAGTTTCTGAAACCGATAAAATACTTATAAAAAAAGGAGAAAATATTAGAATTACGCTTTACAACGGTTCCATGATGCGTCATCCAATGCACTTGCATGGTCATGATTTCAGAATTATTAATGGTCAAGAAGAGTTTGCGCCTTTAAAAAATGTAATGGATCTAATGCCAATGGAAACAAATATTATTGAATTCAATGCAAATGTTGAAGGCGATTGGTTTTTTCATTGTCATATTTTATACCACATGATGGCAGGTATGGGAAGAGTTTTTACCTACGAAAACCAAGCTCCAAATCCACTTATTCCAAATCCCAAATTAGCACAAAGAAAATTATTTGCCGATGATAGGAAATTTCATTTTATGGCAGAAAATGATTTTGCTACCAACGGAAACGATGGAGAAGCAATGTATCAAAGCACACGTTGGAGCATTGGAACAGAATGGAGATTAGGATACAATGATATGCACGGTTACGAAACCGAAACACATATCGGACGATATATCGGTAAAATGCAATGGCTAATGCCTTTCATTGGTTTTGATTGGAGATACAGGAAAATGGGTATAGATGAACAAGAACATAATCTTTTTGGACAAACCAATACTAAAGACAATCGAGCTGTTTTTAGTGCTGGTATAAATTATACTTTACCAATGCTTATTATGGCTCAAGTAGAAGTATTCACAGATGGAAATGTTCGTTTCCAATTGGAACGAAAAGATATTCCAGTTTCTAAAAGACTACGAATGAGTTTAATGTGGAATACAGATAAAGAATATATGGCAGCATTGCGTTACATAGTAAAAAGAAACTTTGGCATAACGACTCATTATGACAGTGATATGGGATTTGGATTGGGAGCTACTTTGAATTATTAATTTTTTTTAAATTAATATTTAAGATGCTTGTTGTAAAACAAGCATTTTTTTTTAAGTAAAATTTAAAACTGGACTGTAAAAAAATATAATAGTTTTTGATTAATATTTGTTTTTAAAACAATTGACTTTTTCGCTCATAGGTTAAAAGGACGTTTTACATTCCAGTTGCCACTCCTTTGCCAACGCTCCAAAAAAATTACTGGCACAGTTTTTAGAAAAAACCCGTACGCTTCGCAACTTGCGCCAGTAATTTTTTTCCCAAAGCTTCTTTACATAATGTGGCATTATAGTGCATCACCAAAATCCCAATCCAAAAGAAGTTACCGTATGCACTATAATAACATTATGTAAAAAAGCCGCACACCCAACGCGCTTGCCAGTGGCTTCAGGACAACATTTTTTGCAGCTCCCATCGCACCACCCAGCTACAAAAAAATACCGTCCTTCGCCACTGTCTTTAACAACGCTCGCCATTTCATCGTAAACTTTAGCGTTGTTATTTCTTTTTAAGAACGTTTGCGTTAATTGTCTTTATCATCTTTGCATTTAAATAGGAAGTAGTTGTATTGCTTTTGTAAGTAATAAAATGGCTTTAATTTTTCAGTTTATTTGCCTATGGTAAAAGCCATTTTATTACCCACAAAACCAAAATTCCCTGCAAGAGTATTATTTTTTTATTTGCTAGAAAAACAGCAGTAATTGCTTTAACGGAAAAGCCGATGCCATACCGTTCATAATAATAGTAATGACATACTATAAGGATTGTATTTCTTTCAAGTCTATGGCAGCAGCTTTTCCATTAAACCAATTAGAACATCTCGATAAACAAATAAAAAAATAATACCCTTGCTTGCGCTACTGCCCCATCGCACTAGGTAAGTTTTTACATTGTTTTTTGAAGATGCTTCCATTTCCATATTAACATTCCGACTGTACACTAACTACTGATTACTGAACACGACTCAAGCATCCTCAAAAATCAAATGAGAAGAAAGAGTATCCAATTTTTCTGCCGGATGAAAAACGTTTTTATTATTTGATTTGGACTTTCCATCCGTCCAAAAAAATGGATACCCTTTCAAGAACATTCCTGCATAAATCAAGACTCATTAATTCAAAATTTCATCCAAACAAACAAGGAAAATTTGATTAGATATTTCAAAATAAAAAATAAAAAAAAGAGAGCAAATCTATGTTGCAGGTATTCAAAAAAGCAAGTTCAAGCCCTTTGGGTTTTGGCTAAAATCTCCACCCTGCGGGTAGTATTTCATCCAAAAAACTGGCTTTTTAGAAACCTTCCACAAGGTCAAACGGCTTTCTTTTTTTTCCTTTTTTCTTTTGAAAAATTTGTGTGTGGGGCAGGGTGATAACCCGGAACCACCGCTCAAGACAGGAACAGGAAGATGTTAACTTTAATTCCGAAGCCATGACCAATTTTATCATCAAAACCCACAGACCAGGAACTAACTATTCAAAACCGCATTTGTTCATCCTAAACAAAGGATTAAACAGCGGCAAACCCCAAAAAGAGCCGTTTACAAATAGCTTTGTGATACTCTTACAACATGAAGAGGACTGCGAAAACTTCTATTTTATTGCCTTCAGCTTATGGCAAACCAAATTCTGGCATCAATTCCTAATCGGCTCCGTAATACCATTTTTGCGCCTTCCGGATTTCAAAAATGAATTCACTCCAAGAGCAAAAACTATGATGGAAGAACACGAGCAGCACCAAAAAAATATAACCGCGCTGAAACTGCTCCAGCAAAAGGAAAAACAATTTCATGAGAATTTAATCCTTATAAATGATTTGCGGAAAGCTATTTTGTATCGGTACTGTAATAAATAAAAAAAGCCTGGTCTAACGACTAGGCTTTCTCATATCCGGTAAAGGTTACCAATCAAAACCGGACTATTGTTTTTTAGATTTTGTTACCCATTTAAGGAATAGAGAAACGGAAAAACTTACTGTTGCTCCAATCACCGCTAAGATAATTGTTTTTACAATATCTTCCGAGAGTATATTGGGCAAAATGCTCAAAACTGTTCCGGAAGCAGTTCCCGTTTTGATGGAAAGATTAGTCTCCATCACGAGGTTTATTGAGGTTTTTAGCCTTGTCATCCAGGGCTTGTCGAAGGACCTTGTCCTCAACAGTTATCTGACTGACTGCCGAAAGTACTCCGCCGGCTACGGCTGAATATCCGGCAATGGTGACAACTACGGCCGGCAAAGCTACAGGTGCAGCTATGATGCTACCACTTACGGCCAATAATGCCAAGCCAATGGTTCGCAAAATCTTAAAAAACTTCGGGGTTGGGGCAGCTGCCCTTTGAACTACATTCATGATTTTATGATTTAGTAGTGATTAGAATTTTTACAACTTGATTATCGGAGAGAACCGGATAAACCAAATCCTTAACTTTCGAAAATGCTTTTCTGGAATAATTTCCTTTTCCAATCCCGGTGTGCGTAGTAACAGGAGCAATACAACCTAATAATTCTTTTTTGGCATCATTGGCGGGATGAATCAAGATGTAATCTCTTCCCGGAACATTCACTAAATGCAAGTGCCATCCAAATTTTTTACTGAAACGCTTCTGTAAAATATATTCTCCTTCAGGAACACAAGAAATTCGCTTTTGTTTATCCAACCAGGGCAGCTCGATGGTATAGCAAATCAAATCGCCGTTCCATTCTAAAATCCCTTGCGTTCCCTCCGGAAAATATGTTCTATGCAACACAAGAACCATTACACGCCACTGTCAACTTTCACAATCGCCAAAGGGTTGAATGCACCATTTTTCAATGGGTACATTTGACCATTGATTTCTTGGTAGAATTCAATACCCAAAGCTAAAAACAAGGGTTTAGTACTCGCCGGAGTAACCGCATTGGTTTGGTTGATGGCTGCTGTTGCAGTTGCGTCCCATGGCAAAATTGCTGTCTCAGAAGTTGCTACTACATAGGTTTCAGCTTCAAAATCAACTTCTGCACCAGCAGAGATAATTTTAAAGTGAGTGGTTCCACTCGGAGCAGCTAACATGTTGGCAGGCATAAAAGAGGCCAAATCAACTGTGATTTCACCGGAAACACGGTCAATAGCGCCAACATACGGAGCATACAAACTAGTTCCTAATTTACCCCTGATATTGAATTCAAAACCGAATAACAATTCAGTTTCTCCATCAATAACGTTTCGTAATCCTCTATCGCTAACTGTGTCAGCTTGGATTACTTTCACCATTGCCTGGGTAAGTCTGCTCACCATTCTGCTATCAGCAGAATTCAAAAGCAACGGTCTTAAAGCAGTTCTTAAAAGCTTTCCGGCTTTTCCTGCTCTTCCAAATTCGGAACCATTTTCGCGCGTTCTCTGGAACGCAGGATCGCTTGCGATTCTGCTGGCATCAATGCCCCCTTTTTCGCGTGCCAAGTGTCCGTCTTGGGTTTTGTAAAAGGTAATATCCCCGATAGTACCTTTCAACTTAATTATGCCTTTCTGTCTGGCCATAACTACAAAATTTTAATTAATAACTAATGTTCAAACTCTGTCAATCTTAATCCTGTTGCAACACTTTCCGACTGATTCAAGAACAAAGTTTATACTTAAATAAACCATTTAAAACATCACACAATACAATCTGTCAACCATTGGAATAAATGACATAATTAAACTTAGAAGTCACCTAAAATCGGCTGCAAATCACCAAAAACGATTACTTAAAAACAAAAGGAATTATTTCTAACTTTAAACCTACTCAAAGGCATATCAAAGGCATGGATAAAGTATGAAATCACACAATAAGAGGTTGTGTATCTACCCAAAGGATATACAGCGTATTACAGGCAAAAGTTACAGGCAAAGTCTTAGACTATTGAACAAGATTAGAAATGACCTCAATAAGCTCGAAAATGAGTTTGTGAGCATAGAAGAATTTTGCATTTATACAGGGCTTAATTTTGAAAAAGTTCTAGAGTTAATTATTGATTAATTATCAATACTAATTCACTTATTAAACTTCTATCTATAATTTATTTTGTATATTTGATTATTAAGATTTGTCAAAAAAAGTTTGATTTTTTGAGGTTTAAAATCGAGACCCTAGAATTTAGTATTGCTGAATCCTTATTATTAAAGGCATAAAAGAGGAAATACAAATCCCTCTTTCTCCGCAAAGAAAAACCCGAAACGGTAGTTTCGGGTTTTTTAATTTTATAGCGGTGTCAAAAGCTTGCTTTTGTAAACGCTATAAAATTAAAAAACCAACGCCTTTGCAAATGGCGTTAGGGTTTTTCTTTGCAGGTTTCCCCTTTAGGATCACCAGAGGTAATCCCTCAAGTTTAAAGCTCGCTTTTGTAAACGCTATAAATTAAAAAATCAACGCCTTTGAAAATGGCGTTAGGGTTTTTCTTTGCAAGGTTCCCCCTTTAGGATCACCAGAGGTAATCCCTCAAGTTTAAAGCTCGCTTTTGTAAACGCTATAAAATTAAAAAATCAACGCCTTTGAAAATGGCGTTAGGGTTTTTCTTTGCAAGGTCCCCCCTTTAGGATCACCAGAGGTAATCCCTCAAGTTTAAAGCTTGCTTTTGTAAATGCAAAAAAAATAAAAAACTTAGGGCGAAGCACTTTTTAATAAAAAAAAGAAGAAAGTGAAGAACAAACTTTTGGGTAGTCTTAGTTTAGTCATTCCTCGAAATAGATTTCTATTTTTTTAAAAATTAAAATCCCAAAAGTGTGGTTCTACCTGTAGCAAAAAAAAAGACCTCATTCATTTGAGGTCTATTGTGTTAGTATTGAACATATTCCTTAATCTCCAGCCCATATCCAATCATGCCCACGCGTTTCGCTTGTACGCTATTCGTAACGAGTCGAATTTTGGAGATGTCCAAATCGTGTAAAATTTGTGCCCCAATCCCAAAATCTTTATGGTCCATTTTTACCACAGGCGCCTCATTAATCCCTTCCGATTGCAATTGACGTAACACACCAATCCGACTCAACAAATCATTCGGATCGGTTTCACTATTGATAAACACCACAGCGCCTTTATCCTCTTTGTGAATTAACTTAAATACATCATCCAGTTTTTGCTCCATACTTCCGGTTAAGGCTTGGAGGATATCAGTATTGGCTGCCGCCGAAATAATACGGGTTAGTACGGCATCACCGTTATTCCAACTTCCCTTGGTCAATGCAATATGCACTTGCTTGTTGGTAATCTGTTGGTAAGCCCGTAATCGAAAAGAACCGTATTTGGTATTCACTTGAAAATCTTCTTTTTTCGAAATCAAGCTATCATGCTGCATGCGATAAGCGACCAAATCTTCAATAGAGACGAGTTTTAAATCAAACCGTTTAGCAACTTCAACCAATTCAGGTAAACGCGCCATGGTTCCGTCTTCATTCATAATTTCAACAATCACACCCGCAGGTTTGCATCCCGCCAAACGTGCAAAATCTATGGCAGCTTCGGTATGGCCTGTACGACGTAAAACACCTCCATGCTTCGCCGCCAATGGGAAAATATGTCCTGGACGTGCCAAATCAAAAGGTTTGGTATCTTCATCAACAAGCGCAAGAATCGTTTTGGCTCGATCGGCTGCCGAGATTCCCGTTGTCACGCCATGACCTTTTAAATCTACCGAAACGGTAAAAGCGGTCTCCATGTGGTCGGTATTGTTTTTGACCATCGAATGAAGTTCCAACTCAGCGCAACGTTTTTCAGTCAAAGGAGCGCAAATAAGACCACGACCGTGCATTGCCATGAAATTAATCATTTCGGGAGTGACCTTTTCAGCCGCAGCCAAAAAATCGCCTTCATTTTCACGATCTTCATCATCTACTACAATGATTACTTTGCCTTGACGGATATCTTCAATGGCTTCTTCTATAGTGTTGAGTTGTATGGATTCACTCATTTTCGATTGTATCTTGTATTAAGTTGTGTACTTGTTTTTTAGTCGCCCAAAACAGTAATGGGTAAAACGGAAATGCCGTTAGTAAACTGATAAAGAGTCCGGGTTCAAAAGGATATTTTGACCTGACAATTTCCACCTGTGTTTTATAACAATAGGTTAGAAGCAAGGCGAAAGGAATCGCTGCCCCAATTAGGATATACAATATCGCCGTAAATGCATACACCAGTACGAGAGCAAAAGTGATCGCAAAAAACAGCAGCGCCATTCGATTCCATTTTTCAATGCGGTCAAGATCTATACCACGCAAATTCTTTTCAACACCATCGGTTAGATCGTCATGGCGCAATTCCTCGTGTCGAACAGTATCAGTGCTCGCGTTTGGGGTTGTTGAATCACGATCCAGAAGTTCCTCCATTGGGGATTCCACTTCATTTTCTGATGTTTCGGGAGTGGTCTCGGCGGATGTTTTTCGAAACAATTTCATGACCGGTTCAACCACCACATCCAAAGTAACCATTCCTCCAATATCATGAATCGCACGATAGGTAAGGGTGATGGCCAAAGGAAGTAAAATCATAGTCGACATCCAAACTCCGATAAATGGTGAAATTCCATTTTCTTGGGCCAAACGTTTCCCAAAGGTGTTGATAAAATGGAAAATGATAAAAATAATCACCGAAAAAACGATTGGTAGTCCAATGCCTCCTTTGCGGATAATTGACCCCAAAGGCGCCCCAATAAAAAACATAAGGATGCACGAAAAAGCCAACATGAATTTGTCGTAAATCGCAATCCAGTGCTTGTTAATCAGCTTTTGCTTGGCATTCATTTCAAAAAGTGCACTTTCAATTGTGAAATTGATATTCTCAACATTACTGTAGGCATAGCGGTAAATGTCCGTTTTTTGGATAGGAGTGAGGTGGGCTAAAATGTCTTGAGTGGGCATATTTTTTGGAAAAATTTCCCCCATAGTATTCGTCGACAACGCACCTGTTCGGCTGTAAATATTTTCACCATAGGAAATCGCCTCTTTTTTGTAATTGGTTTGCAACGAATCCAATGTATAATTCAACTCCGAGATATTTAACATGGTAAAGGTATTTCCCAGTTCCATGTCGCGTTGATTGTTTTGGTTGAGTTTTGTAAGGTCGATGCTGAAGACATCCCGTTTAAACGTAGCTTTTGTAAATGGGGCATTATTGCGTTTTTCATAGGTAGTACGCAAATCCTCATAATAGGTTCCATCATACAATACCAATCGTAAAGTATTGGATTTCTCGCTGCTTAATAATTCTCCTCTTTTGGCTTTAATTACCGTGGTATTGCCGCCACCGTTGGGAATGTTTCGGTGAATGGTAACGCCTTCCAATAAGTTACCTTTTTCTCCTTTTTTCTTTATAACTTTAATACTGTAGTTGCCAATTTCGCTAAACTGACCTTCAGCAATGGCCAATGCGGGCTTTATTTGCGCAATATTTCGGCGAAAGTTGGTGAACTTATACTCGGCATAGGGAATAATGTTATTGGCTACAAAAAAGGAGACAAGTGTCAATACCAGAATGAAATAGGTTTGGTACCGTAAGGAGCGTTGAAACGAAATTCCCGACGACTTCATCGCGGCAAATTCATAGTTTTCGGCCAAGGATCCAAAGGTCATAATGGAAGCCAACAACACCGAAAGTGGCAAAACCATGGGGATGATTCGGGGCATGGCAAAGATCAAAAACTTAATGACCATCAACGTGTCCAAGTCTTTACCCGCCAATTCTGAAATGAATAACCAAACGGTTTGTAGAATGAAAATAAAAAAGAGGATTACAAATACGGAGGCAAATGTAATCCAGAAGGATTTTAGTAAATACCGATCGATTATTTTCACCGAACTTAATCTAATTTATTGATGTAGTAGTTTGGGTATTTCCCTGCCACAAAAGTAAACTGATTTTTCGAAAGCGGCTGATTGGTTTTAAAAGAATTAACAGTCAACGTGGTACGGGTTCCGTTTTTACCAATCTCAATCAAATTATAAATGGTTTTCGTTTGGGTGTCAATGCCCAGTAAAATTTCCTTACGTTGGTCTTTGGTATTGGTGGGAATCAGTTTAATCAATTGTATTTTTCGACCGTTGATGTTTTGTTGAATGTCCCAAACATATTTATACCCTTTGTTAAAAAAGGTTAGCATCTTATTGGGTGTAATGGCTTTTTCATCCGCATCATTCACACTAGAAATGGTTATCTCTTCGTCTTCAGGGACAATGGTATACGTTTTTTTTCCGTCAAAAATTTTGGTTGCCCCCATAAAGTTGAGCACGTATTTGTTCCCTTGTAAGGTCACATTTCCTTTGCTCTCTTGATTGATATTTTCTTTGGTATTGGTGAGTGTGTATTTAAAATCAATCACAATGTTGTTGTAACTTTTGATTTTAGCCGTCACTTGATCCAAGAGGTTTTTCGCCCGCTTGTCTTGTGCCTGGGTTGATACACTTATGGTTAGTAGCATAATAAGCGCTAAAAACTTTTTCATTCTAGTTTTCGTTTTGTTCGTTAGTAAAAAAATGTTCCAAAGCGACCAAATCGGGAATATTAACCGTACGCGCTTTACTGCCTTCGAAAGGCCCTACGATGCCTGCTGCTTCCAACTGGTCAATCAAACGCCCCGCCCGATTATAGCCCAACTTCAATTTGCGCTGCAATAATGATGCCGAACCTTGTTGCGCCGTGACGATAATTTCGGCTGCTTCACGAAACATAGGGTCGCGTTCAGAGATGTCAAATTCCAAATTGACGTTGCTTCCTTCTTCGCCTACATATTCGGGCAATTGATAGGCGGTAGCATACGCTTTTTGTGAGCCAATGTAATCCACAATTTTCTCTACTTCGGGCGTGTCTACAAAGGCACATTGCACCCGTACCAAATCATTTCCATTGGTATACAACAAGTCCCCACGTCCGATAAGTTGCTCAGCACCTTGGGTGTCCAAAATGGTACGCGAATCGATTTTTGAGGTCACGCGAAATGCAATACGTGCTGGGAAATTCGCTTTAATGATTCCGGTAATGACATTTACCGATGGACGCTGTGTGGCAATAATAAGGTGAATTCCAATGGCCCGCGCTAATTGAGCAAGACGTGCAATAGGGGTTTCAACTTCTTTTCCAGCAGTCATAATCAAGTCGGCAAACTCATCGACAACCAATACGATATACGGAAGAAAACGGTGTCCCAATTCGGGATTCAATTTTCGCGACTTGAATTTTTCATTGTACTCTTTGATATTGCGCACCATCGCATCTTTTAAAAGCGAATAGCGATTGTCCATCTCAATACAAAGCGAATTCAACGTATTGATTACCTTGTTGTTGTCGGTAATAATAGCGTCTTCTGTGTCGGGCAGTTTGGCCAAATAGTGGCGCTCAATTTTGTTGAATAACGTAAGTTCAACCTTTTTCGGATCGACCAATACAAACTTGACCTCCGCCGGATGTTTTTTATACAAAAGTGACGTTAACACAGCATTCAATCCCACCGATTTTCCTTGTCCTGTTGCCCCAGCCATCAATAAGTGGGGCATTTTGGCCAAATCGACTACAAACGTTTCGTTGGAAATGGTTTTTCCTAAGGCAATGGGAAGTTCCATTTCGGCCTCTTGAAAACGCGAAGCTGCTATCACCGTTTTCATGGGGACCATGGTTGGGTTTTTATTAGGCACCTCAATCCCGATGGTTCCTTTACCGGGGATGGGAGCAATAATACGTATCCCCAGTGCAGAGAGCGAAAGTGCGATATCGTCTTCAAGACTTTTAATTTTTGAAATACGAATTCCTGCTTCAGGTACGATTTCATACAAGGTCACCGAGGGACCTACGGTAGCTTTAATTTGGGCAATGTCAATTTTATAATTGCGGAGGGTTTCCACAATTCGATTTTTGTTTTCCTCCAATTCCTCTTGATTGATCGTAATGCCCACACTGCTGTAGTCTTTAAGCAATTCGAGAGTAGGAAACTTGTAATGCGATAACTCAAGCGTTGGATCGAAAAGGCCAAAATCTTCAACCAATTTCGCTGCCAAATTTTCAACGATCAAATCCTCATCGGGTGCTTTTTCAATCACAAAGGATTCGTCTTGCGTAGGAATAATTTCCTTCGGGGATTCGACCGTAAGTGGGGTTGAAAGCGGCGTTGGAGGGGTGATGGGCGGCGTAGGTGTGATTAAAACTGGTTCTACATCGGGTTCGTGAATAGGACTCAATCCCGTTTTATTAGGATTCAAATCGATGCCTGAATAACTTGAAATGGTTGGTTTTAAAGCTTCTTTGTCGATTTCAAAGGATGATTTCGGTTGCACCAATTCTTCAATCGCATAATCCGGTGTATTTTCAGGATCCGAAACCGCATATTCTTCCAAGTTGTAGCCTCCCGCTTGTGGGGCGTTTTCTTGGGAAGCCGCCGCTACATCCGCTTCAAGGTCGGCCTTCTTTTTTTCATAAAAGGCTTTTAACGTATCGGGTGACCAACGGATTTTGAAAATCATGTACAGCAAAATACAAAATACCAATACAAGCAGTGTTCCCGTTTTTCCGATATAATCTTGTATAAAGGAATTGATTTCAAATCCAACGGTACCACCCAACTCAGGAAGCGAATTGGCAAAGAAACCAAAGAGTAAGGACAAAACAATCAGTGCAAATAAATCCCAAAACCACATGGATTTCAACCGTTTCAGGGGAAGATCCAAAGCCATAAAAGCGCCTGTGACAAAAAGTAATTTTACCAAAAGAAAGGAGGCAACCCCAAAACCGTTAGGAATTAAGGTCTCGGCCATCCAAGCCCCCGATTTTCCCATCCAATTTTGCGCTTCTTTTTCACGATCAATAAAGGCATTGGCTACACTTTGATCGACATGGCCATTCACAAAATAGGAGATAAACGCCACACCCATTGCCAAGGCCAAAAGCACGAAAAGACTACCCAAGATAAATTGGTATTGTCGTTTCATTTTGAAGGATGAAATCGGTGAACGTTCGTTTTCTGTGGATGTGTTTTGTGATTTTTTGGGAGCCATTAATGCGCTAAATTTTTATAAATGTACTAAAAAAATGAAACGATTTTGGGGAGATAGATCAGACATCCAATGGTTATGGCTGTTGCAGCGGCAAAAAAAACTGCGCCTGCTGCAATATCTTTGATAAATCCAATTTTTGCGTGGTATTCCGGGTGAATGAAATCGGCAATCTTTTCTGCTGCGGTATTCAAGCTTTCGACTGCCAACACCAAACCAATGGCGAGAGTTTGCAACATCCATTCGGTGAGCGAAATGTCAAAATAGAATCCTGCCACCGTGATCAAAACGCCGATACTCAATTGTACCATAACGCTGTGTTCGGTGGTTGCCAACTTATACGCGCCAAGTATAGCAAAACGAATACTTTTTAATCGACCGGTAAAAAAAGTACGATCTCGCTGAAATTCCATAGCCTATTGTAAAGCATTCAAAGCGGCTTCGTAATTGGGCTCGTTGGCGATTTCGGGTACTTGCTCCGCATGAACAACGGTCCCGTTTTCATCCAATACTACAACGGCACGGGAATGTAAACCAGCCAACGCACTGTCGGTCAATTCCAATCCATAGGCTTTTCCAAACGCGCCTGATTTAAAATCAGATAAATTGATTACATTTTCAATACCTTCCGCGCCACAGAATCGTTTTTGGGCAAAAGGTAAATCTCTTGAAATGCACAAGACTTTGGTGTTTTCCAACGCGGCTGCTTTGGCGTTAAAGGTACGCACAGAAGTCGCACAGGTAGGAGTGTCAATACTGGGGAAGATATTCAAAACCACTTTACTACCAGCAAAATCCGCTAGTGTAGCTGTGGATAAGTCGTTTTTTACCAATTCAAAAGCAGGTGCTTTCGTGCCTATTTCGGGTAAGTTTCCTGAGGTGTGAACGGGATTTCCGCCCAAAGTAATTTGTGCCATGGGTATCATTTTTAAAGCACAAAAATACTATTTTTTAACGGAAACGGTATACCATTTACAGGAAATTAATTCAGGGATAAACATAAAAAAAGCGCCCCGTAGGACGCTTTATCTAAGCTTTGTCGATAGACCCTAAAACGCGCTTCATAAAATCGTTGAGCGCTGTTTTTTTGTCTTTCCCTTCGCGTATCATTTTATGGACTTCCAAAGCACCGTATAAGTTGGAAATAAGTTCCCCAATCACATCGAGCTCTTCATCTTTCAACGATTCAAGTTCCGTGAGATTTTCCAATACTTCAATGGTTTCTACCAAATAATCTTGGTCATTGTCTTCAATGAATTGGGTTAAATGTTTTATAACTGGAAGTTTCATAGTTTGGTGTTCGTAATGACTTTTGGGTGCATAGGATAAGGGCAATTTGCCTCAGACATGTTCCAAAAATCGGTTGAATTTTTATAGGACTTCTTGAACCAATTCGGCCAAAACTTCAGCCTTGTTGGTTTGGGTTTGATTGACCAACACGCCATTTTTAAAAGTAGCAAAAGTGGGTAAATTATCTACTTTGGCCAATTGACGGGCGTTGGGAAATTGTTCAGCATCTACAATCAAAAAGGGAACATGCTCGTGTTGAGCGGCCAACATTTTGAATTTAGGTTTCATAATACGGCAATTTCCACACCAGGAAGCCGCATATTGCACCACAACCGTTTCGTTTTGAGCCACGATTTCGGCTAGATTATCTTGTGTAAGTTCTTGAAACATGCGATTGTATTTTTAGCTCTAGGGTTCCCGTTTCAAGTTTGAGATAAATTCCACTCAAACCTGAAACGGTTCCCTAATGATTTGCTCTTAGTGATTTGATAAATACGAAGCCGTACTGTTACGATCGGCATTCATAGCTTCTTTTCCTTTTTCCCAGTTGGCAGGACAAACTTCACCTTTTGTTTGTACGTGGGTGTACGCATCGATCAAACGAAGGTACTCTTGTACGTTACGACCCAATGGCATGTCGTTTACACTTTCGTGGAAAATTTTACCTGTTTCGTCAATCAAATAAGTAGCACGGAACGTTACATTCGAACCTTCCAAAAGCACTGTGTCAGTGTCTTCGTTGTATTCTCCAGCTTCGATATCCAAAATTCCTAGTGCTGACGATAAGTTGCGGGTAGTGTCAGCCAATAATGGATAGGTTACTCCTTCAATACCTCCGTTGTTTTTGGCTGTATTCAACCAGGCGAAATGCACTTCGTTGGTGTCGCAAGAAGCCCCAATCACGGTTGTGTTACGTACTTCAAATTCTTCCAAAGCCGCTTGAAACGCATGCAACTCCGTAGGACAAACGAAAGTGAAATCTTTGGGGTACCAAAACAACAATACTTTTTTATTGTTTTTTACTGCTTCATCCAAAATGTTGATGCGCAAATTGTCTCCCATAAAAGAGATGGCATCTACGGTAATGTTTGGGAATTTTTTTCCAACTAATGACATAATTATAGTGTTTTAAAATTAAAAATTGTTTTTTGACACCACAAAAGTACATACAACTTCAAGGAATATGTATTAGTTTTTATTATTAGTTTTTATCATGAAATAGTTTTTGACTATTTGAGTGAAAGCAGGACGCCTTTCACTTTCAAATAAAAGTTTATATTTGTTAGCCTAAAAAAAGCGATTACACCATGAAGTTTTCCCAATTATTTCGAAAAAAATCGGTTCATGATATCCTTCAACAAGTTGCCCAAAATGAGTCCGACGGACATCACGCACTTGGAAAGCACCTCACAGCCAGGGATTTGACCGCTTTTGGGATTGCAGCCATCATTGGTGCTGGAATTTTTAGTACCATTGGAAAAGCCAGTGCCGATGGAGGTCCCGCTGTGATTTTTCTTTTTCTTTTTACGGCCTTGGCCTGTAGTTTTGCTGCTTTTGCTTACGCTGAATTTGCTTCAATGGTTCCTGTATCGGGCAGTGCGTACACGTATTCGTATGTGGCTTTTGGAGAACTTATTGCATGGATAATCGGATGGGCGTTGATCATGGAATATGCGATTGGGAATATCACCGTGGCGATTTCATGGAGTGATTATTTTACAGGATTGCTTGAAAGTGGGGGGATTCATTTGCCGCAATGGATTCAAATGGATTATCTGTCTGCTTCCAAAGGGTTTGCCGAAGCTACCGCCTTGTTGCAGAGCGGAAAACCTTTTGCCGATTTAAGTCCTGCCCTCCAGGCGGCGCATACTGCTTGGACCACATCACCTACAATCGCCGGTTTACATTTGGTTGCCGATTTACCTGCATTGCTGATTATTGTGTTGATTACCTATTTGGTGTATCGGGGCATGAAAGAGTCGCGTAATGCAAGTAATCTTATGGTGATAGTGAAGTTATGCATCATCTTGTTGGTGATTGCGGTTGGGCTATTTTACGTTGATACGGACAATTGGGATCCTTTTGCACCCAATGGAGTTAGCGGTGTGCTTAAAGGGGTTTCGGCTGTATTTTTTGCATACATCGGTTTTGATGCCATTTCAACCACTGCCGAAGAATGTAAAGATCCCCAACGCGATTTGCCCAAAGGAATGATGTGGGCCATCATCATTTGTACCATTTTATATATTATTATAGCTTTAGTTTTAACAGGAATGGTTGCTTATGATCAGTTAAATGTCGGTGATCCGTTAGCTTTTGTATTTGATCAATTGGACTTAAAATGGATGTCAGGTATTATCGCGGTGAGCGCCGTTGTGGCGATGGCGAGTGTGCTCTTGGTTTTTCAAATGGGACAGCCCCGAATTTGGATGAGTATGAGTCGCGACGGGTTGTTGCCAAAGCGTTTCTCACGAGTGCATCCGCGCTATAAAACGCCTTCGTATGCCACTATTGTAACCGGATTTGTTGTAGCAATCCCTGCACTTTTTTTGAATCTAACCTTGGTGACCGACTTATGTAGTATTGGTACTTTATTTGCTTTTGTTTTGGTTTGTGCTGGGGTATTGGTATTGCAAAACCGTCCTGATGTTCCTCGTGGGAAATTTAAAACGCCCTATGTCAACGCCAAATACATTTTTCCAGTCCTGTTGTTTTTAGGGTTAATAAGTTCGTTTTACTTTAATAAACAAGGGGTAGTCGATTTTATTACCAATAAGAAACAGCTCAACAGTCCCACGACCCTCGTCACTTCATTGAAAGAGGCTGAAGCGGCCCAAGTGATTCAATACTTGTATGATTTAAAATTGGTAAAAAGCAAAGAAGTCGATTTAGAGAAAACACTTCAAATGTTTGCCGAAGATACGAATGCCTACCATTCGCTAGTCGATGCTTTACCGATAGATGCGGGGTTGAAATACGAATCGGGATGGGCTTTATTTTCACATAAAATTCCAATGTGGATTTTTATTATTGTACTCATGGCCTTGGGGGCATGGGCCTATCAGAAGAATTTGTCCTTAATTCCACTCCTCGGTTTGGTAAGCTGTCTATACATGATGGCCGAATTGAGTGTTTGGAATTGGTTGTACTTCTCGATTTGGCTCCTCATTGGATTATCGATTTATTTTGGCTTCAGTTATAAAAATAGCAAGTTGAACCAATCATCATAATACTAAAAAAGGGATCGCTTTAAGATCCCTTTTTTTTTATGTTTAGTGTTGCATCACTATAATATCCCAAGTTGCCGCATGCAATCCGACATTTTTTGATAGGTTCGTTCAATGTCATTATCCAAGCCAATCGAAAAACGAATCAAGCCATCGGTCAATCCCATTTCGTGTTGTTCATCCAACGGTATTTCACTGGACGTAGAGGTGCCAGGAGCACTGAATAAGGTTTTATAAAATCCAAGACTTACCGCTAGATAGCCCAAATTATTGTGTTGCATCAATTCCATTAAGGCATTGGCGCGGTCCAACGTTCCGACATCCAACGTCATCATGCCACCATAGCCGTATTCGGAATTCATTTGCCGTGTGAAAAGCGCATGACTGGGGTGACTTTGTAATCCAGGGTAGACTACTTTTAAGCCGTCTTCTTCAAAGCGAGTTGCCAAATAAAGCGCATTATGACTGTGCTGTTTCATACGGATGTGTAAGGTGCGGAGATTTTTTAATATCGAAGCCGAGCGCAAGCTATCCATGGTAGGTCCCAACAGCATGCACGCTCCATCATTGACATTGCGCAAATCATTGATGAATTCTTGCGAACTACAAATAACACCTCCAACCGTATCGGAGCTTCCATTGATAAACTTTGTTAAACTATGAATGACCACATCAGCGCCCCATTGAGCTGGCGCCACCTGTAAGGGTGAAAAGGTATTGTCGACAACGAGTTTTAAGTTATATTTTTTGGCCAACAGAGCTAACCCTTGTATATCGGCGACTTCCAACAACGGATTGCTCACGGTTTCACAATACAAGATTTTGGTTTGCGGAGTAATGGCGGCTTCGACTACATCCAATTTGGTGATGTCTACAAAATGCGTTTGAATCTGCCACTTGGGCAATACATTTTTCATAAACGCATACGTTCCGCCATAGATTGTGCGACTCGAAACGATTTGGTCCCCGCTAGCACAAAGTTGTAATAGTACCGAAGTTATAGCGCCCATTCCCGAGGCGGTTACATTGGCCCCGGTGGTTCCTTCCATAGCGGCGAGGGCCTGACCCAAATACAAATTCATGGGCGAGGAATGCCGCGAGTACAAATAACAGCCCTCGGCATTTCCTTCAAAAGTGTCAAACATGGTCTTGGCCGACAAAAAAGTATAGGTAGAGGAATCCGAAATTGAGGGATTCACGCCACCAAATTCGCCAAAGTATTGCAAGTCTTGAATATGATCGGCCGGATGAAAGGCCTCAGGATGTAAATTTTCCATACGAAATAAGGTGTTGCGAATTCAAATATCAAACTATACTTATAAATTTTCAACATAAATTTTAAATTATAGAAAATGAAACTATAATTTTTGATTAAATTAGATAAATATTTTTATTTTTACGGAAATCTAATCTATTCTCTGAAAATTTATCTGATGGACGCAATCGACAAAAAAATCGTTGGTTTTTTGCAAAATGATGCCCGCATGACCAATAAAGAAATGGCGATAAAATTGCAAATGTCGGTGACGGCTGTCTATGAACGCATTCGAAAAATGGAGCGCGAGGGGGTCATCAAGGGCTATGTAGCCTTATTGGATCGGAAAAAAATTGACCAATCGTTTGTCGTTTTTTGCCATATTAAATTGATCCAACATACCAAAGATTATTTGGTGCGTTTTGAAGCAGAAGTCGTGCAACTCTCCGAGGTTTTGGAGTGTTTTCACGTGAGTGGAGATTATGATTATATTTTAAAAATTGCCGTAAAAGATATGGAGGCTTACCGCGATTTTATGGTAACCAAATTAACGCGTTTGCAACATATTGGGAGTACCCACAGTTCGTTTATGATTGGGGAAATTAAAAATTCTACTGCCTACGAGTTGTAGTTCAAAATGTAAAAATTGAGAAACCCTTTTTTTCTTTTCAATCTGTAGAGGGGAACCCAAAAAACATTCGTAATTTTGCTCTACTATTTGTAAAATACAACAAAAATCAGTTATATGAGTCAGTTTGATATCACGATTATTGGATCAGGTCCCGGCGGTTATGTTGCAGCCATTCGTTGCGCCCAATTGGGATTCAAAACCGCAATTATTGAAAAATACGCTACATTGGGAGGTACCTGTTTAAACGTAGGATGTATTCCCTCCAAAGCCTTGTTGGCCTCTTCACATCATTATGAGGAGTTGCAACATTTTGCCGATCACGGTATTGAAGTGTCTGGGAAAGTGAAGGTTAATTTAGCCAAAATGATTGAACGCAAGCAGCAAGTGGTGGATCAAACCTGTGGTGGGATCAAGTTCTTGATGGATAAAAATAAAATTACTGTATTTGAAGGTGTGGGTTCGTTTGTCGATACCACCCATGTTAATATAGCAAAAAATGACGGTTCAAACGAAGTAATTGAAACGAAGTATGCCATAATTGCTACAGGTTCTAAACCTTCTACGCTGCCCTTTATTTCGGTGGATAAAGAACGTATCATTACGTCTACAGAAGCCTTAAAAATGACCGAAGTACCCAAGCATTTGGTGATTATTGGCGGTGGAGTTATTGGGATTGAATTGGGACAAGTGTATTTGCGTTTGGGCGCTCAAGTGTCTGTCGTAGAATATTTGGATCGAATCATTCCTGGGATGGATGGCGCTTTGTCTAAAGAATTGACCAAAGTGTTGAAAAAACAAGGCATGAAGTTTTATACCTCCCACAAAGTCAAAGAGGTAACCCGTAAAGGGAAAGCCGTGACCGTGAAAGCCGATGATGCCAAAGGAAACGAGTTGGTGTTGGAAGGCGATTACTGTTTGGTGGCCGTAGGGCGTCGTCCGTATACCGACGGATTGAATGCAGCAGCTGCGGGGGTAAAAATTACGGAACGCGGTCAAGTGGAAGTAAACGATCATTTGCAAACGTCGGCTTCCAATATTTATGCTATTGGCGATGTGGTACGTGGTGCTATGTTGGCGCACAAAGCGGAAGAAGAAGGGGTAATGGTAGCCGAATTTATTGCCGGCCAACGTCCCCATATCGATTATAACTTGATTCCAGGGGTAGTCTACACTTGGCCTGAAGTGGCTGGAGTAGGAAAAACCGAAGAGCAATTGAAAGCCGAAGGAATCGCTTACAAAGCGGGGAGTTTTCCCTTTAAAGCCCTGGGTCGTGCGCGTGCCAGTGCCGATTTGGACGGATTTGTAAAAGTTTTAGCCGATGCGAAAACCGATGAAATTTTAGGAATGCACATGATTGGAGCCCGTTGTGCCGATTTGATTGCAGAAGCAGTCGTTGCGATGGAATTCCGGGCATCTGCCGAGGATCTCACGCGAATGTCGCATGCGCATCCAACATTTGCCGAAGCTATTAAAGAAGCCGCGCTTGCTGCAACAGACAATCGCGCCTTGCATGTATAACAGCATTTATTCATTTAACAAACTCCGATGCCATTTCGACATCGGGTTTTTTTTATAACTTCAATCTTCCCCTAGGAGGCACAAACATGTTGCACCATTTCACGGGTCATGGGTTTGTTTAAATATTCTGTAACGGATTTATATTGCTTGATGCGCTCGATATCATCATGATTAATCGAGGAGGTGAGTACATAAATTTGGATGTTTTTTTGCAGGAGTATCGGTTTTTTTTCTAAAGCCTCCAAAAAACCAAATCCGTTGAGAATCGGCATGTTCAAGTCCAAAAAAACCACATACCGTTGGTCAAGAAATTCTTCCATATTTTCAATCGCTTTCAACGCTTCGGTAGCATAATTAAAAAGCGTTACCGACGAAGTGCACGTCCCCATTTCAAGGTACATTTTTCCTAATTTTAAGAAGAGTTCGTCGTCGTCAATAATATAAAAATGAGTTTTCATGGGGTTATTCAAGTTTTTGATTAGGGAATTTTAACGTAAAGGTGGTGCCTTCATTTTTAACCGATTTTACGGTGACGGTACCTTTAAGGTATTGCACCATTTCTTTGATGATATACAGTCCAATCCCATTGCCTTGTGATTTAATCGAGGCGCGATAGAAAAGTTTAAAAATGTTTTCTAAATTTTTTTCATCGATGCCCTCTCCATTATCTTCTATCGTAAAGATACACGAACTTGGGTCGGTGTGAATACTAATTTTGATAAAAGACGTTTCTTCTAGGACAGGTCGCGCATACTTAATCGCATTGGATATCAGATTGTTGACTATCGTACGAATACGAAAAGTGTCCGAATGAAATGGGGTAGTTTCATTGATCGAAAGGTGAATGGGGATTTTTATACCATAAATTACCGAATAATTATGGTAGCTCTCGCGAATCAGCTCCTCCCAGTTTATAGTCGAAAACTTTAAGGCAATCTTTTCATTTTTAGAGAGTTCGTTCAGGTGAATGATGGTACGGTCCAGTCGTTTTAACGTATGTAAAATTTCGGGAAGTTCCTCCAGCACCATCGATTCAGGCAATTGAAGCAAGCCAATACTCGCCAGTAACGGGGCGCGGAAATCATGCGTGATGGCATAAACAATTGCATCGAGTCGCTCGTTAACTTGTTGCAATCGTTCGTTTTTTTGCTTCAAATCGGCAATCATTTTACTGTTATCTTGCAAATTAAGCAAGTTTTGATTCAACATTAACAAGGTGTCAATAGCCGAATCATGTTGCGCAAAATCGGTCACAAACAAATCGTGCTGTTGCAAATCCTCAACCGACATCAACCATGGAGAACCGCAAAACCAGAGTTCATCTTCGTGTTCATGGTGAATGATGAATTGGCCTTTGAATCGAACTTTTTTAGGATGATGGAATAACTCAAGAATGAAAAACTGATCCAAAAATTCAGCAATGGAAGCAAAGGAGTGGGTTATCCCAAAATTGGGACGAATAAACTTAAAATGGTCCTTAAAAGAACCGTTTTCGTGCAAAAGTTTTCCCATACTGCGTCCGTACTCAATAATGTTGAGATCCTTGTCGAGGCGCAAATAAAATGGGAATAATTTTTTTAAGGTTTGCATTTACAGTAGGATTTGGGTAGGATTTTGGGAAAATGCATTTAGAAATGCAGTGAAAAAACACTCTTGTGGTATTCGTCTTCCATAGAGGTATCCATCAATTCTATTGTGGCCGGGGTTTCAAAAAATGTGCTTAGACCCTCCAAAATTCCGGATACAAAAGGATGTAACCCAGGGCGTTTCGAGAAATATTGCAATTCCAAAGTAGTATCCGACACCTCCAATACCTTAAACTCAGGGGGAGTTATTTCGGGATAATACAACATCACTCGGCTGTGAAAGTTGGGTAGATTCACCAAGAACTCGCGCAATCCTTTACCCGCCGAATGTAACAAGGCTGCATATTTTTCGGCCGCAATGGTAAGTACCCAGTACTTTCCAAATTCAAACAACAAGGTCTGAATGTCCATATCCAAGATCTTGGACGCATTGACCACCAAGGCATAGGTAACCGTATCCGAATAATTATGATTGTTATAAAACGTGGTATCAGCGCACTGTGAGGCGATACGAATCTCTTCCCAGGCTTCAGTACCAAAGCGCTGGGAGATTAATCCTTCGATGGCTTGATTAACTACTCCATGCATAGCTTTTTCTTTTTCCTAAAATTAAGAAAAAAAAACTTACAAAAAATAGAAAATTAATAATTTACGATGATTTAACCTTAATTAATATTTTTTTGTAGTAAAAAATGTTAAAACACTTCTTAAAATATCACATATTGCCTCTGATAACTAACAAAGTAGCATTTATAGTTTTTTCATTTCATGCGAGGGCCGATTGTTCCAATTTCGTTCCAATTGTTGCATGAATAACTGGTATTGCAATCCCGCATCTGCGTTTTGGTCTACCACTTGCCGCCATTCTTTAAACTTTTCCTCCTTTTTTTGAAGGTAAAAATAATAGGCCATGCTAGAACCAATTTCACTTTTTAATCCTTTATCCTGTGTTTTTTCCAAACATTGCTGGTAGGTTTTTTCGGCCATCGTTACCATACCCGAATTTAAAAAGGCAAAAGCCAATTCTTTGTAAAATAACGGTTGCGAAGCATCATTTTCGAGGGCTTTGGTCAATAGTGTAATGGTTAAATCATACCTGCGAATGCCGTTGTAACTGTAGGCTAATTCCAGTTCAACCCCACTGTAGTGCGGATTTTTTTCATAAACTTTCTCCAATACCACTTGTGCCCGTTCAAATTCACGATCAGCATTGAGTGCTTTTCCAGTTAGGTAGTTGCGCTGAATTTCATCGGCTACGTAATGGTAGGCAAAACCTTGAGGTTGGAGAGGCAATTTCAATTTTTGACGGTGTTCTTCGCCTAATCGGGCCATTTTAAAATTATATGCCCGTCCCAATCGAATACGATTCAACTCTTGCGTATCAATACCGTCGGGAACAATTTCGGCGGAAGCGCCCAAATGAAAGCTCGAATGATAGTGGAACACAATGCCTTCTTGGGGTGAAACGAATACATAACCCGCAACAAATTGCCCTTGTTTTTTTAGCGAGGGAAAGGCCACCCACTCTTGAACAGCATCTCCGTAATGCACGTCAAACATTAGGTTGGATTCCGTTTGCCCAAACAAACTGAGTCCCGCAAACCAGAAAATTAAACTCCATTTGAACATTATCGAACTTTTAAAAGCGATTGATAATGGCTCCACTGTTGTAAAATTAAGTACAAGTTGGCCCCAAAAGCAAAGAACGCTATCGCTAAATTTTTAGGGTCTAAAAATAGGTGAACCAATGCAATATTAAGACTAATTGGAAGTAAAATTAGAGGTGTGATTCGCGGAAAAATACCGGTGAGCAATGCCAAACCTGCGATTAATTCAATTCCTTTTACCAAGGGCAGTAGGTATTGAGAAGCCACCAAACCCTCCATAAAAACGGCCATTTTTCCCACGGGTTGTTCAGGATTACCTAGGTTAAAAAAATAGGCAATGGAGGCAAATACCATTAAACCACCCAAAAGAATGCGGATAACCGTTGTGGTTACTTTCATAATGCAAACGTTTTATGTACCAAAACTACAAAATAATATAAAACAAAAACCACCGGATCCCTCCGATGGTGTGGTTTTTACTTCCGTGCCCAACGCCGATAGCCCATATATCCTAGTGTGCCTAGAACACCCAGCGGCCAAAAGAGTATGAGAAAAGAGAGTACCTGCTCCAGGGCCGACCATCCTGTTTTTGCATTTTCCCACAGTTGAAAACCCAAGGAGGGACGCAACCGTTCGGGGACATTAAAAAGCGCTTTTCGTTCGTTGAGCACCGCTGGTTCTTGATACAATGCCAAGGTGAGTGTGGCATAACTTACTTTATCGGTTAAAGCCAATTTCTCGATGAATTTACCATCGGCTTGGGCTTGCTTGTCGCTGCGTTCCTTTTCGGCCGCAATGATGGGATTTAAACGGCCTGTATTGCCATCGATTTTTTGCTCCAAACGTTCGGCACTTTTTTGATGCCGCTGCTGCTCAAGCGTTTGATTCAAAAGTTGTAAGGTCACGTCCTCAGCACCCAGTTTTCGGTAATCCAAGTACACAATTTCTTGGGCAATGTGTTGCAAAACCGTAGGTAATTCTTGTTCAGGAATGCGCAACGTGAGCGTGCTTTGGGTATGGTATTGCGTGGTGACCCAAACACTATCGTCGCTAACTTGCGTTTCTTCTTGGCGATCTACAACCGATTCCAAGTCGCTTTGTGTGACAAATCCTCCGGCGCGACTTACTGCTTGTTCAATGCGGTGGGTCGACTGCACTACATTGTTTACTTTAACCCGCGCATCGCCGCTACGGACAAACTTTTTTTCAGAGGAGGCTAAAGGTTTGGCGACTTCACTAGTCATTCCCTTTGATGCTACAGCCACCGAATCTGCAGTTTTTAGGGCTGCGGTGTGTTCGGCTTCATTCTTTTGACACCCCATAAGGGTAATTAACATTCCTGCACTCAACAGGAACAACGCCTTTTTTTTCATACAATAAAATTTAAAGTGATACAATAAGTGATTACGTGTATTTTTATTGCATAAAGTGAGTTAGGAATAAGTAAATACTAAAAATTATAATACGGTTTCAATCGTTAACTATAAAAATCGTGCCAAAGCCAACCCCCGTTTTTATACAACATGAAAATGCATTACTTTTGGCCGTATGCGAACCACCTTTCCTATAGCCATTGAAGCCACCCCATTGTGGAAAAAAAAGTTACTTCAGTATACGCAAGAAGCCCGCGAAGTAGTTTACCTCGAGTCCAATGCACAAACGCATTTGTATAGCGAGTTTGATTGGATTGTAGCGTGGGATGCTTTTACCGTTCGACAAACCGATTCCCATCAAGCATTTGCCGAATTGCAAGCCTATCAGTCTCAAACCCGCGATTGGTTGTTTGGGTATTTAAGTTATGATTTAAAAAACGACACCGAAGACTTGCACTCCCAGCATTACGATGGTTTGGAGTTTCCCGATTTGTTTTTTTTTCAACCCAAAAAAATAATCTACTCCTTTCAAGGTCAGGTTTTTGGTGCGTATTTAAACGGATGGGTTGAGGAATGCGAAGCCGATCTTGCAGCCATTGCGGCACAGTCGTTGACTCCTTCAACAGCGCCTTCTATTCCTTTACAAGCCCGAATCTCAGAACAAGCCTACCATGAGAAATTTAAGGAGCTGTTGCACTACATCCAGCAAGGGGTGATTTATGAAGTGAATTTTTGTATGGAATTTTTTCAAGAAGGCGTACAGCTTAATCCTCAGGAGGCTTTTTTTCAATTGAATGCGCGCTCCGAACCCCCGTTTGCCGTTTTTTTAAAGCAAGATGCGCGCTATTTACTTTCGGCGTCTCCCGAACGTTACTTACGAAAATCGGGCACTACCGTCATTTCGCAACCTATCAAAGGAACGGCGCGACGAGGACAAACGCCAGCGGAAGATGCGCAACTGAAAATCGATTTGCAACACAATGCGAAAGAGCGTTCAGAAAATATCATGATTGTCGATTTGGTCCGTAACGATTTGTCGCGAACCGCCGAAAAGGGCAGTGTTACCGTGGAAGCCTTGTGTGAAGTGTATACCTTTAAGCAAGTACATCAAATGATTTCTACCATTCGCAGCACTGTGGCAGAGGATTGTCCGCCCGTTTCACTTTTACAAACCACCTTTCCCATGGGGAGTATGACGGGAGCCCCCAAAATTGCAGCCATGCAAATCATTGAAAAAGTCGAGGCAACAAAGCGTGGAATTTACAGTGGGGCAGTGGGGTATTTTACTCCCGAGGGTAATTTTGACTTTAATGTGGTGATTCGCAGTATTGCCTACAATGCCCAAAGCGGTTATGTTTCTGTTTCTGTGGGGAGTGCAGTGACCGCCCAAGCCAATGCCAAGGATGAATATGCCGAATGTTTGTTGAAAGCAAAAGCAATGCAAGACGTATTGGGCGGCAAATAAATCCGTATCTTTGGGTATGTTAAACGCGTTTCAACACCATATCAACCAAAATTTTCCATTTTTACAACACCATCGTTGCCTTCTTGCCGTGAGTGGTGGTATCGATAGCATGGTATTGGTTGCCTTGTGCCGCCAGTTGGATTGGACTGTGGGAGTAGCCCATTGTAACTTTGGTTTACGCGGTGCAGAAAGCGATGAGGATGAGATTTTTGTACGAGAGTATTGCCGAGAAAACCGCATTCCTTTTTTTGTCAACCGTTTTAACACGGCTGTTTTTGCCGAAGAAAAAGGCTTATCTATACAGATGACCGCTCGCCAGTTGCGCTACGATTGGTTTGAAACCTTACGAGTGCGAGAAGGATATGATTATGTGTTGACCGCCCACCAAGCCGATGATGTGTTGGAAACATTTTTGATTAATCTCACACGGGGTACGGGATGGGACGGACTTACTGGAATCCCCGCGCAAAACGGAACCATCGTGCGTCCGCTTTTGCCTTTTTCGCGATCTACTATCGAAAATTATGCGGCCGAATACCTTATTTCATGGAGAGAAGATTCGAGCAATGGAAATTCCTACTACCAGCGAAACGCCCTTCGGCATGAAGTGGTCCCTGTTTTAAAAAGCATGAATCCGGCTTTGTTGGAAAATTTTCAAAAAACCTTGTCGTACCTTCAAGAAACGAAAACCTTGGCCGATTGGGCTGTAGCTCACTTTTTGGAACAGCATCTTTCCCAACACGGCAACGAGTTTCATTTGGCTATTCATCCACTCAACAGTGTGCCTTCTTCAAGAGCCTTGTTGTATTATTGGCTTCGAAATTATGGATTTACAGCCTGGGAGGATATTTATCAATTGCCTTATGCCGAAACAGGGAAGCAGGTATTGGCCCCTGATTTTATACTATTCAAAAACCGAACTCACTTGGTTTTGGCGGCGCGGCATGAACCACGGTTAGCGGTGTATACCATTGATCGAACTCAGTTGCATCTTAATTTTCCCCTAAAATTGACGTTTTGTAATGTAAGTGACATTCAAAATGTATCGTCTTCAACTATATTTGTGGACGCTGATTTGCTGGAGTATCCGTTAACGCTTCGCAAATGGCAAGAAGGAGACCTTTTTCATCCCTTTGGATTGCAAGGCACCAAAAAGCTGAGTAAGTTTTTTAAGGATGAAAAGTTCAGCCTGACCGATAAAGAACGGCAGTGGTTGTTGTGCTCTGGAAACAAAATAGTGTGGGTGATTGGCCAACGGGCTGACGACCGCTTCAAAGTAACGGAACAAACACAAACGATACTAAAAATTACCCTTTCCGAATGAAAAATTTTTGCTTAGCGATGCTTGCACTTCTGACCAGCTTCACTGCTTTGGGTCAGATCAAAACCCCTGTTAAATGGACCTCCAAAACCGAAAAACTTTCTGAGAACGAATTTAATTTAATTGCTATCGGAACGATAGAAGAGGGGTGGCATGTATATTCTCAATTTACACCCGAGGGAGGTTCATTGCCCATGGTGCTTACCTTCAAAAACGCCAAAGGCAATTATGAATTAATTGGAAAGGCTAAAGAAAGTCCGTACAAAAAAGTATATAGCGATATTTTTGAGGTCGATGAATACTTGTTCGAACACAAAGTAGTGGTGACCCAAAAGGTAAAAGTGACCAATCCGAAGTTGAAAACAATACAACTTAATCTCGACTATCAGGTCTGTAAAGAGCAGTGTATTAATGATAATAAGCTTTTTACCTTTGAAATACCAGAAATTAATGCCGCGGCTGTGCCTACTTCAACTTCTCCCGAAGATACATTAGTTATGGCTAACGATACCGCCAAAGCTGCCCCCAAGGCCCCCGTTGAAAAATCCATAGCCACAGTTAAATCGGCGAAAGGCGTCATCGAAGATAAAAGTATTTGGTCGATTTTCTTTTTATCTTTTTTAGGCGGATTTGCAGCCTTGCTAACCCCTTGTGTATTTCCAATGATTCCAATGACCGTGAGTTTTTTTACCAAGCAGAGCAAGAATAAAGCCCAAGGGAAAAAGAACGCGATCATTTATGGCGTTTCCATTATTTTGATTTACATCCTACTTGGATCTCTAGTTACCGCTATTTTTGGGGCAGATGCGCTTAATGCTTTGTCCACGAATGTATGGTTTAACCTTATATTTTTTGCTTTATTACTCTTCTTTGCGGCTTCATTTTTGGGCGCTTTTGAGATTGTATTGCCTAATTCGTGGGCCAATAAAGTAGACCGTCAAGCGGATCGTGGGGGATTGATTGGAATTTTATTCATGGCTCTCGCTTTGGCTATCGTTTCGTTCTCTTGTACGGGTCCCATTGTGGGTACCTTACTTGTGCAAGCAGCCTCCAAAGGCGGTTTAGCACCACTTATTGGGATGTTGGGTTTCTCTTCAGCGTTGGCTTTGCCGTTTATGTTATTTGCTTTATTTCCCGGATGGATGAATTCGTTGCCTAAGTCTGGCGGCTGGTTGAATACGGTGAAAGTATCCCTTGGATTTTTGGAATTGGCTTTGGCTTTTAAATTCTTATCCAATGCCGATTTGGTCTTGCAAAAACATTACTTTGAACGCGAATTATTTTTAGCGGTTTGGATTATTATTTTTGGAGCTTGGGCGGTGTATTTGTTTGGAAAATTAACTTTACCCCACGATAGTCCCGTCACCCATTTATCGGTAGGACGACTTTTTATGGCTCTACTAGTTTCTATTTTTACCTTGTATTTAGTCCCAGGATTGTGGGGCGCTCCTTTAAAACTCATCTCAGGGTTTCCACCTCCAATGCACTACAGTGAAAGTCCCAACGGATTGGCAGGGGGTACACATACAGCAACAGGTACTTTGCCTACGGGTGCACATGTAGGCCCTCACGGAATAATCGCTTTTGATGATTACGAAACAGGATTGGCATATGCTAAAAAAGTAAACAAACCTGTGCTTGTTGATTTTACGGGTGATGCTTGTGTAAACTGTCGTAAAATGGAAGATTTTGTATGGTCCTCTGATAAAATTTTACCTACATTAAAAGAAAAAGTGGTCCTTATATCATTAATTTGTGACCGAAAAATTGAATTGCCAAAAGCACAACAATACATCTCAAAAACTACGGGAAAAGAGATAATAACAATTGGTAACAAATGGAGTGATTTTCAGATTACACGTTACCAAAACAATGCTCAACCCTTGTATGTTATTCAATCACCCGAGGGCAAAGATCTCAGTGCTCCCGTGGGGTACACCCCCGATATTCAAGAGTATCAAAAGTGGTTGGAAGACGGTATTAAAAACTTCAAATAAAACGAAAATCCCAAGTGCTCCTTGGGATTTTTTTTAATCTTCTTCTTCCAATTCAAAGATTTCTTCTACCGGTTGTTCAAAAAAACGACTCAATTTTAGTGCCAACACCGTAGAGGGAACGTATTTACCTTTTTCCATCGCATTAATCGTTTGCCGACTGACTTCAATTTGTTTCGCCAATTCTTCTTGTGAAATGTTTTTGATGGCCCGTAAGATTTTTAATTTATTCTTCATGATCAGCCGATTTTGATACGCAATAGATACGGTAATGAAAACGCAAGATAAAAAAGAATAACAAGGTAAATAAATTATGAATCAGCACATTCATGTACGCTACTCCAAAAACAAAAAGCGTGGTAAACAAAATGATTCCGTAGTTGAGGTAAGTTGCCCAAACCAAACTCTCATAGCGAAGGCTGGCAATCATTTCATCCTCATTTTTCATTTTTGAAAATCCTACCAAAAGTCCACCCCCAATAACCATTACCGTCAAAAGTTCGTCTGCAATCCCATTTTCCACCCATTCAAACCAACCCGAGGTTCCCAGAAAAGGATCACTATACAACGCCCAAACTTGGGTTTGTAACAAATCATCTATGCTAAGGTTCAAAAACGAACCAATAAGCACCAAAATAATCCCAGGAATGAAAAGCAACCATCCCACAATTTTCCATGAATTTGGAAATAAAAAATTTGTTTTCATCGTAAAATAATTAAAAAGAACATTTCAAATGTAAAGTATGTTTTACATATAGACAAATAAAATTTACAAAAAGTTAATTTTATTTTACTTTATAACCTCCGAGGTATTGATTTTGTGACCAAATCACCCGCAGCTGTTTTATTTCTAGAAAAAATAAGTACCTTCGTAGTTCAAGTATTAGCCTAATTTAAATTACATGCCATGTTAGTAAAAGTTTTTGGTAGCGCCGTCTTTGGCGTAGAAGCCACCACCATCACTGTAGAAGTTAACGTTGACAAAGGAATCGGGTACCATTTGGTGGGTCTCCCCGACAATGCCATCAAAGAGAGCAGTTACCGCATAGCGGCCGCATTGAAAAATAACGGATACGAATTGCCCGGTAAAAAAATCACTATCAATATGGCTCCTGCTGATTTACGCAAAGAGGGTTCGGCTTACGACCTGACCTTAGCTTTGGGAATTTTGGTAGCCAGTGGCCAATTGCAAACCGATTTTTTGGATCAATACATCATTATGGGCGAATTGTCCCTCGACGGTGGCTTGCAACCCATACGTGGGGCTCTTCCCATTGCCATTAAAGCACGAGAGGAAGGTTTTAAAGGAATTCTTTTGCCGCAACAAAACGCCCAAGAAGCGGCCATAGTCGATGATTTGGAAGTTTATGGTATTGAAAATGTCTTACAAGTCATTGATTTTTTTTCGGGAACATCTACGCTCGAACCCGTTACGGTCAATACGCGGGATACATTTTTTCAAGCCATAGAATTTCCTGAATTTGATTTTGCCGATGTCAAAGGACAAGAATCCATCAAACGGTGTATGGAAATTGCTGCTGCTGGTGGGCATAATATTATTCTCATCGGTCCCCCTGGTGCGGGGAAAACAATGTTGGCCAAACGATTGCCAAGTATTTTACCTCCAATGACCCTTCGCGAAGCGCTTGAAACCACCAAAATTCATAGTGTGGCAGGGAAAATCAAAGAGGTGGGACTCATCAGCCAACGCCCCTTTCGGAATCCGCATCACACCGCCTCGAGCGTATCCTTGGTAGGAGGAGGGAGCTACCCGCAACCGGGGGAAATTTCTTTGGCGCACAATGGTGTTCTTTTTTTGGATGAATTGCCCGAGTTCAAACGGGAAGTGCTCGAAGTAATGCGGCAACCGCTCGAGGATCGGGAAGTTACCATTTCACGGGCGAAGTTCACCATCACGTATCCGTCCTCTTTCATGTTGGTGGCGAGCATGAATCCGAGTCCAGGGGGATTTTTTAACGATCCCGATGCGCCCATAACGACCTCACCCGCCGAAATGCAGCGCTATTTGAGTAAAATCTCGGGGCCTTTACTCGACCGCATTGACATCCATATTGAAGTTACCCCAGTGCCGTTTGACAAGTTGGCCGATACCCGCCGCGCAGAGAGCAGTACGGTGATTCGTCAGCGGGTTATGGCGGCACGGGATATACAAACCCAACGTTTTGCCGAATATCCCAATATTCATTACAATGCACAAATGAGCACGCAATTAATTCGAACCTATTGTGAATTGGATGCATCCTCCTTAACTTTGCTCAAAAGCGCGATGGAACGACTCAATTTGTCGGCCCGTGCCTATGATCGAATTTTAAAAGTAGCCCGAACCATTGCCGATTTGGAGGCCCATCCCAAGGTAGAAGCAGCGCACATTGCCGAAGCCATTCAATACCGCAGTTTGGATCGCGACGGATGGTTAGGGTAAACCCTATGACTATGAAATATTTGTTTTTTTTTATCGGGTTGACCATGATGTCGTTGCAAGCCCAAGAGGTGCCTAAGGTAGTGTCGGGAACCCTAGAGCGATTAGCCGATTTTCCGTCCCAATATGTAACCGCCCGCCATGTCGATGTGTGGTTGCCTGAAGGCTATACAGAAGCTAAAAAGTATAGTGTACTCTACATGCACGACGGGCAAATGTTATACGATCCCAACACCACTTGGAACAAGCAGGCTTGGGAGGTCGATAACCTATTGAGTGAACTTGCTCTAACCGGAAAAATTCAGGATTGTATTGTCGTTGGGGTGTGGAATGGGGGCGTAACGCGTCATGTGGATTATTTTCCGCAAAAACCCTTTGAGCAGTTGACAGCGCGGCAACAAGATTCGCTCTACCAGGTAAACCGTCCCAATGGGAATTCGGTTTTTCAAAACCAACGCGTGCAATCGGATAAGTATTTGAAGTTTTTGGTGAAAGAACTCAAACCCTACATCGATCGCCATTATGCGGTTTATACCGATGCGGCCCATACGTTTATAGCGGGCAGTAGTATGGGCGGGTTGATATCGATGTATGCGCTCTGTGAGTATCCCAAGGTATTCGGGGGTGCTGCCTGTTTATCGACGCACTGGCCTGGTGTTTTTTCGATGGAAAACAATCCAATTCCAGCCCAATTTATTGCGTATTTGCAAAAGCATTTACCCAAGGCCAATTCCCGAAAAATCTATTTTGATTTCGGGACCGCTACTTTAGATGCGCTCTACGAACCTGTTCAACGACAAGTCGATGCAGTGATGCGTGCTAAAGGTTGGAACGAATCGCATTGGATAACCCGTAAGTTTGAAGGCGAAGACCATAGCGAATTGGCTTGGCAAAAACGATTGGCAATCCCTGTGCAATTTTTATTGGGCCGTTAACGGAATTTGTAATACCGCGCTCCAACCAAAACAGGATTCTCCTTTTCGATGCGATCCAGTACAAAACCTTGTGGGGTACCCACCGGTTGATCTATTTCCTTTTTGTGTAATTTTTCGTAGGTGTGAAAATCAATGGCTTTGCGTTGGTCTAGGGATTCAAACAAACGAACCGCTTGAATCGCCTCCCGCCAACCGGGTTGTATTTGTCCTTCAAAAACTTTGGCTTTCGAGCCGCTACCGTAGGCAATGAAGCCAACCTTTTGCCCTTCAAGTTCCTCGGTTTGTGTCGCTGCCTGACTCAATCCTGAGAGCATTCCAAGGAAGATAGACCCCGTGTAGAGATTCCCCATCACCCCGGAGGCTTTTTCACTCGGTGCAATTTTTTGAGCGACCAAAGAGCGATACGCTTCACTTTTGGCAATTGCTTTCAAGTCCTCAGCGCCCGTTACTTCAGGATGTTTCTCTTGGGCATAGATACTGCTAAACGTGCGACGGGCTTGGAAGCAATAGGGCAAATGCATAAACAATTGCGCCCAACCTTCAAAGTGAATTCCTTCTTGGGGGCGTAATTCCTTAAAATGGTGATAGGCTTCGGTGATGCGGTTGATGTAACAGGTATTGGAATATTGACCATCAAATACGGGTTGTTCTTTGTAAAGCGTTACCTCATTTTCCAAAACCCCCATCCATTCGGGGTTGTCATTTGCACCTGTAATTAAGGATTTTGACACCGTTTGACGGGGTTTGAAAAAATCAAATACCCCTTCCGTAGCAATGCCGGTTACATTGTCTAGCGCTACAATACGCGGTTGAGCGCTAATTAACAAGGCTAGTGCTCCAGCGCCTTGGGTATATTCTCCCGAGGAACCCAAATCGTATTTGGCAATATCGGAAGTGACGACTATGGCTTTTTGCGTAGGGTGGAGCCGCACAAAATCGATACAACTTTGTAAAGCATCGACACCGCCAATGCAAGCGAATGTGTGATCTACGGTGTCACAATGTTTGAAAGCTCGTGTTCCATAACGGGATTCAAGCAACGAAATGATGTACGAGCCAATGGGTTTTGAACTGTCAACACCGCTTTCGCTACCCACGTAAATTCGGGCAATCGACTCGGGAGTCAATTGCGTTTGTTCCAACAAACGATGCACTGCATTGGCCGCAAAGGTGACCACATCTTGCGAAACATCGGGAATAGCCATTTGAAGTAGTCCCAATCCTTGCGTGAGCTTATCAGCTTCGATGTGGCGATTTTGAGCCAATTCGGGTATGGGAAGGTAGAGTTGAGGGAAATCAAACGCGATGAAATCAATACCAATATGCATAGCTTTTTTTGGGTAAAATTACAGCGCTAAAAGTAAAATTGTCTATAGGATTTCCTAAAAATGAGGCTAATTTTATCGAATTATGACATCGTTAAAATTGCCATTTCAAAAATGGGAGAATGATAAAAATGAGGGTGATTTTTTAGTTATTTAAAAGTGCTGCAAAGGTGTCACCTTTTTGCATGTCGCCCGATTGAAATTCTTTTTGAAGCTATCCTTTTTGTCTAGGATGAAATATTTGGTGTTATTAGAAAGGGTATTTTTCCAAGTAGTTATCAATTTGCTGAAGAATTGACTTTTCTTTTTCGCTTTTCTTTAGTAATTTATGCCTTGTAACATATTCAAAAAGCTGTTTCATTTCGTTAAAAGTCCAGTCAAAATCTTTAGTGATTACAAAATTTACTTTTTCAACACTTAGGATTATTTGACAATCGAAGTTTCCTCTGGAGGAAGTGTTTTTGAGTGCCGCCGATACATAATCTAATGTTGTTTCAATACTACATTCTTGAGAACCCTTTAGATACCCTATTTTCACATTTTCTGAGTCACTATAGAAACTATAGATATAGAGTCTGTTTTGATAAATATTGTAGGCAATTACTACACCAAGGAGCAAACTCATAATAATTAAAAACGTCCCCACATGTGCTTTGTCTTTATCAAACATGACACATATTCCAATCGTTGAGACGGCACCTAGATAAAGTAAAATCCAGTATTTTACTCTTTCAAAATAAGTCGTATACTGATGCTCTATTTTGATCGTTTTTTCCAACATTTAGTGTAAAAAAAGGTATTAAAAATTACTTTTATTGATGAACTTATTTATTTAAGAGGCTTTTTTCGAAATAAAATTATTTTATGAAAATGCGTTGAAGCGGAAAGGTTAAAGTCAAAGACAATATTTCTTTTAATGATTTAACTTTTTAAACTCTTTATTAAATGTTTTACACTCAAAGTAATGTTCAATAAAAAAGACCCAATTCCAATCAAAAAACTGTATAAAATTACATTATGTATATTTTCATTTTCATACCAATGATTTTCAAAAAAGTAACGTTTTGGAAGTCTGTTTTGCTTAAGAAAATCAATTAATAGATACATAAATATTGGAATTGATATAAATACTATGTTCAAAAGACCTATGTTTAGGTTGGATTGCTTTCTAAAAATGAAGTAATATAACGCTGATATTGAAAATAAATAAAGTATGAAATAGTTATAACTTGTTTTATCAATTACATAGAAAGTATCATGATAATTGAGCACAAAACTTCGATGTCTTAAATATCCCAATAAATAGCATAGCAAGCCAATAAAAACGTATGAGATAGGTAGTAAGTATCTTTTCATGGTCTCGTTTTGGGGTTTCCGCTCATAGTACTTTCACACATTTACTAAAAAAATCTTTTATGCTTTTTAAATTATCGCTTACTTTTTTAACCATTTGTGCAAAAGTTGTTCCAATACCTCTTTTACGATAGGTTTGGACGTGTAATCATCCATGCCCATTTCGAGGCATTTTTCTTTTTCCCCCACAACAGTACCAGCGGTCAAAGCAATGATAGGTACATGTTTCCCTTTCTCTGTTTTTCGAATTTCTTGGGTGGCCTCATAGCCGTTTTTTACGGGCATTTGCACATCCATAAGGATAATATCGGGATGTAAAACATTATATTTTTCTACTCCTTCTTGACCGTTGCTGGCTTCATAAAGTGTACCGTTTGGAATGATTTGTTTGACCAATGTTTTGGCCAACAACATATTAATTTTGTTGTCCTCCACAATGAGTACCTTAAAATTTTCGTGACCGAAATCACCCATTACCTCTTTTTCAACATTGACTTCAATACTTTCGATACTATCAATCACTTTATGGTTGGTGGCTTTGAGAATCACATCAAAATAGAACTCCGAACCTTTGCCTACCTCGCTTTTCAGTTTTAATTGGCTTTGCATCAAGGCCAAAAGCTGATTCGAAATGGTGAGTCCTAAGCCTGTGCCTCCAAATTTTCGTGTGGTTGAATTGTCGCCTTGTGAAAACGCTTCAAAAATTTGCTCTTGAAACTCTTTACTGATTCCAATTCCCGTATCGGTGACGCTAAATCGCAATCGACTTTGTGATTCTCCAATCAGCTCTAGATTAGTTATTGTCAATTTGACCGAACCTTTTTCGGTGAATTTCACAGCATTACCCAAAAGATTGATCAAAATTTGCTTGAGGCGAACGCTATCGGTCCAAATGTATTGGGGCACCTCTTTTTTTACCACCAAATCAAATTGTAGGTTTTTGCGATTGGTATCGTATTTTACCAATTCTACGACTTGATTAAGCAGTTCTTTGAGGTCATAACGACGTACGTCTAACTCCAATTTTCCCGATTCAATTTTGGAGAAATCCAAGATGTCGTTGATAATATCCATGAGCGATAAAGCCGATTCGTTAATCGTATTCATATAGCTCCGTTGAATCGCCTCGAGATTGGTGTTTTTAAGTAAATCGGTAAAACCAATAATGCCGTTTAAGGGGGTGCGAATTTCGTGACTCATATTAGCCAAAAATTCCGATTTCGCCCGGTTGGCGGCTTCTGCATATTCTTTGGCTTTGATGGCCTCTTCGGCTTCTTTCTGTCGCGTAATATCAATTAAAATTCCTTCGATATACTTTTCACCGTAGTCGTTTTGAATGACGCCTCCAAATTCTTCAACCCATTTGTAATTGCCTTCATGATCTAAAATCCGGTAGGTGTGGTGTATTTTATGCAAGTCGGTAAAGGCTTTTTCATAGGCTTTCATGACACGCTGACGATCATCAGGATGAATTAACCCCCCAAATCCAATTTTATGATTGGTTAACTGCTGTTTGGTTAGTCCGGTTAATTTTTCAATTTCATCATTCAAATACAGATAGCTGTATTCTTCATCCGAATGACAGAGGTATACAGTTCCGGGGATATTGTTGGCCAACAATCGAAAACGTTCTTCATTTTCGCGAATAATTCCCTCATTAACATTGCGTTCCAAGGTTGAGGATACGATTCGGGAGAGGGTTTCCAAAATTGTTACTTCCTCTTCCAACCAATCGCGTTCGGTTTGCGTATCATCCAAAACGATAAAACCATCCAAATCGTTATTGATGAAAATCGGTATGAATAATATGGATTTACACCCTATTTGAATAAGAAAATTTTGTATACTAGGCCACGGAATGTCACTGATTTTGGAATAATAGCATTTGGTTGTTCGCAACTGATCTAAAATTTTACTAAAATCAGCATACTTTAAATTTTGCAGCGCAGGATTTATATCAGTTAACGTACCAAACTCACGATTCCAACGATTTTTTTGGCTAAAAGTGATTTTTTCATCATCAAATTCAAAAAATGAAATGCGCTCTACACGAATCACTTTACCAAGGGAAAAGAGTACTTCGTTTAAAATTTCATACTTGTTTTTTATGGCTATAAAACGCGTGGTAAAATTGGTAATTTCGGTAAGAATCTTGTTTTTGTATTCCAACTTTGCTTCCGCTTCCAATCGTTGGTGTGTTTCTACAGCGGCCGCCAAAAAGTCACTGATCGAACGGGCAAAAAGAATATCCTCGGCATCCCATTCTTTTTTCTTAGTGTCCGATTCCAAACACAATACACTGTGGAGCTTTCCATTGATGTAAATAGGAGTATCCAACATCGATTGGGTATTGTAATCTTGAAAATAAGAAGCTACAAACTCTTGTGTAAGTGGGTTATCAAGAACATCATCGGCAACAATTTGGGATTCATTTTCAATAGCTTCAAAATATTTAGGAAACTCTTTTTTAGCCACAATCAATCCCGATTCGTACTTGTTTTTATTTTTGATATAGGCCTTTTCACAAATAATTTGATCCGTTTGATACAACCAAAAACCTACGCGATTGATGTCGATTTTTTTAGCAATAATGCGTAAAACTACTTCTAAAAAATGCCCGAAATTATCGCCATCGGGTTGATTTTTTAACGTCAAATCTTTGATGGCGTCGTTGTACCGTTTGATTTTTTTCTCCCGGCGAATGTTCTCGATTTCCATTTGACGTTGCATCGAAATGTCACGCGCAATAACCGTATACCCAATCACATTTCCAGCCTCATTGCGTTTGAAGGTAACGTTTTGAGAAAGCCAAATGGTTTCGCCTTTGCGGGTAATCACGGGAACCACTAAAGTAGGAAAGGCATTGTTTTTAAGACCTTTGAGCGAATAAAAATCTTGAATGCGTTTGCGATGATCTTTGTGAACTAAGTCCAAGAAAGATTTTTGATAAAATTCCTCTTGACTGTATCCCGTTAACGTCACACCATGCTTGTTGATAAAGGTAAAATACCCCAAATGATTAATTTCATAAATCAAATCATTCGCATTTTCAATGAGATTTTCATACTGGTTTTGAATGTTGAGCTGCTCGGTGACATCTTGACCCATGCCAATAATTAAATCGTCGGAAAACTTTTTATCTTTCCATTGAATGTAGCGGTACTCGCCATTTTTTGCTTTCAGTTTTCGAACGTGCAAACGGCCATCGATATAGTTGTCGTGATAAGCTTCACCAATAAATTCGGGATCTTCGGTCAATTCCCAAAAACGCAAACCCAAAACCTCTTCGGGTTCGTAGCCTAAAAATTCATGTACTTGCTCGCTACAATACGACAAAGCTCCTTTACGATTGGTAGCAATGGTTAGGATGTTGCCCTTGTTTAAAATTTCATTGGCAAATAAAAACTTATTTCGCGTATTGACGGTCGCCAAATGGATCGAGGCATGTACGGCAATAATTAGCAAACAACAGGCAATAAGAATGATGATGTCTTTACCGGGGATAATATTTTGTAAAAACACACTGATCAAAAACAAAAAGAACAGGGTCACAAATGTCCAATACTGCACTAAATTTTTGAAAACATAATAGCTCAAAAAGAAATTCAAGAGTAAAGAACAAAACAGCATTAACTCGTAATTGACAAACATTAAGGTGACCAAATTGCCAATAAAATCAACGATGTACACTGTAATGAAAAGAGGGACAAAAATTCGTTTTAACCAAGTGGTTCGCGTATTGATCCAGTAAATTGCCAAAAGCACCAAACCCACGGTGGTTTTTACCACAAGTAAACTCTGACTTCGAACGGAAAATAGTTCCAAAATAAGCTCTATCAAGGGTAATGAAATCCCTAAAATGAGCAACATCATGTTGTAAATTTCTTCTTTAGGAGCAAATTCAGAATAGTTGTGGATAAAACTGTTCTTTTTTTGTTTGTGCTGAAATATAGCGTAGGTCATATATACCACCAAAAACAAAACCGCCAAAACCACAAACCATTTTTCCAAATGATAAGGTTTGACAAAATTAATTTTATGCGCCGTTTGCAACGGGGATTGAAGTGCGAACAGATATTGGGTCAATAGCATAAAAGTGTGCAGTGACATTAGGGTTTAGGCATTTACAAGGTACAAAAAAATCAGAGAAAGCGCAGGATTTTTTTAACAATTTTTAGCTTCCCTTTGTAGGGTGCAAATCGAACATGAACTTCTCCCCAAAAGGGCTTATGGGTCACCGCTTTTCGGTGGCTAAAGGTTTCAAATCCCCAACGGCCATGATAACTCCCCATACCACTATGTCCTACCCCTCCAAAAGGCATGCGTTTGTTGTTGAAATGCAACACCGTATCGTTAATGCATCCCCCACCAAAACAAAACGTTTCAATTTGCTTTCGCGCCCAAGCAGTAGAATTTGAGAATACATACAAGGCCAAAGGCTTTTCATAGTGTCCGATTTTTTGCTGTAGTTCTTCCTCGGTAGTATAGGCAATTAAAGGCAGTAAGGGGCCAAAAATTTCCTCTTGCATCAACGAGCTAGCGGCTTTAGGATTTCGTAAAAGGGTAGGAGCGATATAGCGTTCCTCGGCATCGTAGGTTCCTCCAAAAGCCACTGTAGCTTCCGAGAGCATGGCTACCAACCGTTGCCAGTGTTTAGTGCTAATGATCCGCGCATAATCAGGAGATTGTTGCGGATTTTCACCATAGGCATCTTTAATTGCCTGCTGCAAGGCTTCTTGCAAGGGCTCAATGATGCGCGCATCGGCCAAAATATAATCGGGCGCAATACACGTTTGCCCTGCATTGATAAATTTACCCCACACGATGCGACGTGCCGCGCCTTTTAAATCCGCGTCCGCCGCCACGATGCAAGGACTTTTTCCACCCAATTCCAAGGTTACAGGAGTAAGGTGTTGTGCGGCTGCAGCGGCTACAATTTTCCCCACCGCCACACTTCCAGTAAAAAAGATATAATCCCATCGTTGCGCCAAAAGGCGTTGGGCTACGGTGGCATCGCCTTCTTCAACCCGAACCTCTTCAGGACGGAATACCGAGGATAAAATCGTTTGCATACAAGCCGAAGTATGCGGGGTAAGTTCAGAGGGTTTCAGCACTACACGATTGCCCGCTGCTATAGCGGCTACCAAAGGCGATAAGGCCAGTTGAAAAGGATAATTCCAAGGCGCAATGATTAACACCTCGCCATAAGGTTGTCGGTATATTCGGTCGGTATTGGGAAACGTGAGTATGGACGGCCAAACCCATTGCGGTTTTGCCCATCGGTTCAAATGCTTTATCGTGTAGGTGATATCGGCAATTACATATTGGGTTTCGGTAACTACGGTTTCAAAGGCTGGTTTCCGAAAATCGCGATACAAAGCCTCAACAAGCGCTTCTTCATGAGCGATTACTGCGGCGCGAAGGGCTTTTAACTTCTCTTTGCGATAGCGAATGTCGGTGGCTAACTTCATGCTTAAAAAATTCCAATACGCCATCCCATATAAAAGTCGGCTTGCTTGGCATTGGTCATCAACGCGGTAATGCCCGAACTCGAACCCACAAAGAAGCCTCCTGCACGGAATGCCAAGCCCGTGTTGAAGCCTGAAATTTCATTTTGGGTGAAAGGAACAAAAATTTCAAAGAAGCCCAAATCAACATGAGGCGTAACGATGAATGTATTTTGTGCCGCAATTTGGTCGTTGACTGCAACATTATTTAAACGTTGTAAAAGATACGCGGAAACAAACAACTTCGGTATGACTTTGATATCTCCATACAATGCGAGCGTCGTGGGGAGTTGCACCCGAAAATCACGTGTGCCATTGGTTCGCGTCAAGTAACCGCTGTTCAGTAAAATCGTCTCGATTTCGCGCAAACTTTCTACATTTTCGAATTGATTTAAATTCAAACTTTGTGTCCCTTGTATCGAAAGGGTATAATTGGTCGATTGATTGTTGTTCTCATTAAACGTCATTGCGCCTAGGTTGCGGAGGGCCAATCCCAAGTTGAGTTTGTATCTATTTTGATTTTTCTTCGGATTTTCAGGCGGTGTATCACGCCATTGGTAGTTGATCCCAATATCGGCCCCCACACCATTCAATCCGCCGAAAGCCGACTCGCGGTAATTGTCAAACTGGGTAAAACTGTTGGCCAAGGTACCCGAATAGGCAATGTTTACCGAAGCTTGTGTATTGGTCAAAAGCGCAATGCCTCCCACCCGCGAAATGGTACCCGTAAACCGATCCATGCCCAAGTTGGCATACGACCCCGGGAACAAAAGTTTTCCAGTGATCCCCACATTGAGTTTGTGCTTGGCTTTGTTCACCAAACTAAAAGCAACAGTGGCCCCAAGTTCGCCCCATGTTGTACCGTTTACTCGTTGGTTGTAATTGTTCGAAACCGTAGCCGAGCCTCCAAGTAAGGCATTGATGCCTGCATTGACAAAGGCATCGCCCAAGCGAGGATCAACGTCAATAATATCCAAATTGCCATGAAGGGTACTGCTGATACCCAAGGTCCAACGTTTAAATTTCACACTCATGCCCAACCCCATTGCTTGCACATTGGCGCTAAGGTTTACTGGATCGGTTCCGCGAAAAAGGATGTTTTCTAGGTTGTCATTATTGATAATATCATCTACACCCAATTTATTGTTGCTCACCCGAGCGTTAAATCCGATGAGGTGAATGTCAAATTTATTGGATTGGTTGTGAAGTTCAGCGGGGTTAAACTGTGCATTAAGCACACCCACACGATTGGACAAACCAATGCCGGTGTATTGTTCTTGTGCCGTACAGGTGAGTCCAGCGAAGACCATAAAGGGAAGCAGATATTTTTTCATAAGTAGGGGATTTGGGTTAAAGGTACTTATTTTTTTAACAAACGAAAAGAAGGGAGTTTTAGCATACTAAATTCCACAAAACCTCGTCGGGAGGAGGCGCTATTATCGTTAGTGGTTCTTTGGAAACGGGGTGAATGAACTGCAATTGACGGGCATGCAAGTGGATTCCTCCATCGGGATTGCTGCGCGGAAAACCGTATTTTAAATCGCCTTTGATAGGGCATCCGATAGCCGCCAATTGGGCTCGTATTTGATGGTGTCGACCGGTGTGTAGGGCAATTTCCAATACCGTATACCGGTCCAAGACACGTAGGGTAGTGTAGGATAATTGCGCCAATTTACTGTCGGGAACTGCTTTTAAATAAGCTTTTGAGGTGTTGTTCTGCGGATTTCGCTTGAGGTAATGTTCCAAGGTAGCTTCAGGAAGTGAAGGCGGTTGCTGCACGATAGCCCAGTACGTTTTTTGCGTTTCCCGCTGACTGAACAAAGCATTCATCCGCTCCAAAGCTTTGGAGGTTCGCGCAAAAACAACCAAACCTGTGGTGGGCCGATCCAACCGATGTACGACGCCCAAAAAAACATCACCGGGTTTATTGTATTTCTTTTTAAGATAGGCTTTGACCACATCAGGCAACGGTAGGTCGCCCGTTTTATCCCCTTGCACCAAATCGCCCACCCGTTTGTTAACTACAATCAAATGGTTGTCTTCATACAACACGTGTAGGTTTTCGGGGGTACTTACAATTTTCATAAAAAAAGAGTTAGTGCGTGTTTGGGTGGGTAAATTTTGGGTTTAATGGCAATGGCAAATTTCAATGGCAATGGCAATAGCAATATCAAATTTCAATAGCAAAATTCAATAGCAATAGCAATGACAATGTCAATAGCAAAATTTAATATCAATGGCAATAGCAAAATTCAATGGTAATGTCAAAATTCAAAATTCAAAATTTAAAATTTAAAATTCAAAATAACCCATCAGTATTGTTCATGCGCATTGGGGAAGTCCTTCGTTTTTACATCGGTGACATATTGTCCAATGGCTTGTGACATCTCTTCATACAGGTTCATGTATCGGCGTAAAAATCGGGGACTGAATTCGTGGGTCATCCCGATCATATCATGAAGTACCAATACTTGACCGTCAACACCACTACCTGCACCAATGCCGATGACTGGAATATGCAATTGCGCCGCTACTTTTTCGGCTAAGGCTGCGGGTATTTTTTCCAACACAAGTGCAAAACAACCCAAACGTTCCAACAGTTTTGCGTCTTCCAATAATTTTTCGGCTTCAGCATCTTCTTTGGCGCGTACGGTATAAGTACCAAATTTATAAATGGATTGTGGGGTGAGTCCCAAATGGCCCATAACCGGAATACCGGCATTTAGAATTTTTTTTATCGAATCTTTAATTTCAGAGCCGCCCTCCAATTTTACCGCATGACCGCCACTTTCTTTCATAATGCGAATGGCCGAACGCAAGGCTTCCTTCGGGTCGGATTGGTAGGTTCCAAAAGGCAAATCCACGACCACCAAAGCCCGATCGACGGCGCGTACCACCGAAGAAGCATGGTAAATCATTTGATCTAAAGTAATGGGTAATGTCGTTTCGTGTCCCGCCATTACATTACTTGCTGAATCGCCCACCAAAATTACATCGACCCCCGCCGAGTCCACAATTTTGGCCATGGTAAAATCGTAGGCCGTAAGCATGGATATTTTTTCTCCTTGGGCTTTCATATCGACCAGGGATTTGGTGGTTATTTTTTTGTAATCTTTTTTGGCTACCGACATGGGTGGATGGTTTTTGAGGTTGATGGTTGTAAAAGTAGTAAAATCGATTTGTTTTTAACACAAATACGGTATTTTTACCCTCGAGAAACCCATAGAACCCATGAGAACATTCCTTTTGTGCTGCTGTTTATTTTTTAACCTGACCGCATTCGCGCAAGATGCGGCGGTCAAGCAAACCATTGAACATTTTTTTGAAGGCTTTCACCAAAGGGATACACTCAAAATGAAAGCGGTGTGCGACTCTTCTCTGCGCTTGCAATCGATTACCACCACCCAAACCAAGGGAACCCAACTGTCGGAAGAACAGGCATCTCGTTTTTTTCAATCCATAGCCAACGTCCCCTCGACCTTGGTCATTGAGGAACGGATTTTGAGTTACAGCATTCAAATCGATGGGGCTATGGCGGTGGCATGGACTCCGTATCAATTTTATGTCAACAACAAATTAAGCCATGAAGGAGTGAATGTATTTACCTTATTTCAAGAACAAGGCACATGGAAAATCATCAGCATTATCGATACCCGACGTCGTTCGTAAAGGCGATTTTGTGGGTTGTATGGCCCGTTTTCATTAGTTGGGGACAAACTGATTCCCTGCGTTTCGAATGGGGTGGATTGGTCGATACGTATTATGCGTATGCCCTGCGCGAACCCCAACAAGAGCAAAAACTACCGTTTCAATACAGCTACAACCGTCATAACGAGTGGGCCATCAATTTGGCGCTCGTACGAGGAAAAGTGAGTTACCAAAACACCTACGCTGTTGTAGCGCTGCAGGCGGGTACCTATGTGGAGGACAATTATGCGCAAGAATCCATCCAGTTGCTAAACGAAGCCTACGTGGGTATCGTACTTGACCGGGCGCAAAAACACCGTTTGGAAGTGGGCATCATGCCAAGTTACATCGGATTTGAATCGGCGACTACGTTTCATAATTATACGCTAACCCGTTCGTTGTTGGCAGATAATTCACCCTATTTTATGACAGGGTTAGCCTATCGCTATCAACCCAATACCCGTTGGATGTTTGGCGCATGGCTTACCAACGGTTGGCAACGCATTCGAAAACCCGATCGGACTTCGGCACCGGGTGTGGGAACGCAACTTACGTTTAAACCCAAAACGCAACATACGTTAAATTGGAGCACCTATGCAGGGGAGGAAGCGGTGGGCTTATACACGGGCATGCGTTGGTTTCACAATTTGTATTGGGAGGCGCAATGGTCAGCCAAATGGCAAACGATAGTGGGTTGGGATTTGGGTTGGCAAAAAGCCCCCGAAGGCTATCGTCATTGGTCGGCGCCTATCCTGATGGTGCGGTATACGCCCAATACGCATTGGCAAATGGCCGCTCGGGTAGAATACTACACCGATCCCGAGCAAGCGCTGATACAAGAGTCCTTACCCTTGACCACTTGGGGGGTATCGGGCAATGTAGATTACCGCGTGAATGCTTATTGTAAACTCCGCTCTGAAGTTCGACATCTCAATGCCACCCAACCCTTACTCAACGGGCAATCGACCCAATGGTTGTGGACTACGGGACTCGCTTTTATGTTTTAACAATCGGAAAGACTTACTGTAATGGCCAAGCCGCCTTCTGAAGTTTCCTTGTATTTATGGTTCATGTCTTTGGCGGTTTCCCACATGGTGTGGATGACTTTATCCAAAGGTACTTTTGCGTTTTTGGCATCGGTTTCCAGTGCCAATTCGGCTGCATTGATGGCTTTTATGGCTCCCATGGTATTGCGCTCGATGCAGGGAATTTGCACCAAACCACCAATGGGATCGCAGGTCATTCCTAAGTGATGTTCCATGGCAATTTCGGCGGCCATTTGCACTTGCTCAGGCGTGCCACCCATCAATTCGCACAAGGCTCCAGCAGCCATCGCAGAAGATACACCAATTTCGGCCTGGCATCCTCCCATAGCAGCTGAAATGGTCGATCCTTTTTTGAAAATAGAACCAATTTCGCCCGCGACCAATAAAAATTGTTTGATTTCTTTTTCACCAGCTTGGTGATTTTCGATGACCATATAGTACATGAGTACCGCGGGAATCACGCCAGCACTGCCGTTCGTGGGTGCAGTTACCACCCGACCCAGTGCGGCATTAACTTCGTTGACCGACAAGGCAAAACAGCTCACCCATTTTAGGATTTGGCGAAACTTTACCTCCGTTTTTCGAATTACTTCCAGCCATTCTTGAGGCGAATGATAGGGGAGCGTACCGATTAAATTTTGATGCATATCGTAGGCACGGCGACGCACATTTAGTCCCCCGGGTAAGGTACCTTCGGTATGGCATCCGATGAACATGCATTCGAGCATGGTATTCCAAATTCGCATCAATTCTCGGTGAATTTCTTCTTCCGAGCGCATCGATTTTTCATTTTCATAAACCAATTCCGAGATCGACTTGCCTTCCTTTTGGCAATATTGCAAAAGTTCGGCAGCGGTTTGCACTGGAAACGGGAAAGCACATTTTAAGGCGCTTTTTTTCTTGGCGTTGGTGCGTTCTTCCTTGACAACAAACCCACCGCCAATAGAGTAGTAGGTTTCTGTTATATTCCCTTGCGGCGTAACGGCTGTAAATTGCAGTCCGTTGGCATGAAAGGGTAAAAAGTTTTTGTGAAATTGAATGTGCGTATCGGGTTGAAATGGAATCGAATAGCTGTTGGCCAACTGCAATTGGTGGGTATCTCGAATGGTTTGAATAATGGACTCAATTTGATCCACGGGAATATACTCGGGATCCTGTCCGCTCAATCCGAGCATAACGGCCAAATCGGTAGCATGCCCTTTTCCTGTAAGGGATAGCGACCCATACAAGTCGACGGTCACTTCCTGCACCTGTTCCAGAAGATTTTGTTCGCGGAGTTCATTTAAAAAACGTTCGGCAGCACGCCAAGGGCCCAAAGTATGCGAACTCGACGGTCCCACACCGATTTTGAGCATATCAAAAACGGAAATACATTCTTCCATAGGAGTAGTTTGGTTTGTTTACGGTAAAAGTAGTAAAAAATTGTGGTTGGTTTGTAGTCGTAAGTCGTAAGTCGTAAGTCGTAAGTCATAAGTGATTTGAGTCGTAAGTCGTAAGTCGTAAGTCGACAGTCAAAAGATATTTCTTAGAAGGAGCATTTTCAAATTTTCAAATCACCTCATTTTCAAATTTCCACATCGGCACATCGACACATTGACACATCGACACATCGACACATTGACACATCGACACATCGACACATTGCCCCATCGACACATTTTCAAATCATTAGTCGTAAGTCAACAGTCACCAGTCACCAGTCACTAATCACTAGTCACTAATCACTATTACAAGTAAAAGGTTTGCCAAAAAAGAGCAATTTGTAAACAAACCGACAATTGAAGCGCGTTACATGCACTAATTTTGTATTATAAATCATAAAAATAAGCAATATGAGACGATTATTAGGACTATCGATTTTACTAGTGACTGTATTGGGGATAGTAAGTTTTGCTCAGCGTTCTCCAAAATCTAGTACCTTAGAAGGAAAAGGCATTACTTTTTTCAAAGGCACTTTTAAAGAGGCTTTGGCCAAAGCAAAAACAGAAAACAAGCCCATTTTTTTGGATGTGTATGCAACGTGGTGTGGGCCATGTAAACAGTTGAAGCGAAAAACATTTACCGATGCTGAAGTAGGTAATTATTTCAACGCTCATTACATCAATATTGCCATTGATGGGGAAACCGCCGAAGGGGAGGAACTCGTTCGCAAGTACCAAATACAAGGATATCCAACCTTACTTATCTTGGATAAGAACGGAAAACTACTAACCCAGCAAGTAGGTTTTGTTGAACCCCATATTTTGGTCAATTTTGGGAAAAGAATTGTGCCGTAAGGCCAAACAAAAACTATTCCTGTTTGTTTTTCTAGAAGCATCCCATAGGTTAGCCTTGGGATGTTTTTTTTAACTGTTATTTCAAAACACTGTTCGCTTGCGTCTAAAATTAAGTCCATTTTATGGTGACCTTTGCCTCAATCACCTAGGAGTTTAACAATGAAAAGAAATTATTTTAGCGCGCTTATTCAAGCACTTATTGTACTTATCATTTCCGCTACAGTTGTCTATGGAATTGATTTGACACACTATCAAGAGTCTCAATCCAAGTTGCTTTTGATTTTACTCACTTTAGCAGGGACTTTTTTAGTGTATCAAATTGGTTTTTACAAAAAAGAAGCGAACCAATCCTTATGCTCAATTTACATTTGTGTTACTCTATTTACTTGTATTCAAGGAATTACTATACCCTATCTCCGAAAAGAGGTTGTTGGTTTAACAGACGATGTTGCGCTTTTGGGAGCTGCTTGGATGCTGGCTGTAACAACATTCATTCTTTTCTTTTGCTATATTCATCTCCCGAAAAACATGAAATTAAGCTCCCGTGAATTGTATTTGTCGATAGTATTAGGAATTGTTTTTTGGATGAATGGTGTACTTGTTATCAATTTAATTGGGGCGTATTTATTAACAGATGCAAATGTTTTTTTAGGGATGGGTTTTTTGCTTACAATTCCCATTACTCTTGTGAGTATTTTAATTATTAAGAGAATCATTCAACTACCCTTTCGACAACTATACCTACCACTCTTGGTGATGACAGGCACTGCGACCTTTTTTGATTCGACTTTTTTGCTATTTGCGCACGATTTGTATCACTCAAAATCATTGATTGCGTTTCATGGTGCTTGTTTAATTTTATGGGGAGCAGGATTGGGGTACGTGATTTTATTTATTTACGACAAAAGAACCGCAAATGCAATGTAGGCTTCCAATAATTATTGTAAAAATAAACTAATGACAAAGGCAAAAAGCGCTGAAAGAATATGAATGAAGTGCATGTAAAATAATGTTTTGTAAAGTCGGTTCATTTTTTCATCCGTATTAAAAAGTTTAGATTCCTTTTGAGGGCTATTTTTTAACCAAGCATTTAAATCAATAAGTCCTTCTAAGTATCCAAAAACAAAGGTGAAGGTTAATAGTAAAGGTTGATTTTTGTAACGATTTTGCATTACAAAAGCCAAAATGATAATCAGCCAAACCCGAAAAGAAACGCGTAAACCTACTTTTAGCACATCTAAATATGTATCATTTATGCGGATAAAAAGAAAGACATACGTTGACAGTGTAAGGGTATAAATGGTATGGATTTCCCAAAGTATGGGTTTGATGAGTGTATTGGCAAAAAACAATACTTCCCAAACTAAGAATGTACTCAACCCCAAAACCGCTAGATTAATTATTTTTTTTACCGCCATCATACTTGAATACTCAGATTTAATTAATATTTTTGAAAGTGTTCATAAAGTTGTTTTAGATGTTCGAAGAACTCAAATATTGGTATCTCCGGGATCATAAATTGTTTTGGACTTTAAGTCAGTCCCAAATCAAACAGTTGTGTATTATCACGGGTTTCAAAAAAGCCAAAAAAGGCGATGTCATCTATTTTGCAGCTTCCGATTTACCTCGTGTTTTTTTGCTTAAAAAAGGCGCTATCAAAATCGTATCTTTAGACGAGGAGGGTAACGAAACTATTAAAGACATCATCCAAAAAGGAGATTTATTTGGGGAATTAGAGTTGGATACCGACCGAAAATCCAATGAATATGCCAAAGCCTTGACCGACGAAATTATCATTTGTAGTTTTTTGCTCTCGGATTTCGAAAATCTTCTTTTACAACATCCCAATTTAGCGCTAACCTACACCAAATTTGTGGGGCTAAAGATGAAGCGAATCAAAAACAGTTATGCCAACCTAATGTCCAAAGACGCCAAAACCCGATTGGTCACTTTTTTCAAAGAATGGGCAGATCGTGAAGGAAAAAAAGAGGACAATCGTGTTTATTTAGAAAATTATCTTACCCAAAACGACATTGCACAAATTATTTGCACCTCACGACAAACAGCCACTTCGCTCTTAAATGAACTTGAAGATTCAGGATTGTTATATTACAGTAGAAAGCAAATAATCATCGAAGATCTCTCAAAATTCTAGTCCACTTTTATTAATAAAAACGGTTTGAAATTCATTGACCATTGATATTGGTCTCTTTTTAATCGAATTCAATATCCTTAATTATACTCATTTACATTGGTAAAACCGATGCCGCTTCAAAAGCCGCTTTTTTTGAAGCAGGTTATACCGAAGCCCATTTGATTGATGTCATTATCGTCGTTGGGGATAAAATTATCAGTAACTATATTCACAACTTGACCGGTTTTGAAATTGATTGGCCATTGGCTGAACAGTTGTAAAATAGATTTTCATACCGCTTCCCCTTTTTCTCAATCACCCATGGATTTAGCGGTAAACGAGAAAAAGGGGGAAGGTAATGGACGTCAAAACGAATAAAATTTCACTTTTTATACTGAGATGTAAACTACCTGACAAAACCCCAAAGTAAGACGCTGTAGTTTTGGGAAAAAAAGATGAAAAAACTAAGTATTTTAGGACTTGCGCTGCTCCTTTTTGGCTGTCAAGAAGAAGGGGTGTTAACACAAACGCCCAATTCTACAACCCTAAACCCCAATGCAACTTTGCGGTATTTCGGTGACTTTTACCCTACGGCAGGGATACAAGTCGAAGGAGGGGTTCGCATATATCAAACGCCGGGAGGATTCCAACTGGAACTAAATGGGTTTTCTATTTCCTCGGGACCCGACCTGAAAGTGTATCTCTCTCAAGCCGATACACCTTCCAATTTTGTCAATTTAGGCAATCTTACTGGACAAACGGTTTATAGCATTCCCAATGCAGTTAACCTTTCCAATTATTCGCACGTATTGATTCATTGCCAACAATACAATCACCTGTTTGCAATTGCTCCACTTCAAGAAAATTAGAACCATGAAAAAAGTAATCTCCATAGTAGCCATGATTGTTCCCCTACTTATGGCTCAGGGACAAGGGTGTAGCGATGCAGGAATCTGTTCGGTAGGAAAGTCGTTTGAAAATGATAGCTTGGTGTTTAAAAACAGCTTGGAATGGGGGTCTCAATACGCCAAAGGAGATGCCGACGTTTCGTATGTGGCGCATTTCCTCAGTTACACCAAACGTTTTAATGCGAGGTTTGCTTTTTCGGCCAAGGTGACTCTGTCTACCGCTACCGGCAGCTTTGGGACGCGAACACAATTTGGCGATGCAATTTTGGTGGGGAATTATCATTTTAGACCCCAAAAGAAACAACATTGGAGCGCTTTGTTGGGACTGAAATTTCCCTTTACAGCTTCCAATTTAAAAATTAATGGGTTTTCCCTTCCTTTAGATTATCAATCCAGTCTCGGTACGATTGATGCCTTTTTGGGGGTGAATTGGCGCGTACAACGTTGGGATTTTAATACCGTATGGCAAATTCCTTTGGTTAATTTAAACAAAAATTCCTATTTCCGGGAGTATGGCGGTACCAATGATTTTGTGTCCACTAACTTATTTGAGCGCCAACCCGATGCTTTGGTGAAGGTGAGTTATACGCAACCTATCCCCAATTCACGATGGAGTATCAAACCGAATCTAATTGCCATTTACCATCTTGGGGAGGATTCCTTTGAAAACATTTTCGGTCAACGGGAGAAAATTCAAGGTTCCTCAGGGCTTACGGTAAATGCTAATGTCAATATAAACTATGTTTTTAATACCTCCCACCAAATCGATCTCGCGCTGGCCAGCCCCTTTGTGGTGCGTGACGTCCGTCCCGATGGATTGACGCGAAGTCTGGTAATCAATCTTGTATATCAATATTCATTTTAATTCACCTCACCATAAGAAATTTTTTAACACGTGTATTGTTGGTTTTTGCCACGACACTATGGGCGCAACCCAATGCCAAAAACGGAATAGCCCTTCAAGGTTACGATCCCGTGGCTTATTTTACAAGTCAAACGGCTCAAAAAGGCACAGATACCATTACCGCCTCGCACAATGGCGTGGAATACCATTTTGTCTCGGAAGAAAACAAGCAATTGTTTTTGAACAATCCCTCGCAGTACGAACCCCAATTTGGGGGGTATTGTGCTTATGGAATGTCCAAAGGGTACAAAGCTCCCATTGATCCCAATGCTTTTACAATCGTCGATGGTAAGTTATACCTCAATTACAGCCTGTCGGTTCGAACCGAATGGGCCAAGGAAAAAGAGCAACGCATCCCACAAGCGGAGGCGAATTGGCTTAAACTTCAAAAGAAATAATTATAGAATTTTTGGGTTAAAGTAAAGTAGCTGACAAACGCACTTTTTTGGCCCACTTACCTTTGTACCAACCTAATAAATAAAACACATGAAAAATTTATTTGTACTACTATTTCTTGCAGCTTCATTAGTGAGTGGAGCGCAAACATCCGCCAAGCGCGTGAAAGAATTTAATTTGGAAAACAAATTAGCCCTCCAGGGGTATGATCCCGTTGCCTATTTTGTGCAAAAGAAAGCCTTAAAAGGCAAAAAAGAAATTACGGCAACCCATGAAGGAGTGGTATACTATTTTGCTTCTCAAGGGAATAAGGATTTGTTTGTTAAAAATCCGAGCGCCTATGAACCCCAATACGGAGGCTGGTGTGCCTATGCTATGGGCGCCAATGGTGAAAAGGTTGAGGTCGATCCGCAAACGTTTAAGATCGTCAATGGAAAATTATTTTTATTTTACAATGCCTATTTCAATAATACCTTGAAGTCGTGGAATAAAGATGAAGCCAATTTGAATAAGAAGGCCGATGCGAGTTGGAAAAAATTCATAAACTCCTAATCCAATCCCCATGAAAAATCAAGTTGTCTATTGGATTATTAAGCTCACGGCGGTAGTCATTCTGTTGCAAACCCTGTTTTTTAAATTTACAGGAGCGAGTGAAAGTGTGTATATCTTTGAAACCTTGGGGGTCGAACCTTATGGCCGTATTGGTTCTGGGGTGGTTGAACTTCTAGCATCCGTATTCATTTTATTTCGACGCACTACACTTTTAGGCGCTATAATGGCGGCAGGGACGATGTTTGGCGCCTTGGTATCCCATCTGTTTATACTCGGAATTGTTATTCAAAACGATGGCGGAACGCTATTTACCTTGGCCATAATCACTTTGGTTTGTAGTCTACTCATAATTTACACCGAACGCCATAAAATTCCTGATTTGTTGCGATTTAAGTTGTAATTTTATAACACCAACCTAACACCTAAACCATGCTTACACAAGCCATCCATCATACGTTGCATGAACTCTCGGATGCTATCGGACAATTGCAACCCCATGAATATACGCATCCTTTTCCACAGTTGCGCAATGCCACTATTGGCGAACATACCCGTCATATCATTGAATTGTTTCAATGCTTGATATATCAATACGATACCGGGATAGTCAATTATGATTTACGCGAGCGAAATCCGGTCATTCAAGGCAATATCGCGTTTGCACAGCAATGCATAGCGGAGATCCTTTCACACGTTTCTCGTCCCGATTGTACGTTGGAATTACAACAACAAATCGACGGAACGATGCTGTCTCTACCCACCAATTTTCATCGGGAACTGTTGTACAACTTAGAGCATTGTATTCACCATCAGGCGTTGATCCGCGTAGGAATAATGCAGTTTGAATCGGTAGTGTTGGATCCCAATTTTGGGGTTGCGCGCTCTACCATAGCGTATAGACAACAATGTGCACCGTAAGTTTTGTTTATACCCAAGGGAAAATGATCATCACCTCCAATCGTGATGAAAAGGTAATCCGACCCGCGGCATTGCAGCCCAAATACTATGCTGTACAACAAAAAAGTGTGTGGTATCCTAAAGATCCGCAGGGGGGAGGAACTTGGTTTGCTGTAGATACCCATTCTACGGTCATCGTTTTGTTAAATGGGGCCATTGCTCAACACAAAACCAAACCTTCCTATCGCAAAAGTCGCGGGTTGATTCTCTTGGAATTAATAAGCAATGAATCGCCCATACAAGCTTGGGAGGCCATCGATTTAGAAGATATTGAACCGTTTACATTGGTGTTGTTACAACATCATTATTTATACCAATTGCAGTGGGATGGAACCTTCAAAATAACAACCCCCCTTGATACGTCACAGGCTTACATTTGGTCATCCGTGACGTTATATCCGCCACCGATTCAAAAACAACGGGAAGCCTGGTTTAGCGCATTTTTGGATACCCAACCCGAGGTCGATGCGCACGAACTCTTTCATTTTCATCGCTATACCGAAGCCTCCAACACGACCAATGGTCTTGTGATCAATCGAGAGGAACAGTATAAAACGGTGAGTATAACACAAGCTGTAATCGATCAGAATAAGATAACTTTAAAATATGCCGATTTGATAGCAGCCCATGAATATGCCCATAATTTTATAGCCATTTAATTTAATTTGCCGTGAAACTTTTTATCCATAAAATAATGCATTGGGAGTACTGGCCGTTTCAACTGGTATATATTCCCATTTATTTTCAATGGGGGTATTATGCCCTTAAAGCCAAGTCCCTGTTTTTTTTCAACAGTTGCAATCCCTCCATGCGCAACGGGGGCTTTTTTATGGATAGCAAAAAGCAAATTTATGATCTTATCCCGCCGCAATACTATCCCACCACACGCTTCATCCGATGCCAAACCCCCATGGCGCAAATAGAGGAGGAGTTGAAGCAATCGGGGATACAGTTTCCCTTAATTGCCAAACCCGATATTGGGTTACGCGGGTCGGCTGTTAAAAAAATAAACACCCTTGCCGAATTGGAGCATTACGCCTCCAAGGCCAACTTCAATTTTATCATTCAAAATGTCATTCCTTACCCCAATGAGGTCGGTATTTTTTATGTACGGTATCCGCATGAAATCAAGGGGCGAGTGACCGGTATTGTCGCCAAAGAATTTCTAGCAGTAAAAGGCGATGGTAAGGCTACGATTTGTCAGCTCATTCATGCCAACCCGCGCTATGCCTTGCAGTATAAAGCCCTTTATAAAGAATACGGCTCCTATCTAGAAACCGTATTGCCCAAAGGCGAAATCCTCAATTTAGTTCCCTATGGCAATCATGCGCGTGGGGCCAAGTTTTTGGATTTTTCCTATTTGATTGATGACGAGCTTACCGCTACCATCGATGCTGTTTGCAAGCAAATCAATGGTTTTTATTTTGGGCGTCTTGATGTCATGTATTCCCGTTGGGAGTTACTCAAAAAAGGGGAGGAATTTGCCATAGTGGAGCTCAACGGTGCAGCGAGTGAACCTACCCACATTTATGATCCGAGTCATTCCATTTTTTTTGCCTGGAAAGAATTAGCACGTCATATCAAGTATATGTTTGAAATAAGCATGCAAAACAACCGTCATGGTCACGCATTTTTGTCGTATTACAAAGGTATGCGTCAATACCGTTTGCATAAATTACATACCAAAAAAATTGTCAATTTTTGATCACTTCTCTTAAAAATACAGCCTTGGGATTAGTATTGAGTTACCTCGGTTCACTTCCTATGGGCTATCTCAATTTGGTGGGCTATCAAGTCTATCAAAAATCGGGTTGGGAATCGATGGCACAGTATCTATTTGGTGTCGTTGTTGTTGAGCTGGGCATTATTTACGTAACCTTTCGTTTTGCACAAAAATTAATCACCTACCGAAAACTTCATCGGGCACTAGAAGCACTCTCAGCGGTGTTTATGGTGGTATTGGCCGTTGTTTTTTTTACCCAGCCGCAAACCTTGACCGCGGTGGACTTCCAACAGCATGCCACTCCGTTACTATTAGGCATTCTTCTTAGCGGTGTAAATATCATCCAACTGCCTTTTTGGACGGGTTGGAATCTGTGGCTCTTACAAAAGGAGTATCTCGTTCGTAAACGCGTTGTTTTTTACATCGTAGGAGCAGGTATAGGCACTTTTTTGGGTATGCTTACTTTAATCCTCGCCTTGGACTTTTTCGCCTCCCAATTTCTTACCTTCTCCCGGTACCTCTTTACCCTTATTTTACCCTTATTCTTTTTCGCCATGGGCAGCTATCAGGGCATAGCTTACTGGCGTAAATACCATAGCACCACGGTTTAGTAGATCCCGTTTTCTTTAGTAAACAGTGAACAGTGAACAGTGAACAGTGAACAGTGAACAGTGTGTACGTCCCTGATATAGGTTGACCACATCAAGTCAATTTATATGAAAGCAAACATCAAATTAATCAGTAAGCATCGTAAGTTTTCTGAGGACTT
>NZ_FQVQ01000012.1 GCF_900129405.1 Flavobacterium fontis | reverse complement strand
TGATTTTAACACAAGGAACTAACGTGAAAACCCTTCGTGTGGTGAAACGTTAATTCTAGAGATTACATTCATAAATTAGGCCGCTCATTGAGCGGTCTTTTTTTTTGTTAAGAGGCCACGAAGGCACAAAGGCTGTAAGGTTTTTATATTTGCAGTCTGCGGCCTTTTTTAACCGCAAAGGCGCAAAGGTTGCGCGAAGTTCGCAGTCGTAGTCGCAGTTTTCAGTCTCAGTCGCAGTCTCAGTTGTAGGGAGTACTTAGAGACTCAGTTTTTCAGGAGCTTAGAAGCACCAGTATCACAATTTCTTTCTTCTTGCTTCTTTTTCTTTGCCACTAAGGCACGAAGGCATTAAGTTAGCGGACTGTGGCCGAGTTTTTAAACCGCAAAGGCGCTAAGGTTGCGCGAAGTTCGCAATGGATTAAGTTTGCAAAGAATCGCCGCCGTAGGTCGGCTTAATTGTCTTCTTTTAAGCGGAAATGAGAAATATTCTTAATTCCTTAATGTTTAAAAATCAAACCAATTGGTCTAAGAAATAGGGAGTGTTACATCATAATACTGTAAATGTGGCGATTAACCAAGTCGTTATAGTTTATGAAATTGTTTTTTTAACAAATAATTCACAAAGTCTTGTGCGATTCAGGTAAAACGAGTACTTTTGTTACTCGATTTGATGCGCCGATGTTAGAAACACTCATTACATCCAAAACACGGTTGCGGATTTTGGTAAAGTTATTTATCAATGCCGCCAATAACGGATACCTTCGCGGGTTGGCAGATGAACTCAACGAGTCGACCAATTCCATTCGCAAAGAGCTCAATAATCTTACCGAAGCCGGGTATCTCGAAAAAGAGGCGGTACGCAATACCATTTTGTACAAAGCCAATACCCGACACCCCTTATTTAGTACCTTACAAAAGATTGTCCGCCAACATTTAGGATTGGATGCCATCATTGAGATGATTTTATCGCGAATGGGTACCGTCTACCAGATTGCTTTGGTGGGGGATTATGCCAATGGGATCGATTCGGGATATATTCAGGTACAGGTTTATGGGGCCGATTTGAATGCAGCGTACATTGAACAATTGCAACCCAAAATCGAAGCACAAATCAAACGAAAAGTCTTTTTTGAATTGCGGGATGAACCGCTCAAAGAGGGGTTAATTATTTATGAAATAGATAATAATTAAAATAAAATGTTAGAGACAAGAATTTATTCAAATAGCAATACATATAGTATCCTACACATTTTACTTTCTAGTATAAAAGGATATAAAAGTTCTTTCTATTTGGCTAAGCAATTGGCTAAGCGGGACATAAAAGCACAATATCGACAATCATTGTTGGGTATTTTATGGGCACTTATCCCTGTATTTATTAATGCTTTGGTTTGGATATTATTACAACGTTCTGGGGCTGTAAAACTCACCGATACACCTATTCCATATCCTGTTTATGTATTAATAGGTACAACGATTTGGTCAATTTTTGGAGAATGTTTGGCTATGCCGATAACGACTGTCAATGCCAATATCGGTATCATTACAAAAATTAATTTTGAAAAAGAAGCTCTAATCTCACTAGGATTTATAAAGTTGCTTTTCAATCTTTTGATTAAGCTGGGGCTGATTATACTTGTACTTTCGGTGTATCAAATATTACCTTCGAGTTCTATTTTCTTCTTTATTCCGCTACTTTTATTGACAATGTTGTTTTTTGTGGCGATTGGTACTTTATTAGCGCCTATAGGGGTTTTATATGCCGACATAAGTCGTATGATCCCTATTGCAATGCAACTTCTTATGTATACATGTCCCGTATTGTATGTTCTTCCTAAAGAAGGTTTTTTACGTCAGATTATGATGTACAACCCACTTAGTTATTTTATAATTGATGTTAGAAATACATTAACTGGTTTTGATGTTGAACATTGGTTTTTTTGGTTGGGAGCTTTTGTTGTTACAGGGATAATGGCCTTGTTGGCAATGTTAGTTTATCGAGTTTCCATGCCAATAATTACTGAACGAATGAGTGCTTAAATTATGGGAGAAGTATTGATTAAAGCGGAAGGAGTTTCTAAAAAGTTTGCCAAGGACTTAAAACGTAGTTTGTATTACGGACTTGTTGATATGGCCAATGGTGTAATGGGGAAATCAAAAACTCGAAATTTACGAAAAGATGAGTTTTGGGCAGTGAGAGATTTAAATTTTGAAGTACGTCGTGGTGAATGTCTAGGATTAATAGGGCACAATGGTGCGGGTAAAAGTACGTTGCTTAAAATGTTGAACGGTCTTATATCTCCCGATGAAGGAACAATCACTATGAAAGGACGTATTGGTGCGCTGATTGAATTAGGTGCAGGGTTCAATACGGTATTGACAGGTCGTGAAAATATCTATAACAATGCAGCTGTTATTGGGTTTAGTAGAGAAGAAATTGATGCCAATTTGAAAGATATCATTGCGTTTTCAGAATTAGAAGAATTCATTGATATGCCTGTCAAAAACTATAGTTCTGGGATGAAAGTTCGTTTAGGATTTGCTATTGCTGCTCAATTGAAGCCAGATATTTTATTGATTGATGAAGTTCTTGCTGTTGGTGATTTAGGTTTTGTACTCAAATGTTTTAAAAAAATTGATCAGCTATTACCCCAAACGGCTTTAATATTTGTTTCCCATTCTATGCCTATGGTAGCGCGTATTTGTAACCAGATTGTTTTGATGGATCATGGAAAAACAGAGTACCAAGGTTTTGATATTCCCACAGGTATTGGATTGTATTACAATAAATTTTCAACGAGTGAGAATAGTGTTTTGTTTGATGATGGTTCATTAGAAGTCACTTCGTTTACCTTAAATGTTGATGAAAATAATACATTGAAAAGAGGTGAAGATTTGGTGGTCGTACTAAATTTTACTATTAAAAGCTCTAATGTACAACTCGTACCTTCGGTTTATTTGGAATTTAGAGACAAAGAGCAACGCCCAATCGCTGGAGCCATTATAAAAGATAAAAAAGTAGAAATTATCAACAATGCTTTGCGTTACACCATTACTATCAAAAATATACCTTTTTCGTTGGGCTTATATTCAATTGACTTAACGGTTGGTAATTTTGAAACTAAAGAACCAATACTGAGAATCAATAATTTCTGTTCATTTCAAGTCGAAAGTACTACACAGATGTGGGTGCCTATTGAGTTGGATGCCAATTTTACTATAGAAAATTATACGGTATGATAAATGTTACAAAGACTTTCTTTCCTCCCATCAAGGAATACCAACAACAAGTTGCACGAATTTGGGCTAATGAATGGCTTACCAATCGCGGTGCTTTAGTTAAAGAATTGGAAGAAAAACTAAAATCATACTTGGATATTTCCCAGATATTAATCATGAATAATGGGACTATTCCTATTCAAATTGCTTTAAAAATTTTGGGGCAGGGAGGCGAAATAATTACCACACCGTTTAGTTACGTAGCTACAACAGCTGCTATTGTTTGGGAACAATGTACCCCCGTTTTTGTTGATATTGACCCTGAACATTTGACAATAGATGAGACAAAAATCGAAGCCGCAATTACACCTCGAACTACCTGTATTTTAGCCACTCATGTTTTTGGCAATCCTTGTCATGTGGAAGCTATTGAAGCAATCGCTCAAAAACATAATCTCCATGTTATTTACGATGCAGCCCATGCTTTTGGAGTTACATATAAAGGAAAATCAATTTTTACTTACGGTAATGTAAGTACCTGTAGCTTTCATGCTACTAAGTTATTTCATACAGGTGAAGGTGGCGCATTGTTTTGTGAGGATGACACATTACGGCATACCCTAACCTACAGTCATAATTTCGGACATAATGGTCCTCTTGATTTTCATGGATTAGGGATTAATGGAAAAATATCGGAGTTGCAAGGTGCCATGGGATTATCCGTTTTACCCTATATGCGAACCATACTTGAAGGACGAAAACGAGTAGTAGAGGGATATGAAAAGTATTTGGATTTTTCAAATTTACAAACGTTAAAGGTGCGAGAAAATACTAATTGGAATTACAGTTATTATCCTGTGATTTTTGAAACAGAGGCACAACTTCTCAATGTACAAGCGGCTCTAAATGCAGTACAAATTTATCCGAGAAGGTATTTTTACCCCTCTCTAAATACAATCGAATATACCAAAGGCACCTCAATGCCTATTTCGGAAAGCATAGCAAGTCGGATTTTGTGTTTGCCATTATATGCTGAATTGAGTGATGATGAAGTGTATCGTATTTCAAATTTAATTTCGACCTCTAAATAATCTGGATATGTTAGATAGCTATTTTTTTATTCCTGGCGATAAGACCAAATATCTAGAAAAGATAGATTCGCTTACTGCAGATTATATTGTCATTGATTTGGAGGATTCAGTTGCCCAAAACAATAAACAAGTAGGTTTTGAAATGGTACGTTCTCTTACTTTTAAAAAGAATTTTTTTCTAAGAATTCCCTTTTTTGACTCTTGCTACTCAAAGGTTCAAATTCAGGAGCTCATCACTCAATTTGAAGGGCAAATAGTATTGCCTAAAATAAATTCCTCGAAAGACGTTCGTCAAGTGGTAGAATGGGCAGAAGGAAAACCTCTACATATGATTGTTTTGATTGAAAATCCGAGCAGTTTTATTGCAACCAAAAAGATTCTTAAAAAATACAGTACACAAATTCATGCGATTGGTTTTGGAACTCATGATTTTTGTTCACTAACAGGGATAAAACATTCTTTGGATTATTTGGCACATTATAAACGTGAATTAATTGTTTTATGCAAAGCATACCAAGTGGACTATTTGGATGGAGTGGATTTAAATTTACAGGATTTGAGTACATTCAAAACGGAATGTCTATTTGCTTTTCAAGCCGGGGCGACAGGGAAATTTTTAATTCATCCCAAACAGCTGGAGGCTTTTCATCAAATTGATTATTTAACACCTGCTGAAATTCAGCTATTGCAAAAAGTTTACACTCATGTTAAGGACATACCGAAAGATGCAATAGAAGTGTATACTATCGACGGGACGGTTTACGAAAAACCTCATATCCTTCGTATAAAAAAACTTATGGAAAAAATTCAACACAGCAATACTAACCTAAATACAAACGCTTATGGAAGCCAATAAAATGGGCCATTATTTTGAAGACTTCGTAATTGGCGAGGTCATTCAACATTGCCAATCCAAGACAATATTTGAATCTGATAATAATTTATTTTCTATGCTTACAATGAATCATCACCCTGTGCATACGAATTTAGATTATTGTCAAAGTAATCAACATGGACAAATTTTAGTGCCTGGGACCTTGGTGTTTTGCCTTGCGGTTCATTTAACAGTAATGGATGTCAGCGGAAAAGCTATAGCCAATTTAGCCTACGAAAATATAGACCATTTACATCCAACATTTATCAATGATACCCTATATAGTCGTACTACCGTTTTGGATAAAACCGAATCAAAGTCAAAAAATGATCGGGGAGTTATTTATGTTGAAACAGTCGGCTCTAATCAAAATGGAATAGATGTGATTCGTTTTCGTCGTAAAATTTTAATCAAAAAGAGAAATCATGGAGCATAAATTACTTTTGTTACGGAGCATGATGTTCGTCCCTGGACATAATGATAAATTAATTGAATCGGCCGCAAAAAGTACTGCGGATGCTTTAATTTTTGATCTTGAAGATAGCGTACAGCCTGAAAATAACAAATTGTTGGCACGTCAAAATATTGTTAAACATACTAAAAACCCCCAATTTGATCGGTTTCAAAAATTTGTTCGATTAAATGAAATTGAAACTTCCTTCTTTCTTCAAGATGTAATTCAAGTTACTGAAGCCAATATTGATGGATTTCTTTTGTCTAAAACGAATACAAAAGAAGATATTCTATATCTCGATAATTTATTAACTTCAATTGAGCGAGAACGAAATCTTGAAAAAGGAAAATTTTCTATCATACCTATACTTGAAAGTGCAATGTCAATTGTAAATATCAATGAAATTGCAACCGCTTCGTCACGGATTATTGCGTTAGGATTTGGTTCTGAAGATTATGTGTCCGATATTCAAGGTGTTCGTGATTTTGATACCAATACAAGTATTGCTTTTCCAAGAAGTTTAGTGCCTATTGTAGCTCGTGCTCATAAAATGGAAGCAATTGACGCAGCATATATCAAAGTTCATGATTTAGAGGGTTTAGCTAGGCATCTTGAAACGGGTAAGATACTTGGATATAGCGGAATGTGGGTTTTGCATCCGAAACAAAATGACTTGGTAAATGAAGTATTTTCTCCTACTGCACAAGAATACGAAGACTCCAAAAACTTTTTGCGACTTTATGCAGAAGCTCAGAAAATAAATAAAGGGGTAGCTATTATTGAAGGGAAATTCGTAGGACCTCCTTTGATTACCAAATCTAAAGATATTATCGCTCGTGTGGAGCTAATCGAAAAAAGACGTCAAATGTTCAACGACTAGATTATGGAAAAAGTTATAATTATTGGAGGTAAAAGTTCAGCTACACTCATTGCAGATTATATTTATGATGCACAACACAAATATGGTATGCCAATAGAATGTATTGGTTTTGCTTATAATGATTTACCTGTGGGTACAGATATTAATGGATTTCCAGTCCTTTCGAGAGTAGAAGATGTTTACGATAATTACAAAGATGATCCTCAAGTTAAATTTATCTTTCAATCCTATAACATTCAATCCATGCAAGAAACGATAGACTATAAGGATAGTTTAGGAATACCTCTAGATCGTTACTGTACATTTATTCATCCAAGTTGTATGATTGCTCGAAGTGCAACGATAGGAGTTGGAACAATAATCTTAGCTCATTCAGTCGTAAATCCAAAAGCTAAAGTAGGTCAATTCAATTCCTTTATGAGTGGAGTAACGATTGGTCACGATGCAGTTGTAGGTAATTATAATTTAGTAGCAACTCAAGCTATTGTAGCAAATGTAATTATGGGTGATCGAAATTTCATTGGTATAAATGCAACTACCAATAATAAAATTACCATTGGGGATGATTGTATGATCGGTATGGCTTCCAATGTCGTAAAAGATGTCCCCTCAGGTACAAAGTGTTTTGGTAATCCTGCAAAACCAGTGGACACTCCTAAACGATTACGTTAGTTAAAAAAAAAAGTAATGGATTGCAAAGTTTCAATATGTTGCTTAACCTTTAATCATGCTGCTTATCTTGAAAAATGTTTGCAGGGATTTTTAATGCAACAATGTAATTTTACCTTTGAAGTACTTATTCATGAGGACGCTTCAACCGATGAAACAGCTTCAATACTTAAAAAATATGAAGCGCAATATCCTAATATAATTAAGCCCATTTATCAAACAGAAAATCAATTTAAAAAGGGAATTTCACCAACAATTCGATTCAATTTCCCAAGATGTAAAGGCGAATATATTGCATTTTGTGAAGGCGATGATTATTGGACCGACCCATATAAATTGCAAAAACAGGTTGATTTTTTAGAGAGTCACCCTGAGTATAGTATATGTTGGACGCATTATATGGAAGAAAAAGAAAATTCATCAGCTCCACTTTTCTATCCTGATTGGAGGCATCAAATTGACCCCAATCAACCTATTAGTTTTGATTTAAATACAATTTTTACACCATATTGTACATACACGGTTACGGCTCTTTTTCGTACAAAATGTTTAGATTTTTCATTGATTGAAAAACTCAAATACTTTAAGGACAATACTTTATATGCATTATGCCTTTCCTCAGGAAAAGGGATGTTATTGCCTATTACCACAGCGGTATATCGAATGCATGAGGGTGGGATTTATTCACAAGTATCACAGTTTAAACAAGCTTTAAGTAACTATTTAAACTTTAAAGAAATTATTAATGAAATACCCGGTTGTCAAAATCAAAATTTTAGTTACAAACGAAATTTTTTCCTCATGAAAGCTATTGAGTTAGCTCCGAGTTTACGTGAAAAAATAGTTTGGAACTTACTTTTTGATGTATACCATTTTTTTGGATGGAAGAGTGCTTTGAAGTTGGGTCTTAATAAATTTTTGAAATGAGCGTAACACCGCAAATGACAAACATTCCTATGTCAACTCCCAAAATATCGGTCATGATTCCCACGTACAACTGTGCGGGTTTGTTGCGTAAAACCTTAGCCTCGGTGTTGGAGCAGGATTTGGGACCCGAGCTTATGCAGATTGAAGTGATCGACGACTGCTCCACCGATCATCCGGAGCAGGTGGTCGCCGAACTAGGGAAGGGGCGGGTGACGTTTTTTCAGCAACCGCACAATGTGAAGCATGTGAAAAATTTTCAAACAGCTTTGTCCCGCGCCCAAGGGGAAATCATTCACTTGCTGCACGGCGATGATTTTGTGCTGCCCGGATTTTATACCCAAATGTTGGAGATGTATGCGCAGTTCCCCGAAATCAAAGCTTGTTTTACTCAAAATCACGTAGTTGATAGCGACCATCGCATTATTCATACAGCCAAAAAAATTCAAGAACACAACGGTATTATTCCGAATTTTTTTGAAATGCAAGTCGCCGATCAATACATTCAAACGCCTTCTATTACCGTCAAAAAAGAGGTGTATGCAACGCTAGGTACCTTTAATCCTTCCTTAAGTTGGACCGAAGATTGGGAAATGTGGGCGCGTATTGCCAAGCATTATCCCATAGGGTATATTGCGCAACCCTTGGCTTGTTACCGGGTACACACCCATTCCAGTACGTCTATGAAGTCGATTCAAGGCGAAAATATCAACGATTTGAAACGTATCAAAGTCGTGCTCAAAGGCCATTGTGATACCGAGGATTTGCGGGAAAAAGTGGAACACTCTCTCAACCGAATCATTTTTGATTATGCATTGAAAAATTACCTCGCGGCTTTGAAAGTGGCCAAAAAGTATGCTTTACGGAATTTAAAAACCTGTATCGCCTATGCGCCCAATTGGAAAACCCGTTGGTATTATATCGTTGTTTATTGTAAAATCGCAATTCGTCCCTAACATGCGCATCGAACAACTCACCTTTACGCGTTTTATCGCGGCATTACTCATCATCATCTTTCATTTTGCGCGTCAAGTGCCCCCGTTTGATCATCCAACCGTGGCGCCTTGGGTGTTGCAAATGAGTGCTTCGGTGAGTTATTTTTACTTGCTCTCGGGGTTTATAATGGTGATTTCGTATGGTCATGTGCGCCATTTGAATTGGTTGAACTATATGCAAAATCGGGTGGCCCGGGTGTATCCGGTGTATCTCCTCGGATTTTTTGCGATGCTTTTATTGCCCTTACTAAAGTGGGATGTCAATATTTTTAGGGTGTTCTTTGGTCTTACCCTTACCCAATCGTGGGTGCCCGGTTATGCCATGACCTATAATTTTCCAGGGTGGTCGGTTTCGGTGGAGTTTTTCTTCTATGCCGTTTTTCCTTTTTTACTCAACTATGGCTACCATCGCTATCGGTTTAAGACGTTGTTGATAGGCGGGTTGCTTTTGTTTATTGTTTCTCAAGTCGTTTTTCATTATGCGCTTCAGTCGCCCTTTTACCAAGGCGATCGAACACCTAGCCACGATATTTTATTTTACGGGCCTTACATGCATTTGAATGAATTTGTGTTGGGCAATATCGCAGGGTTCTATTTTCTGGCGCAGGGTAAAAAACTTCAAGGCAATTACGACATTTGGATACTCGTGCTCCTTCTTGCCCTTGTGCTTGCGATCCATTTTTTACCGTTTTTGAATTTCCATAACGGATTATTAGCCCCACTGTTTTTACCCCTCATTGTATTGCTTGCCGCCAATACCGGAAAGATTACCCGCTGGTTTTCGCACCGTTTGCCCGTATTTTTTGGGGAAATCAGTTACAGTATGTACATTCTACAATTGCCCGTTTTTTATTACCTCAAGCCGCTTGATTTGGGTTCCCCGGTACTTACTTTTTGGGTAAAAGTTATCCTCCACATTGGAATTTGTAGCGTGTGCTTTATAGCCGTAGAGAAACCCATGCGGCAGTGGATAAAAAATATAAATTTCAAACGATTTTCACGATGATACGAGGTTTGATGCAGTCGTTTTTCCGTCGTTTCCCTCAGGTAGAATTTGCCTATTGGGCTTGGCGTACCCGAGCGCAACGTGCGGGTCTACCTCGTTATCGCGTCCTTTCTTTAGAAGAAACGATTCGCCTCATTGCCCAAGAACAAAAAAGTATTACCCGTTATGGCGATGGCGAATTCAATAATATTCTAAAAGTCTCCAAACCGCATTATCAAGCCAATGACGATCGTTTGGGACGTATTTTGCAAGAGGCCTTGACGGCCGAACGCGATGACCTTATTGTCGCTATTCCCGGACCCTTACATTCTTTGGGAGGCGAACAGCTGTCGTCCAAGTATTTTTGGGTACGGTATTTAAATACCCATGGGGCTAAATTAAAATCGTTATTACATCCTCAACGGTTGTATGGCAATGCAGGGATTTCCCGATTTTATTTAGGCCTCGAAGATAAAAAACGCGCGTTTCATTTGGCACAACAACTCAAAACGATTTGGGAAAAACGCGAAGTGCTGGTGGTAGAAGGCGAATTTTCACGCTTGGGGGTTGGCAATGATTTGTTTGCCAATGCCGCTTCCTTACACCGTATTTTGGGACCCTCAACCAATGCTTTTGTACACTACGATGCTATTCTTGAAGCTGCCGTACAGCATGGGAAAGATAAATTGATTTTATTGGCCTTAGGACCTACTGCCACGGCAATGAGTTATGATTTGGCGTGTCGGGGTTGTTGGGCCGTTGATATCGGGCATGTCGATGTTGAATATATGTGGATGTTGCAAAAAGCAACGCATAAAATCCCGCTGGAGGGCCGCTTTGTGAGTGAAACCTCCGAGCAAGCAGATTATGCTATCCCTGCGGCTTACCGCGAATCGTATGAGCAAAGTATACTAATGAAAATAGGAGTGTAAAATGCAGTTGTCTATCGTCATCCCGGTCTATAACGTAGCGTCCTATTTGGAGGCATGCTTGACCAGTGTCACCCAGTACAAAGGGCCGCTCGAAATCATTGCAGTCAACGATGGCGCTACCGATGATTCGCCAGCGATTTTGTCGCGATGGGCTGCCCAAGACCACCGCATACGAATCCTTACGCGTGAAAATGGCGGGTTGAGTGCCGCCCGAAACACCGGTTTGGAAGCGGCCACCGGCGACTATATTTGGTTTGTCGATAGCGACGATTGGATCGCACCGCAAGCGCTTTCGATTTTGATGGAGGCCATAGAACGGCAACCTGCTCAAATGATTGCTTTTTCCCATATCGATTATTGGGAAGCTACCGATACCTATTCGGAGGCCCAATACCTACAGTCCATTCCCCTTTGTTCGGGACGGGAGTTTATACTACAGTCCCATTTCTTTTTTACGGGAGCTTGGAGTTTTTTGTACCAACGTTCGTTGTTTACAGCGCAAGGATTTCGCTTCAAAGAAGGACAATTGCATGAAGATGATTATTTGAACTTTTCGTTGTTTGGAAAAGTGACGGAAATCTACAAATTGCCACAAGCCTTGTATTATTACCGACGTCGCCCGGGGAGTATTATTACCTCGACACAATATGAAAATGTTGCCAAGCGAATTCGGTCGTATCTGAATTTAATTCAGCTTCTGCGTGGGATTACCGATTTGGATGCCTCGTTTTTGCAACAAAAATGCGAAGCCTACGAACGTAATCTTTTCGGTTTGTTGGAAAAGTATTTAAAAACATCCGATACCCCAGAACGACAGCTGGCTTTAGTGCAAGAAATCAAGGCAGTACTCCCAAAGCGCAAGCTGACAGGGGATGCCTTTCGCCATTCCAAATGGAAATGGTTGTTGAAACTTATGTATAATTATTCCTCCAAGGGATATGTAACCCTGGTGTCTTGGCGATGAGTTTACGATTGAGTATTATTGTCCCTGTTTATAATGTGGAGCCCTATTTGGAGTCCTGTCTTCAATCGATAGTGACGCAATCGCTTTCTCCTTCTGATTATGAAGTGCTGGTCATTAACGACGGTTCCCCCGACGGCTGTGCGGCCATTCTAGATCGCTATGCCCAAAGGTATCCACAAATCATTGCCCTACATCAAGAAAATCAAGGAGTGTCAGCCGCTCGGAATGCCGGATTGGATCGGGCCCGTGGTCGTGTGATTACCTTTGTCGATTCGGATGATGCTCTTGAACCCAACAGTTTGCATGCTGTTTTGGAACGCTTTGAAGCAGCCGATTTGGATGTTTTGTATACCCATATTCAAGCCGTCGATGAAACACAACAACCCCGCGGTTTGGATTGGACAACCGGAGAAGATAATGTTGTTTGCGATGGTTTTTCTCATCCAAGACGTTCTTTTCCAGCTACGTTTTATCGTGCATCGTGTGTAGGGACTATTCGCTTTCCCCATGGAATTCCCATTGGAGAGGATACGGTTTTTAATCTAAAAGTTCAAGCGTTTGCGCAACGCGTCAGTTACTGTTCGCTTCCGTATTATCGGTATTTGCTTCGGGGCAATTCGGCCACCAAAGCAGTTAAAACAGATAAAGCCTATCGCGGTTTTCGGAAGGCGTTGGATGAAATTGTAGACTTTCAAAAAGCCCATTTTTTGGAGCATAAAGAGGCCTCACACTATTTTGACGCCCAACTTTTTCTGTTCCTCGATCGAATCGCTATGCATCATTTGGTGTATTCGCTAAAGGCTAGTTATTTTAACGATATTACCCGTTGGGTGCGGGAACATCAGAAGGAATCCCTTTTGGTGCAATTGTCGGCAACCTATCCAGCGATTCACCGTCCGTATGTCGTTTTTTGGCTCATTCAACACGGTTTACGATGGAAGCAACGCCTACGTACGTTGTTGTGGCGCCTAAAGCAATACCTTTTGCCTCGAAATAAAAAATGAAGTTGAATCCGACCCACGGTAATTTGTATCTTTACCCGACGGTCAAAAAATAGTATACGTGCTCGTTAGTATTCTCATACCGGTATATAATGCGGCTTCCCACTTGGCCTCTTGTTGGGCTACCTTGGAGGCACAAACCCATACCGATTTTGAAGCCGTATTTGTGAATGACGGTTCAACCGATGCTACCGAACAAATGCTTCAGGAAAAGGTAACACGCGAGCCCCGTTTTCGTGTAATTTCGCAGTCCAATCAAGGCGTGAGTGCCGCCCGAAATACCGGAATTGCGTTAGCTCAAGGCGACTACATTGCTTTTATGGATGTCGACGATACTTTGGCCCCCGATTTTTTGGAACAATTGTTATCGGCCGCCAAAAATTACGATTGTGAAGTGGTTTTTTCAGGTTTTCAGCGCGAATTACAGGGCCAATGGTATGCAGAAGTTCCGCCTTTGCCCTTGCATAAAAAGTTCGATACAGCACAAATTCGCCAAGAGGTTTGGCCCGCCTATTTACGAAGCAATCAGTTGAATTCGGTGTGCAACAAATTGTTTGCCCGTGCGCTGGTACAATCGATACGTTTTCCCGTAGGGCAGGCGTTGGGAGAAGATGGTGTGTTTGGTCGGCAAGTAGTTTCGCAAGCCCAATCGCTAGTGGTTTTGGACTATTGTGGGTATTTTTACCGTGAAGTAGCCGGAAGTGCTACCCGTAATCTTTTGAAGCACGACTATTTTCAAGCGGCTTTGCACGATTACGAGTCGCCAACGGGTTGGGAATCGCTCCCGAATTACAAGGCCTTACAGTCCGAAAAGTTCCTTCGACAAGTGTTGATGTGTTTGGGCTTGTATACCAAAAAAGAGAATGGATTGTCGTTTTGGGCGCAATGGCGTACCTTACGAAAATTGGCACATCATGCAGCGGTAAAACAAGCTTTGAACGAAGTGCCTGACTCGTTTGTAGCGCGCCAGTCGCGTTTTTATCAAATGGTTTTATCCTTATTGAAAAAGAAACAAGTAGGGCTGCTATTTTTGGCCTTACGGTATAGTCATTATAAAAATAAAACGAAATAAATTGAAAGTACTCTTATTTTATCACGGTGGAAGTTTAAATCGCGGTTGTGAGGCTATAGTGCGCTCTGCCGTTGGTATTATTCAAAAAAGTATGCCCGAAGCGCACCTTGGATTGGCCTCTATGGCTCCCGATACCGATCGCCTTTTTGAGGGGACGCTAACGATTCATGATGTACGACGAACAACCATAGCCAAATATTCGCTTCCCTGGTTGAAGAGTGCGCTGTCGGTCAAGTTGTTTCGCGATGATTCTCCGATGCACCGCTATCAAAATGAAGCCTTGCTGGCTTTAATTCCACAGTACGATTTGTTTTTGTCGATTGGTGGGGATAACTATTGCTACGGTGAGCAACCGTGGTTGTATGTGGTAGATCGAGAAATCAAAAAAGCGGGAAAAAAATTAATTCTTTGGGGCGCATCGATAGGTCCGGAGGATTTGTCTCCTGCGAAGGTGTCCGACCTAAAACAGTTTGATTTGCTATTGGTTCGGGAGACGCTCACCCAAGCCGCACTTCAAGAAGCGGGGATTCCCAATGTACAGTTGTGTGCCGATGGTGCTTTTACCATGGAGAAAGAGTTATTGCCTCTGCCCGAAGGTTGGTTGGAGGGAAATACGCTGGGATTCAATTACAGTCCCCTCGTATGGCAACGCAATCCACAATCGAAAGCAGCGGCCTTGGCCTTGGTACAACACATTTTAGCGACTACCGATATGGCTGTTTGTTTGACGCCCCACGTTATTATTCCTGGAAATGATGATTATGCGGTTTTGGAGGAATTCAAATCTCATTTTTCATCCGAACCGCGGGTTATTTTGTTGCCCAATACGCTCAATGCGATTCAATACAAGGGCTATATTGCTCGTATGCGCTTTTTTATTGGTGCTCGAACCCATGCAACGATTGCGGCCTATTCCAATTATGTACCTACCTTAGTCTTAGGTTACAGTATTAAATCGAAAGGGATTGCCAAGGATTTGTTTGGCTACGAACGCATGGTTTTGTCGATTGATCAAATAGCCGATACCGACTTGCTAATTGCGCAATTTGATGCTTTACTTCGTGAAGAAAATGAACTCCGTCAAGCGTTGATGCAACGTATTCCCGAGATTCAAGCGCTGTCGTGGTCGGCGGGTGATGCTTTGAAACGTCTGTAATATGAAAAAGAAGTTGCTGTTTATCATTCCGGGCTTACACATGGGCGGTGCTGAAAAGGCGCTAATTAATCTATTGAAAAAGCTGGATGAAGAACAGTATGACCTTCATTTGTGGGTTTTTGATCCTTCGGGGGTTTTGATGCCTGAGGTACCCCAAAACGTTACAATTTGGCATGCGGGTCCCCAATTTACCCAATTTTCCAAGGGATTGGTTCGATCCACGCTGTATTGGTTGTTGCGCTTTCAGTGGCTTTCGGTGATTTACCGTCTATGGTTTACTTGGCTATCCAAACGCTATCCCGTCAACCAAGCCGAGCAGTACAGTTGGAAAGCCCTACGGAAATTTCTTGCTCCGCCTACCACTACTTTTGATGTGGCCATCGGATTTTTGGAAAAAACCTCCATTTACGCCTGTGTCGATTGCATTTCGGCGCCTAAAAAGATTGGATTCATTCGGGTCGATTACACCTTTTTGAATTTGGATAAAACCTTTGACGAGGCTTATTTTAAACAATTGGATTATTTGTGTGCCAACGGTACCCTATCGGAGGGCGTTTTGCATCGCGAATTTCCGGCCTTGTCCTCGCGTATTCGTTGCGTTGAAAATGTCACGTTTCCCGAAACCATTTGGGAGCGTTCCCGAGCCGAACAAGTCATCGATCCGAAGGAAGTCAGCTTGGTTACCGTGGGACGATTGGAGGCTCAAAAAGGGTATTTCTTAGCCTTGGAAGCCTGTAAAATCTTGGTAGAACGTGGTATTCCCGTGCGTTGGTACATCATCGGCGAGGGAAGTGAACGTCAGAAGTTGGAACCTCAAATAGCCGCGTATCAACTTACCCATCATTTTATTTTAGTAGGACGATTAGAAAACCCGTATCCCTACATGCAACAATGTTCGGTCTATGTACAGACTTCTTTATATGAGGGCAAAAGCAATACGGTTAATGAAGCCAAGATTTTGAGAAAGCCGATTGTGGTTACCGATTTTGATGTGGTTTTTGAGCAAATTACTTCGGGCGTCAACGGAATTATTGTTGCCAAACAACCCGAAGCGATTGCAGATGCCCTTATTGAAGTGCTGCAGTCGCCCGAATTACAGCAAAAACTGACCGACCAATTGGCGCAAGAAAGTCAGCGGTATGGCAAAGAAATAGAACAGTTTACGGCTTTATTAGCTCCGTAAGTTTTAACGAATGTAATATAAAGATATACGGTTGGGTATGCGAAAAAAGAAGGTTTTGTTTGTGATCAATAATCTATCGGCGGGTGGCGCTGAAAAAGCCTTAGTTTCTCTACTGCACGAATGGGATTATTCGCGCTATGACGTAGATTTATTGTTGTTTTCGCATTCGGGTTTGTTTTTGGATCAAGTCCCCAATACGGTGCGCTTGCTCCCCGAACCCTATGGGTTTCGATTTTTTGACATGCCCATCGCCCAAGTAGTACGCCATGCGTTGACTCATTTTGATTTTGGCCCTTTGTGGGCGCGCATGCGCATGAAAAAAGCCTTACGCGGATCGTATCCTGCCACGGTGCGCGAGCAATTGACTTGGCCGTGTATTGCTCCGGTCATTCCGCCCTTGGACGAACCCTACGATGCCGCTATTGCCTATTTGCAAAAAACACCCATATACTACATCGTCGAAAAGGTACATGCGCCGGTGAAAATTGGATTTATTCATAACGATTACCAGCATTTGCAACTCCGAGCGGCTTTCGATCGGCCTTATTTTGAGCAATTGCAGGTATTGGCTTCGATTTCGGAATCCTGTGTTCACATTTTAAAAGAAACCTTTCCCGACCTCAGTTCGCGTATTCATTTGAAATATAATATGATTTCAAAATCGATGATTCAACGTTTGGCGGAAGCCCCCATAACCGAGGAATTCGACGGACATACGGTATTGAGTATTGGACGCTTACAGTCGCAAAAAGCCTTTGATCAGGCTATTGAGAGTTGTGCTTTGTTGGTGGCCAAAGGCTATCGCTTTCGTTGGTATATTATCGGGGAAGGTCCCGATCGTCCGCTGCTGGAAGAAAAGATCAAAGCCTATGGTTTGGAACAGATTTTTATCCTTTTGGGGTTACGCGCCAATCCCTATCCATACTTACAAAAGGCTACTCTTTATGCCCAACCTTCGCGTTATGAAGGTAAATCGATTGCTATTGATGAGGCTAAAGTTTTAGGCAAACCTATCGTTGTAACCCATTATCCCTCGGCGACCGATCAAATTACACATGGGGTCAACGGACTCATTGCGGAGATGTCTCCAGAGGCGGTGGCAGAAACTATTGCGCAATTGTTGGACGATGCGGCGCTACGTTCACAACTTACGGAAAACCTTCGGCAGGAAGCTGCGGTGGGAAAAGAAGAACTTACTAAATTGTACCACTGGATAGAAACTACCACTCTATGATGCTATTGCTCTCTATATTACTCGCTATTGCGTTGGTTTTTCTTGCAGTCGATGCGTTACACCATCTGTATGTATGGCAAAGTCGTATCAAAATTGGACGCTTACAGGATGATTCTTGGCAAGAAGCTGTTCAAAAGCGCGCCTTGCGGTGGTTGTATCATACGCCTACCGCCAAGTTGACCGATCAGAGTCGTTTGATTTTGTGGGATATGCTTCGCGGGAATTATTCGCGTTCGACCATACAAGTTTGGCAAAAAGCGTCCTTGTTAATCGGGTTGACCGATGTGGCGGTGCGTACCCAAGACAAGGCCTTGCAAGCCGAGCTTAGTCGTTTTGTAGCCGGATTGTTTACCCCTCAAGGGACTTGGAAGACTCCTCCGAAAGAATCGGATTGGATAATGCTCTCGCATGCGGTGATTCGTATCCCGTGGATCGACGTGACGCGCTATCAACCTGCCTTTGAGGAGTCGTTGGCGTTATTGCATTCGCTAAAAGGAGAAGATGGTACTGTCGCCTACAAAGCACACATGCGTGGGTATCGTTTTGTAGATACGATAGGATTTATATGTCCGTTTTTGGCGGTTTATGCACAAAAGTTTAACGATGAAGCTGCCCTGACTTTGGCACTCGACCAATGGGGGTTGTTTTACCAATATGGGATGATGACCAGCGGAGGCATTCCTTGCCATACCTATCATGTGGCGACCAAAATTCCAGTGGGATTGTTTGGTTGGGGCCGTGGATTGGGCTGGTATAGCTATGGATTGTTGGAATTGTACCATGCCCTTCCGGAGGGACATGCCCGTCAGCAGGAATTGGAAAAGGCGTTGCGAGCTTTCGTTGACGCGGCCTTACCTTTTCAGCATGCCGATGGGAGTTGGAGTTGGTTGATTTTTGACGCGAAAGCGCGAAAGGATTCGTCTATCACCGCAGTTATGGGGTGGACGCTCTCGCATTTGCCTCTTTCCTTACAAACGGAAGCCACCGTGAAAGCGGCGCTATTGGCACGCCGCTATTTACAAAAAGTGACCCGTCGCGATGGGGCAATTGATTTTTCACAGGGGGATACCAAAGGGATAGGCGTCTATGCCCAAACGTTTGAGGTATTGCCGTTTACTCAAGGTTTTGCGTTGCGATTTTAGGTATGATGTTACGATTTAAAATACTCCTTCGACACTTGTTGAGCATTCGTATTGTAAACGTATTGCTGTTGTTGCGTTTGCGTGGAAATCGCAGCCAGGGATTGTTTATTCCTCAGGGGAAATGTTATCTAGGGATTCATCCCAATGCACAGCTACATGTTGAAAAAGGGGTGTTCTTTTTAAGTAAGTTTATGCGTAAACCCGAGCCTTATGTGGGAGTTTTAAAAATGGGCGACGCCGCTACTCTCAAGGTAGAAGATGATTTTATTATTTATCCAGGACATCATATTGTGGTTATGGAAAATGCCACCCTTCGTTTAGGTAGTGGCTATATTAATCGCAATGCACGAATTCATTGTTTTCAAGAAATTGTTATCGGAAAAGGAGTGGCTATTTCTGAGCATGTTACCCTGTGGGATACTGATGCTCATGCCATTGTAGGTAAGGAATCTACGATGACGCAACCGATTCGCATTGGAGATCATGTTTGGATTGGGGCTAATGTTACCATTTTAAAAGGAGTAACCATTGGTGAAGGGGCTGTAATTGCTGCGGGATCGGTAGTTACTCGTTCAATTCCTCCTTATTGTTTGGCTGGGGGAGTTCCAGCCAAAGTAATTCAAGAAAATATCCAATGGAAGTAAAGCCGCGCTTACTTTATATCACCAACGGCATCGATGGTTCGGGAGGACTCGAGCGGGTACTTTCATTGAAAGCCTCTTGGTTGGCCGATACCCAAGGCTATGAGGTGCATATTTTGGTGCTGAATGAAGCCTATCAACACCCTTTTTTTCCCTTTAGTTCCAAGATTATTTTTCATTCCATTCGAGTGGGTGGAAATCCTATAGCGTATTGGCGTGCCTATTCCAAAGGCTTGATGGCTCAAGTGGAGGCGATTCAGCCCCAATTAATTTTGGTGTGCGATGATGGATTTAAAGCATTTTTGACCCCTCTTTTTTTAAAAAAACGAGCGCCTTTGTTGTATGAACGTCATGTTTCACGTGCGGTATTTACAGGAACACAAAAGGGGTTGTTATCACGCCTTTTTAAGCGCATTCAAGCACAACTTATTACGTTTTTGGCGGCACGGTTTGACCGTTTTGTGGTGTTGACGGATAGTAATCGCGAGGAATGGCCGATTTCAAATTTGACCGTCATACCCAATCCCTTGCCTTTTTATCCTGATTCCGTATCGTGTCAACGGGAGAAGGTTGTGCTGGCGGTGGGGAAGCAATCGTATCAAAAAGGTTACGATATGTTACTTCATGCTTGGGCTCAAATTGCCGCTGATTATCCCGATTGGCGTTTGGAGGTGTATGGTAAATTGGATGCAAGTCAAGGATTGGAAGGCCTCGCTGATGCCTTGCAAATAGGTTCATCGGTACATTTTTATCCCCCCCAAAAAGCTATCGCTGCGCAATACGAAAAGGCATCCCTTTATGTCATGTCTTCCCGTTACGAAGGATTTGGCATGGTATTGATTGAGGCAATGGCGCATGGGTTACCCTGTGTTACTTTTGATTGTCCCTATGGTCCTGGCGATTTGGTGCAACACGAAACAACAGGCCTGGTCATTCCTCCGGGCGATGTTACTGCTTTGGCGCAAGGAATGGCCCGCTTGATGGGCGACGTTTCTTTACGTGAGACCTGGGGAACCAACGCACGAACTTACGTCACAAAATATGCTATGGATACCGTTGGGCAGCAATGGATTGCCTTATTTGAATCAGTAGTTGGCGCTAAAAATTTAGACAATAAGGAATAAAATGAAAGTGCTTTTTACCACAGATCAGATATATAAACACGGCGGTATTGAAAAAGTGATGGCGCTCAAGGCCAATTATTTTGCCCGTACCTTAGGATATTCGGTTACTATATTAACTACTGAGCAAATGGGTAAAGCGCCCTGTTATCCCTTAGATCCATCGATATCTCTTATTGATTTAGAGCTCAATTATGTGCGCCATAAATCGTATTTTCATCCTGTCAATTTTTTTCGGGTGTTTACACATTATCGGCGGTGGCACAAAGCCCTGCAAACTTGTTCTCCCGATGTAGTGGTGGTTTGTAACTATGCTTTTGATTTTTTTTGGACCCCGTTTCGCGTTGGATCTCAGGTAAAAACCATTAAAGAATACCACTCTTCCCGCTTTTACTACCATCAAAGTCGCCAAAAGGCTTCAATTTTTCGTCGCTTATGGGATCGGTTTTATGGCTATTTTGAATCAAAATACACAAAAGTTGTGGTGTTGAATCCCGATGAAGTGGCGTTTTATCCCCAAGCTAAGACCGTAGTGATTCCGAATCCCATGGCACGTTTCCCTCAACAAGCGTCTCTCAAGGCTACAAAGGCCATAGCCGCGGGACGTATAGCTCCCGTGAAAGGTTTTGAACGTATGATTGCCCTGTGGCGTGACGTAGTGGTGCAGCATCCGGATTGGCAATTGGATATTTATGGCGAAGGAGAACCCGAGTATATCGCTCAGTTGCAGCAGTTGATTCAACACTATCAGCTGGATCAACATGTTTTTTTTAAAACCCCTGTTCCAAGTTTACAGCCGGTTTTATTGGACTATTCTTTTTATCTAATGACTTCTTGGACCGAGTGTTTTCCTATGGTTTTGCTGGAAGCATTAAGTGTCGGATTGCCCATTTTGGCTTACGATAGTCCCACAGGTCCGAGGCATATTGTTACACACAAGGAGGATGGATTTTTGGCTCCCGACGGCGATAGTGCTACTATGCTTAAAAATATTACTTTTGTGATTCACAATAGCCATGAACGGCAAGCTATGGGGGCTCGCGCCTACCAGCATAGTAGTCGTTTTGAATTGCCTGTTGTTATGGCATCTTGGCAAACTCTAATCGAAAAAAAAGGATAAATTCTTGAATACACTCGTCCCGTTACCGATATACACCGACCTGTTTTACCATTTTACATTGGTGATTTGTATTCTTGTGATTTTCAACTGTTTTACCCGGGATATAGCCTTAACTTCCAACCGAAAATTTATTTCAGGGATGGCTTTCCTCGTGTTTGGATTGGTGTTGTTGCACATGGGCTTACGTCCAGTCAACTACCGGTTTGGGGATATGATTCTCTACTACGCCGAGTTTGTAAACATTATGAATGGTAATCCCCCAAAGGGAAAAGTGGAGTATTTGTTTGAATCCATGATGGTTTTTTTCGCTGGTTTTCGGGCGCCCAATCTATTCTTTTTTACCTGCGCTGCCCTATATATTATCCCTTTATACATCGCGTGTAAACGTTTTTTTCAAGAGTATTGGGGCTATGCCTTTTTGATGTTGGTATTTTCATTTACGTTTTGGCCCTATGGGGTGAATGGGATTCGCAATGGCATCGCAGCTTCTCTTTTTTTACTGGGGTTGTCTGAACCCAAAACCTATCGAAAGTACATCTGGTTTATTATTGCCTTATTTTTTCATAAGTCCTTAATTTTACCTCTTATCGCATTTGTTGTAACGTCCTATTACCGAAACATTAAAATGTATTATGCCTTTTGGGTGCTTTCGATTCCCGTGTCCTTGGCGTTGGGAAGTGTATTAGAAGGATTTTTCCTGGGATTAGGTTTGAGTGAAGACCAACGTTTGAATGTGTATTTAGGAGAATTTAATCAAGCCAATGAAGGGGTGGAATTGAAAATAGGTTTTCGCTGGGATTTTATTCTATTTAGTGCCATGGCAGTTCTTTCGAGCGCTTATTTTATTTTTAAAGAAAAAATGCAAGATGCCGTATTTCAGCAACTCACATCGGTCTACTTGTTGGCAAACGGATTCTGGATTTTGATCATTCGTGCCAACTACTCCAATCGATTTGCCTATTTATCTTGGTTTATGATGGGGTTGTTGTTGGTTTATCCGTTGTTGAAATACCAATTTTATAAAAATCAAAATAGCGTTTTAGGCGCCATTATCCTTTTTTATTTTCTATTTGGGTATTTCTTAAATGTCGTTTTGGTATGAAAAAAACAATTACGGTATTTACGCCCACTTTCAATAGGGCCTACTGTTTGGGACAGCTTTATCAAAGTTTGTTGCGGCAAACAGCCTCCGATTTTTGTTGGCTCATCGTAGATGATGGTTCGTCAGATACTACGAAGGATTTAGTAGCGGGATGGATTGCCGAGCAAAAAATACCGATTACCTATCTTTATCAAACCAACCAAGGGATGCATGGAGCGCATAATACCGCTTATGCTCACATCGAAACACCCTATAATGTTTGTATTGATTCGGATGATTATATGCCCGATGATGCTATAGCTCAAATTTTAGCCCACCTTCCCCAACTCGAAGCGTCGGATTGTGCTGGGATGATTGGTTTGGATTGTGATCCCCAAGGGAAGCTCATCGGAACGGCTATTCCGGAGCATTGGGAGCGCGGCACCTTAAATGATTTGTATCGAAAAGGGGTTACTGGCGATAAAAAAGTGGTCTTAAAAACACAAGTGGCACGACAGTTTCCCCCATATCCTATCTATCCAGGTGAAAAGTTGGTCCCACTCGGAACACTTTACCTACAAATCGATCAGCACTATACTTGGTTGTACACGAATGCCATTTTATGTGTGGTCGAATACCAACCCGATGGATCTTCCAATACGATTCTGAGACAATATAAAGTGAGTCCCCGAGGCTTTGGCCACGCCCGATTACTCCGTTTACGCTATCCCGATTCGTTGGCCAACCATTTTAAACAAGCCATGCATTTGGTTTCCTCGGCTTTATTTTCTCGTGATTTTTCTCTTCTGACCAAGAGTTCTAGGCCAATACTGACATTTTTGGCCTTCCTTCCGGGTTGTGCTTTACATGCTTATATTCGTTTTAAAACCCGTTAACTATGCGCATTCTTCAAGTCATCAATGGATTGGGTACGGGAGGCGCGGAGAAGTTAGTCGTCGATATGATCATGGCACTTCAACAACGCGGGATAACCGTAGACCTTTTGTTGTTGAACGGCTCAGAAACGCCTTTTCTTACCCATTTACAATCGATGAGTAAAGGCAAGCTAATTGATTTGGGGCGGTCATCCGTATACCATCCGAAGTTGTTGTTTGCGCTTCGGCCCCATCTCAAAGCCTACGATGTTGTCCATGTGCATTTGTTTCCTGCGTTGTACTGGGCGGCTTTGGCAACGCTATTGCCCGGGACATTTCCACCTTTGGTATATACCGAACACAGCACACACAACAAGCGACGCGACCGTTGGTTGTTTAAACTCATTGACCGCTGGCTCTATGCGCGCTATCGAAGTGTTGTAGCCATAACTCCATTGGTGAAAACCAATTTACAAGCGCATTTGCAGTGGAATGCCGAACAGATTCAAGTCATTCCCAATGGTATTGACGGGAAAACATTGCGTCAAGCCAAGCCCTACTCCAAAGCCGATTTGGGACTTCCCGAAGACGCCCGTGTATTGCTTCATGTAGCTCGTTTTTATCCCCCAAAAGATCCCATAACCCTCATTTCATCGATGATGGCTTTGGATGCTTCGGTGCATTTACTGTTGGTGGGGGAGGGGCCTGATCGTGCAGCCGCTTCCGCTCATGCGGTTCAATGCGGAGTTGCTTCTCGTGTTCATTTTCTGGGGATTCGAACCGACATTCCCCAATTGTTGCAGTCGGCGGATATCGTTGTATTGAGTTCCCAATATGAAGGACTCTCTTTGGCTGCAATCGAAGGAATGGCCTCTGGGAAACCTTTTGTTGCGTCGGATGTGCCTGGAATTCGCGATTCTGTAGCGGGTGCGGGTGTCCTTTTTACCTATGGTGATGCCAATGATTTGGGGCAAAAACTCCAGCGATTGCTAGATGATGTTGCCTATCGGGAAACCATTGTTGCCCAGTGTTTAGCACGTGCCGCACAGTATGACAGTGCCCAAATGGTCGATCGTTACCTTGCTTTATACCAAAGTTTGTTATGAAAAAGCTCATTCGTATTACCACAGTGCCGCTTTCGTTGGACAAGCTCTTGGAGGGACAACTCCGTTATATGTCCGCGCATTATGAGGTTGTGGGAGTGTCTTCGGAGGCTTCCTATTTGGAGCGTGTTGCCAAACGCGAAGGGGTACGCTGCCATCCCGTTTCGATGACACGAAAAATAACCCCTTTTCAAGATTTGAAAGCGGTGTATCAATTGTATCGTTTTTTTCGAAAAGAAAAACCCTTTATCGTTCATACCCATACACCCAAAGCGGGATTGGTAGGCATGTTGGCCGCTCGGCTGGCCGGTGTTCCTCATCGGTTACATACGGTGGCCGGATTGCCTTTGTTGGAGGCTAACGGGATAAAGCGACTGATTTTGAATGCAGTAGAACGATTGACAGCATTTTGTGCCACCAAAGTCTATCCTAATTCCAAGGCTTTGTGTCAAATTATGATCCAAGAGCGTTTGGCCCCTGCCCAAAAATTGAGTGTGATTGGGGCTGGGAGTTCCAACGGAATTGCCACAGCCTATTTTTCAAGAGCTCATTTTTCAGCAGAAACATTAACTGAATTACGAGAAACCCTTGGGTTATCCTCGGCTTTTGTGTTTGTTTTTGTGGGGCGCCTTGTAGCCGACAAAGGGATTCATGAGTTGGTTGCTGCGTTTCAAGCCTTGCATGAAAAAGGTGTTGCTTGCCAATTGTTGTTGGTTGGACCCTTAGAATCTGAACTGGATCCGTTGCAAGCAACCACTTTGGAAGTGATTGCAGAACATCCCCATATTTTTACTACCGGGTATCAAAACGATGTCCGTCCTTATTTTGCTATAGCCGATGCTCTAGTATTTCCCAGTTATCGCGAGGGTTTTCCGAATGTGGTATTACAAGCGGGAGCGATGGAGTTGCCATCGATTGTGAGTGATATCAACGGCTGTAACGAGATTATTGAACACGGCGTCAACGGTTTGATCGTTCCTGTAAAATCCGTACAACCGTTGTTTGAGGCTATGTATACTTTGGTCACAGATTTGGATTTACGAAATCAAATGCAAGCGAATGCCCGCAGCTCGATCACTCAACGCTATGAACAGCAAGTAATTTGGGAAGCCATTTTGGAAGAATATCGTACCTTTGACCGTGATGAATAAGGCATACCAACATCTCATAAAACCTTTTTTCGATCGACTGTTTGCTGCATTTGGACTGTTGATAGCCCTTCCTATTTTGCTTTTGGTGACCTTTTGTTTGGCTTGGGTAAATCAGGGTAAACCTTTTTTTATACAGGCGCGTCCTGGGAAAAACGGAAAGATTTTTCGTATTTACAAATTCAAAACCATGAACGACCGTAAAGATGCAGAGGGGAAGCTCTTGCCCGATGCCGATCGGTTAACTCGCGTGGGTGCCATGGTTCGAAAAACTTCTTTGGATGAGTTGCCCCAACTGTGGAATGTGTTGAAAGGCGACATGAGTTTTGTAGGACCACGGCCTTTGCTCACCCATTACCTCCATTTGTATGATGCTTTTCAAAATCGTCGGCATGAAGTAAAGCCGGGGATCACGGGTTGGGCTCAAGTCAACGGACGAAACGCCATCTCATGGGACCAGAAGTTTGCTTACGATGTTTGGTATGTTGATCATATTTCCTTTTTTTTGGATCTAAAAATTTTAATGAAAACCGTCAAAAAAGTCCTCATTCGTGAGGGAATCAATGCGGCAGATTCCGCTTCAATAGAACCGTTTCATGGAAACTAAAGTACTTTTATATGGGGCCAGCGGGCATGGCAAAGTGGTGTTGGATATTCTCCAAGCCCAAGGCATCGTGGTCAATTGTATTTGTGATGATCGTCCTAAATTTCCACACATTCATGGTGTTTCCGTGGTGTCTACGGAGGAAGTTGATTGGAAACAAAACTATGTGATGCTTTTTTCGATCGGGAACAATGCTATTCGAGCTGCTTTGGCCCAACGGTTTGCGGGACCCTACATAACGGCTGTTCATCCCCAAGCGGTTATTTCCCCACGTGCTACTCTAGGAGAGGGGACGGTGGTCATGGCTGGCGTGGTGATCAATACCGATGCGCGTGTGGGAGTACATAGCATTATCAATACGGGGGCGACCTTAGACCATGATTGTGTGGTGGGCGACTTTGTACATATTTCGCCGGGGGTAGCTTTGGCGGGTAACGTGACTATTGGTTCGGGCACACATGTCGGAATAGGGGCTTGTGTAATTCAAGGAGTGACTATTGGTAAAGGATGTACCATTGGTGCTGGTGCGGTCATCATTCGCGATGTACCTGATGGTGCTGTGGTCGTAGGGAATCCAGGTAAAATAATAAAATACACTAAGGCACATGAATAATACAAAAATATGGTTGTCCTCGCCCCACATGGGTGGCAACGAGCAAAAATATGTCCAAGAAGCTTTTGATACCAATTGGGTCGCCCCCTTAGGTCCGAATGTAAGCGGTTTTGAATCGGATTTAGAGCAGTATTTGGGTGGTCACTATCCCGTGGCGGCACTGAGTTCGGGTACAGCGGCGTTACATTTGGCATTGATTATGGCTGGGGTTACTACAGGTGATGAGGTGATTTGCCAATCGATGACGTTTTCGGCTTCAGCCAATCCTATTGTGTATTTAGGTGCTACTCCGATTTTTGTGGATTCAGAACCAGTAACATGGAATATTTGTCCCCAAGCTTTGGAAGAGGCGATTAAAGATCGAATGGCGAAAGGGAAAAAACCCAAAGCCATCATCGCGGTACACTTATACGGAATGCCCTTTCAAGTAGAAGCGGTTGTAGCCTTGGCGCGCGCCTACGATATCCCATTGATTGAGGATAGTGCTGAGGCGTTGGGCAGTCACTACAAGGGGCAGTTTTGTGGAACGTTTGGTGATTTTGGTGTATTATCTTTTAATGGGAACAAAATCATCACTACTTCTGGTGGCGGGGCGTTGGTTTGCCGCACCACAGCCCAAAAAGACCATGCCGTTTTTTTGGCGACACAGGCCCGCGACGCCGCACCGCATTATCAGCACAGTCATATTGGGTATAATTACCGTTTGAGTAACATTTGTGCGGGAATTGGTCGGGGACAAATGGAGGTTTTGAATAGCCATATTGCCTTACGCCGTAAGATGAATGAATTTTATACGAATTTGTTTGAGTCCAAAGCGGGTGTTCGCGTTTTTCAAGAGCCGAGTGCGGATTATTTTTGTAACTTTTGGTTAACGGCTATAGTGGTTGATTCTGCGCAATGTCAAGGAAAAAACCGCGAAGATTTGCGTTTGGCCCTTGAGGCGGCGAATATAGAAAGTCGTCCTTTGTGGAAACCCATGCATTTGCAACCCGTATTTGCTTCGGCTCCGTATTATGGGGGGAAAGTTGCGGAACAATTGTTTGACGATGGACTGTGTTTGCCTTCAGGGTCTAATCTCACCGACAACGATTGCGAACGCATTACTCGAGTAATAAATTCTTTTTAGTTTTTTTTAAGAATTAAATTTCCCTAACTTTACCTCAATAATTAGGTTGAATTGGAGGATAAGGATAGACATAATTATTTTGCCCTATTTCGAAGAACGTTTACGGATATTAATACGTCGTTTTCTTTTCGGAACCTAGGGTATTTGCCACGTTGGCTCATTTTATTGTTGGATGTGTGTATTGTTTCACTCTCCAGTATCATTACCTATTTTTTATTCAAAGGGCTTCGTTTGTCGTATGTTCCCGACAATTCCCTTTCCTTTGCCTTCGTATTTTATGTACTGATCAATGTATTTTTCTTTTGGTTATACCGCACCTATTCAGGGATTATTCGCCATTCTTCGTTAATTGATGCGTTAAAATTATTCTTTTCACAGTTGTCAACCTTTATTGCGATTTTGGTTTTCAATTTTATTGTGATTGTATTCTCTAACGCCAAAGTGTATCTAACGACCGGCGCCTTTATCAACGCGGTGTTATCCTTTAGTTTTTTGTTTTTTTACCGTTTGGTCGTGAAGCAAATTTTTGATCGAATGTTTACGTCTACAAACGATGAGCATCGCATCTCTGCTATCATTTACGGGTCGGATGCCAATGCTATTGCTGTAGCTAATGCCTTACTTTCGGAACGCCCGGGTCGCTTTAAGTTGTATGGATTTATCGACAAAGACAATCAAAATTTTACAAAACGAATTTTAAATCTTCCTATTTTTCAAATCCGTAAAAGTGTTCCTGTATTGCTCCGTTCCAAAGGGGTAGAAGCGTTGATCATTGCCGATCGATCGCTGACCAAAGAGGAGCGTTCGATTATTGTGGACGAATGTATTGAGTACGGATTTAAAGTGTATACGTTGCCCGTTGTTGCGGATTGGGACGATCAAAAAGAAATTTCAAAGAAGATTAAGAATTTTGAAATTCACGATTTATTGGAGCGTAAGCCAATTACGTTGGATACCCAACTGATTTCGGAATATTTGCAGGAAAAAACGATATTGGTAACGGGCGCTGCCGGTTCAATTGGAAGCGAGATCGTTCGTCAAGTCCTTTTATTCCAGCCCAAACGCATTATTTTGTTGGATCAAGCCGAGACTCCGTTGCATTCCCTTTCCTTGGAAATATCGGGAAGAGATTCGGATGTTGAATTGATTGATGTAGTGGGTGATGTGCGGGATTATGCCTTTATGGAAACGGTTTTCAAATCGTATCTCCCCGATGTGGTGTATCACGCAGCTGCCTATAAACATGTGCCCTTAATGGAAATCAATCCCGCCCAAGCGGTCTTTACCAATGTGTTGGGCACGCGAAATGTAGCCGATTTATCCAACCAGTATCATGTGGATCGTTTTGTGATGGTTTCAACCGACAAAGCGGTAAATCCCAGTAGTGTAATGGGAGCCAGTAAGCGCATAGCCGAAATGTATGTTCAAGCCAAGCATTTTAAACACCAACGGCAAAACAGTACACGATTTACCCGATTTATTACCACTCGCTTTGGAAATGTATTGGGATCCAACGGCTCGGTAGTACCTCTTTTTACAAAACAAATCCAAGAGGGAGGTCCTATTACCATAACCCATCCGGAAATTATTCGCTATTTTATGACCATACCCGAAGCGTGTCAGTTGGTCTTGGAGGCGGGTTCCATGGGGAAAGGAGGGGAGATTTTCATCTTTGATATGGGCAAACCGGTCAAGATTATTGATTTGGCCCGAAAAATGATTCGTTTGGCAGGATTTGTGCCCGAAAAAGATATTGCCATCAAGATCGTAGGCCTTCGTCCTGGAGAGAAATTGTATGAAGAGTTACTGAATGATTCGGCCAAAAATTTACCTACCCACCATGAAAAAATTATGATTGCTGTGGAGAATAGCGCCGATTTTGAAGAAGTAAGTCACCAAGTGGATGTTTTAATTACCACTGCCCGAACAGGAGCCTATGAAGCTACCGTTTCTCAAATGAAAGCGTTGGTACCAGATTTTAAAAGCTTAAATTCGGTTTACGAAAAATTGGATAGTACCTCTCACTAAGTAGCTTTGGGAATAAACACTATATTTGCAACTCATTACGAATACTATGAAGAAAATTTCCTTACTTTTTTTGTTGCTTTTGGCCCTTACTCAAGTGTCTTGTGTCTCCAAGAAAAAGTATTATTATCTGCAAGGCGATTACAATATGGGTAATGCAGCAGCAAACTATGAGCCTATCATTCAAAAAGATGATCGGATTTCCATCGTGGTGATGACCTATCAGCGCGAACTTTCTGAACCTTTCAATTTAAGTATGGGAGGAAATGGTAATGTAGGCGGAGGAAATATCATGAACAATCCCAATGCTGGGTATTTGGTAGATAGTGAAGGGACCATCGATTTTCCTACATTAGGTAAATTATCCGTAGCGGGGTATACAATTGAGCAATTGCGGTTAATGTTGACCGATAAGTTGAAAGCCTATTTGGTCGATCCCATCATCAACATTCGTATTCTCAACTTTAAAGTTACCGTTTTGGGAGCCGTCCTAAATCCTGGAGTGAAATCATTTAATACCAATCGAGTGACGATATTAGATGTCTTGGCCGAATCCGGGGATGTATCTCCTTTTGGACGCCGTCAAGAGGTGCTAATCATTCGTGACTATCAAGGGGTAAAATCATTTAATACCATTGATTTGACCAAAGCAGACTTGGTGAACTCTCCTTTTTTCTATATGGATCAAAACGATGTGGTTTATGTGCGAGAGCGGAAGGCCAAAATTGACGCCACAGCCTTGCCGAATTTACCTATCATTGTTTCCTCCATTAGTTTTTTAACTACGATGATTTTGTTACTTACCCGATAATTAAACTATGCAACAACCCCTTTTACAAAATACGACAACTCCAAGCGACACTAAATCAGACGATTTTAATATCAAAGACTTACTCTTTCGTTACCTCATTTATTGGAAATGGTTTGTATTATCGGTGATTATATGTTCTGCTTTGGCATATCTTTTTTTGAGGTATAAAGAGGTTTACTATGGTGTTAATGCTGCCATTTTGATAAAGGATGAGAAGAAAGGGGGAACTAGCGAATTTTCAGCGTTTAGCGATTTAAACATTTTTGCGGGTAAAAACAATATTGAAAATGAGATTGCAATTTTAAAGTCGCGTGGAATTTCTCAAAATGTTGTCAAAAAACTTGATCTGGATATCAGTTATTTCAGCGAAGGCCGGGTGGTCGCTAAAGAATTGTACCGGGATTCCCCCATTAAAATGGTTTTTGTCAAGAAGAATGAATCCTATGATGCTCGTTCACAATCGTGGCGTGTTCGCGTTTTGGATTCCAAGACTTTTGAACTATCGCAACCCGACTTATCCCAGTCCCAACGGTACCGCTTCGGACAGTTGATTCCTTCTCCAATTGGCACTTTTTTCATTCAAATTAAATCGTTTCCTGTCAACAAGCCGATGTCTGATATTCTTATTGTTAAAAGTTCGGTAGAGGCCAAAGCCAATGCATTACGCGCTAGTCTTGGTGTCATGAGTCAGGAGAAAACGAATATCGTAAATTTGAGTTTCACCGATCTAACCCAAGAGCGTGGGTTGGACTATCTCAATGGACTCATTGAGCAATACAATGAAGATGCCGTTCGTGACCGAAATCAAGTGGCCGAATTTACAAAAGAATTCATCAATAGACGATTAGAAATCATTACTAAAGAATTGGGGGGCGTTGAGGGCGATGCAGAGGTCTTTAAAAAACAACGGGGACTAACTACCTTAGAAGCTGATGCCGGATTGAGTTTAACCTCAAAAACAGAATATAATAAATCTGTATTAGCGATTGAAACGGAACTAAAAGTCAGTGACTTCTTGCTGGAAGAAGTTCGAAAAATTAAAAAGGGGATGTTAATTCCAACCAATGTGGTGACTGCTTCCCCCTCGATTGTTTCGTTTATTACCAAGTACAATGAATCGGAGCTCAACCGTAAAACGTTTTTGATCAGTGGGACTGAAAATAACCCACGTGTTAAGCAAATTGAGCGCGAATTAGAGGATATTAAGCAAAGTGTAATCAGTAGTATTATCAGCCACCAACGCGATTTACGCATAAAAAAGAACGATTTATTAAATCAACGCGCGCTTTACGAAGGAAAGGTATACAATGTTCCCACTAATGAGCGTTTTTACAATGAAATAGCCCGTCAGCAAAAAATTAAGGAAACACTCTATTTATATTTACTCCAAAAACGTGAGGAAACTGAAATCTCTTTAGCGGTTACCTCTCCCAAAGCCAAAATTATTGATGCCGCCTATCTAACTGGGCCGATTTCTATCAAATCTTCCTTAGTTTATTTCATCGCTTTTGTATTAGGTTTGGCACTGCCCATCGGATTTTTGACCTTACTTTTTGCTTTAGACACCAAAATCAAAAGCCGTATGGACGTGGAAGGAAAAGTATCTGTGCCCTACTTGGGCGATATACCACGTTCGGATAATAGTGAAGAACTTATCGACTCCAACAGCCGCTCTAGTTCGGCAGAAGCAGTTCGAATGATTCGGACCAATTTGGAGTTTGTGCTCTCCGAAGTGCAGCCTGGACGTTGTAAAACGATTTTTGTGACTTCCTCGATACCCAAAGAAGGGAAGACGTTTATAGCGATAAACTTGGCTACAACCATTGCCCTCTCTGGGAAAAAAGTATTGGTGATTGGATTGGATATTCGAAATCCAAAATTGGATGTGTATATCAATCTTCCCGCTAAAGGACTTACCAATTTCTTGTCCAAAACGGGTGAATCCATTCACGATTATATTATCAAAGTCAAAGGCTACGAAAATTTCTATGCCCTTCCTTCTGGGGTTATTCCGCCCAATCCTGTGGAGCTTTTGATGAATGACAAAATCAATCGCCTTTTTGATGAGTTGAAAACGGAGTTTGATTATATCATTGTCGATACCGCTCCAGTGAGTGTGGTTACCGATACCTTCTTGATTTCACACAATGCCGATGCCTTTATCTATGTAATGCGTGCCAATTACTTAGACAAACGCATGTTGCGTTTTGTGGAAACTATATACAAAGACCGCAAATTGCCCAATATGGCTCTAGTGTTGAATGATACCGATATTCAACGTTCCTACGGCTATGGTTATGGCTACGGTTACGGCTATGGTTACGGCTACGGTTATGGTTACGGTTATGGCTATGGGGTAGAAGAAAAGAAACTCACCCTTACCGATAGGATTCTTCGTTTTTTTAAGAAGTAATTTTAGCTTATTTCGTATAAAAATCCACGTTTTTTTGGAGTAATTCCACGACTGCTTTTTCGTTTTTTACGGCCAAAGGTTGGCTTAAGGCTTGCACATGCTTTTCATGGTGTACATCAGTTCCTGAGTAGTCGTAAAGTCCTTCGTTCAATAACAATGCTGCCGTTTTGAGCACAGGCCAGCCGTAATATCCCGTAAGTGCGGGAAGATTCAATTGAAACAAACATCCTGCTTTTTTAAGACGTCGGTACTCCTCCATTTTTCCATGATAAAAATTATAGCGTTCGGGATGTGCTAAAACCGGACGATAGCCTTCGACTTGAAGTTCAAACAGCCAATCGTATAACGCCAGTGGGGGTTGTTGGTAGGACATTTCCACCAATACCAAATTTTCTTTCAGGGTACAAAGAGGACCTTCCTGTAATTTTTGGGTAAATTCGGCATCAAGCATGTACTCGGCTGCCCAATGTAACGAACTCGATTCCAATGCGATATGGTCTGAAAACGACTGCGCTAAGGGTTCGATGGTAGCGCGATTATTATGCCAAACTCCTGCCATGATATGGGGGGTGGCCGTAAAATGATGAATTCCCAGTGCTTTCAATTCGGCACATCGCATTTGCGTCTCTTCCCACGAAGCACACCCGTCGTCAATTCCGGGAAGTAAATGCGAATGGATGTCGACATAACCTTCAGGAATTAAGCGGCTTAGTATAGGTTTTTGTTTCGTAAAGAACCACATGAAATTATCCGTTTTAAAAGCGGGGTAAAGGTAACTAATTCGTGATTTAGTTTTATATTTGCCCGACAAATAACCCAACCCTTGTGAGTCAAAATACACGTCCACATAACGATAACGAAGCCTGGGATCTCATCATCAAAGGGAAACAAGGCATCTTTGCGCTCCACCTCAAGGATTTATGGCGGTACCGTGATTTGCTTTTCATGTTTGTAAAACGCGATTTCGTAAGTTTTTACAAACAAACCATCTTGGGGCCGTTGTGGTTTTTTATCCAACCTCTTTTTACGACCCTTGTTTTTACTTTCGTATTTGGGAATCTGGCGGGAATCAGTGCCGACGGGTTACCGCATCAGCTCTTTTACTTGTGCGGGATCACAGCTTGGAATTATTTTGCCGATTGCTTGACCAAAACCAGTACCGTGTTTAAAGACAATACCAATATTTTTGGCAAAGTCTACTTCCCGCGGTTGATTATGCCCTTGAGTATCGTTGTGAGTAATCTGGTACGGTTTGGAGTGCAATTATTATTGCTCATTGCCATGATGGGTTATTTTTCGTTATATCCCATGCCCAACACTTCGTTTCAACTCACGGAAGGTATCTTTCTATTTCCTTTTTTGGTGGTATTGATGGCGCTTTTGGGACTCGGATTAGGGCTAATTATCACCGCAATTACCACCAAATACAAGGATCTTACTTTTTTGGTGACGTTTGGGGTGCAACTTATGATGTATGCTACTTCGGTGATTTATCCGTTGAGTTATATCCAACCCGAATATAAAAAGTGGATTGCGTGGAATCCGATGACGACCATCATCGAGGCGTTTCGCTATGCCTTTTTAGGAAAAGGAGAATTTACCACCTACAGTTTATTGTATACCACGGGCGTCACTTTTGTCGTGTTGTTTTTGGGAATTTTGATTTTTAACAAAACCGAACGCACGTTCGTCGATACCATCTGATGCCACGCACTGTTATAGAAGTTCACCAGCTTTCCAAAGCTTATCAAATCGGACAAATCGGTACTGGTACCATTTCCCGTGACCTGGAGCGATTTGTGGTGACAAAAATTTTACGTCGTGACGACCCCTTTTTGAAAGTGGGTGAGGTAAATGATCGAACGGTAAAGTCCGATTCAGATATCGTTTGGTCTTTGCGCGATATCAATTTTGATGTACAAGAAGGCAATGCCGTGGGGATTATAGGTAAAAATGGCGCTGGAAAAAGTACCTTGCTCAAACTCTTGTCCCGTGTTACCGCACCTACCACAGGCGAAATTCGAATCAAAGGCCGAATCGCTAGTTTACTCGAAGTGGGTACCGGATTTCATCCCGAATTGACGGGCCGCGAAAATATTTATTTAAACGGCGCGATTTTGGGGATGCGCAAAAAAGAAATCGACCGTAAAATCGATGAAATTATTGCTTTCTCGGGTTGTGAACGTTATATCGATACTCCCGTAAAGCGCTACAGTAGCGGTATGACCGTTCGCTTGGCTTTTGCCGTAGCAGCGCATCTCGAACCTGAAATTTTGGTGGTAGATGAAGTTTTGGCTGTCGGAGATGCCGAATTTCAAAAAAAAGCCATTGGTAAAATGCAAGACATTTCCAAAGGCGAAGGCCGCACCGTTTTGTTTGTCAGTCACGATATGACCGCCATTCATGCCTTAACGGATTCGGTTATCATTTTGAAAAATGGCGAATGCTCCGATCGGATGCCCACCGACGAAGGAATTCAACAGTATTTGGCGTCTAATTTGTCGCAAAGTAGTGGCAAGCTTATTCGTAAATCGGATGGCGATTTATACGTCGAACGCTTTTTGATCAATAGCGATGAGGTCAATTATACGCAAATCCCTTCTGGCGACCCGCTGCGCATGCAGTTTTTTTTGAACAAACCCATTACCGCACAAGAAGCTTCGTCTTTAGCATTTTATGTGGTCTTTCGTAACGAACTCAATTATCCCGTATTTACCGTTTCCAATCGGTACGATGCCCACGCCCAAGTCTCCGATTCGGGTCAGGTGCAATCTATAGAATGCCTTGTGCCCGCTATGGCCTTGGCGGAAGGAAAATATACGGCCAAAACCTGGATGGCTTTCAAAGGTGGGTTTTGTGACGAAATTACCGATGCGTTTGAAGTAGACGTGTTGGCTTCCAACTTTTACCATACCGGTCAAATGCCCATTGCGCGCAAGCACGGTGCCTTTTTGTTAAATCAAAATTGGACGTTGAAATGATAGCGAACAAAATTCGAGAATTCATCTATCGCCGTTATAACATAAGCTTTTCTAAGGCAGGCGAGGACATGCAATTGATGAAATTAATCATTCATCGTACGCCCGGCGTTTATGTCGACATCGGTTGTTGGCATCCTGTTAAAGCCTCCAATACGTATTTGTTTTATATTCACGGATGGAAAGGCATTTGCATCGATCCCAATCCCGAACTGCGTCCTTTGTACCAAAAGTTTCGTCCCACCGATATTTTTGAAAATTGTGCCTTAGGTTCCCAAGACCTCAATTTAAAATATTATATGCTTCCCGATAGTTCGATGAACACCTTGGATTATGGGTTTATCGAAAAACGGGAATTGCAATCGCAAATTCAGCAAGTACTCGACGTTCCGACCATTCCTTTGGCCACTATTTTGGAACGCCATTTGCAGCCAGGCGATCGGTTGGATTTCTTTGATGTAGATGTGGAAGGCTATGATTTGGAAGTGTTGAAAACCAATGATTGGGAGCGATTTCGTCCACGGTTTTTGGTGGTAGAATCTGATTTACCCCTAAAAGAAGACTTGGTTTCGGAAATGCACGATTATCTCGTTTCGGTAGGATACACCATCATCGGTAAAGTGGTCACCAAAGGAAACCTCGGCAATACCTTCTATATCGACAACCGTTTGTAATATGCGCTCTGGTTTTAATCCCAACAAAGATCAGTTGGTTCCTCCTTCCAAGTACCTCCATCAAGTGGTAGTACCGGTGCATATCCCTCATCAAACCGACTACTTTAAGGAAAGTCTTTCCATTTTACAGTTTTGTTTAGATTCCCTAACCGCTACAGTGCAGCCGTTTACCTTGATTACCGTAGTCAATAACGGATCTTGCGAGGCGGTGGTCCAAGAATTAAACCGCCGTCATCATGAAGGTACAATTCATGAAATCATCCATACGACTGCAATAGGTAAAGTCAATGCTTTACTGAAAGGATTGGTGGGGCATCAAACCCCTTTGGTAACGCTTACCGATGCCGATGTGCTGTTTAAGCCGGGTTGGCAAGAGGAAACGATTGATTTGTTTGAAAAAGTAGAGCGTATTGGGGCAGTCGGACTCATTCCGCAAATGAATTTGTTTCGGATCGATGGATTTTCGTTGGTATGGGAATATTTGTTTTCATCCCGCCTGCGTTTTGCCAAAATACCCGATGTTGCTGCTGCCGAACGTTTTTATGACAGTATTGGTTGGAATCGCAACTATAATCCAAACCATTTGTTGTACAATTTGCAATATACTGAAAATGGCAAATCCATGTGGGTAGGTTCAGGACATGTAGTGACTACGTTTAGACGCGATGTTTTTCGCGAAATACAACAGTCCGTTCCGCATCAACTAGGCGGAGATTCGGAATGGTACCTCGAGGAAAAACCCTATCAGTTTCATTACCATAAAGTAACGACAGCGTCAAATTTTGCCTTTCACATGGGTAATGTGAGCGAATCATGGATGGAAGTTCCGTCTACGATGCCCAAAACCTCGACGCGAACGCATATTGCATTGTCTCCCTCAGCGCCCAAGATTAATCGTGTCGCCTACTATTGGCGGTATCGGTTTTGGCGTAGAATTATGATGAACACGCCACTGCTTTTCCGCTGGTGTATCCTTCGTAAAGGGCTTCCAAAATCGGTGATAGACTCATGGTAACCAATCCCGTATTTAGTTTTTTAATCACTACACGCAACCGTTGGTCGGACTTGCAATTTACTTTGCAACAGCTTTTACCGTTACTCCAGCGAGAGGATGTAGAATGTTTGGTTGTTGACGACGGCTCTACCGATGGAACCACTGCTTTTGTCAAGGCGCAATTTCCTCAGGTTCAAATTTTTACCAACCCTGAGCCCCAGGGGTATATCTATAACCGTAACTTTTTGTTGCATACTGCCAAAGCGCCCTATTTGATTAGTTTGGATGACGATGCACATTTTGTGTTGCCGCAACCCCTTGAAATCATTCAGCATCACTTTGAAAAGTATGCCCGTTGCGGACTCATAGCTTGCCGTGTTTTTTGGGGAAAAACGTTGCCTGCTTCACTCCAAACAGATGCTTTACCCCACAATGGATTTGGATTTGTAGGGTGTGGACATGTGTGGCGCAAAACTGCGTGGGAGTCTATTCCTGATTATCCAGAGCATTACGGATTTTATGGCGAAGAAGAATTTGCGTCGATGGCGCTCCTCCAAAAACGTTGGGAAATGCATTATGTTCCCGATCTACTCGTTCACCACAGGGTAGAAGTTCGCCAGCGAAAAAATGATGCCGATTATGCTTTTCGTCAGCGAAAAGCGTTTGCCAATGGTATACGAAATTACATGACCTTTTACCCCTATTTTCGCCTTCCGTATACCCTGGCCTATTGCACGGTCGTACAGTTTTTAAATAAACTAAAAGCACGGGATTATGTCGCTTTTTGGGCTACATTTCGTGCAATTTTTAGTATATTGGGCACCTTAGGGGTCTTGTTTCAAAGCCGATACCGTTTGACCAAAATGCAGTATATTCGGATGAAAAAGTTACCTTTGAACCCTATATTCTGGAAACCTAACCCATGACAAACCCGAATATCGCCATTATTCCAGCCCGTGGCGGGTCAAAACGCTTACCCGGTAAAAACATTCGTATACTGGGGGACTTGCCGTTACTCGCACACAGCATTCGGTATGCTCAAGCTTCTTCGCGTATACAACGGGTAATCGTTACTACCGATGATCCAGCGATTGCAGCAATAGCCTCGGACTATGGCGCCGAAGTCATTCAACGTCCCCATGAATTATCGGGTGATGAAGCCCCTACCGTTTCGGCATTGCAACATGTGTTAGCGCAACTCACCGAATGGCCTGAGGCTGTGGTCGTACTACAACCCACCAATCCCTTGCGGCCTGTGGGACTTTTGGACGAGGCTTTAGATTATTTTGAGCAACATAACGTGTCGGGATTGTTTACCGTTTCGCCCAATCCCCACAAATTAGGACGTATCCAAGCGCAACGTTTTGTGCCCTTTAATTACCATTTTGGCCAACGCAGTCAAGATATGGAGCCGTTGTTTTACGAAAATGGGTTGCTCTATGTTTGTAAACCCTCGCTCATTACCCAGGGTGCTGTCATGGATGAAACCTGCTATCCGTTGGTCGTTACGCATCCTTATGCTGCAGTCGATATCGATACTGAAGCCGACTTTGCCTATGCCACTTTTTGTCTTAATTATTATCAAACTAAACATAAATCAAACCACCCATGAATCCATACTTTGAAATCGCTGGTCGAAAAATAGGACCGGATTATCCTCCCTTGGTAATCGCCGAAATTGGAATTAATCATGAAGGCGACTTGGAAGTGGCCAAGGCGATGGTTGATGCCGCACAGCGAGCGGGCGCTGAGGTCGTGAAACACCAAACCCATATTGTTGCCGACGAAATGAGTGGTGCGGCCAAAAAGGTTATTCCCGGAAATGCCACGGTTTCAATCTATGAAATTATGGAGCGATGTGCTTTAAATGAAGCCGACGAATGGGCCTTAAAAACCTATGTGGAAAGCAAAGGAATGATTTTTATTTCCACCCCTTTTTCCCGTGCCGCCGCCGAACGTTTGAAGAAATTTGATATTCCTGCCTATAAAATCGGTTCGGGCGAATGCAATAACTATCCTTTACTCGAACATATTGCTGCTTTCGGAAAACCGGTGATTTTGAGTACCGGAATGAATACCATCGAAAGTGTACAAAAAGCGGTAGCTATTTTTGACCGCTATCAGGTTCCTGTCGCCCTTTTACACACCACCAATTTGTATCCAACCCCTATACCGCTCGTTCGATTGGGAGCTATGACGCAGTTGCATGAAGCATTCCCCGATAAGGTTTTTGGATTGTCCGATCATACGTTAAACAACCATGCATGCCTTGGAGCAGTCGCACTAGGGGCCAGTATCTTGGAACGCCATTTTACCGACCACATGCAGCGTACGGGACCCGATATTGTGTGCAGTATGGATGAACAAGCCTGCCGTGAATTGATTGTGGGTGCACATGAAATTTGGCAAATGCGTGGCGGTGAAAAACGTCCCGCGGCCGAAGAACAAGTGACCATCGATTTTGCGTTTGCCACCGTTTGTTCTATTGCTCCGATTGCTGAAGGGGAAACGCTAACCAAGGATAATATTTGGGTGAAACGACCCGGAACGGGAAAGATTTTAGCCGAACATTTTGATTCATTGCTCGGAAAAAAAGCAACCCGTGCCATTGCGGCCGATGAACAATTGGATTTTTCTGATTTTAAATAAATACTATGCGCGTAGGAATGAACCCCCAAAAAAGCGAAGGCTTTATTTCGTTGACATCCAAACACCGGATGATCATGGTTTGTTATATTCCTGATTTTAGTGATTATTACCAAGCCTCCTTTGAGGTGTTACAACTCTGTGTCGAATCGGCGATAAAGACTTTTAATGCGCATGGAAAAATTACCTTGGTCAACAACGGAAGTTGCGCCGCAGTGCGAGCTTATTTCAATACATTGTTTGAGTCAGGACAGATCGATAGTGTAATTCACCATCAAGAAAATATGGGTAAAATAGATGCCATGATGCACGCCGCTCGTGGGGTTCGAGAGGAATACATTACCTTCTCGGATACCGATATTTTATTCAAAAACGGCTGGCAAGATGCGGTGGAACTGCTTTTAGATTCGTATCCCGATATCGGTTCGGTTTCCCCTATATCGGTACGCAACACACACAGTTATGTCACCGTGGCTACGATGCGTAAATTACTTCGTGGGAAATACCGTTTTTATTACGAATCATTACCCCAAAATATGGAAGATTACAATCGTTTTCTTCTCAGTATCAATTGGAAACCCATTGAAGATGTTCAGGTAAAATGGCCTGTCATTGATTTGGGCGCTCATAAAGTTTTGATGGGATCCGGGCATAGTGTTGTGACGATTCGCCGTTCAATTGTACGGGATTTTGTACCCAAAGATCCCACGTTGATTTTGATCGGAAAACATTCGGTGTATAATTACATCGATTTGCCTGTAGATTTGGCTGGAAAAATGCGGGTTTCTACCTATGCCAATTGGGCATACCACATGGGGAATGCTCCTGATGCCTGGATGCATGACATTCAAAAAGACAATCTAGCCGCCCCTCAAACCCCGTACACGCCCCCCGTTTTTCAACAAGGGAAAATGATCGACTACAAAACGTTTTGGTACAAAATTCAAAAAGAGGTGTTCAAAAAACTATTCTTTTTACGTTATCCCAACCCATGAAAAAAATTGTTTTTTTAACCGGTACCCGTGCCGATTTCGGTAAAATCAAATCCTTGATACAAATACTAGAGGAACATCCCGATTTTGAACCCTATGTTTTTGTGACGGGCATGCATTTGCAACAAACCTATGGCTATACACTCATAGAAATTCAACGGTGTCAGTTTTCACAGGTACATACGTTTGAGAATCATACCCATGAAACAACAATGGACTTGACGTTGGCCAAAACGATTGAAGGATTTTCGGCCTATGTCAAAACAATACAGCCGGATATGATTGTGGTGCATGGCGATCGGGTCGAAACCCTTGCGGGCGCCATTGTAGGTTCGCTCAACAATATTTTGGTTGCGCATATTGAAGGGGGCGAATTGTCGGGAACGGTTGATGAACTAATTCGCCACAGTGTTTCCAAATTAAGTCATGTGCATTTTGTTTCCCATGAAGAGGCGGCCAACCGGTTGATCCAAATGGGTGAAATGGAACCCTCTATTGTAACCATCGGGTCGCCCGACGTCGATATCATGTTTTCCGATCAGTTGCCTTCCCTTGATACTGCCAAAACCTATTATGAAATCCCGTTTGACGCCTATGGAATTCTGATGTTCCATCCCGTGACTACCGAAGCGGCAGCCATGCAAGGCTATGCCCAGCAATTGGTTCAGGCCTTACTCGACGATACGCATAACTATGTCGTGATTTATCCGAATAACGATTTAGGCAGTCAAAAAATACTAGATGCTTACGCTGCTTTTCAAGGACACTCGCGCTTTCGGGTGTTTCCTTCCTTGCGGTTTGAGTACTTTTTAACGCTATTAAAAAATGCCCAGTTCATCATCGGGAATAGTAGTGCGGGCATCCGCGAAGCGCCCTATTATGGAGTGCCTATTGTTAATATTGGCACCCGTCAGCAAAATCGCGCCTTGCATGCCGATATCATCAATACCGATTATTCTTTTGAAGCCATTCGCGAGGCCTTAAAAGGAATCGATGCCCATGCGGTACAACCTTCGGCATCTGATTTTGGGGCGGGTAATAGTGCAGCCCTTTTTCTAGCGGCTTTGCAACGTCCAGGGTTATGGGACATCAACCATCAAAAGCAGTTTAAAGACCGTTAATTTTTTGAGTTGTTGTGAAAAAAAGAATCAAATCAATCCTCAGTCGCTTATTGCCTCAAGGTAGGTTTCGGGAGCAAATAAAGTTACGGTATTACCAATGGCGTGCGCCACGCGGTATTCGGTTTGCTTTGGAGCCCACCGCTTCCGGTTGGATTTACTGCACTACGATTGAGGGGGTTTCTATTCGCACGGTCGATCCGGTGTATACGGTGGCTAATGATTTTTTTTACTATCAAAAATTTTACAAACCCCAACCCGGCGATGTGGTCATGGATGCAGGCGGCAATGTAGGCATGATGGCCTTGTATTTTGCCCAACTCGTAGGACCTATGGGAAAGGTGTATTGTTTTGAACCCGATACGCACAACCTTCGCGATATACAGCGGAATGTAGCAATTAATCCCGAGTTACATGACCGAATTGTGGTGCAGTCTGAGTTGTTGTGGAACGCCAATACGTGGGTTGATTTTCAAGAATCGGGAACGGTGGGTTCTTCGGCCGTTTGGTTTTCGGGTACCGAATCGATTGTCAAAAAGCAGGCCCTTACCATAGATGCTTGGGTGCAATCGTTGGGATTGACGCGTTTGGATTTTATAAAAATGGACATTGAAGGGGCAGAGATTGAAGCCTTGGAAGGCGCCACGACCACATTGCAAACGTTACGGCCCAAAATGGCGATAGCCACGTACCATATCGTCAACGGAGCGCCCACGTATGCATGGGTAGAAACCTATTTTACAAAGCTATCGTACCCGCACCAAACCCTGTCGTTTACCCGCCAAGAAATTTTAACGTTTGCGGGGTAGGTTTTGAAAAAAATTATGGTTAAATTTATGCATCATTAAACGCCTAGAATTTATAAGCCCCATTTTTTGTGCGTTTAGGCCATGTAAATTAATTTTTTTTATTAACCATAATTCTTTTTTTTTATGAAATCAACCCTCTACTCAATGTTGGGTGTACTCTTGTTAGGTGGTACATCTTTTGCGCAAAACAACACTGTTTTAAGAACTAGCGATCCTGCACCAAGTTTTGGTAATGTTTTTGTTGGCTTTGGTTCTGGAAATAATGTAAGTAACGTTGCCTCTACAATCAATGGATTAAATGTTTTTGTTGGATTTCAATCTGGTTTTAATGCTAATGCAACTTTAGGTTCTAATACTGAAAATTCAAGGAATACATTTCTAGGTGCATTTTCTGGATTTAATAATACAACAGGTAGTGATAATGTATTTTTAGGAAATAGAGCTGGGTATTTGAATACGACAGGTAGTAATAATGTGTCTATAAAAAGTGTTCGAGATCTCAATTCAAGTCCAAATGTAATGACGGGAAACAATAACACTATGGTTGGATTTCTCACTGGAGACCGATTGACTAGTGGTTCTAATAATTCTTTATTTGGACAGGGTGCTGGAAGAAATCTACAATCTGGAAACGATAATGTTTTTCTTGGAACTCTTGCAGGATCAGGTGCACAATCAACCACAAATAACATCTGTATTGGCAATGGAGCTAATCAAATGGCTATATTGGGTACGAATAATATTTTTATTGGAACGACAGCAGCACAAAATTTGAACAATGGAGCGGGTAATACCATAATTGGTTTAAATAGTGGAGAAAATTTGACAGCGGGTTCATTTAATACATTTTTAGGAAGAGTTCAAATTCCTACCACAACCCCCAACCTAAGTAATACTGTAGTAATAGCAAATGGTGGAGGTGACCAAAGGTTTTATTCAAGTCCTAATGGAAATGTCGGTTTGAGTCTAGGTAATAATGTAATTCCTGCCAATCGTTTGGTTATTAATGCTACTGGAAATGGCTCTGTAGCCAATACTATGGGGCTACGTTTTAGCGGCATAATCAATACAAATTTTAACCCCTTACCGGCAACTTCCAATCGAAGAGTGTTGTCTGTGAATAATGATGGTGATGTTATTTTAGTTGATGATATTGGAGGTGGTGTAAATCAAAGTTGTGCCACGGCAGGTTTCTTAACTGTAAACTCAAATACAGCGAATCAATTGGCTTGTAGTCAAGTTTTTGATAATGGTGTTGGAGTTGGAGTTGGTTTTAGTTCCATCCCCACAGACCCCAATTTTTTTAATTATAACTTTAATTCAAGTTTTTACACAAATTACGAAGGAGCTATTGTACATAATCAAGGTAAAGTTGTATTTCACGTGAATGGAAATGCTCGTGCAACAGGTGTTTTTACTACCTCTGACCAAAAGTTCAAAAAGGATATAAAACCAATAGAAAATGCGTTAAGTTTGGTGGAGAAAATTGAAGGAAAAACCTATTTGTGGAACCAAGAAGCATTTAAAGACAGAAATTTTGATGGTGGAGGGCATAGTGGTTTTATCGCTCAAGAGTTAGAAAAAGTACTTCCTCATGTAGTAGCTACGCAACCCAATGGTGAAAAAGCGGTAAATTACATTGAAGTAATTCCATACTTAGTAGAAGCTATCAAAGAACAGCAAGCTCAAATTCGCGAGCAAAAGTTAATGATAGAGGAACTTACCAACAAAATCACGACTGACTTAAAAGAGGAGTTTAGAGCTGTAGATCAGTTATCAACCTCAAAAATTGTTTCGGTTTCACCCAATCCATCCAATCGTGATATTCAGGTATATTTAACGATCCCAAGCAATGTAGAACAAGCTTCTTTACAAATATTCGATGCCAACGGTCGTCTTCGCGCCTTTTTTACCATCGATGAAAGAGGTAACTCTATCCAAAAATCCTTACTAAAGGACAATTTTGGTGCAGGGGTGTATGGCGTGAGTTTATGGATCAATGGAAAAAAAGCCGATACCCAAAAGATTATTTTTAACTAATACAAAAAGAAACTAACATTAAAACGCTGGGCTTTGGTTCAGCGTTTTTTTATCTCTAAATTTGACCCATGAAAAAATTAGGTGTGGTCATCACAGATGGGGTTGGTTTCCGAAATTACTTGTTGAGTGATTTTATGCAAGAGGCTGTACAACAATTTGATGAAGTGGTCATTCTTTCCTACATTCCTCAAACGGCCTATATTGATTTGAAAATCCCAGTAAGGGTTATCGAATTGGAAGCGCTTGAGGAAAATTTCTTTCAATGGTTTTTTAGGAAAGCGAAAGAGGTAGCTCATTTGAAAAAACATCAAAAGGGAAACTTCGGTATTCAAGATAATTTACAAACCAATACAACCAAAGCGATGACCACTCGCGGCATTGCAACACGTTGGATTTTTCGATTTACCCATTTTTTTCATTCTGAAAGATGGATTCAACGATATACTCGCTGGCAACAATTATGTTTTAAAAATCATCGAATTACCAAAAATTACGAAACCATTCTAAAACATGAAAGATTTAGCCATTTGTTTTTTACACACCAGCGGCCTCCTTTTATCGCGCCTTTAGCATATCTAGCCCAAAAACAAAAAATAATTACCTCTACGTTTATTTTTAGTTGGGATAACTTGGCTTCCAAAGGACGAATGGCGGCCAACTTCGATTATTACTTGGTGTGGAGTAAACTCATGAAAGAAGATTTGATGACATTTTATGAGAAAGTTCAAGCGCATCAAATCGCTGTTGTTGGAACGCCCCAATTTGAATCCTACGTTCTCCCGCGTTATGAAACTTCAGAGGATGCGTTTTATGCAAAATTTCAATTAAAAAGAGAACTTCCTACCATTTGTTTTAGCTGTGGTGATAGCTCTACCAGTAAAAATGACGAGCTTTACATTCAATGTATTGCCAAAGCAATTGAAGCACAAAAATTACCAAATGCCAATCTTTTGGTTCGAACTTCGCCCGCCGAAGACCCCGTTCGATTCAAAAATTTAGTTGCCCAATTCCCTTGGATTCAGTGGAACTTTCCGAAATGGGAATTGTCGAGAAGCTCACACCAAGAATCGTGGTCACAACGAATTCCTTCCATTGAAGATGTAAAGGATTTGAGAGCTATTTTGATGTATTCAACACTTAATGTGAATATGTTGTCAACCATGAGTCTTGATTTTATGCAATTCAATAAACCCGTTGTGAATCCAGTTTTTGGGAATAAAAATAATGGATTGTATGATGACCAACGGTTTTTAAAGTATGCCCATATCGAACATGTTATCCAATCCGGTGCTACTCAAGTTGCTTTGGATGAAGCCTCTCTGATAACTGCCATAGCACAATATCTGGCACAGCCTGAACTACACACTACCCAACGGCAAAAACTCATCGACCTCGAAATCGGATTGCCCTTACACGGAACCAGTGCTCGAATTGCTGAAACCCTTTACCAATGGTCGTAACGCCCATGCATATTGCTGTCGTGTGTAACTACCGTTTGATGCCCGAACGGGTAGGAGGGATGGACCATTTTTTTGTGCAATTCAACCAACAATGTTTGGCTGCGGGCATCACTGTCGATTGGTATTTTCCCAACACGGCAACCCATTTAGACTATGCCTCTTTTTCATTGATAGCGGCCGAACCCGAGGCTTTGGAAACCGTTTTTTTAGCACAATTGCCCCAAAAAAACTATCGGGTTATTTTTACCCATTTTCTCGAACTCTGCACGCCTTTTTATGCACAAGTTCGTCAATTGTCGCAAGCCCGTATCGTTGCCGTAGATCATAATCCACGTCCTGCCGGAGGGTATTCGTGGAAAAAGCGCCTTGAAAAACGAATCAAAGGATGGCGTTACCAAGCATCAATCGATTTATTTATTGCGGTATCCGAGGCGATGAAGCGCGACCTCATTGCCGATTTCGGTTCGATTCCTCCTTCAAAAATTCGCGTCATTCCCAACGGAATTGACGATACCCGCTTAATTCAAAAAACCGATTTTACACCGCGCTATCATTTTTTAACCGCTTCGCATTTGCGCCCCGAAAAAGGGCTACACGATCTTGTTGCGGCTGTAGCACAGTTGGATCGAACCGCTTTGCCCCATTTTCAAATCTCAATTTTTGGAGAAGGACCTGCCGCAGGAGCCTTACAGCAGCAAGTCGCCGCCCATCAGTTGGAATCCATCATTCATTTTGAAGGAAGTGTGCCTACGTTACATCAGCGGTACCACGAGTTTGACGCGCTCCTGCATCCCTCTCACGGCGAAACCTTTTGCTATGCGGTGGTTGAGGCTTTGATGGCCAACCTGCCCGTAATCACTACGCGTCACCAAGGCAATGTATTGGGATTGGTGCAGCATGGAGTCAACGGACTTTTATTTGAAGAAGGGGGTGTTGATGAATTGTCGCATCATCTAAAAACGCTACTTTTGAATCCGACAATGCTCCAAAATGGTTGGCATCGTTGTCCCGAAGTACGCCAGTATACGTTGGGTCAAATGGTTGAAAATTATTTAAATATCGTGCGCGAATGCTCTTCAACTCCATAGGCTTTTTACTTTTTTTACCCCTCGTGTTTGGGGTGTATTGGAGCTTGTCTCGAAAGGCATTGTGGATACAAAACGCCTTTTTATTGGCGGCCAGCTACTTTTTTTATGCGTGTTGGGATTGGCGGTTTTTGTTCTTACTTCTATTTTCTACCGTACTCGATTACTATACCGGATTGCGCATGCACCAAGCCCGAACACCAAAGGCAAAGACCTTTTGGTTTTGGTTGAGTATCGGCGTCAACCTCAGTTTTTTAGGCGCCTTTAAGTACTACGATTTTTTTGCTACATCGTTTCAATCGTTGATGGGCCAAATGGGACTTAAGGTCGATGTGGTAACCCTTTCGCTGGTGCTTCCAGTGGGGATTTCCTTTTATACTTTTCACGGACTCTCGTATGTGATTGATATTTATAAAAATCGTATCGAACCCGAACGAAATCCTATTACGTACGCCCTTTTTGTGACTTATTTCCCGCTTTTAGTGGCAGGTCCAATAGAACGTGCAACCCATTTGCTGCCTCAAATCAAGGTCAAACGCCAATTCTCCTATCCCCTGGCAGTTGAAGGGATACAACAAATCGTTTGGGGTTTGTTTAAAAAAGTGGTGGTGGCCGATAACTGCGCTTTTTTTGTGGATGAAATTTTTAAAAATAGCGGTTCACTTTCCGGAGGGGAGCTCCTTGGGGGCATGTTTTTGTTCTCCTTTCAGATTTATGGGGACTTCAGCGGCTACTCGGATATTGCGTTGGGAACCTCTAAATTGTTTGGAATTCAATTGCTTAAAAATTTTAACTTTCCTTATTTCGCGACCGATATTGCCGATTTTTGGCGCAAATGGCATATTTCACTTTCGTCTTGGTTTCGGGATTATGTCTACATTCCGTTGGGCGGTAGTCAAGGTTCCCGAATGCGTCAGCTGCGTAATGTGATGGTGATTTTTTTGCTAAGCGGTTTTTGGCATGGCGCCAATTGGACGTTTATCGTTTGGGGCTTGCTCCATGCTTTGTTGTTTATTCCGCTTTTGCTTCTAAAACGAAACCGAAATTCGGTACACCAAACGGGCTATCGCTGGTCGGATGGATTTCGAATGCTAACCACTTTTGTGTTGGTGAGTATCGCTTGGGTTTTCTTTCGGGCCGATTCCCTTACCGATGCCTTGCATTATCTCACGCGAATGACCCATTTGTATCCTTTTGATTTTGACTTTTTCTATAAAAATGCCAAGTATACCTTACTCACCGGAATCACTGTTTTGGCGCTACTTTACCTGCTAGTTCAAGAAGGGTATTGGGTGTTTACCAAACAAAGTCAACCTGTATTTTCACCGCGATGGACCCTTTGGGTTATTGTCATGTTGTTTGCTATGGGTACGTATCGCAATCAAATGAGTTTCATCTATTTTCAATTCTGATGCAAAAGTTTTTAAAGAAAATAGCGCTGTATGGTCTTGGAGCATTTTTGCTGGTCAACGTTTTGGCGATTGCCGTATTGTATGGTTTGCGAAAATCCTCGTTTTACAAACCCTCGTATGTCGCTTCACATTACGCCCCAAAAAATTTAGATTATGTGGTCATTGGCTCCAGTATTGGGTTGACGACTTTAAACACCCAACGCATCGACAGTCTCACAGGCCTGCAAGGGTTTAATTTAAGCATCGACGACACCTCGTTAAGTTCCAACTATTTGATGTTGCAGCATTTTTTTGCCCAAGGAAAAACAGCGAAGAATTGTATCTTGGCCCTAAGTTATTGGGATGCCGATAATGCGCAGCCCACGTTGAACAACAATGATTATCGGTTTTTACCTTTTGTCAATGCATCCTATGTCCATGACTATTATGCCGAAATGGAGTCTGGATATTTCAAACCCCTCACGTTTTCGCAGTATATTCCAGCTATTGGGGTGGCCTATTACAATACCGAATTAATTGTTCCATCGCTTTTAGGGATGGTGCAACCCCAACGAAAGAATCGTTTTGATGCCCATGGAGATTATGCCTATCCGGGCGAAGGGATTTCCAAAAATGTCCCTTTTAAAACGGTTACCGTCTCGTGGAAGAATCCGTTTATACAGCGTATTGCCGATTTATGCGCAGCACATCAAACCCGTTTGATCGTCTATCAAGCGCCGCAGTACCACACCCAAGTCCTCATGGAGCATCCAGATTATCGTATCCTTAACCATTCACAATACTTTACTGAGGCGAAGTATTTTTACGATGCTATTCACGTGAATTATCGCGGACGTCAAGCGGCAACCGATGCGGTCGTCAAGGCGATTAACGAAGGATGCTTCCAAAAATAATGGTTATATTTGGCGCGAATCCTTTTCAAATGGCAACCCACGCATGATGCATATTGGTTTTATTTCTATGGAATTTCCGCACCCCCGTGTTGGGTCTTCTGGCGGCATTGGAACCAGTATTTATAACCTTGCCAAAGGACTTATCGCAAGGGGGCATAAGGCTACTGTTATTTTGTATGCGCAAAAAGAGGATGCTGTTTTTGAAACCGAAGGCATAACGGTGTACATGGTTAAAAATGTAGTTGTGCGCGGTTTTTCACTTTATTTTTCTCAAAAAAAGGTAGAAGCCCTTCTCAACCGGTTGCATGCCGAAGGGAAAATGGATATTGTAGAAGTCCCCGAATGGACAGGTTTTTCGGCTTTTGTGCAACCCAAAAAATGTCCCGTCATTGTCAAGTTGCACGGCAGCGACACCTACTTTTGCCATTTGGAAAACCGTAAGGTGAAATTTAAGAACCGCTTTTTAGAAGGTCGCGCCCTACGAAAAGCCGATGGCATTCTTGCGGTAAGTGATTTTACCGGCCGCACGACCAATGCTTTATTTGGATTACAACGGTCGTATACCGTGCTTCATAACGGCTTGGATACCCAACAGTTTAGCCGTGTTCCCCAAGTGGCAACCACCAAAACCATTGTGTATATTGGGACTTTAATTCGTAAAAAAGGGATGATGGAATTGCCCCATATTTTTAATACGCTATTCCAAAATGACCCCGAGGTAAAGTTGGTGTTGGTGGGAACCAATGCCTTAGACATCAGTACCCAATGGCAACCTACTTGGGATTTAATGCAGCCGCTTTTTCACCCCGATGCGTTTCAAAATGTGCACTATGTAGGAGCTGTCCCTTACGAAGCCGTACAAGGCTACTTGGATGAGGCAGCGGTGTGTGTATTTCCCTCTTTTGCCGAAGCCCTTCCTGTATCTTGGATTGAAGCCATGGCAATGGGGAAAGCCGTGGTAGCCTCCAACATTGGTTGGGCGCCCGAAATTATTACCGATGGCGAAGATGGCTTTTTGGCTGATCCGCGCGATCATTCGGCTTTTGCGCAACGTATTTTATCGCTACTTCAAAATCCAGAAAAGGCTCTAAACATGGGTAAAGCCGCCCAATTGAAGGTGCAAAAAACGTTTGAATTGGATGCCATTGCCGCCCAACATGAGGCGTATTACCAAGCGCAAATTCAAGCTAAAAAATAACTCGTTTTAGGTTGCTATCCTCTTGTTTTTTTGGTGTAAAATCGTACAGACTAACCCGTTAGAATTGCTTACATTTGCGGGAATTTGAATGATTTTTGCAGTATGAATTTTCAAACCTATACTACCTCAAAGGGAGAAACGCTTTACTATGTGGGGCAACCCGATACCGCTATGTTGGAGGCATTGGCAGCAGGCTATGGCGATATATGGCATGCGTCTTTTGATCAAGGATTTAAAAATGCTTTTCCCGAAATTGTCTACCAAACCGTTGTGTTTTTTTGGTTTGTTAATGATTTTGACGGTTTGGACCAATGTGTAAGTTGGCGCATCAATCCCGATGCCTTCGTAGTGCGAAAGTCGGTTTGGGACACACTGCAAGGATTCGATGCTACGTACACCAATCCCGTAATGGCAGCATTCGATTTCGGATTCAATGCGTTACGCTTTCAAGGTGCGATTCCGATGTATGTGAAAGGACTTTTTCCCGCGACAACCCAAGCAGCACCAAAAATAAGTCGTCAAGACCGTTACGATTTTTACCGTCGTAATTTTAAATTCTCCCATGCGCTGTATATGGCATTCCGAAAAGGCTGGTGGAACCCCCTTGAGTGGTGGGCTATGGCCAAAGCAAAATCCCGTCTTCAACAGAAGATAGAAATGCCCGTTATTCCACCCAAACCTCTGGAACCTGTTCAAGGAAATCCCACGGTGAGCTACATTATCCCCACGATGATGCGTCAAGATTTTACCTTGAATTTATTGGGCGATTTAAAGCAACAAACCTATCTTCCAACCCAAGTGGTTGTGGTGGATGCCACTCCCGAAAATGCCAGAGATGCCTCGTTATATCGTCCTGAAGATTATCCCTTTGAGGTAATTTTCCGTTGGCAAACAACGAAAGGAAGCTGTCGGGCACGCAATGAAGCTATTGCCTTATGTACGGGGGATTTTATCATTTTTGGAGATGATGATATACGCATTCCCCCTGATTTTATTGAAAATCATATACGCTTGTTACAAACCTACGGTGCAGGAGCTGCCAATGGGCTTGATATTCGTGCCGACCACCAGCAACAAGACCTGTCGGATTTAGCTTATAAATTACAACATTACAAAGGACAACGTTGGTTGGTAGGTTGTGCCTCTACGTTCAATAACGCCAATTCGTGCGTGCGTCGCGAGCATGTGCAAACCCTTGTGGGTAATGACATCAACTACGATGGAGGCTATGGCGAGGACAGTGATTTTGGATTGTCCCTCACCAAAATTGGGGTCGACGTGTTGTTTAATCCGTTTTCGACCAATTTGCATTTAAAACCCCCGATGGGAGGGTATCGTTTTTGGGGGAGCCAGGCGAAGTTGATGGGAAAAAAACGCAAAGCCCAACCTTGGGAATTGGATACGCCCGTAAAATCGATTCGTCCAGTTCCGAGTCCCACCATCATGTACCAACTCCACAAACATTTTACCGCCGAACAACGCAAAGAATATGGGGTGAAATACTTTATTTTTTACCTTTTTAAGGGAAAACCTTTGATGTTGCCTCTGCGCGTATTCCGACTTCCAATGCGTATTTTGCAGTACCGAAAATCGGTGTTTTACGCAAAAAAATTAATGGCTTTAGGCAAACGAACACAGTAATATGATCGTCTCGGCTCATTGGGAAAAACAAGGCATTCGTCGTCAATTAGATACCGCGATACACGGGTTGCAATGGCAGCCTGAAGCTCTAGTTGTGACCGATTTTTCCGAGCCCTGTTTGTTGGAAATTGTCTTTGATGCTCCGCTAACCGCTTTTCAAAATCACGCCTACCGTTGGGAAGATTTACCCCAGCAACACCCCGTCTATTGTGGTTTGATGGTGCCCAAAGTGATGCGATTGGCCAATGGGCAACTGATACAAGCTACCATTCAAGGGGGGCATTGGGAACTCCATGCGCGCTATCCCAATCGTTTGCGATGGTGGTTTTATCCCGAAAAGGCGCAGGTGCTGACCCGTTACACTGGAAGGCATCACGAGCGCCAATTGGAATCGGTAGCGGGCGTTGCATCTTTACCAGCGCTTCCGGGCTTGCTTTTTTGTAGCCAATTTGTATCGTGGAGTAGGGCATCAATCCCATTTGCGGCTACCGCTTGTTTTACCGATCACTGTGATTTTGATACGCCTGAAAATTTGGAAACCCAACGCAAGTTCCTCCAAGAATGCGGTATTCGGGTAACCAAAGGAATGTTTTTACATCATTTTTCTAAACGCGAGAACAATGCTTCTTGGGAGCGGGATGCGGCCTTATTACAGGCTTGGGCCAATGACGGGCACGAATTGGCCTACCATTCGTTAACCCAATCCATTCGCGATAAGGAAGCCGCTTTTACGGAATTTGAAACGACGATGCCTCCAGTGCCTATGCCTACTTGGATTGATCACGGTTACCAACCCTATAATGTGTCGTTGTATGCCAATGAAGGAAAAGGGAATTCTTGGTTGGGACAACAATTGTCGGTCAAAAAAATCGTCAATCTTTGGAACTATGTAGATTGCGGTACTGCCACAAAAGGGGTCTTAAATCAGCTTAATCCGCAGCATTTTACCTTAAAGGCTTTTCACAAAGGCAATCAATCCTTAGGATTTACCAAGCGACTTTCTTTGCTCATTAAAGAAATTTTATTTCATTATTATGCCCAAGAATCGCTGATTCGTCACTACAAATCGTTGGCTTCACAATTCAAAGCGGTAGTATTCCGTCGGCAATGGCGCCAGTTTCCCGAGTTTGTTCAAAAAATGGTAGGCTTAATCGGTCCGCTCTCCAAAGTGCTCTTCAAGTGGCGTTCTCGTGCCCACGAATCCTTTCCCTTAGCCCGATACCAAACGCTCTTTTTCGAATATACTTTTGATTCCTATCCTGTATCCATTTTTCAAACCGTCGAAATGGTCGATTTTGAACGCGCTTTATGTGCCTCAAATATCGACGATTTGGTTGCGGATAGTGGCGTTTTTATTGCCCATACCTATTTCTCGGTTCCCATGGCGTACCATACCGGCCGTCTCTTGTTGAATGACCAAACAGTGCATCCAAAAGTGCGCGTCAATTTTGAATATTTGGGGGCTAAAATCCGCGAACAAGCGGTATGGAATCCTACACTTGACGAATGGATGGCCTATGTCAAAGGATTTACAAAAACGGTACTCACCTGCGATGCTTCGGGCCATTGCGTAGTGTTGTGTGACGGTCAATTAAACTATCGCATCACAACATCATGATACAATTTCCTACCACTGCGACTGATTTTGAGGCTTGGGATGCTTTTGTAGAGCAGTATCCACAGGGCGCTCATTTGTTGTATTCCGATTGGTTACATTCCTACCGAAACTACGGATTTCAAACGGAAATAGGGGTGTATCAAACGGCAGAGGGCATTCAAGGAGGTTTTGGGGCTGTTATTGCCAAAGTGCTGGGTTTTCGATTTTACATTATACCCTACGGACCTATTGGCACAGCACCCGAGGTAATTCAAGCCTGTTTGGAGGCGGCAGTGAATCGCGCACAAGCGGTAGGCGCCTGCATGATTCAGTTTACCATTCCGATGGGAACCCAAAACTGTCGACCCATGTATCCGTTTCATAAAGATTATATCCCACAGGGATTTCAAAGCGGAAATGCCTTCAAATACGTTTATTCCAGTCCGGGATTTAATTGGGTGGACCTCACGGGCCAAAAAACAGTTGAGGGTTTAATAGAATCTTTTCCTTCGGCTTCTTTTCGTCGGGATGTTCGCAGCGGTATGCGGAAAAACGAACAACTCTCTTATGCCCTTACTCCAGATGAAGTGGCTCAAGCCTACGCTTTATGTCAGAAAAATGCTGATGAAAATGGCTATCAAATTCGATCATGGTCCGACATCGGTCCAACACTACTCAACTTGATTGGTAAAGGGCGATTAAAACTGTTGACCACCACATCGGATGGGCAACTCAAAGGCGCAGGATTGTTTTTAAAAGCGGGACACTATTACACCTATGTCATGGGGGGGACTGTTAAAGAGAAACCCACGCGGCATACCGGCCATTACCTCCAAATGAAGGCGTTAGAAATGGCACTTCAAGAGGGAATGGATGGTTACAATATATCCTTAGGGGGCTCTGAGGGTGTGAAAGCGTTTAAAGGGAGTTTCGGCACAGTACCCTACTATTTTCACGAAGGGACCTATTACCGTGTATTGAAACCGATTCGCTTTAAAATTTTTCGTTACTTTGACACGTGGATAAAACCCTATAAAGGACGCATTGCAAAACTCTTAAAACGGATTAAAAGATAAATGAAGATTGAAAATAAGGAATTCTGGGAACGGGAAGACGTGATTTATTCTCAGGATAAGACAGTAGAAAATACGGCCAATTATGAAGCGTATTTGTATGAAAAAGCAGTAGCTTATTTTCAAGCGCAACAAATCTCCATTCAACAAGCTAAAGTGTTCGGATGTGGTACGGCGCGTGAGGTAAAGGGACTTTTGGAGTTTATGGACATTCAGAAAATCTACGCTACGGATATTTCTGAAAATATGATTGCCAAAGGGAGAGAAAATATCCAACGTTGGGGGTTCTCCGATAAAGTGACGCTTGGCGTTCAAGATGCGGTAACCTACACGGCTCCCGAGGCAACCTATGAGTTGGTGACCCTAATGAGTTGTATCCTCACTTTTGTAGCTACACAAAAAGAACGGTATACGCTTTTTCAAATGGTGCATCGCATTTTAAAACCCAACGGATGTTTGCTGGGTGTTGTTCACAATCAAGTGGGTACGCCTCAAAAAACGTTCTACTTCTGGTTACGACGATTGTTTAAACCATTACTTCGAAATGAGGTGGGCAACCGCAATACGGGATTTTATGGATTTAATGTAAAAGGGTATTATTTTTCCAAAGCGGGCTTGTACGATCATTTGAAAGACAACGGCTTCAAGAATATAGAAATCAAATCGCTATCGGAGTTGTATAAAGAAATGGGGATTCCCTACAACCGATTGAAAGGCTATAACAATTTAATCTTTTTTGCAACGAAGTAAGGCATTCAGCAGGCATGAGTATTTTTAAATATTTTAAAATGAAAACCATTCACATGTATGTGTATCATCGCGATACACCTTATGTGGTGGATTTGCCTGAACCGGAATACGCTTATCATATTGAGCACAATAAAAAGGGTCAAACCACTTATCGTATCGAAAAAGAGGGTTGCACGATTCATGAAAGTACCGTTTACAAGCGGCTACACTTTTTAGGAATCATCAATAAACAAGGGCCTACCATTGGCAATTGCTTTACACATAACGATTATCGCGGGCACGGGATTTATCCCGCCATGCTCAATTTAATCACCAACAAACTTCTGGTGGAAGAACAGGTTCCCGAGGTTTTTGTGATCGTAGATGTTCACAATACGCCTTCCATTAAAGGCATTGAAAAGGCAGGGTTTACGTTGTATGCAACGGTTAAAACCAAGCGATTTTTATTTTTTTACCTCAATCAAGAAGTCCATTATGGCGCTTAAGGTTACTTTAATCATTTGCACCTACAAACGCGCTGAAAGTTTGCTTCGACTCCTTCAAACGGTACGTACGCAAACGCAGTATCCCGATGCCATACTCATAATCGACGGCTCTCCCGACGAACAAACCGAAGCGATGTTGCACGCAAATCCATTTGCCAATTTGGTTTATTTTCGAGTGGATCCAGCGCAACGCGGTCTAACGAAACAGCGCAATTTTGGGATTCAACAGGTAGAGGCTCAAACCGATATTGTTTGTTTTTTGGATGACGATGTGCTACTCGAGCCTACCTATTTTGAAGCACTGTTGCAAACCTATGCGGTATATCCCGAAGCGTTGGGTGTGGGAGGCTATATCACCAATGAAACGCAATGGGTTCCAATGCAATCCAATGAAACCCCCAGTAATTCTTGGTTTGCCTTCGACGGGTGGAAACGAAGCGAACCTTTGCGAAATAAAACGCGTCGCCAATTGGGACTGGATGCTGACGTGCCTCCGGGTTTTATCCCGATGTTTTCCCATGGACGCAGTGTGGGGTTTTTACCGCCCAGTGGAAAAATTTATCCTGTGCAACAATTTATGGGAGGTGTTTCTTCATTTCGAAAATCGGTTTTTGATCGCCTACAATTTTCCCATTATTTTGAGGGATACGGACTTTATGAAGATGCCGATTTTACGTCACGTCTTTCCAAGTTGGGACCGTTGTATGTGAATACTGCGGCACGATTAAGTCACCATCATGATTTTTCAGGCCGTCCCAATGCCTATAAATATGGACGCATGGTTGTGCGAAACGGGTGGTATGTGTGGCGTGTGTATGCCCCACAACCGGGATGGCGCAACCGCGTGAAATGGAATCTTATCACTGGCGTGTTGATTGCCATTCGATTTAGTAATATCTTTACCGCCTCCAATCGCATGGACTGCCTTCGGGAGACGCTCGGACGTCTTTCAGGATGGCTTAGCCTTATCGTCCATCAACCCAAAATTGAACATTCATGATCGCTGACGCAATTCTTCAATCCCTTATTCATCCCAAAACAAGAACTTCAGTTTCGGCTGTTGATTCCCATATGATTCGTTTTGCGGACGGTCATAGCTTACCGATATTGCAAGGAAAGCCTGTATTACTCTCGGAAGATTCCTTATTTACCATAGAGGGTATTTTACAAAATACAACTACCACACAAGAAGCTACTTTTATTGACACCCAAGGTTCGATAAAAAATTATCTTCGCAAGCGCGTCCTTCCTTCATTGGCCAAAGATTTTCACCTCGAAAAGCGGTACCGCGAGTTGGCCCAAACCGTCAATGCACAAGGGGGGCGGGTGCTAGTCATTGGTTCAGGGGATAAAGTAGCCTATTATAAAAGTCTTTTTCATGCCTGCGAGGTCGTATGTAGTGATGTGCATTTGGGATTGGATGCCGATTGTGTGATTGATGCCCATGAAATTCCTTTTCCTGATGGATTTTTTGATTTAGTATTTGCGGCCCAAGTTTTGGAACATACCATGAATCCCTGGAAAGTGGCCCAAGAAGCACAGCGCGTAACCAAAATTGGAGGTCGTATCCAAATGGAAGCTCCTCAGAATTATCCCTATCACGGTCAGCCGTATGACTTTTTTCGATTTACGTTTACAGGATTGCGAATTTTATTTGAACAGTGTAGCATAGAAAAAGCGTCGATAACCGAGAGTAATGCCGCAATGGTTGGGGTTACATTGGGCAATTATATGATGAATTTATCGGCACAAAGATACTACCGCCAAGGGGCACTTTTCCTTTCGCGATTTATGTTTGGATGGTTAAAATACCTCGATCGTTTTACTTTACATCAACGGTCAGTATCTTTTCCTAAGGGATATGCATTTACCTTTTTGAAAGATGGTGAAGTGCGAAAAGGAGATGCGTTATTGAAAGAATATTATGCTTTAAAGCCATAATCACACCTATTTGCAGATTGTGTTTTTTTTGAATCGGCTGAATTTTTAACGTTTCAATTTTCAATTTAATTTTAAAGTTATCGTTGGCCTGAAGTCACTGATGTAATGGTGAAATTATCCAATAAAATGGGATATGAATAGCGATCAGCCTGCGTAAAAGCTCATTTTAGCGATTGATTCGGCAGTACTTGTTCGTTTCAATAAGGTGAAAGGAAGTTAGAATCGGAGTTAAGTATAACGCTTGACATTACCAATTCCTTCATTCACGGTACGAATAAAATGCAATACAAAAGCGTAATTGTTGACATTCTTCAGATTTAGCAATATATTTACCACCAGCAATGCATAAGAAGAGGGAACTAAATCGTAAGGTTTATTTTCGATGGGTTCTTTTTTCTTTCAAATAAAACGTGATTACAAAATATGACGCTATTCAGCCTTATTCAGTCCGATTACCGCAAATACAAAAAGTATGGCGCTCATGGCATTGTAATTATATTGCTAACTCAGGGATTTTGGGCGCAATTTCAATACAGGATAGCTCATTTTTTCTTTCGAAATGTCAAAATTCAACCCTTCAGAATATTGGTCATGCTACCGATGTATTTCTGGCAAAAAGGTATTGAAATTATAACCGGAATATCCATTCCAGCCTCTGCACAAATTGGACACTCTTTTTATATTGCCCATTTTGGGGGTATCATTTTAAATTCTAACACAAAAATTGGAAACAATTGTAATATTTCACAAGGGGTAACCATTGGCGTTTCTGGTTTGGGCGATAAACGAGGTGTACCTGTTATTGGCAATAATGTCTATATTGGCGCCAATGCAGTACTAGCCGGAAAAATAAGTATTGGTGATAACGCACTCGTAGGGGCTTGCTCTCTCGTAAGTAGCGATGTTCCAGAAAATGGAGTTGTGGTGGGGGTGCCGGCAACTTTAGTTTCAAGTAAAAGTTCAAAAGGATATATTTAATGAAATTGCTTGTCATTTCAGCCGCGCCTTTCATTAAAAAAGGAAATGATTATTATGCTTACAGTCCGTATGTCAAAGAGTTAGCAGTTTGGGCTAACTATGCGGAAGAAATCGCGTTCACTTGCCCGATTTGGGAAGAAGACAACGGCCTATTGATTTCTAAGATATCCTTTGCTGTGACCAAAATATATGAGGTTAAAAGTTTTAATGTAAAAACAGTAAAAAATTCGTTTTTAGCCTTACTGTACTCATTTATCAATAGCTTTTTGATTTTTAAGTCAATGTTTTGGGCCGATCATATTCATTTGCGATGTCCTGGAAATATTAGTTTGCTAGGATGCATTGTACAAATTTTTTTTCCACACAAAGTTAAAACTGCCAAATACGCTGGGAATTGGGATTTAAAGTCCAAACAGCCAATTAGTTATCGTTTGCAAAAATGGATCTTGCGAAATACTTTTCTTACCAAAAACATGCAGGTCTTGGTGTATGGCGAATGGGAAAACAGCACGAAAAATATCAAACCGTTTTTCACAGCGAGTTATTATGTTTCCGAAATTCACCCTGTTGCTGATCGGTGGGAGCGTCGTCCGTGGCATGTGGTTTTTGTAGGTACCCTTGGCGCAAACAAACGGCCAATGTATGTCGTGCAATTGGTGGCAAAACTACGAGAACGCGGTGTTCCAATCACGTTAGCACTGTATGGGCATGGAGCTGAACACGCTCGGATAACACAGTTTATTCAGGAGCAAAATTTGTCGGAGTGGATTATTTGCTATGGCAATCAACCCCGCGAGGTAATTCAGCAAGCGCTATGTGAGGCTCATTTTCTATGTCTTCCGTCGCAGAGTGAGGGTTGGCCCAAAGCTGTGGCCGAAGCGATGTTTTGGGGCGCTATACCTTGGGCTACCCCTGTTTCATGTGTGCCCCAAATGCTGAATAAGGGGCAAAGAGGACTCATCTTGACGTTGGACATCAACCGCGATATTGATCAAATTCAACAAGCCTGTACCGACCCGAAAGCTTTACGGCAACAATCGCAACTCGCTATGGAATGGTCACGGCAATATACCTTGGACGCTTTTGAAATGGCTATCCGTAAACTAATGCAACCATGAGAATACTACAATTCATAGATACGTTAGAAACCGGAGGGGCCGAACGCATGGCGGTTAATTATGCCAATGCTTTGCACCAAGCTGGCGATTTTGTGGCTTTGGCAGTAACTCGAAAAGAGGGGCCTTTGCGCGCTGAATTGCATCCCGAGGTACCTTATCTTTTTGTACAAAAAAAAGGAACGATTGATATTCCAGCACTTTTTCGCGTGAGATCTTTTTGCAAACGCCATAAAATCGAATGGATCCACGCGCATTCGAGTTCGTTCTTTTGGGCGGTTTTGTTAAAATTTACCCTGCCACATTTGCAAATTATTTGGCATGACCATTATGGATTGAGTGAGTTTCCCGAAGAGCGGCCCCTGTATCCCTTACGTTTTTTCTCCTTATTTTTTTGGGGAATTCTACCCGTGAATCACAAGTTGGCCCAATGGTCCCAACAGCGCATGTGGTGTAAAAATATTCAGTATTTCCCCAATTTTTCATTCCCTTCAATCCAAGAAAAAAAAGTAACTTCCTTGCATGGTGGTTCAGGAAAAAGGGTTTTGAATCTTGCTAATTTACGTCCCCAAAAAAATCAGCTTCTTTTGCTGGAGGCTATAGTGCAAATTCGCGATGCATTTCCCGATTGGACCTATCATTTGGTAGGGAAAGATTTTAACGATGAATATGCCGCAAAAATAACTACTTTTATCCACGACAATCATTTGGAATCGGTAGTGTTTCGGTATGGGACATGTCCTGATACGAATTGGATTTTTCAACAAGCTGATCTCATGGTATTGAGTTCCGATTCGGAAGGCTTACCTGTTTCTCTGTTGGAGGCTGCCGAATATCATTTGCCCGTTGTGGCTACCGCTGTTGGTGAAATACCAGCCATTATTAGTTCGGGTGAAACCGGCGTATTGGTGCCTCAAGGCGATGTTTCCGCATTGGCTTCGGCTTTATCAACACTTATGGCTTCCGCCGAAATGCGGCAAGTTTATGGAACGGCGTGGCATCATGCTGTGAAAGAAAATTTTTCGGCTACCGCCATTATACAACGTTATAAAAATTGGATTCGTGTTTAATTTTTTAGAACAAAAAGAACGGAATTATCTCTTACTCATCCTCGTGCATGCGGTGTTGGGGGTGCTTATTTATTTCAATCTTTTTATCTCAAAAATTTATGGGATACTCATCTTTTTTGTGAGTTTGTATTTTATTATAAAAACGCGTAATCGAAACAACGAAGTGCTGTATGCTTCCGCTTATCTGGTGGGAAGTGAAGTGTTTCTTCGGATGACCGAGGGAAACCCCAACCACGAATTTTCCAAGTACGGTATCATGCTCTTCGTGACTATTGGGATGGTTTACAGTGGGTTTTCTAAAAACGCAATTCCGTATTGGATTTTCTTGCTGTTATTGGTGCCGGGATTAATTTTAGGTACCCAAGAATTGGATTTGACCACACAAAACATTCGAAAAACTTTAGCATTTAATATTTCGGGTCCTATTTGTTTGGGTATGGCTTCGCTCTATTGTTACAATAGGAAACTCACCTTTCCCGAAATGAATAATATCCTACTTATGATAGGGCTACCTATGGTGGCTTGTTCCACCTATTTATGGTTGTTTACTCCCGATTTAAAAGAGGTGTTAACCGGTACGGGATCCAATGGAGAAACATCGGGCGGATTTGGTCCCAACCAAGTATCAACTGCCCTAGGGTTAGGGATGTTTGTGTTCCTTTCGCGTCTATTTGTAGCTTCCAAAACCAAAGTCTTGTTTTTAATTAATCTCGTAGTAGCACTCAATATTTCCTACCGTGGTTTGGTGACTTTTTCCCGAGGCGGTATGATTACAGGATTTGCCATGTTGGTGATTTTGTTTGCTTTTATGTATTTCAATTCCAGCAAGCGAGGCCGTTTGAAGATGTTTTATTTTGGCGGAATCATGGCGGTTATTCTCACTTCAGTTTGGTTTTACACCGAAGTGCAAACGGGTGGATTGATTGGACTCCGTTACGCCAATAAAGACGCTATGGGAAGGGAGAAGGAGAGTAAGTTCACCGGTCGGGAAGAAATTGCAGAAAGTGAAATCAATGCTTTTTTGGAAAACCCATTTTTTGGTGTAGGTGTGGCCAAAGGGACTGAAATTCGCTTGGCTGAAACGGGTCAGATTATTGCTTCCCACAACGAAATTACCCGCATGCTCGGCGAACATGGTTTTTTTGGTTTGTTGGGATTGGTCTTATTGGTGATGACTCCAACCATTTTGTTTTTAGGGAATAGGCAACACGTGTATGCGTTTTGTTTTGTAGTCTTCTGGTTGTTAACCATCAACCATGCGGCCATGCGAACGGCGGCTCCCTCCTTTATTTATGCATTATCATTACTGAAAGTTTACCTAATTGACCCCAATGAAATTACTCTACATCGGGAACAAACTGTCTAAACATAATCGCGGACAAACGGTTATGGAATCGCTGGGTCCCGACTTGGAGCAGGAGGGATTTACGGTGCGGTATGCTTCTGATAAAAAAAACCTACTGTGGCGGTTTCTCGATATAGTAGGGGCAGTATTGCGCCATGCCCGTAATTCCGACTATGTGCTAATCGATACCTACAGTACGTGGAGTTTTTATTATGTGGTGGTTACGGCCACGCTCTGCCGCCTGTTTCAAGTGCCTTACATTCCGATTTTACATGGAGGTCATTTGCCCCAACGGCTGCAACGATGGCCCCGACTTTCCCGTTGGGTTTTTGCTCATGCGTATGCCAATGTAGCGCCTTCAGGTTATTTGTATGCCGCATTTAAGCCTTTGTTCTCCCAAACGATGGCTATTCCCAACGCGATACCGATTCAAGAGTATACTTACCAACCACGCGACACGCGAAGCCTTCATTTGCTTTGGGTTCGTTCCTTGGTTCCCTTGTACCATCCTGAAATGGCATTGCGCGTTTGTGCTGCATTGCAACGCCACCAACCGTGTACACTTACGATTATCGGACCCGATCCACAGCACCTACAACCCGAGCTCGAAGCTTTGGCAGAAGAAATGGGCGTTTCGGTAACATTTACCGGAAAACTTACTAAAGCCGAGTGGCATCAAAGAGCAACTTCGAGTACCATTTTTCTCAACACAACCCGCGCCGACAATACCCCTGTGAGTGTGATCGAAGCGATGGCTTTGGGTTTGCCCGTAGTGAGCACCGATGTAGGAGGGTTGCCGTATCTCATTTCCCACGATGAAACAGGTCTCTTGGTTCCCTCTGAAGATGTTCAAGCAATGACAGAGGCGGTTTTGCACCTTCAGCAGCATCCCGATAAAGCCCAAAAAATGGCTGAAAAGGCACGTGTCCATGTGGAAAAGTTTGATTGGTCGGTGGTAAAGGAAGCGTGGATAAAACTTTTAAAATCGTAGACTTTCATTTCAGAATTTGTAACTTGCACCCGTAATGTGGATCTTCTAAATGAATAGCAACAAGAAAATACATTTTGAAATCTCCGAACGGAAATTATTGCTTCGCTTGTTTGATACCTTGCTAGTTCTAATGGTGCTGTACATCATCAGCTCGCTTTTTGATTTCCGGTATTTTACATTTTCTAAAGACAACTTTATTTGGTCGGTCGTTTTGGCGGTCTACCTCAATATTTTTAGCTCGGTGTTTGAAATGTACAACCTTCAAGTAGCGAGCAACCAGTTTCAAGTGATTCGAAGCATTATTTTGACGACTTCAACGACTGTTTTGTTTTACTTGTTAACCCCAATTTATACGCCTGTTTTACCCTCGAATCGAATTCAAATTATCATTTTCTTCCTGTCGATTTTTACCACCTTACTGCTTTGGCGGTTGTTTTATGTGTTTTTTCTAGCCTCCCATCGTTTTGTCAAAAAAGCGATTTTGGTCTGCGATCAAGAGCAGTTGGATGAATTGATTTCAGGGATCGAAAGTGTTGATCCCCATTATAAATTTATTGCCTTTGTGAATTCCGATGAAACGGAGGCCGACAGTGCAAAAACCTTTTCCATTCGCCGAATTCCCTCCCAAAATCTTGAAGCTTTTGTGCGCAAAACTTCCATTTCTGAATTGGTAATCGCCACCCAGAAAACCGATGGCATCACAGTAAACCTTTACAATCAATTGATTCATTTACTCGAAAACGGAATCATCATTCGCGAATACACACAAGTCTATGAAGACAGTACAAAACGTATTCCGGTGCAGTATGTTTCACGCGATTTTTACCGGTATTTCCCTTTTAGTCGCAGCAATCAAAATCATTTGTATTTGCTTTTTTCTAGGGTTTTTGATGTGCTTTTTTCGGTGATTGGACTCCTACTAGGGCTAGTATTTTTTCCTATAATTCTTTTTGGTAATCTCATTGGAAATCGCGGACCATTGTTTTACACACAAGAACGCGTAGGTAAAAACGGTGAAGTCTTTCGCATTTATAAGTTTCGTACCATGGTCAAAAATGCCGAGGCCAACGGGGCTGTTTTTACTACGGCGAATGATACTCGAATTACGGCTTTTGGGAAGTTTATGCGCAAAACGCGTTTGGATGAATTTCCCCAATTTATCAATATTCTCCGCGGCGATATGTCGATTATTGGCCCTCGTCCCGAACGCCCTGTTTTTGTACAACAAATTGCCGAAAACATGCCCTTTTATGAAACCCGTCATGTGGTGAAGCCCGGTTTAACGGGTTGGGCACAAGTCAATTACTCGTACGGAGATTCCATAGATGATAGCTTAGTGAAGTTGCAATACGACCTGTATTACATCAAACACCGAAGTATTTTCTTGGATATCAATATTGTGATTAAAACCTTTAGTACGATTTTATTCTACCGCGGGCAGTAGTTTTTTTCGAAGTTGTTGCAAACGAATCCGCAGCAATACTACATGAGCTACCACAAAGGGCAGCATCAACAAAAGATGAGGTTTGTTAAATAAAAGTACGGCATAGACGCCCAAGGCTACCAACGCCACGCCCATCCAGCCCACCAAGTTTTTCGCTGAACGTACAAACGGTAGCACTATATATATCGGATTGAATAGCAAGGCGTTGTAATTCCATAAAACTTCTTTGTGTTCAGAGTACAATCCTATCAATACCAGGAAAATCCCCAAGCCCCCTGTTAAAAACCAATACATATTGTAAATCCAAACACGGCGACTTAATACAAGGGCGGCTAAACATAAAAGCACTACAAAAATGCTATTCCAAAAGGAAAAGTCGGCGGTTACGGATTTTCCTTCCACCCATTTTTTCTCTTCCACAACCATGGGTTTTCCATTGATTTTCGTTTGGTTGAGACTATGCATCAATTCAACGGGCAAAAACATGCGGGTAGCGGCTTCATCGGTTTTCGCCCCAAATAAAATACTAATACCAAGTTTAAAATAAAAATGATCGTTGAAATAAGGATACAACAATTCCCGATACGAAATTGAGGTGTCGTCCACCTTTTGCAAAACAGGTTTTCCTAATACGGCATTGATTTTTTCATAGACCATAGTGGTACAATTCCGGTCAATGAATTTATAGGTGTAATAGCGCTCGTCCGAATACAACGATTGGTTGAGTACAGTAAATAGGGAGTTCACTTGTTCTGGAGTGAGTCGTAAGGTTTGTTCAATCACCTCCCGCTCGCTCATTTGGTATTCCATCAAAAAGTCGGGAAAGGCATAAGCAGCCACAAAATATTGCAAATCGCCTTTGACAAATTTGAGGTAAAAATTGGGCGTTTGAAAATCAAACATCCCATAATTATAAACGATATCCAGATTTTGTATCGTGTCTTGAACCCGCAAAGCGGTATGTCCGAAGGTCGTGTATAATTCTGAACCTCGGCCACAGGTTAGCACACTTACTTTTGCGTCTTTAGAAAGGGTAGGAGTTTGTCCTAGCAGTACTAGAGGTATCCCAAAAAACAACCAACAGAGGAGTGCCTTCATGTTATCGGAAAATGCTAAAATCAACTTTCACAGAAAATATATTGGAGTACAACGCGGCACTTTGGTCGCCCAAATCGGTGAGCGCATAATCAATTTGAATCCCTTTGTACTTAAATCCAATACCAATATTGGGCTGGAAACCAAGGCGACGACTCCCATCAATTTGGGTTACATTTTGGAAATTCCCCAATCCTGCTCGAACAAAAATCAAGTCGGTATAGTTGTATTCTGCCCCCAAAGCAGGGTCGATACTGACCACATCGGTCGCCAAAATATCATTCGTTTTGGTAAACTGCATGTTTAGGTTACCCGACACGCGCAGAAAGGTTTCGTTGTGCAAATCAAATTCGCGCGAGACCCCAAACTGTGCTTTTGGAGCTGTAATTTCAGTGCTTTCAGGGAGCTCCTGATTTTGTCCCGCAACCGCACCTTGAATGCTTTTGAACGCCTCTTCATTGATCGCCCACACATTGTAAGTGGTCGTAATATCCCGAACCATAAGGCCAAAATTCCAATCGTCACGGTCCCATTGCAATCCCAAATCAAAACCAAATCCCCAAGAATTGGCAAAATCACCAATCGTACGACGGATAACTTTTGCATTAATTCCGTATTGGAAACCAGGAATTTTTAATTTACGGGCATAGGAAAGAGTAAAGGCGTAATCGGCGGTTGAGAATTTACTGATGCGGTTGTAGTCAATGTTGCCTTGACTGTCAATTAATTGCGTAGTGTTTAAAATATCGTCTACTCCAAAGCGAATGACCGAGATTCCCCAGGCGCTTTCCGTGTCAATGGGTTGGGCAAAGGCTGCATAATCATATTGCGCAATATTGGCAAAATAACTCGCGTGCATCGCAGCTGCTTGTCCGTCTTCCAAATGGACCAAACCTGCGGGATTCCAGTACACTGAGTTTACATCCTGCGTTTGCGCTACGACCGCATTGGCCATACCAAAGGCCGCGGCATCAACTCCAATGTTCAAAAATTCATTGGAATATTTCCGTACCGATTGGCCAAAGGAAACCCCTGCAATCCAAAACAATACCCATGGAGCAATTTTATTCAAGCGCAATTTTTTTTTCAAAAGTAGCAATTTTCTAAGCGGTTTCCAACAAGTAAACTGTCGAAAACTACGTCTTTAAACGTGTTTGTACATACACTTATTGTGCTACCTTTGTGATTTAAATTCAAGTGCATGGCGTTGCTAAAACACCTTCCCAATTTTCTCACCCTTCTCAACTTGCTTTGCGGATGCATTGCGCTAGTTCACGCGGCTGAATTCAATTTTGAAGCTGCCTTTTCTTGGGTGTGTCTCGGTATCTTTTTTGACTTTTTTGATGGATTTTTTGCACGTAAGTTGGGCGTAGCCGGACCCTTGGGGGTGCAACTGGATTCGTTAGCCGATATGGTAACCAGTGGTGTTGTCCCGGGGTATGTTATGGTGTGTATGTTAAGTGGCCATGCGTTTCCGATGCCTATTCATGGATATTTTCCCTATATCGGATTCTTGATCACGTTGGGTGCTTGTTATCGCTTGGCCAATTTTAATATTGACACCCGTCAATCCGATTCGTTTATCGGCTTACCCACACCGGCCAATACCTTGTTTATCACGAGTTTGCCCATAGTGGCCCATTTCCCTCCCGATGCATCATGGACCGTTGTGTTGCAACAGCCATGGGTATTGGTTGCCATCACCTTACTCAGTACTTGGGTTATGAATGCCCCCCTTCCGCTTTTTTCCTTAAAAATTAAAAAATTCAGTTTCAGCGCCTACAAATTGCAATTGGGTTTTGTAGCCTACTCCATATTTTTACTCCTTGTATTAAAAATCGTCGCAGTGCCTTTGATCATCCTTTCGTATGTTATCGTATCGGTGTTGCATACGTTTTTTACCCGAACAGCGTTAGGAATGAAAAAATAGCATGGCTGCCACACCGCGCAAAAAATCACCCGCTCGTCGCAAATCTACTGCCGCCCCTCGTTTTTCATGGGTGAAAGTCCTTACTTGGGGATTTATTCTTCTATTTACCGCAGGGGTAGTACTCCACTATCGCGAGGCGCTTTTGTATTACTTCAGCTTCAAGTCCAAACACAGCCTTAAAGAAGATAAAGTTGCCGAAGCCCGTATTTTTCAAATTCTTCAAAAATACCCCGATTATTGTGTGGGTCTTGATGTTTCTGAATACCAAGGGAACATTGATTGGGATGTGGTCGATTCGCTAGAAGGACGCCCGATTCGGTTCGTATTTGTGCGTGCAACCTGTGGTCGTGACCGAAAAGATGCGCAGTTTGAAACCAACTGGAAAGGAGCTAAAAAATACCTTCGTGGGGCTTATCATTACTACCGACCCGATGAAAACTCATTGGAGCAAGCTCGAAAATTTATCGCGACCGTTGCCCTACAACCAGGCGATCTTCCGCCGGTGCTCGATATTGAACAATTGCCCGAAAATCAGTCCATAGAGCGGCTGAAAATTGGGTTGCAAAAATGGCTAGATGCCGTTGAAAAACACTACCATCGAAAACCAATTATTTATTCGGGTCAGCGGTATTATGAAGATTTTTTAAAAGAAGAATTTGCAGCCTATACGTTTTGGGTAGCCAATTATAATTTCTTTGCCGAGACCCTGCAGCCCGATTGGTTGTTTTGGCAGTTTTCCGAAAAAGGTCGGGTCGAAGGAATTCCCGAAAAAGTCGATGTAAATTTGTACAACGGCACCCCCAAAATGCTCGATTACCTCGTGCACCCCTAACCCAAAAACCAAACGGGGAGCAACAACACGATGAGTAAAAGCACCAACGCAAGCACGGCTTTCGGATGTGCAAAATTTACCATCCATCCCATCCAGGCTATCGGTTTGGGAAGGAAATACCGCGGGTCTTCCACATTGTGATAAATCAATCCACCCCAGCGCCAATTTTTGGGATCATCCATCCACGATTGATGCGTTTCTTTCGGTATAGAATCCATACAATTTATTTTTGGGCGTGCCCCCTCAGAGGATATACGTCAATGCAAAGTAGTGTGCCGTTGCTTCGGGGTCAGGCTTTCCGCAGTACGCACCTCCCTAACGTCCGGTGGGTACTTGCTGCAATCCTTCACGCACTTAGGGGACCGCAACAGCGGGAGGTTAGAATTCGAGTTTCTTTTTACGCAACTCAAAATTTTGACCCAAGTATACTTTTCGTACCATTTCATCGGCGGCCAATTCTTCAGGAACACCGGCTTTCAAAATGCCTCCTTCAAACATTAAGTAGGTTTTGTCTGTGATGGCTAAGGTTTCTTGTACGTTGTGGTCGGTAATTAAGATACCGATATTTTTATTGCGTAATTGCGCTACAATACGCTGAATATCTTCAACAGCAACCGGGTCAACTCCCGCAAAAGGTTCGTCCAAAAGAATGAACTTCGGGTCTGTGGCTAAGGCGCGGGCGATTTCCGTACGACGCCGTTCTCCTCCCGAAAGTAAGTCTCCACGGTTGGTGCGAATATGTTGCAAGCTGAATTCATCCAATAAGCTCTCCATTTTTGCCTCTTGTTCCGCTTTCGAAAGTGAGGTCAATTGCAAAACACTCATGATGTTGTCTTCCACACTCAACTTCCGAAACACCGATGCTTCTTGCGCCAAATAGCCAATGCCGTGTTGCGCGCGTTTGTACATCGGAAACTCTGTAATGTTCAAATCGTCGAGGTAAATCGTTCCCGAATTGGGTTTGACCAACCCGACAATCATGTAGAAGGAGGTTGTTTTTCCAGCACCATTCGGACCCAATAGTCCTACAATTTCGCCTTGGTTTACCTCCACCGAAATGCCTTTTACGACCGTTCGTTTTTTATAGGTTTTAATCAGCTGTTCAGCGCGTAATTTCATAAGTTAGCAAACGTTTAGGGGACAAGGTACTACTTTTTCATCGTGTTCATCGCCCAATAAAGTGTTAAATGATTAGGGCTCTTGCGTTTCCAAAGCTTCCCAAAATTCGTAAGCACGACGCAAATGCGGAATCACAATGGTACCGCCAACCAAAGTGGCAATTCCCATGGCTTCCATCATTTCGGCTCTTGAAACACCTTGCTTGTAAGCGGTCTCCAAGTGGTATTTGATGCAATCGTCGCACCGCAATACCGCAGAAGCGACCAATCCCAAGAGTTCTTTGGTTTTCACATCCAAAGCTCCTTCGGCGTAAGCGTTGGTGTCTAAATTAAAGATGCGTTTGATGACCAAATTATTGTCGGCCATCAATTTTTCGTTCATTTTTGAACGGTAACTGTTGAATTCTTCTACGAGATTACTCATGCTTTTAATCTTCTTTTTTCTACTACAGCGGCAATAATTACACTGGCTTCAAATACCAAGAGCATCGGGATCGATACGGTCACCTGACTCACCACATCGGGGGGGGTAACGATAGCAGCAATAATTAATACAATAACGATGGCATACCGACGGTATTTACGCAAAAAAGCAACCGTAATTAGTCCTAATTTGGTCAAAAAGTAAATGATCACCGGCAATTCAAAAAACAAGCCACTGACCAAAACCGAACTCTTAATCATACTGATGTAGGATTCCAAATTGAATTCGTTCACCACTGCAGTACTTATTTGAAATGTGGATACAAAGTTGATGGTCATCGGGATAATCACAAAATACCCAAACAACACTCCTAAAAAGAACAAAAGCGAAGATACAATGATAAAGGCTTTGGCGCTTTTTCGCTCCTTTTCGTACAATGCGGGACTGATGAAATTCCAAAATTGGTAAATGATATACGGAAAGGCCAAGATGAACCCGGCGGTAATACATATCCAAATAAAGGTATTGATTTGTCCCTCCATCGAGGTGTTTTGGATTTTAAAGTCCAAATCAGTAATGCAAATATTTTCAGCAATGCCTAAATATTTAGAGGCATCACAAAAAAAACGGTAGGTGACAAATTCGGCTTTCGTAGGTCCGAAAATGACAGTGTTGAATAAAAAATCATTGACCATGTATGTGGCAAACGCCATAATGACTGTGGCCAACGAGCAACGAACCAATACCCATCGCAACTCCTCCAAATGCTCCATGAAGGACATTTCTTTATGTGCTTTTTTTGCCATTAGACGACGCCTTCTTTTAAAATATCATGCAAATGAATTACACCCAAATATTGTGTGCCTTCCACCACAACCAGCTGCGTGATCGCATATTGTTCCATACGATTCAACGCATCCACCACTAGTGTGTCGGGCGCAATTGTCTTAGGATTGACGGTCATGATATCACGTGCTTTCCAGCCCGTAATGGTTTCTGTTTTATTCAACATGCGCCGAATATCCCCATCGGTAATAATTCCGATGACCTGTTCGGCCTCCAGCACAGCGGTGACTCCCAAGCGGCCTTCCGAAATCGACACAATCACTTGTTTAATGTCTGAATCTGGGGCCACCATCGGACGGTGAGCTGTATCGAGAAGGTCGTTTACTTTCAATAAAAGTTTTTTTCCCAAAGCGCCTCCTGGATGGTATAAGGCAAAATCTTCTGCTGTAAATTGACGCATTTCAATCAAACAAACCGCAAGCGCATCTCCCATAGCCAATTGAGCCGTGGTGCTGTTGGTAGGAGCCAAATTATTGGGGTCAGATTCGCGTTCTACCCAAGTATTCAATACATAATCAGACGCTTTACCCAAATAGGATTCTGAGTTGCCCGTCATACCAATGAGTACATTGCCTTGCCGTTTTAGTAAAGGGACCAATACTTTGATTTCGGGACTGTTTCCACTTTTGGAAATGCACAACACGGGGTCGCCCGGTTGCACCATGCCTAGGTCGCCATGAATCGCTTCAGAAGCATGGAGAAAAAGGGCAGGGGTTCCCGTGGAGTTGAGGGTAGCGACAATTTTTTGGGCAATAATAGCACTTTTTCCAATGCCTGTGATGACCAAACGTCCTTGGGTTTGAAACAAAAGTTCCACCACCGCGACAAAGGAATCATCCAGAAATTCAGCGAGTTTGGCAATCGAAACACTCTCTGACAATAAGGTGCGTCGTGCACACTCGACTAAGGCTTCTTTCGTTATCAAAATGAAATGTTATAAAATTTGTACGTACAGAAGTTTATTGTATATTTATGGTTGCAAATTTAGATAAAAATACCTGTAACTAAAGAATGAATTCCAACGAAATTGACATCCACGCAGCGTTAAAGAAGTATTTTGGATTTTCCCAATTCAAAGGGTTGCAAGAGCGTGTGATTCGAAGTGTGATTGATAAGCAGAACACTTTTGTGATTATGCCAACGGGGGGCGGAAAGTCGCTATGTTACCAATTGCCCGCCTTGATTCAAGAAGGTACTGCTATTGTGGTCTCTCCCTTAATTGCTTTGATGAAAAATCAAGTCGATGCGATTCGCAGTTTGTCGGCGACCGAGGGAGTGGCGCATGTGCTTAATTCTTCCTTAAATAAAACGGAAGTGAATCAGGTGAAAAAGGATATTGCCACAGGGGTAACCAAGTTGTTGTATGTGGCTCCCGAATCCCTCACCAAAGAGGAATATGTTGAGTTTTTACAATCTGTGCCGATTTCTTTTGTTGCTATTGATGAAGCGCATTGTATTTCGGAGTGGGGCCATGATTTCCGTCCTGAATACCGTAATTTACGAGCGATTATCAAACAATTAGGGAATATTCCAGTGATTGGTTTGACGGCAACGGCCACGCCCAAAGTGCAAGAAGATATACTCAAAAACTTAGACATGACCGACGCTACGGTTTACAAAGCGTCGTTCAATCGACCCAATTTGTTTTATGAAGTACGCACCAAAACTAAAAATGTAGAGGCCGACATCATTCGTTTTATTAAACAAAACAAAGGGAAATCGGGTATTGTCTATTGTTTGAGTCGCAAAAAAGTAGAAGAAATTGCGCAAGTATTGCAAGTAAATGGAATTAGCGCAGTGCCGTATCACGCGGGACTCGATGCAAAAACCCGTGCCAAACACCAGGATATGTTTTTGATGGAAGATGTGGAAGTGGTGGTGGCAACGATTGCCTTTGGAATGGGGATTGACAAACCCGATGTGCGTTTTGTTATTCATCATGATATCCCAAAATCCTTAGAAAGTTATTACCAAGAAACCGGTCGTGCCGGTCGTGATGGTGGTGAAGGGCATTGTATTGCCTACTATTCGTACAAGGATGTAGAAAAACTCGAAAAGTTTATGGCCGGAAAACCCGTGGCCGAACAGGAGATAGGATTTGCATTGTTGCAAGAAGTGGTCGCTTATGCAGAGACATCGATGTCGCGGCGTAAGTTTTTACTCCACTATTTTGGGGAAGAATTTGATACCGAAACGGGAGAGGGTGCCGATATGGATGATAATGTGCGCAATCCCAAGTCGAAAACTGAAGCCCAAGCACAAGTCAAGATGCTGTTGGAAGTTGTTCGCGACACCAAACATCTGTATAAATCCAAAGAAATTGTCTTTACCCTTATCGGTCGGGTCAATGCCATTATTAAGGCGCATCGCACCGATACCCAACCTTTTTTTGGGTGTGGAAAAGCATTTGACGAGCGCTATTGGATGGCACTGATTCGTCAAGTATTGGTCGACGGTTTATTGCATAAGGATATCGAAACGTATGGAATTTTGAAAGTATCCGAGAAGGGACATGCGTTTATCGCTACGCCACACTCGTTCTTGATGTCGGAAGACCATGAGTACAGTGAAAGTGAAGATGAAACAATTGTAGCTGCTTCCAAAGCGACCGGTACTGCCGATGAAGCCTTAATGGCCATGCTAAAAGAGTTGCGTAAAAAAGTAGCCAAGCAATTGGGAGTACCTCCCTTTGTGGTGTTTCAAGACCCGTCTTTGGAAGATATGGCACTCAAGTATCCCATCACCATTGATGAACTAACCAATATACATGGTGTAGGGGAAGGGAAAGCAAAAAAGTATGGAAAAGATTTTGTCGCGCTGATTGCCCGCTATGTTGAAGACAACGAGATTATTCGCCCCGATGATTTGGTGGTGAAATCTACTGGAGCTAATTCTTCAAACAAGCTTTATATCATTCAAAATATCGACCGAAAATTATCCCTCGAAGATATTGCTTCCGCCAAAGGTATGAATATGGATACGTTGCTGAAAGAGATGGAGCAAATTGTCTATTCAGGAACCAAGTTGAATATTGGGTATTGGATTGATGAAATACTCGATGAAGACCAACAAGAGGAGATTCATGAGTATTTTATGGAGTCTGAAACCGACCGTATTGAAGATGCTCTACGCGAGTTTGATGGCGACTATGATATTGAAGAACTACGGTTGATGCGTATTAAATTTATCAGTGAAGTAGCCAATTAGGCATAAATTACGCTTAAAGTTTGGAACCGCTATTCAACCCATTGAGTGGCGGTTTTTTTTATTCCATAACTCATAATTCATAATTCATAACTCATAATTCATAATTCATAATTTCATTCATACACCTCTCCCCGGTGCGGTTTTAACGCATCCCGTACGGCAATCATTTGCGATTCTGGTACCACCATGTAGGCGATGGCATGCATTTCATGAATAATTTCATAGCCGGTTATTTCAAGAGGTAGCTTTTCTATTTGGATATATTCTTTTAAATGAATTTCATGATGTTCTGCTGTTTTTGCCGCGGCAGGTCCCCTAAAATCCCAAATGAGTTTGATGTTGCGATTCATTAAGTATTTAATTTTCAGTAACTATGGTTTTTTTATATATTTGAAAAAACAAACAAAACCTATGAAACAAAAGTACATTTTAATTCTATTATTTATGCTCCTTTGCATAAATCAAAGTCAGGCTCAAGGGAATTATACCGTTAATGCAATTCCGTATGTCCCATTTCAAGCGTCTATGACCAATATCAATACCAATGATGACATGTGTTCGGGATTGATTCCACTTCCTTTTTCGTTTGATTACTACGGGGCAACTTACAATCAATTGGTTATCAGTACCAATGGGTATGTTGATTTTCGAAGCTCAAGTGCCAACCTTGGATCGCCCTTTGCTTTTACGCAAAACGTACCGGCAGCTAATTTTCCGGTGAAAAACTCTATCCTAGGGGCATATCAAGATTTGTATAACACAACAGGAGGTTTTATAGGCTATGGAACCTATGGTACGGCTCCTTATCGAAAATTTGTGGTGTATTATTATCAAAATGCCTTATTTGCATGTTCAACTCGTCGAAGCACATTCCAAATTGTTTTACACGAAACCTCCAACCTTATCGATGTCATTCTCATCGACAAACAAGCCTGTCCGAACTCCAATGCTGGTCGCACTGTAACGGGACTTATTGATGCTACTGGGGCCAATGGGATTACCCCACCAGGACGAAATACTGGATTTTGGGCTGCTGCGCAAGAGGCATGGCGATTTGCTCGACCCGGTTATTATGCCAATTACAGTTATGTAGTGTGTGATCCCAACAACGATGGAGTTGGGGAATATCTTTTGGCAACCTTACGCAATGATTTAGCTCCTACTAATCCCTCGTCGGTTGTTTTGTATGAAACATTAACCGATGCTACGGTTCAGGCTAATCCCATTGGTGGTACTGTATACAACTCGCTTTCATCCAATCAAGTGATTTATGCAGCCTTTAACGGGCAAATCAAAGCGGTAACGTTGCAGGCTATTGATTGTGCCCTTGACGTAGATGTGGATACGGTGCCTACTGCATTGGAGGATTTGAATGGCGACACAAATTTGGCTAATGATGATACCGATGGCGATGGAATTCCAAATTACGCTGATAATGATGATGACGGCGACATGATTCTTACTAATCTAGAATACGTTTTCCCACGAATGAATGCCAATGCGGCCCAAAATGCGTTATTAGATACCGATGCCGATGGAGTTCCCAATTATTTGGATAACGACGATGATGGAGATGGTGTTTTGACCTATTTAGAAGATTACAATGGCAACGGAAATCCCGCTGACGATGATACGAATGGCAATGGAACTCCCGACTATATGGAAAGCAATGTGGCTTTAGGGACCACCGAACTCACAGCAGGAATCATTGGGGTTTATCCTAATCCGGCTCAAGACATATTGTACATTCAGAATGATCAAAATATACTTCTTCAATCTATAGCGATTTATAATGTACAAGGAACATTGGTAAAAACTATCCCTCAAGCGTCCACAGTTTCCTCCATTCCAGTGAGCGAACTGGCATCTGGGTTATATTTAATTCAATGGACAACAGAAAAAGGAGTCGCTACTACCAAGTTTGTGAAGCAATAACCTTGCAATAATTTATTTTCAAAAAGTCGGTTGTATTACCGACTTTTTTTATATTTCAAAAAAATACCCATGAACTTTCGCATAACTAGTCTAATATTTCTTTTTACTCTTTTTGGAAAAGCCCAAGAGCTTACTCTTGATCGCGCCAACGGTTTAGCGCGTTTGCCCTTAAAATGTTTGCAACAAGAGTATCCCAATAAGTTAAATCAATTGCTTCTCGATGGGAGCGAATTGGGTTCTCCCAAAACGTTACATCCTGCCTTTTACGGTTGTTTTGACTGGCATTCGGCTGTGCATGGGCACTGGAGCTTGGTTTACCTACTAAATTATTTTCCTCAATTAGAAAGTAAGGCATTGATTCTCGAAAAATTACAAACCAATCTCAGTAAAGCCAACATTGAAGTAGAAATAGCTTATCTATCCAAAAAGCATGAGAAATCGTTTGAACGAACCTACGGATGGGCGTGGGTGTTGAAGTTGCAGATGGAGTTAGAACGCAGTAATGATCCCGCCTTGAATGCTTTGGGGGAAAACCTCAAGCCACTTTCTCAATTGTTGTGCGAGCGCTACATTGAATTTTTACCCAAACTAAATTATGCCCTTCGGGTGGGAACGCACACCAACACGGCTTTTGGTATGGCTTTGGCCTGGGATTATGCCGTTTATTCCAAAAATGTCGCCTTACAACAAAGTTTGCACCATAATGCACTTCGTCTTTTTTTAAACGATCAAAATTGTCCCTTTGCCTGGGAGCCAAGTGGAACCGATTTCTTGTCGCCTTGTATGGAGGAAATCGGATTAATGCAACGGATTATGGAACCCAATGCTTTTTTGAAATGGTTAAAGGCATTTGCGCCCGATTTATTTCGTAAAAATTATACCTGGGAACCGGGCAAGGTAAGCGATCGCACCGACGGTCATCTCGTGCATTTAGATGGTTTAAATTTTAGTCGGGCTTGGAATTTATACCGATTGAGTCAAGCTTTTCCCAAAGTGCTTGGACATTTGAAGGCCATTGCGCAACAACACCTTACCTTTTCATTGCCCGCGATTGTAGATGGAAACTACGAAGGCGAACATTGGTTGGCGTCTTTTGCATTGTATGCATTTGAAGCCCAAGGAACGTTAGAAAAGTAGTACTTTTGCCTCATGCCACGAGAACTTCAATTTCAAGTCACCCCCGAAGTCGCCGCACAACCTGAATTGCTTCAGCAACATGTTGCCCGTCTTATGCACGTTGGTGTAAAAGATATTCAACATGTTATCGTTCGAAAACGGAGTATCGACGCCCGTCAACGCGCCATAAAAATCAATATTAAGGCAAACGTTTATTTCCAAGGCGAAGCCATCACCGAAGAGGAGGTTCGCTTGCCCGACTACCCCAATGTGGCTCATAAAACCCCTATAATTATTGTGGGTGCGGGTCCAGCGGGATTATTTGCTGCCTTGCAATTGATTGAATTGGGACTGAAGCCTATTGTTATTGAACGGGGCAAAGATGTGCGCGGTCGCCGACGGGACTTGAAAGCCATCAATCGCGATCATGTGGTGGATGAAGATTCCAATTATTGTTTTGGCGAAGGCGGGGCAGGAACCTATTCGGATGGGAAATTGTATACGCGTTCAAAAAAGCGAGGCGATGTCGATCGTATCCTGCGATTATTGGTAGGGTTTGGCGCTTCCCCCGAAATTTTGGTCGAAGCGCATCCGCATATTGGGACCAATAAATTACCCCAAATTATCCAAGATATTCGCGAAGCCATTATTCATTTTGGGGGCGAAGTGTTGTTTGAGTCTCGCGTGACCGATATTTTGGTGACCCATGGCGAAGTACAAGGGGTTGAACTCCATAATGGACAACGTTTGCAGGCGAAAAAACTCATTTTGGCAACAGGCCATTCTGCTCGCGATATTTTTGAATTACTCCATCGAAAAAAAATTCTTATTGAAGCCAAGCCTTTTGCTTTGGGCGTTCGCGCAGAACATCCGCAATCGTTAATCGATCAAATTCAATACTCTTGTGACTTTCGCGGGGAGTTTTTACCACCAGCGCCGTATGCGATTGTCAAGCAAGTTAACGGGCGCGGGATGTATTCGTTTTGTATGTGTCCAGGTGGTGTGATAGCGCCGTGTGCCACGAGTCCCGGGGAAGTGGTAACCAACGGTTGGTCGCCCTCCAAACGTGATCAAGCAACGGCCAATTCGGGTATAGTGGTTGAATTGCGGCTTGAGGATTTCAAACCCTTTGCCAAGTTTGGCCCTTTGGCTGGGATGGAATTTCAAAAAGATATCGAGCAGCGTGCATTCCTTTTGGCGGGTCAAACCCAAAAAGTCCCTGCCCAACGCATGGTGGATTTCTCCCAAAAGAAAGTGTCGGCCGAAATTCCAAAGACGTCTTATGTTCCTGGTACGACTTCGGTAGAGTTGGGGGAGGTATTTCCTACTTTTTTAACCCAAATTATGCGTGAAGGATTTGTGCAATTTGGAAAGTCGATGAAAGGCTATTTTACCAATGACGCCATTTTACATGCCCCCGAGAGTCGAACTTCCTCACCGGTGCGGATTCCCCGTGATCCGATTACCTTAGAACATCTACAAATCAAAGGGTTGTATCCCTGTGGTGAAGGTGCTGGCTATGCAGGGGGAATTATTTCGGCGGCAATTGATGGGGAGAAATGTGCGCTCAAAATTGCGGAATCGATTCCCTAAAAAATACCCCAAAGAGCAGCTAACTTTTTGGGGGAAATTGATTATTGCGTTTTTTTATTTTTCAACCGGTCTTTAAACACCTTTTCAAACTTTTCCACTTTGGGGCGAACAACCATTTGACAATAGGGTTTGTTGGCATTGTTGGCGTAGTAATTTTGGTGGTATTCTTCAGCTGCCCAGAATTTTTTGAGCGGTTCTAGGGTGGTTACAATTTTGGACGGATACACGTTTCGGAAGTTCAACGCGTCAATCAACGCTTGTGCCTCTTTTTTTTCATCCTCATTTTTATAAAAAATCACCGAACGGTATTGGGTACCCACATCGGCTCCTTGTCGGTTCAACGTAGTGGGGTCGTGTACGGTAAAGAACACTTGATAAATTTCATCCAAACTGGTTACGTTGGGATTGTACGTGATTTCTACTACCTCTGCGGCTCCCGTTCTACCGGTACAAACTTCTTCGTAACTCGGATTCTCCACGGTGCCTCCCGCATAGCCAGAAACCACTTTTTCTACGCCATTCAAGTTTTGGTATACGGCTTCCACACACCAAAAACAGCCCCCTCCCAAGACTACCGTTTTCAATTGCGCAGCTTTTTCTGCCGAATCGGGTACAAAATCAAGCGAAACGGCATTCATGCAATAGCGTTTTCCCGTGGGTTCGGGTCCGTCGTCAAACAAGTGTCCCAAATGGCTGTCACAACGACTACACAAGGCTTCAACCCGTTGCATACCGTAGGAATTATCAGGTCGAAACCAAATGCTTTTGGGATTGTCTTGTTCAAAGAAACTGGGCCAACCGCAACTGCTGACAAATTTTTGCTGGGAACGGAACAGTTTATTTCCACAAGCGGCACAATAGTAGGTGCCTTTGGTTTCACTTTTCCACATCGAACCCGTAAAGGCACGTTCGGTATCGGCATGGCGTGCTACTTCATAAAGGTCGGGGGGGAGCACTTTTTTCCATTCGGCATCCGACAAAACGAGTTTGCTTGTGTCGGTGTTTGAGTAATACGGATTTTCGGGTTTTTGAATAGTATTTTCCATGGTTGTTTTTTTTGTTTTTTGGGAGTGTTGCGGTTGATTTTGACCACAGGCGGTTGTGGTAAATAAGCTTAAACTAAGTAATAAACAATATATTTTTTTCATGTTTTCAATGCTTTACGATACAAAGGTATCAAGCAAATACGTTCCAAATCGTAATTTAGTTTACAAAGGGCGTTGCTTTAAGGAAAGTTTAACGGTTGTTTGTAAAGCTTCGACAAAATTACACAAGAATTGTTGTACTTTTGACCCTAGACATCCCGCTATGAAAGAAGAACAAGTCATTTTAGTCAATGCCAACGATGAGCCGATTGGTTTGATGAACAAGTTGGAAGCCCACGAAAAAGCCATGTTGCATCGGGCCTTTTCTGTTTTTGTATTAAATGATAAAAATGAAGTGATGTTGCAACAACGCGCACATCACAAATACCATTCTCCATTGCTGTGGACCAATACCTGTTGCAGTCACCAACGCGCAGGTGAAACCAATATTCAGGCGGGCAAAAGACGTTTGGAAGAAGAAATGGGATTTGTAACCGAATTAAAGGAGCTGTTCCATTTTATCTATAAAGCGCCTTTTGATAATGGGTTGACCGAACACGAACTGGATCACGTGATGATTGGGTATTACAACGGTGAGCCGGCCATTAATCCAGAAGAAGTAGAAGGTTGGAAATGGATGGATATCGAGGCCATTCGCGAAGACATGAAAAACCATCCTGAGATTTACACCGTATGGTTTAAAATCATATTTGACGAATTTTATCATTACCTCGAAGACCATAAATTATAATCATGCGCGTTACAGTATCCCGAAAAGCCCATTTCAACGCTGCACATCGTTTGTATCGCAAAGATTGGACGATGGAGCAAAACCAAGCGGTGTTTGGTAAATGTAATAATCCCAATTTTCACGGCCACAACTACGAACTTATTGTTTCTGTTACCGGAGAAATTGACCCTGAAACAGGGTATGTGATCGATGTGAAAATTATTTCCGACTTGGTAAAAACCCTTGTGGAAGATGCATTTGATCACAAAAACCTCAATTTGGATGTGCCAGAATTTCACGATTTGAATCCAACCGCTGAGAATATAGCCGTTGTGATTTGGCACAAACTGCGTCCTCATATCGGATTAGATAAAGATTTAGAAGTGGTGTTGTATGAAACGCCTCGAAATTTTGTGACCTACAAAGGGAATTAATCATGGCATTACGAAAGGGTTCATTGGTTCCTAATTTTACAGCAACCGATAGTCAGGGAGAACAATTCGATAGCGCCACGGTTTTCGGGAAGCAATGGGTGGTGCTCTTTTTTTATCCAAAAGATGATACGCCGGGTTGTACCACACAAGCGTGTGCCTTTCGCGATCGATATCAAGATTTCACCGATTTAGGTGCAGTAGTGATAGGAGTTAGCGCTGATGGGGTGGCTTCTCACCTTCGATTTCAAAGCAAATATAAACTCCCATTTACCCTCTTGGCCGATACCCAAAAGAAAATTCGAACCTTGTTTGGTGTTCCTAAGGATTTATTGGGTTTGGTTGACGGTCGCGCGACTTATGTTATAGGTCCCGATCAAAAGATTCACTTCATTTTTGATTCCTTAAGCGGAAGTGGCCACATGGAGCGTGCCTTAGCTTTTTTGAAAAGTAAGGTTTAACCTCATTTTTTTTATTCAATACAACAAACAGCCTATTTTTGCTTTTTATATTTAAGTACTATGGATTGGTATCCCTTGGTTTTCAACCCTATCATTAAAGAGCGAATTTGGGGCGGAACAAAATTGCGCGACGTTTTACACAAACCTATTGTTTCTAACATTTCAGGGGAGAGTTGGGAACTTTCAACGGTTCCCGGCGATGTGAGTGTAGTTGCCAACGGAGCACTCGAAGGAACCGATTTAAATGCGGTTGTTGCCCTCAATCCAAAAGCGGTTTTGGGGAAGAAAGTGGTGGCACAATTTGGCGATCAATTTCCATTATTGTTTAAGTTTTTGGATGCCCGTGAGGATTTATCCATTCAGGTGCACCCCAATGATGCTTTGGCGAAAGAACGTCACAATTCCTTTGGTAAAACGGAAATGTGGTATGTGATGCAAGCCGATCCTGGTGCTCAATTGATCGTAGGATTCAAAGAGGATTCCAATGCTGAAGCCTATAAAACCGCCTTGGCACAACACCAAGTAGTAGATTTGTTGGCCAAACATTCGGTACAAAAAGGGGATGTTTTTTTTCTAGAAACAGGGACGGTGCATGCCATTGGAGCAGGGACATTGATTGCCGAAATTCAGCAAACCTCTGATATCACCTACCGTATTTATGATTTTGATCGAAGGGATGACCAAGGGAATCTCCGAGAATTACATACAGAATTGGCATTGGAGGCGATAAATTACCAGCGTACGGAAAGTAAAAAAACGTATGCCCAAAACACGAATGTATCCAACGTGATGGTCGATTGTCCCTACTTTACGACTTCTTTTATTCCGTTGACCGATACAGCAAGTGTTCATTGTACAAACGATTCTTTTACCGTTCTTATGGTGATGGAGGGCGATTGCACGCTTTTGTATGGTGATAAAAAGATGGAATTAACAAAAGGGACAACAATTTTATTGCCCGCAGCTTTAGAGGCGGTCCAGTTGAAGGGGAATGCCGAATTGTTAGAAATCACAATTTCCTAACCGCATTCCGAAGATAATCCTTACCTTTGCCCAAATTTAAAATACCAAGCATTATGGCCAGTGTAAGAAACTTAAAAAAAGACATTAACTACGTATTGGGCGATATTATCGAAGCCGTTTATTTGTTGGAAATGACCACCGCAGGGAAACCTACCGAACCGACCCAAGCCATCATTACAGAGGCTTTAGTAGCTTTTGATGATTTGATGACGAAAGTAAATGCCAAAAACGTTGAAAATAGAAAAGCGCATTTCAAGCAAATCAATACTGAATTGGAAGCGACTGCGAATCAGTTGGTTGATAAAATTAACGCTTTGTAAGACTGATTTTTTTCCAAAAAGTGACGGAAATATTTTGGAGAATTCAAATTCAAATTTATATTTGCATCACAATACACCGCCGGTGTAGCTCAGCTGGCTAGAGCAGCTGATTTGTAATCAGCAGGTCGTGGGTTCGAGTCCCTCCATCGGCTCTTCAAAGGAACACAAATGTGTTCCTTTTTTTTATCGGGTTGGTAGAGAAACACAATTGTGTTTCTCTACCAACCCAAATATAAAAAGGCTCCGCATAGGGAGCCTTTTTTGTATTTAGGTCATCGAATTATTTTCGAGCCATGACTTTTTCACAAGCCGCTACAATTGAAGCGCTGTTCAAGCCGTATTTTTCCATCAACTGTTCGGGTGTGCCGCTTTCACCAAACGAATCTTTTACAGCCACAAATTCTTGCGGAGCAGGGTGGTGTAAAACCAAGGTTCGCGCCACACTCTCGCCCAAGCCGCCTAAGAAATTATGTTCCTCAGCAGTTACAACGCAACCCGTTTTGGCAACCGATTTCAAAATCGCCTCTTCGTCCAACGGTTTAATCGTGTGAATATTGATGACTTCTGCCGACACTCCGCGTGCTTCCAGAGCCTCTGCGGCAACCAACGCTTCCCAAACCAAATGACCCGTAGCAATAATGGTTACATCGGTTCCTTCATTCAATACAATCGCTTTTCCAATGATAAAAGGTTCGTCTGCCGGGGTAAAGTTAGGCACTACCGGACGACCAAAACGTAAATAAGCCGGACCATGATGATCGGCCAAAGCCAAAGTCGCCGCTTTTGTTTGGTTATAGTCACAGGTATTGATTACGGTCATGCCAGGGAGCATTTTCATCAAACCAATATCTTCTAGAATTTGGTGCGTGGCGCCATCTTCTCCTAAGGTCAATCCGGCATGTGAGGCACAAATTTTGACATTTTTATCGGAATAGGCTACCGATTGACGAATTTGGTCATAGACGCGACCAGTTGAGAAATTGGCAAAGGTTCCCGTAAACGGAATTTTCCCACCAATGGTTAACCCTGCGGCAATACCAATCATATTGGCTTCAGCAATTCCTACCTGGAAAAAGCGTTCGGGGTGGTTTTTTTTGAAATCGTCAAACTTTAACGAGCCAATTAAATCGGCACATAAAGCGACCACATTTTCGTTTTTCTGACCCAATTCGGTCATCCCTGCGCCAAATCCGGAGCGGGTATCTTTACTTCCTGTATTTTCGTATTTTTTCATGATGTGTTGCCAATTAATAGTCTCCTAACGTTGCTGGATTTTGTGCCAAACCGCTTTCCAATTGCGCATCATTGGGCGCTTTACCGTGCCAAGCGTGGGTATGCATCATAAAATCGACGCCATTCCCCATTTCGGTATACAACAAAACGGCTACCGGTTTGCCTTTTCCTGTTCTGGCTTTTGCTTCTTTCATACCCGCTAGAATTGCTTCGATGTTGTTTCCCTCTTTGATTTCCAAAACGTCCCAATCAAAGGCTTCAAATTTAGCACGTAAATTCCCCAATGACATGACATCCTCGGTTGAGCCGTCAATTTGTTGCCCATTGTAATCTACTGTTGCAATGAGGTTGTCTACTTTTTTGGCCGAAGCATACATAATGGCTTCCCAATTTTGACCTTCTTGTAACTCACCGTCACCAGTTAAAATATAGACTAATTTGTTGTCTTTATTTAATTTCTTAGCTTCCGCGGCGCCAAGGGCAACCGAAAGTCCCTGACCCAAAGATCCCGAAGCCATTCGCACGCCCGGAAGTCCTTCGTGGGTGGTAGGGTGTCCTTGTAAACGAGAGTTTAATTTTCGGAAGGTGGCCAATTCCTCCACTGGAAAATACCCGCTTCGTGCGAGTACACTGTAAAAAACAGGGGAAATATGACCGTTGGAAAGGAAGAAAATATCTTCTCCAATCCCGTTCATATCAAAGCCTTCTTTGCGTTCCATCACCTCTTGAAAAAGGCATACTAAAAACTCAGCACAACCCAAAGAACCTCCCGGGTGACCCGAATTTACAGCATGTACCATACGAAGGATGTCGCGACGTACTTGTGTTGTTAAATCGTGTAGTTGTTGCATGTTAGACATTGTTGTGGTATTAAAATGTGGCACAAAAGTACACCGATTCTGCGGCTTATACAAATCTTAAAAACGTACATACTCCATTCCTTTTAATTCATAATTTCTAATTTAACATTCACAATTCATTTAGGGCGTGTCCCCGCCATCCTTCCTCGCTTTCAATTCACTTTAGTTAAGCGGGGTCGGGCTGTCCGTTTCAAGTCCGCGCTTGTCGTACCTCCGCGCTGTGGGCTTTCCACTGCCATCCCTCACGCAATCCTACTAAAAACAACCTTGGGTGCTTTGTGTCAAATTTTGTTTTACACGGTAAGTATATTTCATCATTGCCCCACCTACCTACCTAACGGCAGGTTGCCACATTGTCTCATCGGCACATCGGCACATTGTCTCATTACCCCATTATCTCATTAAGGAAATCTTAATCCCACTAGCCCTTTCCCAAAAAAAAGTATCTTTGTCGGCTGAAATCCCTTTCGATGAAATTTGAGTTACTGCATACCGATCCCCAATCCCAAGCCCGTGCGGGTAAAATTACGACTGACCACGGGTTCATTGAAACCCCTATTTTTATGCCTGTCGGGACTGTAGCTTCCGTCAAAGGGGTGCATCAACGCGAACTCCGTGACGATATTAATCCCGATATAATTTTAGGAAATACCTACCATTTGTACTTGCGTCCACAGTTGGATATTTTAGAAAAAGCTGGCGGCTTGCACAAGTTCATGAATTGGGATCGAAATATTTTGACCGATAGTGGAGGATACCAAGTGTATTCACTTTCTGCCAACCGAAAAATCAAGGAAGAAGGGGTGAAATTTAAATCACATATCGATGGTTCCTACCATTTTTTCTCCCCCGAAAACGTCATGGAAATTCAACGCACCATTGGCGCCGATATTATCATGGCTTTTGACGAGTGTACACCCTATCCGTGTGATTACCGCTATGCCAAACGCAGTATGCACATGACCCACCGCTGGTTGGACCGTTGTGTGGCGCATTTGAAAACATTACCGCCAAAATACGGGTACGAACAAACGTTATTTCCCATTGTTCAAGGAAGTACGTACAAAGATCTACGCCAAATGTCGGCCGAATATATCGCCAATGTAGGGGCAGAAGGGAATGCTATTGGGGGATTGTCGGTGGGAGAACCTGCTGAGGAAATGTATGCCATGACCGAAGTGGTGACCGCCGTACTTCCGAAAGACAAACCCCGCTATTTAATGGGGGTAGGTACGCCCATTAACATTTTGGAAAATATTGCTTTGGGAATTGATATGTTTGACTGTGTCATGCCCACACGCAATGCCCGTAATGGGATGTTGTTTACCGCCCATGGGGTGATTAATATTAAAAATAAAAAGTGGGAAGACGATTTTTCTCCTATCGACGAAATGGGAATTACCTTTGTCGATACCGAATATTCCAAAGCTTACCTACGTCACTTGTTTGCTGCCAATGAATACTTGGGCAAACAAATTGCTACGATTCACAATTTAGGGTTCTACCTTTGGTTGGTTCGTGAAGCCCGAAAACACATCATCGCAGGCGATTTCCGGGATTGGAAAAATAAAATGGTACAACAAATGAGTCAACGTTTGTAATGAAAATTATTGATCGCTACATCTTAAAACGGTACTTGGTGACGTTTGCCACCATGCTATTGCTATTTATTCCTATTGGGATAACCATTGACGTAGCTGAAAAAGTCAATAAAATGATTGAAAATCGCGTTCCTTTTCCTGCGATTGCTCAATATTATGTGGACTTTACCATTTATTTTGCCAATTTATTATTCCCTATTTTTCTGTTTCTATCCATCATTTGGTTTACCTCCAAATTGGCCAATAACACCGAAGTTATCGCCATATTGAGTTCGGGAATTTCCTTTACCCGCTTTTTACGTCCGTACCTCATTGGTGCTGCTATGGTTTCGGTTTTTGCCTTGCTGATGGGATTCTTTTTGGTGCCCAAAGCCAGTGAAGGATTCAAAACATTTCGATTCATGTATTTGATTGGAAATGGCCAAAATGAAATGCGCGACAATTCCGATGTGTACCGACAAATCAGCGATAACGAATATATTTATGTCAGTTCCTACAATCCCGATAGCAAATTAGGGTTCAACTTTTCTATGGAGCGGTTTAAAGGCGATTCATTAGTCTATAAAATTACCGCCGATCGGATTAAATTCAACGAGAACGACAGCACCTATTCGCTTTTTGAATATAAAAAACGAAAAGTAGGTGCGCTCAATGATGTACTCGAAATTGGAACGCGAAAAGACACCATCCTGAAGTTTGATGTCGATGAGCTAACCCCCACGGTTTATGTTGCAGAGACCTTAAATTACTTTGACTTGATAAAATTTATCGAAAAAGAAAAAAAACGGGGCTCCGCCAATATGAACACCTATTTGGTTGTGTTGTATAAAAAATATAGCGTTCCTGTTTCAGCCTTTATTTTAACCGTGATTGCCGTGGCAGTTTCCTCCATGAAACGACGCGGCGGTATGGGTATTAATTTGGTTATTGGAATTGTCATTGCTTTTGCTTTTGTCTTTATGGACAAGGTTTTTGGGGTTTTGGCCGAAAAGTCCAGTGCACCACCCATGCTTTTGGTTTGGTTGCCCAATCTTATTTTTGGTATTTTAGCTCTTTACTTACTGCGCAATGCCAAACGATAAATTTCGAAGTCTCCTGCTGCTTCACCTCATAGTATTCATTTGGGGATTTACGGCCATTATCGGCAAGCTCATTACCTTAGACGCTTTAGCTTTGGTATGGTTTCGTATGTTGTTTGCCGTTTTTTTTATTGGCGCTTATGTGGGGTATCATAAAATTTCATGGCGGCATTCTCGATCCATGATTCCCATTTTTCTTGGCGCTGGAATTGTGATTGCCTTACATTGGTTTACGTTTTTTAAAGCGATTAAAGTGTCAAATGTTTCGGTTACCCTAGCCTGTTTGTCTACAGGGGCTTTTTTTACCTCGTTGTTGGAACCTCTTTTCACCGCCAAAAAAATAGTGCGGTACGAGCTTTTCTTTGGGGTACTGGTTATCGCTGGATTGACCTTGATTTTTAAAGTTGAAACTCATTTTATTACCGGTATTGGTTTGGCCTTGCTTTCGGCATTTTTATCGGCCTTATTTGCGGTGTTAAATTCCCGTTGGGTCGCCCAACATGAGCCCGTAGTAATTACTTTGTTTGAACTGTTGGGTGGAGTGTTGTTTTTCTCGATTTTATTGGCACTATCGGGCAGTTTTACCGCCCCTTTTTTTCAATTATCCTGGAGCGATTTGGGGTATTTATTATTGCTTAGTTCGGTGTGTACCGCTTTTGCCATGATTGCTTCCACCGCCTTACTTCGGGTGTTGGATGCTTACACAGTAATGCTCACCATCAATTTAGAACCCGTGTATGGGATAATTTTAGCCATGCTTCTCTTTGAAGACACCGAAACCATGAGTGGTACCTTTTATCTGGGTGCGATTATTATTTTAGTTACGGTGATCGCCAATGGGATTCTGAAATCGCGCTCAACTTCCTAGTGTATTGTTTACAATTAATCCCTTTTTTTTATTTCCACAAAAAAAGGAAACCCCTATCTTTGTATTTCGAACTTTTACTAAACCCTATATTGTATGGAGTATTTAGATTTTGAGCTTCCCATCAAAGAATTGGAAGACCAATTAGAAAAATGTGAGCTTATTGGTCAGGAGTCCAATGTAGATGTAACGAATACCTGCAAACAAATCGAAAAGAAATTAGAAGAAACCAAAAAGAAAATATATAAGAATCTTACGGCTTGGCAACGCGTGCAACTTTCGCGTCATCCCAACCGTCCGTATACTTTAGAGTACATTACGACGCTCACCGACGGTACATTCTTGGAACTGTTTGGCGACCGCAATTTTAAAGACGATAAAGCCATGATTGGCGGATTAGGAAAGATTGGCGGACAGTCTTTTATGCTAATTGGTCAACAAAAAGGAATCAATACCAAAATGCGGCAATACCGTAATTTCGGGATGGCCAATCCTGAAGGCTATCGCAAAGCCTTGCGTTTGATGAAAATGGCTGAAAAGTTCGGTATTCCCGTCATTACCTTTATCGATACACCAGGGGCTTATCCCGGAATGGAAGCGGAAGAACGTGGACAAGGGGAGGCCATAGCACGAAATATCTTCGAAATGTCACGCTTACAAGTGCCCATTATTTGTGTCATTATTGGCGAAGGCGCTTCTGGAGGAGCTTTAGGAATTGGTGTAGGAGATCGCGTATTCATGTTGGAAAACACCTGGTATTCTGTAATTTCTCCTGAATCATGTTCGTCTATTTTGTGGAAAAGTTGGGATTTTAAAGAGAAAGCTGCCGAAGCGTTGAAACTGACGTCTACCGATATGAAAAAGCAAAAGTTGGTCGACGATGTCATTCCCGAACCGCTAGGCGGAGCACACTACGATAAAGCAACGACATTTGCAACCGTGAAAGAATATATTTTAAACGCTTTCCAAGAACTCAAAGATTTATCAACATCCGAGCTTGTCGCCAATAGAATGGACAAGTACAGCAAGATGGGCGAGTTTAAAGAGTAAAAAAGTAGTTCACAATACCCTTAATCCGAAGCCCGTGGTTTCGGATTTTTTTTGTGTTGTTAACAAAATAGTATGAGTTATAAACAAGGTGGTGGTAATAAGTCCTCCACCGGTTTTTGGTAGAATTGGTTACATTCGCTTTATGGAAAATTTACGCAATATTAACCCCGTAAAGGTGGATAAAACGACCTTGATTACTTTAGAAAAAGGCAAACTTCCTCCGCAAGCATTGGACTTGGAAGAGGCGGTTTTAGGGGCGATGATGATTGATAAAAAAGGAGTCGATGAGGTCATTGATATCCTCCAACCCGATGCGTTTTACAAAGAAGCACATAAGTTCATTTTTGAGGCTATTTTCCAACTCTTTACCGATTCCCAACCCATTGACTTATTAACCGTTTCGGCTCAATTGAAGAAAAACGGAAAGTTGGAAATGGCTGGCGGCGATTTTTACCTCATTCAGCTTACGCAAAAGATTTCTTCTTCGGCGCATATTGAGTTCCACTCGCGAATCATACTTCAGAAATACATTCAACGTTCGCTTATCAAAATTTCTTCCGATATCATCGAAGAAGCCTATGAAGACGCGACCGATGTTTTCGATTTGCTCGATATGGCCGAGTCCAAATTGTACGAAGTGACCCAAGGCAACATCAAACGCAGCTCCGAAACAGCGCAAAGTTTGGTGATGCAAGCCAAAAAACGCATTGAAGAAATTTCCAACAAAGAAGGATTGAGCGGCGTCCCTACCGGATTCCACAAACTCGATCAAGTGACCTCCGGTTGGCAACCCTCCGATTTGATTATTATCGCAGCACGCCCGGGTATGGGTAAAACCGCCTTTGTATTGTCTATGGCCCGAAACATTGCCATCGATTCCCAAAGTCCCGTAGCCGTATTTTCGCTTGAAATGTCCTCCGTGCAGTTGATTACCCGTTTGATATCTTCCGAAACCGGATTGTCTTCTGAGAAACTCCGTACGGGGAAATTAGAAAAACACGAGTGGGAACAATTAAGTGTTAAAGTGCGCGATTTGGAAAAAGCACCGCTTTACATCGATGATACGCCTTCATTGTCCATTTTTGATTTACGAGCCAAAGCCCGACGATTGGCGTCACAGCACGGTATTAAACTTATTATTATCGATTATTTACAGTTGATGACTGCCGGTGGCGCAGGGAAAGGTGGCGGAAATCGCGAGCAAGAAATTTCTACGATTTCACGGAATTTAAAAGCCTTGGCCAAAGAATTGGATGTACCCGTGATTGCCTTATCGCAATTGTCTCGTGCCGTTGAAACACGGGGTTCAAGCAAACGACCTTTGCTTTCGGATTTGCGTGAATCGGGAGCGATTGAGCAAGATGCCGATATCGTGTCGTTTATTTATCGCCCCGAATACTATAAAATTGAAGAATGGGATGATGATGAACAATCGCCAACGCAAGGACAAGCGGAATTTATCATTGCAAAACACCGTAACGGTTCGTTGGAAAATATACGTTTGAAATTTATCGGAAACCTCGGTAAATTCGACAACCTTGACGACTTTGCCAGCGGATTCAGTGATTTACCGTCCAAAATGAATGCCGATGATAATCCGTTTTTTACCAAAAATCTGCCTTCACCCAACGATGCTTTTGGTGGACCGCCACCCGCACTTGAAGATGATAGTGATGTTCCTTTTTAAAAAAATGCGAAAACAGGTAGAAATACCTGTTTTTTTTTGCCCAAAAAGTTATATTTATGTCATTAATCCAAAACCCTAAAAACACATGAAAGCAGAACCTGTAAATGTAATTCCTTTAGCTCAAGCACAAACCTGGGCTAAGCGTTGGCAAGAAGCCAGCTCCATTGATATCAAAGCGTTTTTGATTCCCGAAATTGACGTTACGCAAGTGCTCAACGAACCCAATGTTGAAAACCTTCGCGCTTATTTGGGCATCGATGACAACAATAATCCCAAGCTGATGATAGTGGGTGTCGATAAAAATGGGGTCGATTTAATCAATTACGATCAAGGGTTGTATGTTTATGACATGACTTCTCCCTGTCCCAAAAACTGCGATTATACCAGTCCGTTAATGGGGTAGTGGATGCTCGTTTTTATTAAACAACTTTACTATTTTATCCAAATCGGAGTCATTTTGGTGCTGTGGGTTCGTTTTTTTAAAACGTCTCGTGCACTACAATGGCTCACGATTTATGCGACAACGATGGGAGTGATTGAAACCTTAAATAAAGGGCTTTCTTCCCTTGGTATTCATAACCTATTTTTGTCGCATTTTTATTTTACATTCCAATTTTTGTTGCTTTCAGGGTTTTATTACACGGTATTGGAAAAGGCCAAACAAAGACGATGGATCCAAATAATGGTTCCCGTGATGTTACTTTTAAACGCCGTACCCTATGCCATAGATCCGCAACTATTTCACGATTTTAATCCCGTGGAGATTTATTTGTTGTCTATGCCCATCGTCATTTATGCTACGTTGCATTTGTACCAAATGTTGGATGGTGATAAAACCTTTTACTATTTTACCTTGGGCGTCGTTTTGTATGTCATGGGAAGTGCCGCCTTGTTTTTAGCCCATTTTTTAATGGTGAAAATAGCCTATGATTTTCCCTTTTGGCTGATTTCTGGGTTCAATCTTTTTTTGTACACCGTTTTCCAAATTTTCATGGCTTACCAAGTATATCAACTTTATAAATCAAACTATGGAACTTACGTGGAGTGAATCGACCGTTGTGCAAACCATTGTGTGGACATTTCTGGCGTTTTTGTCCATGGCCATTGTGCTTATCTTGTTTTTTTATTTTTCGCGAAAAAAAATCGTCGCTAAAGAAATCGAGAAACGAGAGTTGGAAGTGAATCATCAGAAAGCCCTATTACATGCAGTACTATTTACCCAAGAGGAAGAGCGTAAACGAATTGCGCAAGACCTACACGATGACATTAGTTCCAAACTCAACGTGGTTACCTTGCATACCCATTTACTCAAAACACCAAATTTAGAGGAAAATGAACGCCTAGAAATCATGGAAAATATCGAAACCCTAACCGGCAATGCTTTAGAAAGCGCCCGTCGTATTGCCCACGATTTGTTGCCTCCAGTTTTGGAAAAATTTGGACTACAAGCCGGTGTTGACGAGTTGGTCTTGGAATACAATACCACCCAAAAAGTTAGAGTTACTCGCACTGGCGATGGGTCTTTTGACGCCCTAACAACCGAAAAGCAATTGCCTGTTTTTCGTATTCTACAAGAGTTACTCCACAATTCTGTTCGCCATGGAAAAGCGTCCGAAGTTATCGTAAATGTTGAAACGCTTGCGACGCATTGGATCTTGAATTACCGCGATAATGGCTGCGGTTTTGACAGTAATGATCCCAAGGTACGCAAAGGATTGGGCTTGCGTAATATTGAAAGCCGCGTGGGACTCCTCAATGGAAAGCTTACGCTCAAGGCACAGCCCGGTCAAGGGGTGCATTATCAAATAACGTTTTCAAATGAAAAATAAGATAAAGATTCTACTCGCAGATGACGAGGAACTGTTTCGAAAAGGCTTGTATTTTTTACTGCAACGCGAGTCCGATATGGAGGTGATTTATGAAGCATCCAACGGACAACAAGTACTGGATTATCTTGAAAATACCGATACGTATCCCGATATCATTTTGATGGATTTAAAAATGCCCGACGTCAATGGAGTCGAAGCTACTCGGATGGTTCACAAAGCCTTTCCAGTTATAAAAACCATCGCATTGACGAGTTATCACACCCGTGCCTTTATTGCCAATATGTTGCATGTTGGCGCTTCAGCGTATTTGGTTAAAAATGCTTCTCCCGCGCTTATGGTCGAAACCCTGCGACAAGTATTTGAAAAAGGATTTTATTATACGCCCGAAGTCCTCGAAGTTATTCAGCAAGATATCGTTACGCAAACGCCCCGATTGCGATTTGCCACCGATGATTTAACCAACCGCGAACGGGAAGTTTTGCAATTGCTTTGTCAACAATTCAACACCCAAGAAATTGCCGACAAACTGTTTATCAGTCCCCGTACCGTTGAAGGCCACCGCAATAACCTCCTGCTGAAAACCGAGTCGCGAAATATTGCTGGCCTGGTCGTATATGCGATTCAAAATAAAATTGTCACCTTAGAAGGATTATAAAAAAAAACACCGACGGTTTAGCATCGGTGTTGAAGAATATCGGTTTTGGCGTACAACATTACTTGAGAATGGGCGATAGGAGCGTTAACTCAGTAAAAATTTAACCGATAAAACTAAATAGACCAATAATAAGATGAGGATGCAGCTCAAACCGAGTTTGGTGCCGACGCTCATATTTTTCATGGCGTTTTTCATTACAAATGGGGTTGGGTGGTTAATCATGATTCAAAATTACAATTCAGGTTTTAACTAGATATACGTATTTTTACGTGTTTTGTATCTCTTTAGAATTAACAAATCTTTGTTGCTTTCATAGCGTAGAAAACTGTAAATTCGAAACAAATTTAGAAGTAGTGGTATGAAAAAATGGGGCTCAATATGTGTAGGGTTGTTTTTACTTTGTGTAGGGCAGATTTACGCCAATTTTATTCTTTTACCCATGGACGATGTGTCGCAAAAAAACCATCTAAAAGCCTATGGGATTACCTATTGGGTGCTGTCCAAAGACTATAAAGCCAGCTGGCTCCTCAATTACCGTGGCGGATCTTTCTTACTTCCCGATGCGCCCGAAATTCGCAAAGAGTGTCAGATTCGCGGCGTCAGTTTTGAAATTCTCTCCGACGGCGAAGCCAACCAAATTCTGGAAGAGATTTCGAGTCCCTCCCAAAACATGGAAACGGTTGTGTTGGAAAAAGCCCCTAAAATCGCTGTCTATACCCCCAAAGGCAAACAACCCTGGGACGACGCCGTAACCATGGTGCTCACTTATGCCGAAATTCCGTTTACCCCAATCTATGACGAAGAAGTGCTTACCGATCAGTTACTTCTATACGATTGGTTGCACTTGCACCATGAGGATTTCTCGGGCCAATACGGTAAATTCTATGGCGCCTACCGCAATGCGCCTTGGTATATCGAACAAAAGCGTGAGGCCGAACTCTTAGCTGCCAAACTAGGATTCACTAAAGTTTCTGAAGCGAAATTGGCTGTGGCCAAAAAAATACGCGATTTCGTCATTGGAGGCGGCTTTATGTTTGCCATGTGCTCGGCCACCGATAGTTTTGATATTGCTCTGGCAGCCGAAGGTGTGGATATTTGCGAACCCATGTTTGATGGCGATGATAGCGATCCCAACTACCAAGCGCGTATCGATTACACCCGCACTTTTGCCTTCAAAGATTTTATCCTCGAACGCCGCCCCGAACGCTACGAGTTCTCCGATATTGATATGACCGAAAAACGTCGCGTACCTTTTGAAAAAGACTATTTTACGTTGATGGAGTATTCGGCCAAATGGGACGTGATTCCAAGCATGTTGTGCCAAAATCATACCCAATTGGTCAAAGGGTTCATGGGCCAAACGACCGCTTTCGACCGTGCGAACATTAAATCTAATGTGTTGGTCTTGGGCGAATGCCAAATTAATGAAGAAGCCCGCTATATCCACGGCCAAAAAGGGAAAGGCTTTTTTACTTTCTTCGGCGGCCACGATCCCGAAGATTACCGCCATCAAGTAGGCGATGAACCTACCGTTTTGGACCTGCATCCCACTTCACCCGGATTTCGTTTGATTCTCAACAACGTCCTATTTCCCGCCGCTAAAAAGAAAAAACAAAAAACGTAAAGACTCACAGAGACTCACAATTGTGAGTCTTTACAGGAGCACCCGTATCGTTTTCAAAAGCACCCTCCTCCCGTTTTCGCCCGTCGCTTTTCCGCTGCGCTACAAGAGCTCCAACAAGGGCTCTACCGGGGCTAGATACAACCTACCGTCTTTCAAAGGCATAAAAAAAATCCCAAATTCCAACTGAAAAACCAATTGGAATTTGGGATTTGGTCCCGAAACTTCGATAGGGAATTTTTCTATCTATTATTTTCTATCACATAATCCAATACCTTTTTCATGAGGTGTACCCGGTCTTTCCCCGTTACATTGTGTTTGTGCATCGGGTAGGGGAAGTAGTCGGCTTGTTTGCCCGCCTCAATCAATTTTTTAACCAAAGCCAAATTATGTTGTTCTACCACCACATCATCCGAAGTACCGTGAATCAGCAATAACTTTCCGGTCAAATTTTTAGCGTACTGACTCACATTAGCCGTAGCATAGCCCTCCGGATTTTCTTCGGGGGTGTCCATATATCGTTCGCCATACATCACTTCATACCATTTCCAGTCGATCACGGGACCGCCCGCAACCCCTACTTTAAACACATCGGGGTGACGTAACAGTAACGAAGTCGTCATAAAACCACCATAACTCCACCCATGTACCGCCAATCGATTAGCATCCACATAGGGTAGGGACTTTAAATATGCAATGCCGTTCAATTGATCGGCCATTTCATGATTGCCCAAATTGCGATGTATTACACTTTCAAAGGCAAATCCCCGATTGTCCGATCCGCGGTTGTCTACCGTAAAAACCAAATATCCTTGTTCAGCCATCCAATACATCCACAAATTAGCCCCCAAAAGGTAGGAATTGGTAATCATTTGTGCATGCGGTCCTCCATACACATACACCAATACAGGGTATTTTTTGGTAGGATCAAAATTACTTGGCTTGATCAAGCGCGTAAACAAATCGGTAACGCCATCGGCTGCTTTAATCGTTTTGATTTCAGCGCTTCCTAAAGCATATCCCTCATATTTATTGCTGCTCGTCATCACTACCGTCGCTTTTCCTTTGGCATTCCAAAGTACCGATTGTGAAGGAGTTGTGGCATTCGAATATTCATCAAATAACCACTGTCCGTCGGGAGACAAAACGCCATTGTGCACGCCAAGCGTAGTCGAAACCAACGTTTGCTTTCCTTTCAAGGTAACTTTATACAAGAGCATATTGATCCCCTGTTCCCCCGTAGCTTTAAAATATACTACTGTCCCCTCCGGATTCGCTCCGATGATTTCACGGGTGGGAAACTTATTTCGCGTTAATTGTTGTATCAATTTTCCATTCAAATCATAGTAATACAAGTTTTGAAAGCCATCCCGCTCACTAAACCAAATAAAGTCAGAGGATTGTGCCGAGGGGAAAAAAGCCTCATGCTCGGGTTCAACCCAACGCTCATGGGTTTCCTGTAGCAAAGTGCGCACAAAGGTTCCCGTAGCGGCTTCATACAAGTTTAAGTGCATTGTATTTTGCCCGCGGTTTAATTCGGCTACCAAAATATATTTTTCATCCGGTGTCCAAGATAAATTGGTCATATAATCATTCAATCCTCCACTTTTTGGGCGAATAAATACCGTTTTTCCCGAAGCCAAATGATAAATTCCTACGCGCACTTGCTCCGATGCTTGTCCCGCCATCGGATATTTGATAGGCATTAATTTTCCTGGGGTTTGGGTCATATCCAACAACGGATAGTCCGCCACTTGGGTCTCATCTTTTTGGTAAAAGGCAAGAAAAGTACTTTTGGGTGACCAAAAAATTCCGCCACTAATCCCAAATTCATTGCGCGAGACCGACTGTCCCGACACGATACCTGGGGAAGTCTCTTGTGTAACCGCAACGTCTTGAGAACCTGTATGCACATAAAGGTTGTTGCCTTTGGTGTAAGCTATTTTTTGTTTCGCCGCATCTGGAGTCGTGTTTTCCGCCTCTTCAGGAAGGGAGAAAAGCAGTTTTCCCGATTTTGTCACGCGATTGTATTGATAATACTTCCCGTTTTCGGTAACTAAAACATGACTATTATCGATCCATTGAAGTCCAAAAAAATTAGTGATTTTGGTCCCTAAAGCGGCATTCAGTTCCGCTAGCGTTATTCCTTCTTTGGCTTCAGTGCGCGTGGCAGACGCCTGCATCATTTTTGTCCACATAGTGGTGTAATAGACATAATCCGTTGATCCGGGGATCCATTGAAATCCCGTCATGCGATCGGCACCAAATTTTCGATTTTGTTGCAAGACGCTTTCTTCCAGCGTGATTGTTTTCAACTGGGCGGCACTCCATCCAAAAACCAAGAGCCATCCCAATACCATTCCAAATTTTTTCTTCATGTGTTTAGCGATTTGTGGGGTAAAAATACGGATTTCAGAGCGAAGTCTCTAGTGCCTCCTATCGCGAAATGCCAAAAAAAAGGACAACCGCTTCGTTGTCCTTTTCCTTTATTTTTTACAGGCTTGGTATTCTTTGGCAAGGGTGATTAAATTTTGTTCTATTTTCAAGTCCATTTCCCCTTTACGAAGGGAAGTGGCGGTTGCGGGACAAGCTTTGAGGTATTCTGCCAAAACAGGTGCCAATTCATCGGTGTCGCGTCGGTCAATCATCTGCCCTTTGGATTCGCTTTTGATTTTTATCACATAACGATCGGTTTCGACAGGATCTTGCAAGACCAAGATAGAATCTTCTTTGTAGATTAATTGATAAAAATAAGCGTTATCAAAACTGAGGTTCCCCATGTTTTGTAATTTTTTCATCGAGTCGCCTTTCACAGCCATGCCGTAATAAAATGTTTCTTTCCCTTGCTCTTGTATGCAAAAGTACGCGCCACTGTTGGCTTTAAACGATTTGGTGCGCTCCTGATTTTTGTCATTCTTGTACGTAATAGAAACGGTTTTCCCAAATCGATCGGCTGTGTTTTCAGGGAGTACTTGTCCGGTTTGATTGACATCCAACATTTGAAAATTAATACTCAAAATTCCAGTGTATTTCACCCCTTCTTCATCTATCAAATATCCCGGTTTTTGATAAATATTAACGCTGCGTTCTTTGGCTAAATTGATTTTTGCTTGTTGTAATTGCTGTTGTTCCATCTTCGCTTGATGGTTCAACATATACCCACGACTTACTAAGTCACACAAAAATTCATACAAAAAGGTACTGTTGGTGTTGTTATACTGACTTTTGATATAAAAATCATAGTTTTTACCATCATAGGTTTCAATACGGTATTTGTAAAAATCCATAGCCGTATTGGACAAACGCGCTACCGGTATGCCATCCAAGTCATACACAGTCACATATTGATTGACGCCATTGCCCACCACATAAGGTTTGGCTTGAATACTGCCGACAATCGTTAATCGACCGTTGAGGTTCATTGTAATGCTGTTGTCGGCTTTTATTTGTGGATTTAACGAACTTTTTACTTGTTGAACTTTGCGTTTTTGTTCGTCGGCTTCAAATTTTGCTGAGGCCACGATTTTGCCATATTTTTCACTCAAGGATTCTCTTGGCGTATCAAAAAATGTTTTCAGTGCCTCTTCGTTGATGCCTTTTTCATTGATTAGATTGTATTTGACAGCCAATAAGTGTACAATAATGCGATCCGAGTTAAAAGCGGTAATCAATACTTCATACGGAATTTCTGTTTTTTGTTTTCCATCGGCCGAGGTTATTTCCAACCAATTGTAAATTTGCATTTCATTGGCGTTTAATCCTTTGTAGGCTACAGTAAATCGTTTTTCACCGCTCAAAGAGCCAATTTCCAAGTGGTCGCGATACGGTTCTTTGACGGTCGCTACTTCCACTTTATCCCATAAAATTTTGTCTTTCTTCAGTTGAATTTTTTGGGCCATAGTGGTCAAGCTCAAGCTCAAGCACCACAATAGAATACATTTTTTCATTTTCTTGATTTTCAGTAAAGATACATTTAAAATAGTAACATAAAAAAACCGATGCGTAAACACCGGTTATTTTAATTTATTTCAAGAGTGACCTAACTTTCTTGTTCTTTGTCCAAATATTCTTGGACAATTTCTATGGCATTGGTCACCACATCACTCAAAGCGGTGATAAAACTTCCTTCTTCAGCCGTACTGATAGCGTGTTTGATCGCCTCGGTTTCTTTCGTGATGATTTCGTGGGTAACATGTGATCCACTTTCTTGAATGCCTTCCATGATGAGTCCGATAATCTCCTCCTCTGTGCGGCCGCGTAAGTGTTTTTCTTGTCGAATGATAATATGATCAAACATGCGTGCAGCAATTTTGGCACATTCTTTAATATCCTCATCTCGTCGGTCGCCAACGCCAGCAATAATGCCAATTTTTTTGGTGGCTTCTACATTGGTTAAGAACTCTTCAATGCCACGGTAGCCCGCAGGATTGTGCGCAAAGTCGATCATGACTTTGAATTTTTTAAACTCAAATATATTCATACGACCCGGTGTTTGTGCCGCGCCCGGAATGAATGTTTGTAGCGATAGACTGATGTCTTCTGTTTTAAATCCATGAAGATAGCCTGCTAGCGCAGCGGCCAAGACGTTGGCAATCATGAATTTGGCTTTTCCCCCCATGGTCAACGGAATATGCGTGGCACGTTCTACACGGATTTTCCATTCCCCGCGTTTGATGGTGATGAATCCATTTTCATAAACCGCAACAATCTTTCCTTCTTTTGAAAGTTCTCGGACTTTGGGACTGTTTTCATCCATCGAAAAATAGGCAACTTGGCAACTTAAATCCTGTGCAATTTTCATACAATGCTCGTCGTCGGCATTTAATATTGCCCAACCGTCTTTTTTTACACTGCGTACTACTACACTTTTTACACGCGCCAAATCATCCAAAGTATGAATATCTTGGAGTCCAAGATGATCTTCTTGAATGTTGGTGATGATAGCAATATCACAACGGCTAAAACCCAAACCTGAACGAAGAATTCCCCCGCGTGCGGTCTCTAGAACTGCAAATTCCACCGTGGGATCTTTTAAAATGTATTCGGCCGAAATGGGACCCGTCGTATCCCCTTTTTCCATCATGTGGTTTTGCACATAAATTCCGTCAGAGGTGGTAAATCCCACACGGAACCCATTGTTTTTCACCATGTGTGCAATCAAACGGGTTGTTGTTGTCTTTCCGTTGGTACCTGTAATCGCAATAATCGGAATGCGCGAGGGTTTTCCAGGGGGGTACAACATATCAATTACTGGAGCGGCTACATTTCGTGGCAATCCCTCGGAGGGCGCTAAGTGCATACGGAATCCTGGAGCTGCATTGACCTCCAAAATACATCCTCCCGTTTCTTTAAGGGGTTGTGTTAAATTGGGCGCCATTATATCAATTCCACATACATCCAAGCCGATAACGCGAGAGATGCGTTCACACAAGAAAATATTTTCCGGGTGCATCATATCGGTCACATCGACCGAAGTTCCCCCTGTGCTGAGATTGGCAGTAGATTTTAAATACACAATTTCATCTTTGGCGGGAATGGTATTCAAATCATAGCCCTTTTTGGTTAACAAATCGGTAGTATCGCGATCCACCGTAATTTCGGTCAATACATTTTCATGGCCATATCCACGTCGAGGATCTTTATTGGTTTCATCGATTAATTGTTGAATGGTATTCACGCCATCGCCTTTCACATGAGCCGGCTCGCGCAATGCTGCAGCTACAAGTTTATTGTCAATCACCAATACGCGGAAATCAAATCCTGTGATAAATTTTTCAACGATAACTCTTCGGCTGTAGTTTTTGGCATGAGCGAGTCCCGCTTTGGCATCTTCTAAATTTTGTACATTGATGGAGGCGCCTTTGCCATGATTTCCATCCAAGGGCTTGATGACAATGGGAAAGCCAATTTTTTTGATGACCATTTCCAAATCTTCCTCATCCACACAAATGCCCCCGCTGGCTACGGGTATGGAGGCCATGTCGAGCATGCGTTTGGTTTCTTCTTTATTGCAAGCAATGTCTACCGCAATATTGCTCGTTTTGCATGTAATGGTGGCTTGAAAACGCATTTGGTTTACCCCATATCCCAATTGTACAAGGGAATTAGTGCCCAAACGTATCCAAGGAATATCGCGGGCAACTGCTTCATCTACGATACTTCCGGTGGATGGGCCGAGTCGAACGCGTTCGCGAATTTCCCGCATTTTTTGAATATCGGCTTGCACATCATAGTCGGTTCCTGCAATGAGCGCTTCAGCAATGCGCACAGAAGCTTCGGCGGCATACATCCCCACACTTTCTTCGACATAACTGAAAACAACATTATATACACCCGGTGTTTTGGTTTCGCGGGTGCGACCAAATCCGGTTTCCATACCGGCTAGGGTTTGAATTTCAAGGGCAATATGTTCAATGACATGGCCCATCCAAGTCCCACGATCAATGCGGGAAAAGAAGCCACCGCGCACACCTTCAGAGCAGCGGTGTTCAATCATGGTAGGAAACATGGCTTCGATGCGTTCGCGAAATCCTGAAATTTTATTGGTGGGTTTTTCTTCCATGTCTTCCAGGTCGAGACGCATTTGGATTAATTTTTTGCGTTGTACACTCCAAATGTTGGGTCCACGTAGGGCCTGAATCTTTTCAATTTTCATAAAACAAGGGTCTTGGGTTGAATTTAGCTAACGAATTTGTTAAAAATAACGAATTATTTTTTTGATTGTATTATTTGATTGCGAAAAAATAAATATTACAAACTATACTTCTGAAATTCAGTAAAATGATTTTTGCTCTTTTTCCCTTTACCGTGGAAAACTTGGGGAAAACTCCTGCGGTAAATCTGTAGAAAACGTTTGCGAAATGTGATGAAATGGTTATTTTTACCCGCATGAAAATACTAGGAAAATTGATCATTATCGGGGGGGCAGTAGACAAAGGAAGTTTTACCGAAACCGATTTGGATACGACAGCACCTCAAAACTTGAACTTCTTTGAGGAAGGTATTTTAAAACGTATCATCAAAGAGTCCTTACACAAAGAAAATTCGCGTATCGAAGTGATTACCACAGCTTCGAAGATTCCAAGACAAATTGGACCCGAATACGTGAAGGCTTTCAATTACTTGGGAGCACACAATGTGGATGTATTGTATATCGAAAAACGGGAGCAAGCGATGGATCCCGAAATCATTCAGCGTTTGCGCGATGCGGATGTGGTCATGTTTACTGGAGGTGACCAATTGCGTTTGACCTCCATTTTAGGAGGAACACCGTTTCACGATTTGTTATTGGATAAATACCGCAACGAGCATTTTATTTATGCGGGAACTTCAGCGGGTGCAGCAGCCGCTTCCAACAATATGATTTACCAAGGAAGTAGTAGCGAAGCCTTGTTGAAAGGGGAAGTGAAAATTACTTCGGGATTAGGACTGATCGATGATGTCGTGATTGACACGCATTTTGTACAACGCGGTCGTATCGGACGTTTGTTTCAAGCCGTCGTTGGGAATCCCAAAGTATTGGGGGTCGGACTTGGAGAAGATACGGGTTTGTTTATCGCCAATGGCAAACAGATGGAAGCGATTGGTTCCGGACTGGTTATTTTGGTGGACGGACGTGAAATTAAGGATACCAATTTGACACAAGTCGAATTGGGGCAACCCATTTCCATCAACCATTTGGTGACCCATGTGTTGAGCAAGAACGATACTTTTGATTTGGACACGTTTAAAATGACCATCAAATCCTCACAATACGTTTAATTTTTTATATAGTAAAGGTTTTAACTTTACACGAGGCTTTAGCCGACTGATGTAGCGAAGCGAAATAAACCTTTGACTTGAAACTTTAAACCTGAAACCTGAAACTTGAAACCTGAAACCTGAAACTTGAAACTTGACACGAAGCTTTAGCCGACTGATGTAGCGAAATAAACCTGAAACCTGAAACCTGAAACTTGAAACCTGAAACCTGAAACTTGAAACTTGACACGAGGCTTTAGCCGACTGATGTAGCGAAGCGAAATAAACCTGAAACTTCTCCATGAATCCCACACGAATCATCATCCACGGCGGATTTTTTTCAGAATCGTCCACCAGTTTGGAGACGAAAATAGCGAAACAAGAAGCACTATTGCGTATAGTGAAACAATCGTATGCTTATTTGCAAACCCATTCGGCCCTGGAAGCTGTGGTGTATGCCGTTTCGTTATTGGAAGACGATGCCTTGTTTAATGCGGGAATTGGCTCCCAGATTCAAAGCGATGGTAAGATTCGCATGAGTGCCTCGTTGATGGATAGTGTAACGATGAAAATGAGCGGTGTGATCAACATTGAAGAAGTGAAAAATCCGATTCAAGTGGCGCAACATTTACTGGCGGTAGACGATCGAATCTTAAGTGGGGAAGGCGCAACGGCCTATGCGCGAGCTAACGGTTTTGAAGCCTTTTCGACCGAAATTCCGCAGCGTCGAGCTGAATATGAAGCCAAAGTGGCTGCTTCCCGTTTGGGAACGGTTGGCTGTGTGGCTTTAGATGCAGAAGGACGCATCGCGGTAGCCACGTCTACGGGAGGGAAAGGATTTGAGTTGGTGGGTCGGGTTTCCGATTCAGCGACGGTGGCGGGGAATTATTGCAATGCCGACTGCGGAGTGAGTTTGACCGGAGTAGGCGAAGACATCGTTTCAGGAGCCGTAGCGGCTAAGATTGTGACCCGCGTGACCGACGGCTTTACGTTGGAAAAAGCATTTGAAAAAACCTTTGCTGAGTTAACACCGTTTGACGGATTTGCGGGAGCGATTGCCATTACCAAAGACGGAAAAATGTTTCATCAAGATTCGCATCCGAGTATGGTGTTTGCAAGTTATGATGGTGAAAAAGAGGAAGTTTTTCAATAAGAAGAAAGAGTAAAGAAGCAAGATAAAAGAAACTCCGATGGAGCAACGGGGTTTCTGTTTTATACGGATTTGCGTGAAGGATCGCAGCGGCAGCCCGAAGGTGGAGCAGGAGCTGAACCGCACGGCTACAGCGGAGAGCCTGACAGCGGCGGAAGTATGGAGCCGGTGGGGCACGCCCAAAAATAAAAAATCCCAACCTTACGATTGGGATTTGATATAGTGAGTAAATTGAATCTGGTTGTACAAACGTTTTTATTTTACTTTATTCACGATAGCTTTGAAAGCTTCTGGGTGATTCATCGCTAAATCAGCCAATACTTTACGGTTCAATTCGATACCGTTTTTCTTTACTAATCCGATGAATTGTGAGTAACTCATTCCTTCTAAACGAGCTCCAGCGTTGATACGCTGAATCCATAAAGCGCGGAAGTTTCTCTTTTTCTGCTTTCTATCACGGTATGCATATAGCATTGCTTTTTCTACCGCGTTTTTCGCAACTGTCCAAACGTTTTTACGACGGCCAAAGAAACCTTTAGCCTGCTTCATCATTTTTTTTCTACGTGCTCTTTTAGCAACTGAATTTACTGATCTTGGCATAATTTTTTAAATTTTTTTGAAGTAGGCGCACAATTGAATGTGCTTGATGGGCCCAGCTCCAGGGTTATGAAATAATTTTAACCGTAAAGGCAATTATACAATACGTAATTGCTCTTTTACACTACGCTCGTCACTTGGGTGAACCAAAGCCGCGTGCGTTAACGCCAATTTGCGTTTTTTAGACTTTTTAGTCAAAATGTGACTTTTAAAAGCGTGCTTTCTTTTGATTTTACCAGAACCAGTCACTTTAAAGCGCTTTTTGGCACTGGATTTTGTTTTCATTTTAGGCATAATTTCCCAAATTTATTGCGATTCAATTTACTCAATTTCGTACCGCGACGACGGTTGCTTCAAATACTTTCGTAGCATATACGTCGGTTTAGCGGAATTATTTTTTCTTTTTGGGTGCGATGAACATAATCATTCGCTTTCCTTCCAATACGGGTAGCGCTTCCACTTTTCCGTGTTCTTCCAAATCTTGCGCCAAACGCAGCAACAAGATTTGACCTTGTTCTTTATAAATGATCGAACGTCCCTTGAAGAAGACAAAAGCTTTTAATTTCGAACCCTCTTTTAAGAACTTTTCGGCATTCTTCTTTTTGAATTCGTAATCGTGCTCATCGGTTTGTGGGCCAAAACGAATTTCTTTAACCGTAATCTGCGACGATTTGGCTTTCAGTTCTTTTTCCCGTTTCTTTTGTTGGTACAAGAACTTGCCATAATCCATCAATTTACATACCGGCGGATCGGCATTGGGTGAAATCTCCACCAAATCCACTTCCAATTCCTCGGCCAAGCGCAAGGCTTCCGTGATTTTGTAGACTCCGGGTTCAACGTTGTCGCCAACTAAACGAACCTCCTGCACACGAATATTCGTATTGATACGGTGTGCGTCTTTTTTTTCTTCGCGAGGTTTGTAACTACCTCTGTTATTTCTAATTGCTATGGCTTTTTTATTTTATCCTGTTGCCAGGGGGTTATACTTCAAATGATTTTAATGATTTTCCGATTTCTTCTTGAACAAGTCCAACAAAATCTTCAATAGACATCGTACTGTTTCCTTTGCCTTCTTGTCCATGACGGCGAACAGAAACGGTTCCGTTTTTCTCCTCTTCTTCACCCACAATCAACATAAACGGCATTTTTTGCATCTCCGCTTCACGAATTTTCTTACCAATCGTTTCGTTGCGGTTGTCAATTAGGGCGCGAATTTCGCTATTTTCCAGCAAACTTAAAACTTTTTGCGCATAATTTTCATATTTCTCACTCAAAGACAGGATGATAGCTTGTTCGGGCATCAACCAAAGCGGGAAATTTCCAGCCGTATGTTCGAGTAAAATCGCGATAAAACGCTCCATAGATCCAAATGGCGCACGGTGAATCATCACCGGGCGGTGTAACTTGTCGTCTGAACCTTTGTACGTTAGTTCGAAACGCTCTGGTAAGTTGTAGTCCACTTGGATGGTTCCCAACTGCCAGCTGCGACCCAAGGCGTCTTTTACCATGAAGTCAAGTTTCGGACCGTAGAAGGCTGCTTCACCACTTTCAATGACATAATTCAGTCCTTTATCGCGGGCTGCATTGATAATAGCGTTTTCTGCTTTTTCCCAATTTTCAACACTTCCAATGTATTTGTCAGGGTTGTCCAAGTCGCGAACCGATACCTGAGCCGTAAAGTTTTCAAAACCTAACGAACCGAATACATACAATACTAAGTCGATTACTTTTTTAAACTCCGAATCCAATTGTTCGGGCGTACAGAAAATATGGGCATCGTCTTGAGTAAATCCGCGTACACGAGTCAAACCATGCAATTCCCCCGATTGCTCGTAACGGTAAACAGTACCAAATTCGGCATAACGCTTTGGTAAGTCTTTGTACGACCAAGGTTTGGTGTTATAAATTTCGCAGTGGTGCGGACAGTTCATGGGTTTTAACAAAAACTCTTCGCCTTCTGCTGGCGTATGAATGGGTTGGAAACTGTCAGCGCCGTATTTGGCGTAGTGTCCCGAAGTCACATACAATTCTTTTTGTCCAATGTGTGGCGTAACTACTTGCTCGTAACCCGCTTTCTTTTGAGCGCGCTTCAAAAACTGCTCCAAACGATCGCGTAATGCCGCTCCTTTAGGTAGCCATAAGGGTAGGCCCTGTCCCACTTTTTGAGAAAAGGCAAACAATTCCAACTCTTTCCCCAATTTACGGTGGTCACGACGTTTCGCCTCTTCTAGTAATTCCAAATACTCAGTCAAGTCTTTTTGTTTCGGAAACGAAATACCATAGACACGAGTCAACTGCTTGTTCTTTTCATCTCCACGCCAATAGGCGCCTGCCACACTCATGATTTTCATCGCTTTGATTAAGCCGGTGTTCGGAATATGTCCCCCACGACATAAATCAAAGAAATTCGAGTGGTCACAAAAGGTAATCGTGCCGTCTTCCAAATTGGAAATCAATTCGGTTTTATATTCGTTGTCTTTGTATACCGCTAAAGCCTCTGCTTTGGAAACCGAACGCATTTTGAATTCATGCTTCTCACGGGCAATCTCCAAGACGCGGTCTTCGATTTTTTTGAAATCAGCATCCGTGATTTTGTGCTCCATAAAATCCACATCGTAGTAAAAACCATTGTCGATGGCGGGTCCGAGGGTCAACTTTATGCCAGGGTAGATTTCTTGCAAGGCCTGCGCCATCACGTGTGAGGTGGAATGCCAAAACGCTTTCTTTCCCTCCAAATCGTTCCACGTATACAATACCAAGCTGCCGTCCGTAGTCAAGGCCGTTTCGGTTTCCACCGTGGTGCCGTTAAAAGAGGCCGAAATCACATTTCGCGCCAATCCTTCGCTAATACTTTTGGCCACTTCCATCGGAGTCACACCCGCGGAAAACGCCTTAATCGAACCGTCTGGTAAAGTAATCTGAATCATTCCGTTTATTTTAATGGAGTGCAAATATAAGGTATTGCACGTGTCCCTACAAACAATGCTACTATAATAATAGGGATGTATTTTTAGGCAGCACTGTGTTTTCGGGTTTTATTGTATGCGGGTTCCCGTGCTATGCTATACCGGCCCCTTGGGGCTATCGCCGGGGCAGGGTACCGCGTCGCCCGGGGCTGTGTTGTGCGCTTACTGCTTCAGAAGAAGGCCTTACGCCTCTGCTTTTAAAAAGCCAAAACCAAAAAAAGTCGCTTTTTTCACGAAGTTTTTGGAGTGTTGTATTTTCAAAAACCACCCCCAACTCGGCCTTTGGAGTGGATTTTATCCTCGAGAACCCGCTTTCTTTAAGGTGTAAGTCTTTGGAAACAAGCCGATAGAAAAAAAGATAGAAAAAAGAGCGCTTTTTTTTTGGATATAGGGTGCATAGGTTTCTATATTTGCACTCCCAAAACGGAAGTGATGGGGATTCGGGATGGTAAAAGATTTCGAAAAAAAAGTTGCAAAAGTATTTGTCAGATTAAAAAAGAGTTTTACTTTTGCACCCGCTAACCGAGAGAGGTTAGTTAGAATTGAGAAGATAAGTTCATAGACATATTGGATTGACAGCAAAAATTAAGAGAGAGTAAGGCTAATCGATATGGATTAGAATTAAGCTAGAACCCGAGTCAAAAAAA
>NZ_FQVQ01000026.1 GCF_900129405.1 Flavobacterium fontis | reverse complement strand
TCGCTCGTACGATTGAAGACACATCCGTAACAGGTGTAGCTTTCGATGCGCAGGTATATCCCAATCCATATGCGGAGCAATTCTACTTCAAAGTAGCTACTGCAAGCCAAGCTTCAATCACCATCCAAGTGTATGATATGATGGGACGTGCCATCGAAACGCGTACGGTTAACGCCGATGCAATCGAAAGTACTGAAGTGGGAGCCAATTATCCTGCGGGGGTATACCATGTGATTTTAACACAAGGAACTAACGTGAAAACCCTTCGTGTGGTCAAACGATAAGTAAACCATAAATAATGAAAATCAAAAAGAGGGCCTAAGCCCTCTTTTTTTTACAACTAATTGCCTGTAAATTATTTTTTTACAGCTTCTTTCGCGGCAGTGGTTGCTTTATCAGCGCCCTCTTTCGCAGTTTCTTTAGCTTCTTCACCAGCAGCTTTCAAGGCATCACCGGTTTCTTCAATCGTAGCATCGATTTTTGTAGCTGCCGTATCGGCCTCTTTTTCCAACGTATCTGCAATCTTTTCAGTTTCAGATACTACTTTTTCATCGGCTTTTTTCTCGCAAGAAACCACCATCAATGCTCCGATCACAGCGAAGCTCAACATTACTTTTTTCATTTTTTTTAAGGGATTAAGAATTAATAAATAAAAAGAACTATTTCCCCTATTACAAATCGAATGCCAAAAAAATACCATGCCTTGCCAGAATCGAAAAAAAATTATTTTTTTAACACCTCAGACCATAAAAAAACCCCTGTTTAGGGGGGTTAAAAGAGTTTAATGTGTTTAAAAAGGTTACTTTTTGGCACCTTCTTTAATCGCTTTGGCTTTTTCCTCTACTTTCGTAGCGCCTTTTACCAATAGGGTGTCGACTTTCGATTTGATTTTCTTTGTGGTCGAGTCCAATGCTTTTTCAGTTTTGGTAGTGACCGAATCCACTTTTTCTTTTACTTCTTGCGATACGGCTTCCTTGGCGGCATCCAATTTCTCTTGTGTCGTTTCTTTACAGCCCACTAATAGTAGTAGCGTAGCAACACTGAATACAATCTTTTTCATTTTTATGCTGAAATTGTGGTTACTTCTTTATCTATTTTATTGACCAATCCCACCAATACTTTTCCAGGACCTACTTCGGTAAAGGAAGTGGCGCCGTCGGCAATCATTTGTTGCACCGATTGGGTCCATTTTACAGGGGCGGTCAATTGGGTAATCAAATTTTGTTTGATAGTAGCTGCATCGCTTACCGCACTTGCAGGTACATTTTGATACACCGGACAGATGGGGTCATTAAAATGGGTAGCTTCAATCGCGGCAGCCAATTCTTCGCGAGCAGGCTCCATCATCGGAGAGTGAAAGGCACCACCTACAGGCAATAATAAGGCGCGTTTTGCCCCGGCTTCTTTCATTTTTTCACAGGCTTCTTCCACCGCTTTAAATTCGCCCGAAATCACCAATTGCCCTGGACAGTTGTAATTTGCAGCAACGACAACTCCATCAATAGAAGCACAAATGTCTTCGACTACTTTATCGTCCAAGTTCAATACGGCCGCCATTGTAGATGGGGTAATTTCACAGGCTTTTTGCATGGCAAGGGCTCGTTGTGAAACCAATTTTAACCCGTCTTCAAACGACAAAGCGCCGCTAGCAACTAAGGCTGAAAATTCCCCTAAGGAATGACCGGCTACCATCTCGGGTTGGAAATCCTCCAAGGTTTTGGCCAAAATCACCGAATGCAAAAATACTGCGGGCTGGGTTACTTTGGTTTCTTTCAATTGTTCTGCGGTTCCTTCAAACATGATGTCGGTAATACGGAAACCCAAAATTTCATTGGCTTTTTCAAACAACTCCCGCGCTACGGCAGAATGTTCATATAAGTCTTTACCCATTCCGGTAAATTGAGCCCCTTGGCCAGGGAATACATATGCTTTCATACACTAGGTTTTACTGCAAAAATAGTGAGAAGCATCTATATTTTTGAAATCAGGGTCAAATTGTAACTTTTTTTCTCTTTTCAGCGTCCAATAGTCAAAAAAATAGTATGAAAAAAATTATCCTTGGACTGCTTTTTTTGGGGGGCATCGTTTACCTCTCGTTACCCGTTTTGAATTACGGTTTTTACCCTATAGCAATTATAGTATTTTTTATACTGGGCTTGGTCTATATTTTTTCGATGAAAATTAGCACCGACAAAGAGTTTAAAAAATTTACCGTCGGGCAACCTCCCCACAAGGCTTGGAAATGGGTGTTTTTGGTCCTTTTCCTCTATTTAACGATTATTCCTTTGGTTACCACAGCGACATTTTTGCATACCGATCGCTATCAAAAATTGATTGGTACGGTCAAAAAAGGCAATTCCATTTCACAACAAATGGCACCGATTGGGATGGATCAAATTCGCGTGGTCGATCGCAACCTAGCCTATTTATTAGGAGAAAAAATTATTGGCTCGCAACCCGCTTTGGGGAGTCAGGTGCAGTTGGGGCAATTTTCAATACAAAAAGTGCACAACGAATTGTACTGGGTAGCTCCGTTATTGCACTCGGGTTTTTTTAAATGGATGAACAATACCCAAGGAACTCCGGGGTATGTGATGGTTTCGGCTACCAACGAACGGGATGTGCGTTTGGTCCAACAAGTGGGCAACCAACCTGTACAATTGAAATTCCAACCCGGCGCTTTTTTTCAAAGCAACCTGCATAGACATTTATATTTTAATGGATATGCGACGACAGGATTGGAAGATTTTGTGTTTGAAATCGATGAATCTGGACGGCCGTATTGGGTGGTTTCTACCTATGAAAAAACGATTGGATTCTCGGGGAAAAATACCACTGGGGTTGTCGTAGTCGATGCACAAACGGGGGACTTGAAGTCGTATACCTTAGCCACAACGCCTGCTTGGGTAGACCGTATCCAACCCGCGACTATCGTTGAAACACAGTTGGAAGACTGGGGCGAGTACATCAACGGGTATTGGAATTTTTCGAATAAAGATAAATTGCAAATTACCGAAGGACTTACCTTGGTGTATGGTAAAAATAATCGGTCGTATTGGTATACCGGAATTACCTCGGTAGGAAGTGACGAAAGCGCTGTAGGTTTTGTGTTGGTAGATACCCGAACCAAAGAAGCCACATTTTATAAACAAAGTGGCGCCACCGAATATGCGGCACAGCAATCGGCAGAAGGGAAAGTACAAGAGAAAGGGTACAAAGCCGCGCTTCCCATTCCGTACAACATCAATGGGATTCCCACGTATATCATGACGCTAAAAGATGATGGGGGATTGGTCAAAATGTACGCCATGGTGGCCATTAATGACTACACCATTGTTGGCGTGGGCAATTCGATGCGAGAAACGTTAACCGCATTCAAGAGCGCCTATAATTCTTCGGGAAGTAAATTAGCCAGCGGCGATTCTCGTGGGAAAAAGCAATTGGAATCGGTGGTAACCCGTATTCAAACCGATGTAAAAAATGGTTCCAGTGTGTATTATTTTACGGTGAAAGGAATGGACCGAATTTTTGTGGGCTCCTCGCAAATTTCGGCCGAATTACCCATCACGACAGTCGGGGATTCGATTTCCATCTCCTATGATGTCGACGGAGAAACCATCATTGACGTCACCCGTTTTGACAACAAAGCGTTTCGATAAAAAAGCAAACCCGAAGTGAAAGCTTCGGGTTTTTTTTAAGAAAATTTTGCAACACATTCAACCAATTCGGCATGATAGGAGTCACTCAGAACACCATCGATCAGGTGGTCATAAAAATTGGGTAATGTGAACGTGCTCACAATTTCAGCCCCTTGGTAGGGAAACCGTTTTTGCGCGAGTTCCATCACACTGGCACCGCCCCGCGCTCCGGGAGAGGTCGCCATGAGTAGCATCGGTTTGTTTTGGAAATTTTTACTTTGAATGCGGGAAGTCCAATCCAAAAGGTTTTTAAATGCCGCCGAATACGCCCCGTTGTGTTCGGCTAACGAAACGACAAGTACGTCGGCGGAACCAATTTTGGCATAAAAATCATGCGCCGCCTGAGGGATTCCCTCTTTTTCCAAATCGACCGAAAATAGCGGAAGTGGGTAATCGTTTAAGTCCAAGACTTCGACTTCGGCATTGGAAAATAAATGGGCGGCATAGGTCGCCAGTTGTTTGTTGATCGAGGATTGGCTGGTTGAACCGCCAAAAGCAATAATTTTTTTCATCGTTAGGTGTGGAGCCAAGCTCCGAATAGTTTTCGTAATAAAGGCAAAAGAACATAGACCATGAGCGGCACCAAAATAGCGGTCATAATCAACGTGCGAATCGGTAAGGCCAAGTCCTTGATGGAGTCACCCAACAGATAGGAAGCCAACGTAATCGCAGGATAGATGGCAATCCAAACCATGAGTGCAAATTTCCATTTTTTGGGTGGTTTCATTTGTTGTAATAATAGGTGAGTGCGCCTGAAGGGCATTTTTTAATGGTTTCCACTATCGCTTCAGTATCTGAATTCTCAGGATTAATCCATGGTTTCTCTTTGGGTTTAAATACCGCCGGATTGTTTTTAACACATTCCGCCGCATGTTTACACAATCCCGATTTCCATACAATGGTCACTTCGCCATTGCTGTATTCTTTGGTAAGGTCATTTGGGTCCATAGTTAAGTGGTTTTGGTGTGAATAACGATGTTGTTTTCTAAAATTTTGGATACGGGACATTTTTCAGCAATGACCAACAAGCGTTGCTGGATTGCGGCCTCCACGCTTTCAGGAAAAGTAATTGTTCGTGAAATGTGCGTCACTAATGCTGGAGTTTGTTCTTGTTCCATGTTTAAAGTTACCGAAAATTCGGGAATAGCCCAACCCTTTCGGTCAATATACATCCGTAAGGTCGATAGGGTACAACCCGCCAAAGAAGCCAGCAAAGTTGTGTAGGGGTCAGGTCCCAAGTCTTGTCCGCCCAGCGATTCGGGTTCGTCCATCACCAGTTGGCCGTTACGCCACTGAATGGTGCAACGGTACAATTGGGTACCGATACTTCCGATGATGTCGTTTTCTAATAACTTTTTCATGTTACACACGTACGTCGTTAAATTCGGGGGTTTTATCAAAAACCGCTTTGGCAAACGGACATAAGGGTAAAATTTTCAAACCGTTGGCGCGGGCCATTTCAACGGCAGCCGTTACCATTTTTTTACCCAACCCTTTACCTTCGTTGCCGGGTCTCACTTCCGTATGATCGATAATGATCTTATCCGGTCCCGCATACACAAACGTCATGCGTCCTTGTTCTGTGCCATCAATGGTAATTTGAAAAAAACCATTTTTGTCGTTTTGTTCGAGATGTACAATCGGTTCCATACCACTTATTTATTGAAACATGGGAACTTCCATGAGTAATAATTCAGTATCTTCGGTCATTTGAAAGTCCACTGTAGCCAGGCTGTTGTCGTCCGTCCAAATGCCCATACCGTCACGAAGTTCGAGTGCTTGTCCATCTACGGTTAATCCACCTTTGATTACAAAAACATACAACCCGTTGCCTTCTTTTTTAAAGGTATAGTTCGCTTGTTCTCCCGCTTTGAAATTCCCCATGTGGAACCAAGCATCTTGGTGAATCCAAACGCCTTCATCGTCGGCATTGGGGGATAAAATTTGTTGAAACTTCCCTTCACGATCGGGCACATTTAAGGTAATTTGTTGGTAACGGGGTTCGACATTACGGTATTTGGGGAACACCCAGATTTGCAACAAATTCGTACGACGATCATGATTGGGGTTAAATTCACTATGCTGAATTCCCGTTCCCGCACTCATCACCTGTACATCGCCAAACTTGATGGTTTCGGCATTGTTCATGCTGTCTTTGTGGGCCAAATCGCCTTCCAACGGAATCGTAATGATTTCCATATTGTCGTGCGGATGAGTACCAAAGCCCATACCACCGGCTACAATATCATCGTTTAACACACGCAATACGCCAAACTGTACGCGATTGGGATCGTAATAGCCCGCAAAGCTAAAAGTATGACGCGCTTCTAACCAACCGTGATTGGCATAACCACGGGTGTTTGATTTATGGATAACTGTATTTTTCATGACATTTAAATTTAATGATTATTACGATACAAAGGTAGGGCGCGACTCACTTTAGGACACTTAATCTAGGTTAAGAAAGTTGAATCGGAATTTAAGTTTTACTATCTACTACTTTGGAGTCAACAGTGATCAGTGATCAGTCAACAGTGAACAGTGAACAGTCATCAGTGAACAGTCAACAGTCAATAGTCATCAGTGATCAGTTTGCAGTATTCAGATTTTAATTTCAGCACTTTGTACCACCCTGAATACTGAATACTCTATACTGTACATTGTATAATGTACGTCCCTGATATAGGTTGACCACATCAAGTCAATTTATATGAAAGCAAACATCAAATTAATCAGTAAGCATCGTAAGTTTTCTGAGGACT
>NZ_FQVQ01000018.1 GCF_900129405.1 Flavobacterium fontis | reverse complement strand
TTGCTCAAAAGTACTTTTGAGCAAAAATCTATTACTATTTTTAACAATGAAATTAATGTTTAAAAACGGTCAACTCTAATTAGGGAAGTACAGTGAACAGTCAACAGTAATCAGTCAACAGTAATCAGTAGTGAGTCTTAAGTCAACAAGTATTTCTTAGAAGGAACATTTTCAAATCTTCAAATCAGCTCATTTTCAAATCGGCAAATTGACACATAGACACATAGACACATAGACACATAGACACATCGGCACATCGACACATTGACACATCGACACATTGCCCCATCGACACATTGCCCCATTGCCCCATCGACACATCGACACATCGACACATTTTCAAATTATTAGTCGTAAGTCGTAAGTCAACCAGTCGTAAGTCAACAGTAATCAGTCAACAGATTTTTATTAGAAGGAGCATTTTCAAATTTTCAAATCACCTCATTTTCAAATTATTAGTCGTAAGTCATAAGTCATAAGTCATAAGTCGTCAGTAAACAGATTTTTATTAGAAGGAACATTTTCAAATCTTCAAATCTTCAAATCGACAAATTTTCAATTCAACACATCGGCACATCGACACATCGACACATTTTCAAATTAACAGTCGTAAGTCATCAGTCGTCAGTCGTCAGTAAACAGATTTTTATTAGAAGGAACATTTTCAAATTTTCAAATCACCTCATTTTCAAATTAATAGTCGTAAGTCGTAAGTGGAAAAGTCGTAAGTGGTTTTAGCAGTCATAGCAGTCAGCAATTAGCAATTAGTGTGCAGTAAGCTAAAAAAACCGACAACCGACAACCGACAACCGACAACCAACAACCAAATCGACACATTGACACATCGACACATTGCCTCATTGACACATCGACACATTGCCTCATTTTCAAATTAATTGTCTTGAATAACTTATATTAGACAAAAAATGCGCTGCTTTTCCTAGATTATCAATACGGAGTCCGCGGGATTGAAGTTTTTCAATTTGTTCAATAACGGTGATAGGATTTTTTTGGTACTGCATGGCGAATAGATGAATAGAAAGGTATAAAAAAATCGAAAACCCACCAAAGTGTGCATCGATGAGAGGCATGGTGGGTATTATTGCTCACAAAGATAGTATTTTATTTTAAATTCCAAATTCCAAATTCCAACGTCTAAAGTCTAATGACTAAGCTCAAATCTCAAATCTCAAATCTCAAATTCCAAATCCCAAATTCCAAATCTCAAATCTCAAATCCCAAATTCCAAATTCCAAATCTCAAATTCCAAATTCCAAATTCCAAATTCCAAATCTCAAATCTCAAATCTCAAATCTTAAATCCCAAATTCCAAATTCCAACGTCTAAAGTCTAATGACTAAGCTCAAATCTCAAATCTCAAATCTCAAATTTCAAATCTCAAATCTCAAATCTCAAATCTCAAATCTCAAATTCCAAAGCTCAAATTTCAAATTTCAAATCTCGAATTTCAAGGGAATACTGAATAGCAACAATTTTTTGGTACCTCGTTCTATTCTTTTCTATTCAATTCTTTACTATATTTGCAGTATAAAATTGATATACAGTATCAACGATAAAAGAATTGGGGTGTCCCCGGTCGAGTAGAAGCCAAACAACTGTTTGGCTTTTGTTTTTTAGGGAAATATCAAGTTAGGAGAGATTACAGTTTCATTAACTCATGATTTAGTATTTATAATAGAGTTACAGGCAATTGTACAAAGAATAAATCTAAATTTTATATTTACAATACTATATGGAAAATCAATTTGGGTCTCAATGGCCGTTACATCATTTTACACACTTTCATATTGAAAGTATAGAGAAATCGAACTATATAATTGAATCGGGCGGCACTTTTCAAATTTCTGGGAAAATTAAAAACAATGTTCAAGAATATGCAACTACATATATAATAATCAAATTTGCTAATGCTGATAACCAGCATGAAATAATTACTTTTGATTCTGATCGTGATTTTAATGAAGGCGAAAAAGAATCTTTGAGAATTGTTGATATCCCTCCATTAGGGGGAAAAGATTTTTGTGTACAAATTAAGTTGCCCGAGGATATAGAAAGGCAAACATTAGATATGCGAATTGAATTATGGTCTCCAGCACGCAGGACTTGGTCAAGAAGTTCAATTGACACAATAGCCTTATTTTATCGTTCGAATTGGGGAAATGGAATTGATATCATAAAAAAAGAAGATCTGATCGCAACAGTATTTATATCTTATTCTTGGTTTTCTGATGAACACGTGAAGTGGGTCAGTAAATTAGCCCAAGAATTGGCCAGAAGACAAATTAAAGCGACCCTGGATCAAAAAGATTTAGAATTAGGCCAGCCGATAACTAAATTTATGGAAAAAGGTATCAAATCATCAATATGTATTTGTGTATGTTCTGAAGCATACACTAAGAAAGCTAACGATGAAAGCAGTTATGGTGGCGTTGAATATGAAATTTCTATACTCTCAAATCAAGTTCTTAAAGGAAGGTTACGTAGTACAATAATTCCAATAATAAAAGATAATCCTGAAAAATTATTACCAGATTTTTTGGGTTCAGCAAAATATATTAACATGGATACAGAACAATGGGATGGCATCCCTCTAACGGAATTAGCACGAACTATAATAAAATTATCATCTTAATTGAGTTACAAATTCAAAATTAGTCATTGTAAAATATTAATTACCAACCAATAGCAGCTAGCAGATATGGCTCGAACGCGCTAAGTTGGCGTTTGACTTTCAAGAAAGATTTATTTTTATATGAATAAAAAATTGTTGAAGTATTATATTTTACTTAGTGCAATATTCACAAATTCATCTCCATTTGAAACAAGTTCCATTTTTATGTTAGTATTAGATTCTTTGGCTAATATTTCAAAATGCTTTTTGCCACAATCTATTTTACCTTGTTCAGACGGTCTTAAGAAATCATAACCTAATGATCCTTTACTTTCAACAACAAAATACAATTGTTCTTTACCTTCAATTTCAAATAAAACTGCCCAATCAGGATTATAATTTCCTAATGGAGTTTCAATTTTAAACCAATCAGGTAGTTTTGTGTAAACTTTTACATTATTATTTTTTTCAAATTCTCTTGATAAATCCTTTTCTACTAAACTATCATAAATTGTGAATTCAAATGGAGATTTCGAACTTTCAATCATATTTGATTTTAAATAACCTGACAGTTCTTCATTTTCAAATAACTCCTGACTATAATATTCATTTTCTCCAATTTTCTTGTAAACTATTCCATCAACGATATGTAAACGCATTTGTTCATTGATGATGTCTATACAGCCTTCAATGTATTTTTAAGGATTTATTTTAAAGAAATTTAGGTTTTCACAGCCCTGTAGTATTTTTACAATTGACTTTCTGGTTAATCGGGTTTCATTTTGTAAGTAACTAATAATGTCCGGTAAAATTGAAACTTCTTGTTTGACTAAATCATAATTTGTTTTTGGTTCATTAAAAGTAACTCCTCCTTCTGTTATATTTAATTTAATTTTATCATAAGATAGTTTACCGCCATTAACAACCAAACGATTATTTATGTTTTTTATACATTCTTTAATTAATTTGTCGCTATTGAAATCCACTGAATAGGTGGTTTTGAATTTTATTTTATCCCAAAGGTTTTTGAATTCCGGACTTAAGAAAACTTGTTTATTTAGTTTTACTATTTCTTTAGTAGCGTTGTTTTTTATTTCAAGTTTACCAGCTGTTCTGGTAATTTCTTTGATAATCTGTTCTTCGATATGTTTTTCAAATTCTTGACCTAAATCTACTTCTCCAATTTTCAAATCTTCTTTTAGAATATCCTGGATTTTCCCTTTAGCATTAATGTACCCTTTTAATAAAAAGTAATTGAAAATTTCTTCTGATTTATGGTGTCCAAGATATTCTGGGTCATTACCGTTCATGCTAACAACAATGTTACTAAAACTATGCTCTTGAAGTACTCCAAATTTAATTCCGGTCTCTTTTTCAATTTCTTTTTGTAATTCATCAACAAACTCCTCATAGCTTTCTGAGGCCATCACGGTTAATGTATTTACTTCAAATCCATACACACGTTGCCCTTCCTGATTTACAGCTAATCGCAAACCACGTCCAATTTCTTGTCTTCTTCTAACTTCAGAACTTCCTGCTTCTTTAAGCGTACATATTTGAAAAACATTTGGATTATCCCAACCTTCTTTTAAAGCTGAATGCGAAAAAATGAATCGAATCTTTTTCTTATAATCTACACCATCATAAATAGACAATAATGTCTCCTTATCTTTCATGATTAAGTTGTAAGTATCCTCATCAGCTTTTACAGAACCTGTTGTATCTTTAAAGAATTCGAATTTTTCTTTCTTATTACTTGCTTTTGACTGTTTATCAATTGAAAAATATCCATTGTGAACTAATGATGCTTCCTCTTCTAAATCTGAAATTTCATTAAACAGGGATTGGTATTTTCTGGATTGGATTAGTCTCTTATATTCTTCTTCAAAAATGTTTGCATATTCACCATTCTTTGCATTTCCCTCCTCATCATATACACGATAATGTTTAACTGAATCAATGAAAAAAAGACTCAATACTTTAATTCCTTTTGGATTAAGTACTATTTCTTTGTCTAGATGTTCCTCAATTGTCTTTCTGATTTGACTTCGTTTAATCATTAAATCATCTACAGCTCCAACAGAATGACCCAAGCTTATTTCTGTTCCGTTCGTAAATTCAATATACTCATCCTCAACATAAATGTCTTTAACAAAATAATCTGCATATTGAGGTAGTTTAGTTAATTGTAGTAAATCGGTATTTTGTTTTAATTCTTTGATTTCACGTTTTGATTTCCCATCTTTTGTTTTACAATCTAATTCAACTCTAGCAGTAATTCCTTTTTTATTTTGAACAGACAATAATTTAATATAAGCACCACTTGAAGCCGCACCATCAACCTGAATAGAAGCTACTTCTATTTGTTTTACTAATTGTTTGTTGTAAGCATCTACGGCGTCCAATTTATACATCAAATTGATTTTTTCTGTATGGGTGGCCGAATATCTAAATACAGCTAAAGGATTCAGGTTTTTAATGGATTTCTTTTGCAAAACACTGCTCATTGTCGATTGTGGTTCATCAACTATAACAAATGGACGCGTGTTTTGTAATAATGAAATAGGTTTGTAACCTAACTTATCATTATAATCTAGTAAGATTCTGTTAGTTTTTGATGCCGATTCGTCTATATCTTTTGCAAAGGCTTGGATATTGATAACCATAATTTGCAAACGATCATTAGTAGCAAAATCTCTTACACTTGATAAATCGGAGCTATCATAAACAAAGAAACTTCTTTCATTATAAATAGCTTCTGGATAATGTTCGTTAAAGTGTTCCATAGTCATTTGCAACGACTTGTAAACTCCTTCTTTAATTGGTATGGATGGAACTACAATAATAAATTTTTTAAATCCATATTGTCGTTGCAACTCCATTATTGTTTTTAAATACACATATGTCTTTCCAGTTCCTGTTTCCATTTCTATGGAGAAGTCAAGATTTTTACTATCTATTTCATTGGCTAACGATGGGCGTAAACCATTTCGTAACTGAATCTTTTGCGCATTATCAATGATTTGAGCTTCGTTGATAACTAATTTATTGGCATATCCCAATTCGTTTTGAAAAGTGGTTGCTTGCTTATTTAAATAATCTGGGGAGAATACTGTAAAATTAGAAGTACATACTTCCTGACCTTTAAATATATCTACAATAGCTTCAACAGCATCTTGTTGATGTTCTAAATCGCTTTCAAATTTTATCTTCATTCTAGGTTAATTATAAAGGAATATGAGTAAAGTAATTTAATCGAGTTCCTGCATGAGAATTAATCAATGCTCTTTGTACTTCTGGAAATCCATTAAAAGAATGCATCCAAATAGACCAAAAGCCCGAATTCTGTGATAAAAAAACTATTGTTTCAATATCACATTTATCTTCAATATACTTTTGTTTAAACTTTTTACTGATTTCCCAAACTTGTTTTCTTTCTTGCCATCGGGTATCTTTTTTACTGTAACTGGCAACACCAGGTCTTCGGTCTAAACCAACCAAACTTAGAAGATTGTTGACCTTAGTTTTTAATGGTTCAGTAATACTATCTTTAATTTTTATATAGCCACTTTCTAAGTATTCAAAAGGAGTAAAAGTATTATCTAAGTGAGGTAAAATTATATTGTTAAAATCTATTTCTTTTGTTCCTTTAATGGAATTACAGTTTTTACACCCCAAAAGAAAATTATTCCAAAGGGTTTCTTTATCTGGGTGAGCATCTTTGTCTTCAATATGCTCTACATCAAGTGCTGCGCTAAAACCCTCTCTTTCACAGTATGAACAATAAGGGCCAAGAGCTAAAAATAATTCTGGTTTGGCTTCACCATACGGGTCATACTCAGCTTGATTTGTTGTAAATCTTGATTTATCTACTGGTCTCATTTATGGAAGTTCAGTTTTACGTTCAGCCTGCATTAAAGCTACATAAACGGGATCATCATTAAACTCTAGTTCAAGGTTATCAAGTTTTTCTTTTAATTCTCTTACCTGTTCATCATTTTCTGAATTTTTACCTTCTTCAATAAGATTAAAATACTGTGTCGCTACCTCCTGAAAATGAAGAAACTTTTGACTCCTTTTAACATCAACAACATCCATGTCCTGTTCTGCTATTTCTTCTATACTTTTAGTAAATGGATCCTCATCGATGTTTTCACCATCTAAACTAATTACCTCTTCCTTTTTCAACGACTGCACAATAAAAGGCGAATGGGTAGTGACAATAAACTGTATTTTAGGGAAAGTTCTTTTTAAATCTTCAATGACATGTCTCTGCCATTTTGGATGCAGGTGCATATCTATTTCATCAATCAAAACAATTCCTTCAGTATCTACAACCGCTCTTGCACCTAAATGAGGGTTCAATTGTATAGCTCTATATGCTAAATCTGCAGTTAAGTGTACAATACCTCTGTAACCATCACTTAAATTTCGTAATGGTGTCCAATTGCCTGAAGTTGTTTTTCCCATAATATCTTCCTGGTCCCAACTGTAATGAATGTAACTCCAATCTTTAACCATAGAAGTAATGGCTTTTGTAAATGCATTATACAGACTTCGATCTTTTTCAAACTTTAGAATATTATCTTCATAAGTTTTAAACCAGCCAATGAATTTATCTTTGATAGACCGTGAATCAAGGCAAGCATAATATCCTTCAAATCGGGAACTAAGTCTTTCATATTTAGTTTTTTTGTCAAAAATATTCCCCCATAATCTTGCGGTAGTATGGTGGACCAATAAAGGAAGATTAATTGGTTGTTCAATATTTTGTGAAAAATATTCTCCTAAACTAGTAACCATTGAAGCTTCTTTATAACTTAAATTTTTTGAAAATCTAGGTTGTCTTCTACACCAGTTTAATCGTTGATTGTCATACTGAAAACTTCCTAACAAAGTCACTTCTTGTGGTTCTTTCTTACCTAATTCTGTGATAACGTTCCTAATTTCATGTTTGTATAACGGTCTGGTTCTTGTACCACTATATCCAAAACTGGCACCAGATTTCATGAGAATGGTACCCATAGCTATAGAAACTGCGTCAAGTATAGAGGTTTTACCAGCACCATTGTCTCCAATCAGTACATTAAAATGCGGATTGAATTCAAAGGTTTTGTCTTCAATTCCTTTGAAATTTATGATACGTATATCGTTTATTTTCATTACAAATGAATTTATTGGTAAATATAGTCAAACCAAATTAAATACTATTCACCTCCTCAACCCCAAACCGCTTCAATATCTGCATGGCATTAACCTTGTCTTTGTCGCTGTTGAACCCTGTGTCTTTATAGATGACACGGCAACGGGTAGGGGCGAGTTCTTGTTTCCAAGCTCCTATGCCTTCTGAAATTTCAGGAGTAATGGTATTGGCCAGACAAATAAACAACGTACCTAAACCAACACTGTACACTTTTTGACCGGCTATGGTTTTTTCTTCAATGGCAACAGTTAAATCCAAGCCATATTTTAAAAGTATTTCAAATAAAATATCTTCTTCGGTTCTATCGGTTTTGATGTTGTTGGCAAAGGCATCCAACTGTTCGGCTAACTTATCGGGGTTGCCATCCCATGCCACGATGTTGCTACTGTCTAATTTGAAGGCTTTAAAACCTACATCCAACTTTTCAATGCCTTCTTTATCCTTAAAATCTTGTTTTATTTTTTCACCGGCTCTACGAATGCGTTCTTTGGTAATCTCTGCAATAGTAGCATAACCCGCTTTGAAGGCTTCACTTTTTTCATCAGTGGGTTCAGGGAGTTGTACCGAAATACATTTACGGTTACCACCATCTTCAGCATTCAATTGCATGACGGCGTGAGCGGTGGTGCCGGAACCTGCGAAGAAGTCGAGGATTAATGAATTTTGAGTATTAGATAATTCTAACATTTTTTCTAATAATTCAATAGGTTTTGGAGTATCAAAAGCATTTGATCCTAAAAGTGTTTTTAATCTTGCTGTTGCGGTAGAAGTATATAAATTTTCATCCCACCAAGTTGTTGCTGTCCTTCTTGAATTTTTAGCATCTGATAAATAATATTTTTGTTGTAGGTTGTTTGTTGTTTTTACAACTTGCCCATTCTTAAACATTTCTGTCATTCTCTCTTTTGAAAATCTCCAATAACCAGTTATACCTTCAAATTCATAATGTGGATTTCCTTTTTTTGCACCTCCAGGACCATCAACTGGAACTAATTTGTAAAATCCATTCTCATCAGATTTATCAAAACCTTCCAAATTTGGTTTTAATCCAATATTTTTTCTGTTGTCGAATATTACATTTTTAGCTTTAGCATAAAATAAAATATGATTATGATTTGATGATATTATTTTGTCATTTGAAACGGATGCTCTTGCTTTGTGACATATTTGTGCAATCAAGTTGTCTTCTCCAAAAATTTCATCACATAATTTTCTCAAATTGTGCACTTCGTTATCATCAATAGAAATAAAAATAACCCCATCATCGGTCATAAGATTTCTTGCCAACCGCAAGCGTGGGTACATCATGTTCAGCCAGTTGCTGTGGTAACGTCCATCGCTTTCGGTATTGGTACTTATTTTTTTGCCGCTTTCGTCTAGTTGCCCAGTGAGTTCTAAGTAATTGCCTAAGTTGTCGGCATAGTTGTCTTTGTATACAAAGTCCTTACCTGTATTGTATGGCGGGTCAATGTAAATCATTTTGATTTTGTTGGCGTAGCTTTTTTGCAACAGCTTCAACACTTCCAAGTTGTCGCCTTCAATAAAAATATTACTGGTGGTGTCCCAATCTTTGCTGTCTGCTTTGTTGGGTCTTAAAGTAGCAGTGGTGGGTTTATTGGCTTCTAAGCGTGCTTGGTTTTTACCCGCCCAGGTAAAGCGGTAGTATTCGTCTTTTTCTTCTACGTTTTCGCCCAACAAACTTTTGAGTTCATTGAGTTCAATTTTATTTTCCTTTACAATCGTGGGGAACAATTGTTTCAGGAGTTGTATGTTGTCGGCTACTATGTCGGCACTGGTAAGGGATGTTATTTTTTCCATATCTGTAAGGCAATGGTTTCTAAATCTTCGGCTCTTTGGTTTATAGTACTTTCATTCCATTCATCTAGAGCCGTATATTGAGTGGTTAAAGGTAAAGAAGAATATTGTTGAAGTACCGTTTTTTTGTTACTCCAGGCGCTATTGCGTAACTTACTATTTAAGTTTTTGGTTATGATGGTTAAATTTCCAAACGTTAAAAGTTTATAATTACGGTGATTGATTTCTTCTTGCGAATTCAATGTTCCCCAATTTTGTTCCCATTTTTTTGGCATCATGTGTTCTACAGAGAAACTGTTTGAACTCAAAACGGTTACATCATTTAAAACCGTTTTAACTTGATACAATGCAATGATGTATAAGGTTTCTTTAGCGTGTTGATTACTTAAAATTGAGTTGGCAAAGGCATTTTTTACATCACTATCATCAGGAAAACGATTAGTGTCTTCGGTATAACTCAATAATGTATTTTGCAAAGCTTCAAAAACAGTAGTTATTAAATTGCCTTTTACACTTTTAATAATTGAAATAAACAAATTGTTATAGTTCTTGGTTGTCAAACGGCAAATGTTTCTTCTGACTAGATAACTTTCTAAAAGTGCTAAACACTGTGCGCGTTCTTTTTCGTCTGCCACTTCTTTGTAAATAAACAAGACCAACGGGAAGATGGTTGTGATATTTAAATTTTCGATAACGTGGAAAAAACGTTTTTCCGTATCATCAAATTTTAAATTGTTTAATTCTGTGCCCGACGGAAAAGAAGCATAGATTTCAGCATAAATTTTTAAACCTTCCAGAAAGTTTCTTTTATCTGCTGTAGTTTTACCAGATAGCCAATCTTTATAATCTTTAAAGAGATGTTCTAACGAAACATCCTTTTGCGTTTGTATTAATAAATAACAATACAATAAAACATCAATATTCTCACGGTATAAACGCCCCGCAGTTTTTTTAGTATTCCAAAACTTAATGGTTTCTTCATCAGATTCAAAAATATCTTCCCAATACGTTTTGTACAGGTCTTGCGTTTGACTATCATTGAACACAAAGTTCTTTAATAATTCAGATGTAGTTAACTTAACACCTAATGAGTTGATTGTATCAAATATCTCCTGTTCATCATCATGAGCGTCAAGTACCATACTGATAGCGGGAAATTTATGTAAAACTACATTATTATAATTCAATAACTCATCGTTAGTTAAACCATTGAACTTCGAAAGAAAGAAGCGATAGGTATCCAAGATGTTACTTTTACCAACCGGTTCTGTAAAAACTGTGTTTTTATCTGAACTCATTACTTTGTCAAAATAGACGGTGTCTATTCGATTGTGCATAATCCTGTAATGAACTTTACCGTAAGCATCGTTAAAAAATAATGACTTATTTATATTGTCATACAAGAAGTTGGCATTGGGTTGATTTAAGTCAACACAATTTGCCAATGCTTTAATTAACAATGAAAAAGTGGTCATTCGTTGTTGACCGTCTACCAAATCGTATTTAGCGGTCATTTGACTGCTGTTATTACTGTTTTTGGTAATAATTGTTCCAATAAAATGTTCCTTAAGTGGATTAGTTTTGTTGGCTTGTGCTGTTTCAATTACATCTTCATACAATATTTCACAGTCATCTTTTAACCAAACATACGGTCTTTGAAAAAAAGGAATGATGTATTGATTCGTTCCAGTATTTAATAAATTTAATAAATGGACTTTTTGAATATTCATTGGTTATTTTGAAAGTTTGTTTGTTAGTTCTTCAATTTTACTACGGTGTTTATTAATTTCAGTATTTATGAAAACCATTTCAGTGAGTTGTGTTTCTTTTTTGGCCTGATTTTCTAATGCTGCGATGGAATACTTCAAAGTTTCAATTTCTTCCATCACATAAGCATCTTCTTTACTCCTTTGATAGGGCCTCGCTACAAATGTACCGTTAATTTGTGCAGTTTGCAATCCAATACAGCATTGTATAAAATGTTGATAATAATTGAAAAGGTTTATTTTATTGGCTTTTTCAAAACTTAATTCATCAAGAAATTTTGAAGTTGCATTGTCTTGATTTTCAAAACTTATTGACTTAGAAATATATGTTTTTTCAACCACACTTTTAGAGTTGTCGTTTTGATTAATTCGTTTTTCAGCAACACTAAATAATAACTGTTTGACATCATGCAAAATCACTACAGTAGGGTTTGGTATGAATTTATGAATGAAATCTACAATTTTATTTTTTTGACGATCAAACTGTTCATGAGTGGTTTGTACCGTTATAAAAATGATTTCTTCATAAGTTACATATTCATCTTTAAACGTGGATATGTTGGAAGTTTCTACATTAACCAATGCAGTAACTTCCATCTGCTGTATTATATTCCCCTCATCTAAAAACTTTTTTTCTGATATGGTTAGTTCAAAATTTCGTTTAAAAAATGTTTTAGGTAATTTTTGTTTCACCCAACATTGTGAAGGAAGTTTCAATGATTTTGAAAGCAATTCGTTTACCATAACTATTTAATTATTAAAAACGAAATTAGTTCATACGTTACTTCAACATTTTTTTGTGTTAATCGGCTAACTCCTGGCATGGCTAATGAATTTATTCCCATTTCTGTTGTAGCCCCTTTCGCATGTAATAAAGCAATATCCAGTAGCTCTTTGTAACTATCCATATAACGGCCACTTTTTGTCTGCTGATTGAAAGAGGAAATTAATTTTGGTAGCACTTCAGTTTGACCTAAACACAGTTTTTTATAATAGTCTAAACAGCGTTTCGGATTATTATTTGCAATATGAATTTCACCTTCCTCTGATACATAACAAAGGATATAGGGATAAATAATGTTATTGGTTAATTTCTCTCCATCTAAAGTTACTTTAGTATCTTTCAAACAGAAAATTGCACCTTTCTTTCCTTCGGGCATATTATTTTCTGTCAAAGCAAATATCCCTTTTGGTGTCATTTGAAAAGTTTCTCTTTCTTTGGGTGATAATCTATCTGCATCAATTTTAAAATCATTGAAAGTTAAATCTGTAATTGAAATACCACCTTCAATATCTTCCAAATCTAAAACTTGATTTTGTAATTGTTTTAATTGTTTTCTTCTGTATTCTAAATCTTGATTTAAATGAGCCGTTTCATCAATTACATTGTCATCACCAGTAGCAGATGTATCAAGTAATTGCATTCTTCCTTTAACTCGAGCAATTAAATCTATGTAGCTATCCAAAGCAAGATTTGGAAAAAAGTTAACTAGTTGTATCTTTTCATTGATTGAACCAATTCGGTCAATCCTTCCAAAGCGTTGTATTATTCGTACTGGATTCCAATGAATATCATAATTTACTAAGAAATCACAATCTTGAAGATTTTGTCCTTCAGAGATACAATCGGTACAAAATAATATATCTATTTGATTTTGCTCTTCAGGATAAATTGCATTTCTTTTTTTAGATAATGGTGAAAAGTGAATCAAAATTGAGTTTAAATCCAATCGGCAATTGGGCATATTTGATTTATTACTATCTCCACCTGTAACTAAAGCAGAATATAATCCATGTTCGTCTTTTAACCAAATGGCAAGTTCTTCATATAAATAATATACAGTATCAGCAAAAGCTGAGAATACAATAACCTTTTTGTTTCCTTTATTAATTGGGTTGTTAAGTTTTTGAATGATTAATTCCTTTAAGTCTTTAAGTTTAGCATCTCTAGTTGCATCAACAACATTTGACATGGATAACAATTCTTCCAAACGTTTTTTGTCATCATCAATATATTCTTTGAATTTAACTAAATCCAAATCTTGCAATAACACTTTTACTTTACCACCAACAATCAAGTCTTCTAGTCGGTCATCATCAAATTCTACTTCATTGATGTCGAAATCGGTATCAAAGTATTCGTTTTGGTGAATCGTTTTAATCTTCTCAGACAATTGTTCAATTTGATTGAGTAAGGATTTTAAGGTCAAACGAAATGAATGAATAGAACTTTCTAGGCGCTTCAACAAATTCACACGCATCAGATGGATCAAACTATCCTCACGTTCTATTTGACGAAAAACTGAACCTGTTGAAGTAGTGTAGTCATATTTTGCCTCATAACTTTTCTTTTTGTCATCACGTACAAAGTACAATGGAGAATAGAACTTTAAATTTAAGGCATTCAATAAGTTATTAACATTATCCATTTGAGGGAATGCTTTCGCAGTATCAAAATCAGAGTACTTTGGAATGGGTGTAAGGCGTTCAGGAAATTTACCAATATCCGAAACATCATAATATTTTTCAATGTGTTTTCTAGAACGGGCAATAGTGAGTAAATCAAGGATTTTGAAATAATCACCATTTAGTGAAGTAACCAAACTATCACGATTAATATTATCATTGTGATTTTCTTTTAACCAAGTATTAAATTTCTGTTGAGCCTTTCTTAATGTTTGGTCAATACTTGGAATTCCAAAATTTTCTAAAGCCTTGTCGTTTTGTTCCGTAATAAATGCAATTTGATTTTTTATGTCATTCATACGTGTATTGACAGGAGTTGCCGAAAGCATGAGGACTTTAGTTTTTACACCTGTTTTTATGATATCTCGCATCAAACGTTGATAACGAGAGACAGTGTTTTTTCTTGGATCATTGTTTCTAAAGTTATGACTCTCATCAATAACTACTAAATCATAATTCCCCCAATTAATTGTTTCTAAATTGATTAAACCGGAAATACCTTTTTCACGAGATAAATCAGTATGATTTAATACATCAAAATTAAGTCTGTCTTTAGCTAAAATGTTTCTGACATCTGATATCAAACTATAGATTAACCAATTTTCACGAAGCTTTTTAGGACATAATACCAAGATTCTGTCATTTCTTAAGTTGTAGTATTTCATTACTGCGAGAGCTTCAAATGTTTTGCCTAAACCTACACTATCAGCAATGATACAGCCACCAAACGTTTCTATTTTATCAATAGCACCAAGAACAGCATCTTTTTGGAAATTAAACAACATTTTCCAAACTTCTGTTTCTTTAAAACCAGTTCGGTTTAAACGCTGTTCTGATTTTTCGTCAATCGTTTTGTTTTGAAAAATATTATGCAATGTAAATTTATACAAATCATCTGGGCAATAATGATTTGAGGCCTTTGTAATACTATTCAGAATTGTGTTTTTTAAATCTTTTTTGCTATTGTTCCAAACATTATTAAAGATGGTAGTATATGAGTTGCTTGAATCTTCAAATGAATTTAAAAATATTGGCATTTCACTTTTTAGGACTCCTAATGTTGTCAAATTTATATCATGGGGTGCCAATAGAAATGTATTGGTTAATCCATTTGTTTCTGTAAGTATAAATTTTTGTCCACCAATACTTCCTTCTCTGATTTCAACTTTATCTCGTATAAAATCATATACCTTTTCAGCTCTATATTTTTGAGTTAGTTCATGATATTTTTTTAATTCCCTTTCATCGTATGTAAAGCGTAAATCTTCTTCTATTTTATCATTGTCTATAAGTATTTTCAAATTTGATATCTCGGTTAAATCTTCTAATAATTCAAATATTGCACTTATTGTAATATAATTTATCGCAATATATATTGATGTATTTTTATGGATTACGGATTTTAGTTCATCAATTAGAATGATATCTTGGTTATTTATAATTTTCATTTTAATAGCTAATTGTAAATAATTAAATGTTTCAAAATTTAAACTTACCAAAAAATCCCCAATTGGTCAAGCCAATTGAGGATTCAACAAAACGCAAGGCCAATATAGGCGCGGGTACGGAAAACCGTAATTCTATTAACTAACCACTGCAAAGGTGCACAAACCCATTGGATTCCCCCTTAGGGTTTTTCCTAATTCTTCAAAGTATTTTACCCCCAAAGCGCGGGGTTTTTTCCCCCAAGCGGCCCTCCACCCGCGTAAAGTGGCTGTGTAGCTCATTATTCCCGTGGCTCCTTGTGGGATAAAGCATGGATAAAGCATGGATAAAGTATGGATAAAGTATGGATAAAGCATGGATAAAGTATGGATAAAGTATGGATAAAGTATGGATAAAGTATGGATAAAGTATGGATAAAGTATGGATAAAGTATGGATAAAGCATGGATAAAGCATGGATAAAGTACGGATATAGCACTGATATGACACTCTTAAGTATGCCGCTGAGAAGCTAAGCTACTTAGCTACTGAGCCCTTACTGATCACGGAACACTGAACACTGTTTTTATAAGCCGCTGAGCTACTGAGAAGCTGAGCTACTGAGCCAATTTAAATAGAAACATCGGTTTTTTAAAAGACTGCTTACTGATCACTGATCACTTAACACTGTACACTGTTTTTTTAAGCCTCTGAGCTCCTGAGAAGCTGAGCTACTGAGCCAATGTAAATAGAAACATCGGTTTTTTAAAAGACTGCTTACTGATCACTGTACACTGTTTTTAAGCCGCTGAGCTCCTGAGCTGCTGAGCTCCTGAGCCCTTACTGATCACTGATCACTGATCACTGATCACTGTACACTGTGACCGCGACTGCGACTGCGACTGTTTTTTTAAGCTCCTAAGCCGCTGAGAAGCTGAGCTACTGAGACTGCGACAGCGACTGAGACTGAGACTGAGACTGCTTACTGTACACTGAACACTGTACACTGAACACTGCCCACTGCCCACCACACCCTGCCATCTTGTCACCCAATCCCTGACAAAAACGACCCCAAATCGCCTTGGCACAAAAGTTGTCATTATCGAGTCGTGCCAACGCACGGCCTACTCCTAGAGAGGTCATTCAACAGAAATAAAATAAAGGAGATTAACATCATGGGAAAAATTATTGGTATCGATTTAGGTACAACCAATTCATGTGTAGCCGTTATGGAAGGGGGAGAACCCGTAGTAATCGCTAACGCAGAAGGGAAACGCACCACACCTTCAGTCATTGCTTTTGTGGAAGGCGGCGAAATCAAAGTAGGCGACCCTGCCAAACGTCAGGCGGTCACCAACCCGACCAAAACCATTGCGTCGATCAAACGCTTTATGGGAAATAAATACACCGAAAGTGCCAAAGAGGCTTCCACCGTAGCCTACAAGGTAGTGAAAGGCGACAACGACACCCCACGGGTCGATATCGATGGGCGTTTGTATACCCCACAAGAACTGTCGGCCATGACGCTACAAAAAATGAAAAAAACCGCCGAAGATTACCTCGGACAAGCGGTAACCGAAGCGGTAATTACCGTACCCGCATACTTTAACGACGCGCAACGTCAAGCGACCAAAGAAGCGGGAGAAATTGCCGGATTGAAAGTAATGCGTATTATCAACGAACCTACCGCAGCGGCACTCGCATACGGTTTGGATAAAGCAGGAAAAGACCAAAAAATTGCCGTGTACGACTTAGGAGGGGGAACCTTCGATATCTCGATTTTAGAATTGGGTGACGGCGTGTTTGAAGTGTTATCCACCAACGGCGATACGCATTTGGGAGGAGACGACTTCGACCAAGTAATCATCGACTGGATGGCCAACGAATTCATGAGCGAGGAAAGCGTTGATTTGCGCAAAGACCCGATGGCCTTACAGCGTTTGAAAGAAGCTGCAGAAAAAGCCAAAATCGAGTTGTCATCGTCGACACAAACCGAAATCAACTTACCGTATATTACAGCAACGGCCAGCGGACCCAAGCACATGGTGAAAACCTTAACCCGTGCGAAGTTTGAACAACTCGCGGACAGCTTGGTAAAACGTTCGATGGAACCTGTAGCCAAAGCCTTGAAAGATGCAGGCTTATCGACTTCCGATATCGATGAGGTGATTTTGGTAGGAGGATCTACGCGTATTCCGGTGATCCAAGAACAAGTTGAAAAATTCTTCGGTAAAAAACCTTCCAAAGGGGTAAATCCCGATGAAGTAGTTGCCATCGGTGCAGCCATTCAAGGGGGAGTATTGACCGGCGATGTCAAAGACGTTCTGTTGCTTGACGTTACTCCATTATCGTTGGGAATTGAAACAATGGGGAATGTGATGACTAAGTTAATCGAGGCCAATACGACCATTCCAACCAAAAAATCGCAAGTATTCTCGACGGCAGCCGACAACCAACCCAGTGTAGAAATACACGTGTTGCAAGGCGAACGCACCATGGCGGCCGATAACAAAACCATTGGACGTTTCCATTTAGACGGCATTCCACCAGCGCCTCGCGGGGTACCTCAAATTGAAGTAACCTTCGATATTGACGCCAACGGAATCATCAAAGTGTCGGCAACCGATAAAGGAACCGGTAAATCACACGACATTCGTATCGAAGCCTCTTCTGGATTAACTCCCGAAGAAATCGAGCGCATGAAGAAAGAAGCCGAGATGAATGCCGAGTCCGACCGCAAAGCCAAAGAAAAGGCCGACAAGTTGAACGAAGCCGACAGTATGATTTTCCAAACCGAAAAGCAATTGACTGAGTTTGGGGATAAATTGTCAGAAGGCAATAAAACAGCGATTACGGCTGCCTTGGAGGAGTTGAAAAAGGCCTACGAAACCAAAGACGTAGACACCATTCAGCCTGCTTTAGACAAAATCAATGAAGCTTGGAAAAATGCTTCAGAAGAGTTGTACAAAGCCCAAGCGGAAGGTCAAACCCACGAAGCACAGCCACAGCAAGAAGCGACTGGCGATCAAACGCAAGACGTGGATTTTGAAGAAGTAAAATAAGCCGTGAACAACGGAAATCAATAGAAGTCGGATCTTAGGGTCCGACTTTTTTTTGCATCGCTCTTTTCATTTGCGCGATGATTAACGTATGCGGAAACGTAATGGCAGCCATCAAGGAAAAGAACAGGGCTTTAAACACGGTATCATTCGCAATAGCCCAATACGCAATCGCCATAGTGCCCACTGCCAAACTCCAGTACAACGCACTCGATTTAAAATAAGACCACCACGAGTGCACATTTTCTTTTCCATACAAAAAACGAATTTGCTCCTGAATAGAAGGAACGCTATGCCATAACACAAAGTACATGCTGAATCCCCAAATCAGTCCCGCATGATAAAAGATCAGGGTAAATACAATAAGGTAAAATAGATTTCGACCAATACTCGCCCGAAAGGCCTCACTTTGTTGCGCTAAAAAACTTCCTAAGCCCAACACCAAGACTCCGAGAATCAAGGTGATTTCATGCACCCACAGCTCGGGATACGATTTTTGCGTAATGGTTTCAACAATCGCTTGTACCTCTTTTTCATGAAAACAAAAAAGAATACCCAATACCAATAAACCATAACTGCCTTGAAAAAGCATCCAAAAGCGCTGAACTGACGAAGGCATTGCCAACGTCCAATGCTGATTGCCAAAGTGATAGCCGCTTAGGAGGATAAAAAGGAGTAAACCATAGGAGGGAAGAAGCGTAAATACAACCATACCTCCTAAAACAATACTAATGTATTTCATCAATAATTTTACTTCCCATGAGGTTGCAACGCCCCCTTTTAAGTGTTGCCCAATGGTTAAATCATTGGCACCGTGTACAATTCCTAGTAAGGCAATTCCTACAAAACCAATAAGCTGCTGATTTTCAACGGAAATAAAATTTGCCAACCATAACATGAAAAATGTCAGTAAAATCCGAAGGTGAAGCGAAGTTTCCATGTATAGTTCGTTAAAATTGTTTAATAAAAATACAAAAAATATTAAACAAAATAACATATTTGTGTTTAATGTTTTGTAATTTTAATTAAACAAAAACAAGTAATAACAACTAAAACAACAAATTATGACAAACTTCAGTTTATTAACCGGTTGGGTTGCCAAAATGATGCCCACCGATTACATTGGATTTACATTTTTCATCGGATGTATGGCCATGATGGCGGCTTCGGCCTTTTTCTTCTTATCCTTAAGTCAGTTTGACAAAAAATGGCGTACCTCAGTGTTGGTTTCTGGGTTAATTACCTTCATTGCGGCGGTACATTATTTTTACATGCGTGATTATTGGAGTGCTTTTGGAGAATCGCCCACCTTTTTCCGCTATGTTGACTGGGTATTGACTGTGCCGTTGATGTGTTTGGAATTTTATTTGATTCTCAAAGTAGCAGGAGCCAAAACGTCCTTGTTATGGAAAATGATTGGCTACTCTTTGGTGATGCTTATCACGGGGTACTTTGGTGAAGCCGTTGATCCAGGAAACGCTGCGATGTGGGGCTTGGTATCAGGTTTGGCCTATTTCATTATAGTGTATGAAATTTGGTTGGGCGAAGCTTCCAAGTTGGCCAAAGCCGCTGGAGGTTCGGTACTCGAAGCTCACAAAATTTTATGCTGGTTTGTATTGGTTGGTTGGGCCATCTATCCGTTGGGCTACATGTTGGGTACCGAAGGTTGGTACACATCAATGTTGGGCAAAGGAAATGTAGATGTGGCGTACAACATTGCCGATGCTATTAACAAAATTGGTTTCGGTTTGGTCATCTACAACTTGGCCGTGAAGTCAAGCAAAGACTAACCCTTTTTTCCTCCATAAAAGCAGACGAATTTCCAAGCGGAGTTCGTCTGTTTTTTTTTACGTCAAAATAATTTGTACATTCGGAACACTAAAATCCTTTATACCATGAAAAAAGTTGTGTTCTTCAGTTTGTTTTGTTTCATCTCGTTGGTCAATGCCCAAAAGAAAAAAGCGCCGGCAGCCTCTCCCGTATTAGCCAAAGTTGAAAATCTAGTCTTGGAACTCAAAGGTGGAAATTTACAGTTGGTTCAAATGGAAGGTACCAAGGCAAAAGAAACCGTTGTGATTCAAGCGAATGCTACGGCTTTAAAGCCTGTTGATTGTAAAATTATCCCCTTTACCGCTTCAGGAAATAAATTGTATGCCGTGTCCTGGACCGAAAAAAAGACGGTAACCACTACCGATAAAACAGAAGAAATTACAACCATCACCCATGCAATTTATGAATGGGCCAGTAAGAAACAAGTTTTTTTCAATACACAAGTCACCAATAACATCACCGAAAAAGTGTATTTAGATCGCAATAAAAATGCCAGTGAAACACAAATGCGGGTGCGTCGTGAAGGTTATGAATTGGTCATCAACCCCGATGGAACGCTAACCCAAAAGAATAAAACGACAACGCTTACCTGGACCTTCGATGCTACGAGCAAAGCAATGGTACAAGCCAAGAAAAAATAAGTATTTCGTTTAGGGTTTTATCACCAAAGCATATTTCTCCAACAAGCCATGCAGCCCTTGTGCGCTGAAAATGGCTTTTTTCATTTTATTTTTTTCAGGATCAATACGGTATTCATAGCTGGTGTAAAAATCGGCTTTTTCTAAATTGGTGTTGCTAAAAACCGCACGGCGCAAATTGCACGAGTCAAACAAAGCGCCCGACAAATCGGTTTCCATAAAATCGGTGGCAATCATACTGCAGTGAATGAACTGAATCTGCCGCAATTTCAGTTTGTAAAACTGACTGTAATCGAGTAAGCAGTCTTTAAAGTGAAATTCATAAATCACCTGATCGGTCATGGCAAAATTGACCGACGTCAAGTCGCAATCGGTAAACCAAACGCCACGCAACGCGGTATGGTTGAGCTTGGTGCCTTTAAAATTACAACGCACAAAATTGCAGTCCACAAAAGTCACATTCTGGAAGAAACAGCCCGTAAAGTCGCAATCGGTAAAGGTACATTGCTCAAATTCGGTATGTTGTAAATCGGCTTGGGTATAGGTTTGTTGGGTAAAGTTTTGGTCGTGTGTAAAAACGTAACTCATGATTCAATTTTGGAGCAAGGTAACCATTTTACGTTAGTTTTTGTTACATTTGAACAAATGCCCAACCATGCTTTTTCAATTTTGTCCCCATTGTACGTCTGCCAAAATCACCGAAACCAAGGCATATCGTATCGCTTGTAACCACTGTGGTTTTGTGTACTATCACAATGTAGCGGCGGCTGTTGCCGTTGTATTGCGCTATCATGATCAGGTGTTGTTTACGGTACGTCAAAAAGACCCCGATGCGGGCACCCTCGATTTACCGGGCGGTTTTATTGATCCAGGCGAACGGGCTGAGGCTGCTGCTTGCCGCGAAATTAAAGAAGAACTGGGTATCATTCTCGATCCGAGAAAACTCAAGTACGTTACCACGGCGGCTAATGATTATTTGTACAAAACCGTTCATTACAAAACCCTTGATATTTTTTTCGAGTACGAACTAGAACATCCTGAATTGGGCATCACTGCCCCCGACGAAATTGCGGCCCTGCAATGGTGTCATCCGCCTACCATGGACCTGAATACAATTGGGTTTATTTCCATTCGCAAAGTGATTGGGGAATGCTACAGTATCTAATTTTTACGCCACTTTCGGCCATATACGTTGAGCATTTTCACGCGCAATGTGATCTAAAGTTTGGTGAATTCGTTCCAATAGTATTTCTGTGGTCATGACACGCGTGTCGGCTGCAAAACTATGGTTTCCGTACGGGCCATATACTGCAGGATCGGTCACCTGAAAGAGTCCCACGGTAGGCGTCAATGCGGCACTTGCCAAATGCATAACCCCACTATCAGCGCCAATGAATAATGTGCAATTGGCTATTACAGCGGCCATTTCACGAATGGATTTTGAATACAATGTGGGAGCGGCAAAATCAATTTGTGACACATGTTCAGCGGGAAGGATTTCGATAAATTGATAGTTCGGAAACTCGGTCTGCAAGCGCTGGTAAAAAGGAATCCACCATTCCGGCGAATAACATTTGGCCCCTGTGGCATAGGTGAACAAGGCGATGGTTTTTTTCTCGTTTGAGACCATTGAATCCAATAGCGCTCTCCCCATATTTTTTTCAGCTACTGAAAGCTTTATATCCATAAGCGGCAACGGACGCGGGGTCATAAAAAGCGTTTGTGGGATCCAAAACGTCCGAAAATCCATAACCAAACCATGCGCCATGTGGGGAATTAGTTGGGAGCGTAGGACTTGTACGTTTTCATTTCGGTCGCCATACCATTTGTATGTTCCACGCGCCCAAGCTGTAGCCAATCGTCCTGATGACGAATGCGATACACTATTGATTACAAGGTCATACGCCCGCATTCGCAACCGAACCCACGTCCACAGATAGGTACCCAATGCTTTAAAATGTTTTTTGGGTAATGCCAGAATTCGATCAACTTGAGGATATTCTCGAAACACCTCCGAAGCAATGCCCCCTTTGACGAATAAATCTACCGTAGCTGTGGGAAAAAGTTGTTCCATTTCGGCTACAATAGACGTAATTAAAAGTGTATTCCCTAAACGATGGTTGGGCCGAATAATCAAAATACGACGAATAGGCGTAGGGGTACAATTGGAAGGATTGTGCATAGGACGACGCGATTGTCCCAAACGACCCGTTACGGCTTGCGTTAATTTTTTGCGCCAGTGCTGTATTGTAGGAGATAATTTCATGAGGAAGTAGACGTTTAAAGTGTTTTTTAATAAGGATATCATACAAAAGTACGCTACCGTTGAGCGAGCGGTACATAAAAACTGTTAATTGACATAATTTTAGGATGTTATGTTAATTTATGTGAAAAAAGCTATGGATATCCTTAGCCGTTTTTTTGCAAAAACCCACAGCGTTTTTTTTCAGTTGCGATGTAACAAAACATAGGGGTGTTGGACTAAAGTAAAAAAGCGCTTCTATGAATAAAGTGGTACTTTCTGCGCCAAAGAATGGTGAAATTCGGGTTTCGGGTGTACAAGCGTATGACAGTCGCGTTGAATTTTCAGCTTTTTCGGCCAAATACGTGGTACGGGGTTGTGAGCAATACCGCATTGACAATCGAACGTACCGGGTGGAATCGGGCGAGTACATAGTAGGGAATGCAACAACTTCTTCGCATATCATTATCGATAGTCCCCAACCTGTTTTAGGCATTTGTTTAGACATTCAACCCGAAGTGATTCAAGAGATTTTGGATTTTGAATACGGTACGCAACCCGAGTTGGCGGCTTTTATTTTGCAACAAGAGCAAATGATCAACCGTTACACTGCGGCACACACCCACTTGGGCTATGCTATTCGCCATATCGAACAACATTTTGAAGCCTTAACCCGAGAGGAAGCCGTATTGCATCAAGAGTTGTTTTATACCTTGGGCGAGTGTATGGTCAAAGATCAAGCGGTTCTTTGGCAGCAATTTACGCGTCTAAAAACGGTGAAGCAAGAAACTAGTAAGCGTTTGTTCGATTTCGTTCACGAGGCGCGTTTGTATATCGAACGGCATTATTTGGAACCCATTGCGCTCTCTTCCATAGCCCAAGAAGCCCATTTGTCAGAGTATCATTTTATACGACTTTTTAAAAATTATTTGGACGTACACCCTACCAATACGTCTTGCATTTGCGTTTGCAACACGCTCAATTATTAATGCGCGAAGGTCATGCCGTGGCCGAAGTGGCTTTTCAAACCGGTTTTGCGGATAAATCAGCCTTCTGTAAAGCCTTTAAAAAGAAATTTGGACAAACGCCCTCTGCGGTGAAATAAGCAATTTTTGACACCCCCTCCTTCCAATTGTCCCCGTATTTTTGACTAAAAAAGAAGATGAAAAATACATTCGGACGAGGATTGCACCTGCTCTTTGTGTTCGTAGGCGTTTTCCATATCATACAAAAAGATTGGGGGCAAGCCTTGATCTACCTCGGGTTGGGATTGGCATTCGATCCCTTCACCCCCACACAAGCTTGGAACAACAAGCCCCTTTGGCAGAAAACGGTTTTGCTTTCTGAATTAATTCTGGTCCTTGTCTCAGGGGTACTGTTGTTCTCTACATCTCATTTTAATTAGTAAAAAGAAAAGCTATGCGAAAATTAGGATTTCAATTAGGGCTTATCGTATTTGGGATTGCCTTGGTAACTGCTCAACCGTTGCCCCGTCGTCCGTGGTTGGGTGCCCGACTCAGTGCCGATCCCCAAGGCGGGATTACCCTCAATCAAGTCGTAGGAGGTACTGCCAAAGCGGCTGGATTGCAAGCCCAAGATGTACTGTTGCAAATAAACGGAAAAACGTTACAGGATCTAAGTGAAGTGGCGCCCACGATTGCCCAATACACCGAAAAACAAGCGGTTACATTTACAATACGACGGGCGGGTTCGCAACAAGAAATCAAAACCACGTGGGTGGGACGCGATCGCGAATCGGTTGCAAAAGGAACCGTTACGTATGATCGGGTACCGTTCAAAGGCGGTCAATTGAGTGTGATTATCAATAAACCCGAGGGGACAGGCAAACTTCCAGCGGTACTATTCATTCCGGGTTATACCTGTAGTTCTGTGGATGGCTTAACTCCCGATCATCCTTACGGTCGAGTTGTCCAAGCGTTTCACAATGCCGGATTTGTAGTGGTGCGCGTTGAAAAAAGTGGGTTAGGAGACAGCCAAAACACGCCCGATTGCAGTACCACGACCTTGTATGATGAAGTGGAGAGTTTCAAAGCGGGCTTCCAAAAAATGAAATCCTTACCCTTTGTCGATACTGAGAAGCTCTTTATTTTCGGGCACTCGATGGGTGGAATTATTGCGCCTGCAATCAGCGCTGGTGAAAAAGTTCGCGGTGTTATGGTCTACGGTACGACAGCCAAAAGTTGGTTTGAATACCAGTTGGAAATGAATCGATTGCAACTTAAATTAGCCAAACTTCCCCCTATGGAATACGAGAGCAAGTGCCGTATTCAGGCCGATATTGCGTTTGACTATTTCATTCGTAAAAAAAGTTTGGAATCGATTGCCGCCGATCCCGAGAAGAAAGCCGTCTTGGAAACCGATTGGCAATACGACGGTAAAGACCGCATTTTTGATCGTAATCAAGAGTATTGGCGTCAAATTCAGGATTACCCGCTGTTGGACAATTGGAAAAATACTACTGGAAAGGTGTTGGTGCTCTACGGGGAGTCGGATTTTCAGGCTTTTTCATTACCCGATCACGAACAGATTGTGCAAACGGTTAACCATTACCATCCCGGAAATGCCGCTTTACTTTCCTTCCCATTGACCGACCATTATTTTGCCCGTTCTGGGACGATGCAACAAGCCTATGACACTTTTAGTCAGGGTAAAATTCAAGAATTATTTCAAGCCTTCAATCCCGATGTGACCCAAAAAGCTGTCGCATGGGCCTTGGCTTTAGTGCAATCCTAACCTTAAAAAACAACTGAGTATGCAACGCATTATTATTCCGTTAATTTTTATTTTAACCGCTTTATGGGGTAAAGCGCAAACCAGCAGTTGGCAAAAATTGACCACCGAACCCTATGCCGGTAAACAAGATGATATCACCTTTGTTGATCGCAATACAGGCTGGTATGTTAATGGTTTTGGGCGCATTTACCACACCCAAGATGGTGGAAAAACGTGGACGAAGCAGCTCGAGCAGAAAGGGTCTTTTTTTCGTACCATCGTTTTTTTGGATGAAAAAGTAGGTTTTGTGGGAACGGTAGGTACCGATTATTTTCCCAATGTCACCGATACGATTCCCTTATACGGGACACAAGACGGTGGAAAAACTTGGAAACCTGTCGCTTACAAAGGCCCTTATGTGAAAGGTTTATGTGCCTTTGATGTCGTGAAAGAGCAGTACATTAACCATGGGAAAATTGATTACAAAACGCATCTTTTCGCGGTAGGTCGCGTGGGGAGTCCCGCCAACATCATGATCTCACACGACGGCGGAACGACTTGGACCTCCCGCAGCATGCAAGCCGATTGTAAAATGTTGTTTGACATTAAAATGTTGGACAAGAATACAGGATTTGCTTGTGCTGCAACCAGTGAAGACATTACCCAGTCGCATGCCTTAATATTGAAAACCACCGATGGAGGTCAAACCTGGAAAAAGGTATACGAATCCAATCGTCCTTTTGAAACCACCTGGAAAGTGTCGTTTCCAACCTCCAAAGTGGGCTATGTTACCATCCAATCGTATAATCCCGACCCCAATGTAAAGCAACAACGCGTGGCCAAAACTACGGATGGTGGTGAAACGTGGACTGAGATCAATTTGGTCGAAGAGGCCGGAGCGCGGGAGTTTGGCATTGGTTTTATTGACGAGAATCACGGTTTTGTGGGTACAATGAATTCAGGGTTTGAAACTAAAGATGGTGGAAAAACGTGGACAAGAATCGATTTGGGCCGTGCTTGTAATAAGATTCGATTTTATACCGATGCCGATAAAAAAGTATACGGTTACGCGATAGGGCTGAATGTTTTTAAGTGGGAGTGATTAGGGGAATTATGAATTATGAATTATAAGTTATGAATTATGAATTATGAATGGTGAATGAATATAAATTACTTTAAAAGTTAGCATTTTGAACGAAATAGTCAATTATATTCAATGAAAAAAAATATCATTTCAGGACTTCTAGGCGCCTTAATTAGTATTGGAATGTTTGCCTTGGTTTATTTTTTTCTGGACCAATCACAAATTGATAAGTTTTTTCCTAGAACCAAGTTAGAGGGACTTATATACTTTCCTTCAATCATTATTGCACCAATTTTTGCGATAGCGATTCATGAATTTGGCCATCTCATAACAGGAATAACTTTGGGACAAAAATTTAAATTATTTGTTGTAGCATTTATAGGTGTTGAGGAAGTTCAAGGTAAAATCAAGTTATTTCTAAATAGAAATCTTGCTCATTTTGGGGGAGTAGTTGCCGTTGTACCTAAGAGTGTCAATGAAATCGATTATCGCGTTTTTGCAAAAGTTTTAATCGCAGGGCCAATTGCATCCTTGCTTTATGGCGTTGTTTGTTTACTTATTTATTTTAAAAATGACACATTTTGCAATTCTTTTTTTGGACTTACATCATTAACCTCTTTGGGTTTATTTTTAGCCACTACAATTCCCAATAAATCAGGGATAATGTATACTGATCGCAAAAGATACCAAAGGCTGCATAAAAAAGGCGTGATAAGGGATGCAGAGATATCTTTGTATCATATTACTTCTCAAAGCATAATTGAAAATTCTTTCAAAAATATTGACCTAACAATGACTTATACTCTTGAAAAAGTTGATGAAATTGAGATGAAATTTTTGGCTGAATATGTACGATACCAATACTTTAAAGCTAATGAATTAGAAGAGGAATCAATAGAGTCAAAATCTAAACTCATAAACTTTAGGAAGAATGTAGGAGAAAGTATTTGGAGCGCTTTGAAAATTGAATAATTATCATTTTAAATCAATCGAAAGGGTAGGGCTCAATATCTTTATGGGAGTGATTTGGGGAAATATGAATTATGAATTATGAATTATGAATTATAAATGATGGAGTAGGGGAATTGTTGAATTGTAATGCTATACGTATGAAAAAAATATTTTTAATAGGCTGCTTTTTGTTGGTGGGACTCACGGCTCAAGCGCAATCTAAGGAATGGTTGTCCAAAAGTTGGCAAATCGATGTTGAAGCGATGCGTGCTGTATTGCAAACGCGTTTAACCGAAGATACGAATTACGCAAACTTGGCCGAAGGCGATCGACTGCTGGCACTTCAAACTGCCCTCCAAAAAATCGAAGGGATAAAAGTGGTGTATCAAGCCGACGGGAGCTATACTTCAGAGACTTCCAAAGGACTCAAAAAAGGAACCTGGAAAGCTGACTTTGAAGCCCAAAAAGTGACGGTTGTTTTGGAAGATAAAAACCAAATTTTTGACATCGTACAACTGACAGCCAACCAATTGGTATTGCGCACCGACAAGGGGATGCTCTTGTATTTCAAGCCGCTGTCATAAGTTACACTTTAGGGATGCCATCAAAAATTTACAACCATTCCCAAGCGGCTCAAAAAGTACCTTGCATTGACCGCCATTATAGAGGGTTGAATACGCGTGATATTCCTGTTTTTGAAAGTGCCTTTTCCGAATTCGTTCGAGGTTACGATGAGGAAGGGCATCTTTTATTTGAAAATCGTACTGCATTGGTAGCCGCTCTTGCCCATCGATTTGCGCAAACCGATTTTTCGTGTGAACTGATAAACCGTATTTTTCATCGCAAAGGAGTGATTGATAAGGAACGTTTGTTTCTGTCGGGGAAGCCTTTTAAAGAAATTTGGATATACATGGAAGTAACCGATGATCACATCACGATGTTTCGCTATCTCCACCAGCAACCGCTCTCCGACTAAGTGTATTTATCATCGCAAAAAGTATTTCCGATACGCCATGGGTCGGCATTTTTTCTTTGTCAAAAAGACCCGATTGAAATAACTCAAGGTTTCAAATCCACAGTCGCTGGCTATAGTACTAATTTTTCGCTCCGTTTCTCTTAGCAAGATGCAGGCTTCTTGAATGCGAATTTCATTCACATAGTCAGAGAAAGTTTTTCCAGTCGCTTTTTTAAAAAACTTACAAAAGTTACTCGTGCTCATTCCGCTCACCGTAGCCACCTTTTCAACCGTCAACGGATCGTTAAAGTGATTCATAATGTAACGACAAATAGTATTGATGCGTAGTTCTTGTTGGGGTGAAAAGGAGTGCTGAATTGGATTTGGACTGATTCGCTCATAAGGGGCTTGGGCAAGTTCTTCCAAAAGTGCCAATCCATGAAGCATACGTAGCATGCCTTCCATGGCTAACAAACGGTTGAGCTGTTCTATCCAGACTTCTCGAACAGGAAACCGAACCCCGTGTGCGGCTTCATTCAACAGCTGGTGTAAAGCCGCTCCTTCTGGTGAGGCCAATAACGACTGCATGGGTTCTTTTCCAAATTGAATGACTACCGCCTCAACGGACACTCCGTCAAGCGACTTTCCCGACCAAGTATGCGGCACATTGCGTCCCAATAAAACCAAATCACCCGCTTGGAAATCTTCATACGTATTTCCCACCAAACGGTATCCCGATCCTTTTACAATATACGTTAGTTCATACTCAGGATGAAAATGCCATTTGAATTCAAAAAAGGGAACCACAATGCGATAGGCATGAAAACTCGAGGCGCCTTTGTCGTGCGGGATGTTTTCAAAAATGGGTTTCATCGTCTAAATTGAATAAAATTTACCATAAAAATAGCTTATTAATTCAATATAGTGTCGGTTTTTGATTTTTTACGAAAAAAGAAAATGACTGCATCCAATTATTTTTGTTCACGTTAGTGGAATAGTATTCCCTTATTGTCAATAAAATAATAAACCTATGCATCCCGTTCCAGAAAGCATTAGCACCTTTTTAGACATACCAATGACGCTTACCGCTGCACAGCTTGATTTTTATGAAACCCATCGGTTTATCAAACTCAAAGCGGTGTTAAACGCAGAAACCATTGCCTTTTTCAATCGTGAAATCGCTGCCCAAGTCGCCTCCATGACAACCGAACTTCCTGCACTTGAAGACCGCACTACTTATGGCAAAGCCTTTCTTCAATTGTTCAATTTGTGGAGGGAAAATGAGACCATTAAAACGCTTGTCATGAGTAAACGGTTGGCCAAAATTGCTTCCGATTTGATGCAAGTTACAGGCGTGCGATTGTACCACGACCAAGCCTTGTTTAAAGAGGGGGGTGGGGGCATTACGCCTTGGCATGCCGATCAATTCTATTGGCCTTTGGCATCCGATAAAACGATAACGGCTTGGATTCCTTTACAAGCTACTCCTTTGGAAATGGGCCCCTTAGAGTTTAGCGCGGGGAGTCATAAACTCCTCGAAGGCCGGGAGATGGCCATTAGTGATGAGAGTGAGGCTTTTCTAGAGCGAAAATTGCGAGTTACTGATTTTGAACATATAATCGAGCCTTTCGATTTGGGGGAGGTCAGTTTTCATTCGGGATGGGTCTTTCACCGCGCCGGGGCCAATACTACAGCCGACATGCGCAAAGTGATGACGATCATCTATATGGATCACGAAATGGTGTTGAAAAACCCCGAGAATCGTAACCAAAGTAAGGATTGGGAAACTTGGTGTCCGGGTGCCCAAGTAGGGGCCGTGATTGATACTCCGTTGAATCCTGTAATTTATACTGTTTGAAATACGATTTGTATATTTACTTTGAAGAAAATTTTTCAAACAGTGGAATTTTGAATAGGTTTTCCCAAAAAAAAAACACCCCTTTAGTGCTTGCCATTGGGGTGTTTTACTAGGTAAGATTTATAGCTATTCTTCGCGATAGATAGCATCGTAAAGGTGCTGGTATTTTTCTTTGATTGCCTTGCGTTTTAATTTTAAGGTAGGCGTTAATTCACCCCCGTCAATACTCCAAAGCGTGGGGGTAAGTTCAAATTTTTTGATGCGTTCCCAATTCCCAAAACGTTCATTGATTTTATCTACTTCATCCTGAATACGGGCTTTCACTTGCGGATTTTGTGCAATTTCTTCAGGCGTTGTGCCTACTGATTCGTTGTGGCGTTTGGCCCATTCTCGGATAAAGTCAAAACTCGGTTGAATCAACGCAGCGGGCATTTTTTCACCATCGCCAATCACCATGATTTGTTCAATAAAAAACGATTGCATCATGGCATTTTCAATCATTTGTGGTGCGATGTATTTTCCGCCAGACGTTTTAAACATCTCTTTTTTACGATCGGTAATGCGCAAAAAGCCCATTTTGTCAATTTCTCCAATATCACCTGTATGGAAATAACCGTCTTTCAAGACTTCTCCCGTCAAAACAGGATCTTTGTAATAGCCCATCATTACGTTGGGACCTTTACACAAGATCTCTCCATCTTCAGCAATTTTTACGGTTACATTGGGAATCACGCGCCCCACACTTCCCACTTTAAATCCGAAGTTTTTCTGATCATTTACCGAGATCACAGGCGACGTTTCAGTCAAACCGTATCCTTCCATAACAGGCATACCCGCAGCAGCAAATACACGAATTAGACGGTGTTGCAGTGCGGCACTTCCGGAGACCATAACATTTAATTGACCACCCAAACCTTCTTTCCATTTACTGAATATCAGTTTTCGCGCTATTTTGAGTTGAAATTCATACCAAGCGCCATTGGCACCATACGGTTCGTACCGCAACCCAAGATTCAGTGCCCAAAAAAACAAAGCTTTCTTGATTCCGGTTAATTCGGCTCCTTTTTGATAAATTTTGTCGTAAACTTTTTCCAACAAACGCGGCACTACAGAAAATACATTGGGTTTTACCTCTTTGATATTATCGGATAACTTTTCAATATTTTCAGCAAAATAGATGGAAACGGAGTAATACTGATAAATATACAATATCATCCGCTCAAAAATATGGCAAACTGGCAAGAAACTGAGGGCACGACTTTTTCCTTCTTCAAAAGGAATGCGTTCTGCACTGTCAATCACATTGGAGACAATGTTTTGATGCGACAACATCACGCCTTTAGGCTTTCCAGTGGTACCAGACGTATAAATAATCGTCGCCAAATCAGTAGTTTGTACCTCATTCATCCGTTGCTCCACTTCGGATTGATTGGAGGCATCGGCCCCTAATTCCAATAATTTTTTCCAAGAAGTACAATCCGAAAGATCGTCAAACGCATACACTTCTTTTAAATGGGGCACCTGACTGCGGATTTGACTGATTTTTTCAAAAACTACAGCATCCGAAACCAAACAGTATTGCGATTCAGAGTGATTTAAAATGTAGGCATAATCTTCAGCAGAAATTGTCGGATAAATAGGCACCGTTTGCGCTCCAGTTTGCAATATCCCAATATCACAAACGTTCCATTCGGTTCGGTTGGTGGAGGAGATAAGGGCTATTTTATCATTTTTTTTCACGCCCAAACGCAATAACGCTCTCGAAATCGTGTTGGCTTGGTTGATATACTCTTGCGTGGATGTTTTAATCCATTCATTCCCATACTTGGTTACCAAACAATCGGGCTTGTTGTTTTTGGACAACTGATAGTAAGGAAAGTCAAATAGTCGGCTTATCGTTCGCATAGTCAATTTTTCTTGCAAATTAATTAAAATCGACTGTTTTTACAATAAATTTTTAATCGACATCGACCGTACAGTACAAATTTGTAGTTTTGTTCCGATTTCGATAATCCCCTCTATGCAACGATTTCCACGGTTTAACGAATATAAAGTATTGGCGTACAGGATTTTTCTGGCCTACCTATTTTACATGGTGGTTCGGTTTTTATTTTTTGCCTACAATCCCAATTTAATTCGGGTCGAGTCATATTCCGAATTGATTCCGTTGGCCTACCACGGCTTGGCGTTTGACACCACAGCCATTCTCTATGCCAATGCCTTGTTTATCGTGTTGTCGCTCCTTCCTTTCGGGGTGAACACGCGAAAGTCGTATCAACTTGGACTAAAAATTCTGTACTTCACGACCAACGCCCTTTTTTATGCCTTAAATTTTGTGGATTTGGTATACTATCGCTATTCGTTTAACCGAAGTACACGTGCCTCGTTGGATATTTTGGAACATGAAAGTAACAAAGCAGCGTTGATGGGGAATTTTCTGGTAAACTATTGGCATGTTTTTGTGTGGTTCTTTGCACTGCTTTTTTTGTGGATTTATCTTTATGGAAAACAGAAGGTTAAGCCTCATCAACAAAAGTATACTTTAAAATATTTTTTCGCTTCAACAGCTACCTTTCTACTGGTTTGCGTGTTGTGTGTGGGGGGAATTCGGGGCGATTTCCGTAAAAGTACACGTCCCATCAATATGATAGACGCCAATCGTTTTGTGACCGATGCCTCGCAAGCCGATTTTGTGCTTAACACGCCATTTGCCGTCATTCGAACGTGGAATGCCAATACGTTTAAAAAGGTTAATTTGGTTGATAAAGCCGTTGTAGATTCGTTATTGGTGCCCATTAAACACTACCGAAATCGTCCCAAAACCCGTCCCAATATTGTGGTATTGATTTTGGAAAGTTTTGGGCGAGAATATATTAGTGCGTTCAATACCCACGAAAAAATTCCAGGGTATCGGGGGTATGCGCCTTTTGTGGATTCGTTGGCCCAACACAGTTTGATTTTCACGCGCGGCTATGCTAATGGGTATAAATCAATCCACGGCATGTCATCGGTATTGTCGGGAATTCCTTCGTTTAAAGATGCCTTTACCTCGTCGCCCTATCCCAAACAAAAGATTGAATCCTTAGTCTCCATTTTAAAAAGCGAAGGGTATGACACCTCATTTTTTCATGGTGCGCCCAACGGTTCTATGGGATTTTTGGGTTTTAGTAATATTTTAGGTTTTGACCATTATTACGGTAAAAATGAGTATGGTAACGATGCCGATTTCGATGGCGTATGGGGCATTTGGGACGAACCCTTTTTTCAGTATTTTAACCGTACAATTTCGGCCAAAAAACAACCGTTTATGGCAACGTTGTTTTCGGTTTCTTCGCATGAACCCTATGTTGTCCCCGAAAAATACAAAGGCAAGTTTCCCAAAGGCGATATTCCCATTCATCAAACCATTGGCTATACCGATTATGCGTTAAAACAGTTTTTCAAAGCCGCCCAAAAGCAACCTTGGTATTCGAATACGATTTTTGTATTGGTGGCCGATCACGATAATTTGATCCACTACGATTTGTACTACAACGATCAGTATGCGCACACGGTACCCATTTTGTTTTACACGCCTGGTCATACCTATCAAGGAGTTAGTCGCGATTGGGCGCAGCAAATTGATATTTTCCCGACGCTTATGGACATGATTGGTTACGACAAACCCTTTCGCAGTTGGGGCCGAAGTCTTTTGGGAGATCCTAAAGTGCCGCCGTTTGTCATGCGGTATTCCTCGGATGTTTACCAAATGATGAGTGGCAATTATATTTGTACTTTTGATGGGGAGAAAGCCGTTGGTTTTTATCATAAGGATGATTATGCGCTAAAAACCAACTTAATCAAGCAACGCAATGCCGAAATGAATCAACTGGAAATGCGCTGTAAGGCTTTTTTACAAGATTATATGGAACGAATTATTGATAAAAAACTAACCTCAAAATCCAACTAAGTCATGCGTTTACGAACTAAGATTGGTCTCGTCCTACTGACCGTTGCTTTAATTGCCACAGGAAAATACGTGTATGACCGTCATATCAACCATAATTTTATGACCATTACCGAAGGAAAGGTTTATAAAAGTGGAGTAATTCCGCCGGATGAAATCAAAGACTATGTGGAAGAATATGGCATAAAATCCATCGTCGATTTGCGTTTTCCAGGCACGGGCGATACCATTAATAACCCTGAATTGCCACAGGAACTGATTGCTGAGCGAGATGCGGTGGCTAAAATTAAAGGCGTAAAGTATTTCAATAACGGTTCGGATCAAGTGCCCAATGAAGAAAATTTGAAAATGTTTTTTGCCATCATGGATGATTCTGCCAACTATCCGGTGCTCTTGCATTGTTACCATGGCATTGGTCGTGCGCAAATGTATTCGGCACTTTATCGCATTGAATATGAAGGATGGACGCCCGATGAAGCCCGAAAAAAAGCCGCTTTCCCTGTGCAATTCAGTTCGTTTGACCATGGCACGCCCAAAGGGGAATACTTAAAAAATTACAAACCCAGACGAGCGCAAAGAGGGGAATAATGTGTCAATGAGGCAATGTGGCAATGTGGCAATGAGCCAATGTGCCAATGTGCCAATGTGGCAATGTGGCAATGTGGCAATGTGGCAATGTGGCAATGTGGCAATGAGCTAATTTGAAGATTTGAAAATGTTCTTTCAAAGAAATATGTATTGACTTACGACTTACTGACTTACGACTGTTGACTTACGACTGTTGACTGATGACTTACGACTATCAATTTGAAAATGAGTCAATTTGAAGATTTGAAAATGTTCTTTCTAGGAAATATGCATTGACTTACGACTTACGACTTGCTGACTTACGACTGTTGACTAATCACTAGTCACTAGTCACTAATCACTAATCACTAATCACTAATCACTAACCCCTATTTCTTCTTCTCTTCTTTGGCGGTAAACAGTTTCATCCGTTCGCCATTGATAAAGATTTTTCCCGCATTGAGGTGAACCGTCATTTCAACGCGGGTCCAAACGGGCGTACTGCCATCGGCTTCGGTATCGGTGAAGCGGTAGTATAAGTAATATTTGAGGTTGTCAAACCCTTTAACCGATTTTAACGTGCCAGTTTCCGAGCATTCCAATCCCCATTCTATCGGGCGCTTGGGCGAATCGTGAAGTTGATATTGACCTGTGCCGCCGCGTTGCAACTCTACAATGGGCTCGGCTTCTTTAAAGTGATACGTCCCAAAAATGGGGTATTCATTAGTCGTAGTGATAAATAATTTTCCTGCCTCCGTTTCAATTTCTCTCACCGCTTGCGCCGAACCACATGTGATAAAAACGATAAAAAGACCAATACAATAGCGTAGCTTATACATAAGATGAATTTTTTTGTTGTACATAATTTAATGAAGTTCAACGCCAAACAGAGGTCTTCCTTCGTATGCATTATCCCTGCGTTTTTTCGATCCATAAACGCGCATTGACGAACGCCTCTAGCCATGGACTTACTTCATGGGATTCATGAGCACCATAGTACGCCCAATTCCAAGGGAAAATTGAACGTTCAATGTGGGGCATCATCACCAAATGGCGTCCCGTTTTGTCACACAACATGGCCGTATTATAATCAGAACCGTTCGGGTTGGCAGGATACCCTTCGTAGGCATATTTGGCTACAATAGGGTAGTGGTGCTCGGCTTCGGGCAAGTGGAATTTTCCTTCACCATGCGACACCCAAACGCCCAAGGTACTGCCCGCCAAAGTCGACAACATCACCGAATTATTTTCTTGAATCGTCACGGAGGTAAAAATACTTTCGTGCTTGCGGCTGTCGTTGTGGTGCATTTTGCCATGAACCGCGTGCTCGGGATGAATCAGTTCCAATTCCATAAACAACTGACACCCGTTGCAAATCCCCACCGATAAAGTGTCGGGTCGAGCAAAAAAGTTTTTAAGCGCCGTGTTTGCTTTTTCATTGTATAAAAAGGCACCCGCCCATCCTTTGGCACTGCCCAAAACATCAGAGTTTGAAAATCCACCTACCGCACCGATAAATTGCACGTCCTCTAGATTTTCACGACCACTGATCAAATCGGTCATGTGAATATCTTTTACGTCAAATCCGGCCAAATACATCGCATGCGCCATTTCGCGTTCAGAATTACTTCCCTTTTCCCGAATGATAGCCGCTTTAGGGCGTTGGGTGGGAGCAGCCGGTAATTTTCCAGTAAAATGGCTGGGAAATTGGTAGTGTAACGGTTGTTCAAAAATATGGGCAAAACGCTCCTCTGCTTTGTGGTTTTGTGTTTGTTTTTGGTCTAATAAATACGAGGTTTCAAACCAAACTTTTCGCAAGTCGGGGATCGCAAAAGTTAAGCCATCAATCGTTAACATATCGCTTGCGACTACTTGCCCCAACGGATAAATCGTCAAGCCTTCTTTGGCGAAAGCCGCTTCAAAAACAGCATCGTGTTGCGCTTGAAGTACGAGTCCAATATTTTCAGCGAATAATATTTTCACCACATCGGGTTCTGCAAACGCTTTTAAACTCAGAGTAGCTCCCACCTGAAGGTCTGCAAAACACATTTCGAGTAAAGTCGTTATGAGTCCGCCACTTCCCACATCATGGCCCGCCGCAATGGCTCCGTCTTTAATCAACTGTTGAATGGTATCAAAGGCGGTTTTGAAATACGTCGCGTCTTGAATACTTGGTGTTTTGGCTCCAATTTTATTGTGAATTTGGGCAAATGAACTACCGCCCAAATAGAAGTTGTCTTGCGAAAGTGGAATGTAGTACAATGAGCCTGCCTCCCGTTTTGCAACGGGTTCGATGACGCGCGTAATATCTGAACAGTGGCCTACCGCCGAAATAATTACAGTACCCGGTGCCAAGACATCTCCATTGGGATACTTTTGTTTCATCGACAAAGAGTCTTTCCCGGTTGGAATGTTGATGCCCAAGGCAATGGCAAAGTCCGAACAAGCTTCCACGGCCTCATACAAACGTGCATCTTCCCCTTCGTTTTTGCATGGCCACATCCAGTTGGCCGACAAGGAAACGCTTTTTAAACCGTTTTCCAAAGGCGCAAAAACGATATTCGACAAGGCCTCGCCAATGGCATTACGACTTCCTGCTTTGGGATCGATTAAGGCAGCTACGGGAGCATGTCCTATACTGGTGGCAATCCCTTCTTTTCCTTCAAAATCTAAAGCCATCACGCCTACATTATTGAGCGGCAATTGTAACGGACCCGTACATTGTTGCTTGGCTACACGTCCACCTACACAACGATCGACTTTGTTGGTTAGCCAGTCTTTACAAGCCACTGCTTCCAATCGCAACACTTGCTGTAGATAGTCGTGAATACGGTCAACTGAATAGGTAATATCGTCGTACTGACGAGTTATAGTAGTATCGGATAAAATGGTTTTGGGGGAACTGCCAAACATATCGCTCAACGCCAAATCCATCGGTTTTTCACCTGTAGTGGCACTGGCAATGGTAAAGGTATGATCGTTGGTAACGGTACCCACAGGAAAAAGTGGTGCGCGTTCCCGTGCCGCAATTCGTTGCAAGGTGTCGAGATCATTGGCGCCAATTACCAAGCCCATGCGTTCCTGCGATTCATTGCCGATAATCTCTTTAGCCGAAAGGGTAGGGTCGCCTACAGGAAGTTGGTCCAAATCAATATGACCTCCAGTAGCTTCCACCAATTCGGACAAACAGTTTAAATGTCCTCCCGCACCGTGATCGTGTATGGATACAATGGGATTGTGGTCGCTCTCAACTAAACCGCGAATGGCATTGGCGGCTCGTTTTTGCATTTCTGGATTCGAACGTTGGATGGCATTCAATTCGATACCCGATCCAAAAGCGCCCGTATCTGCTGACGAAACCGCAGCACCGCCCATTCCAATACGGTAATTATCTCCGCCCAAAATCACAATTTGGTCGCCCAATTGGGGTTCGTGTTTTTGCGCCTGCTCGGCTTTGCCATACCCAATTCCTCCCGCTTGCATGATGACTTTGTCGTAGCCTAATTTTCGATTCTTTTCTTCATGTTCGAAAGTCAGTACCGACCCTGTAATCAAGGGTTGGCCAAATTTATTTCCAAAATCTGAAGCACCATTAGACGCTTTAATCAAAATATCCATCGGAGTTTGGTACAACCATTTTCGTTCTTCCATCCCTTTTTCCCATGGTCGATTGGCTGTGAGTCGGGAATAAGCCGTCATGTAAACCGCTGTTCCGGCAAGGGGAAGCGATCCCTGACCTCCGGCTAATCGGTCCCGAATTTCACCTCCCGACCCTGTAGCCGCTCCGTTAAAAGGTTCGACAGTCGTTGGGAAATTATGCGTTTCGGCTTTGAGGGAAAGTACTGAGGTAAACGGTTTTTTGGTGTAAAAATCAGCGACATCCGCGCGTTGTGGCGCAAACTGTTTTACCACAGGGCCTTGAATGAAGGCGACATTGTCTTTGTAGGCCGAAACAATCGTATTCGGATGGGCCGCCGAAGTTTTTTTAATAAGTTTAAAAAGAGAGGTCTCTTTTTCAACGCCATCAATGACAAAAGTACCGTTGAAAATTTTATGGCGACAGTGTTCCGAATTGACTTGAGAAAAGCCAAAAACTTCAGAATCGGTCAATTTTCGCCCTAATTTTTCAGCGAGTTGATTCAAATAGGCCACTTCTTCATCGCTAAGCGCCAATCCTTCTTGCTGATTGTATGCCGCAATATCTTCAATTTCCAAGATGGGTTCGGGTTGCACCGCAATGGTAAAAATCGACTGGTCCAAATGTGCATACGGTTGCAACAGCATGGGGTCAAAGTGCGGGTTTTCCTGTGTTACTTTCTGAAATTCTTCGATACGGACGATGCCGTGAATTCCCATGTTTTGGGTGATTTCAACCGCATTTGTACTCCAAGGGGTAACCATCGTGGCCCGTGGGCCGATGTAAGGACCTTCGATTTCGAGTAGGTCAATTTTGTGGGTACCGCCAAATAGCCAGTTTAATTTTTGTAAAGTCTCATCAGAAAAGGGAGTAGTGGACTGAACTGCGTAAATAGTTCCTGTTTCGTTACCGAAAAAATGAATCATTGTTGTGTTGTTGTAAGTTGTCTCGCAAAGGTACGGCAAACACCAAAGGGAAGCAAATGCGTGTCAAATAGTTTTTCACAGGTTTTTGACAAAAAAAACCTCCCGAAGGAGGCTTGTTATTAAGGATTGGGAATAAATTGATATGCCCCAATACAGGTTTGTGTTGTTCGTGATTTCCCCAAAATATCTTGCGTAAATGAAGATGTAATCGCAGGCATCGTGGACGATAAATCTTCGGTAGGCCAAAGTTTGTTTTGGGTGACACTTTTTAAACGCGGATTAAAGGTTTGCGAATTTGTCGCCTGATAGCAATTGGTGAAATTGGTCGTATTGGTAGGAAGATACAACGGATTGTTATTGGTGTTATTCAAACGAATTAAAGTGTGGGTAAATTGGTAAGCAAACGTCGCATCGGGGCCGCCTGAAGTCCCAGCGTTATATTTATCCAAACGCAACATATTTTGATTGCTACCATAGATGATACAATTGGTGAAATTGGCGGCATTCAAATCGCTCAAATACACGGTGTCGGAAGTTTCAAGGTAATTGCTCACCAATACAGCTACTTGTCGTGAACTGTTCCAATTGTTGTTGAAAGTCGAATGATCAAAAGTGTATGAACCTCCCAAAGTGGCTGCTAGTGACGCTTGACCACAATTGTTGATGACCACGTTATGGCCATTCACCACGGCATCCCGCGCCAAAATCCCTACATTGGCACAGTTGTAAATCTGTGTATTCGAAATTGTAACCCGCGGTTGTTGGCTGTCGTCTTCGCCCACTGGGAGTCGTTTTTGAATTAACAAACCTACCGTCGCATTTTTAAGTGTTAAATGATTGATGCTGTTAGTGTTTAACTTCGACAACACCATAACTGCGCCCCATTGTCCCGGAACATCACTGTATAAATTCTCTAAGCGATCGCCTTCAAAAATAACTTCATTGCTCAAATTACTGGGGTCATTGCTAGGAGGGGCTGTACCGTTAATTTGAAGCGAGGCATTTTGACTGACAATCAATCCCGAATTGGCATGAAAATGCACTCGAGCACCCGCATCGACCACCAAATTTTTTCCATTCGGAACCATAGCATATCCATACACCACATAGGGTTTTTGATTTGTCCAATGCAATTCATCACCATTGACAGGGTCGTTTTCACTTAAATTACTTCCAATAAACTCAATTGGTTGTCCGTTTTCATCCAGTCCCAACGAAATTGTTTCGTACACATTTTGGTTGTCGCGTTCCGGGTAAATAAAAATAGCATCTTGAATGAGCGTAACCAGTTCTACCTTTTGCACCACACTATTGGCGTGGCGAAACTCGATGGCATCGGTGTATAGAAAATCACTGGGATTGGCATCGGCGATATCGGAGGTAACTTCGATAAAAACAAACATGCTGTCTTTGGCTAAGAGTTCCACATTTCGGAAGATTTTTCCATCCCCAATTCCGCTATTGTCTGCATCTTCACCCGTCATTCCATCAACCATAATGCGGTAGTTGGAGTTAGCCCCTTTTCCCAATTGTATGGTAGGAATCGAAATGTCTTTGTCGGAGTCGTTATAGACTTTTAAGCGATAGGTGCTCGAGCCAATGTTGGTAAAAACCGTATCCAAATAGACCGTATCCCGATTGAATCGAAGCTGAACCGTACTGGGTTCAAATTCGAAGTCATCCCGACAAGAGGTCAACATAAGACTAGTAAAAACAGCTAGAAACAAAAGTAGTTTGCGCATGGTATGGAATGAGAATTTTGGTAAAAATAAGATTTTAGATTGATTTGTTTTCAATTTCATTAGGAGGATAACGTTTTTTTTCTGCGTTTATTCTATGTTAATTGCATTGTTGTTTTTGAGGAAATGGGCTACTTTTAACGCAAATTTTAAAAAATGCAATTCGATAAAGAAAAAATGCTTCAATTGTGCAACGAATGGAGCAAAAATACCTTGATGGAAACGCTTGAAATTGAGTATATTGATGCGGGGGAAGACTTTTTAGTAGCGACCATGCCTGTGAATTCAAGGGTGCACCAACCGATGGGTTTGTTGCACGGCGGTGCCTCAGTGGCCTTGGCCGAGAGTGTGGGTAGTGCCGCCTCGATTATGTTTGTAAATCCAGAGAAACAAGAAGTACGCGGTATTGAAATTTCGGCCAATCATTTGAAATCCAAACGTGAAGGAGTTGTTACGGCTACGGCGAAAATAGTTCATAAAGGGGCTAGTATTCATTTGTGGGAGATTCGTATCGTCGATGAAAATGATAAACTCGTTTCCTTGTGTAAGTTGACCAATATGATACTCCCCAAACGCTAATGGATTGGATTGCGGCTAAAGTTTCGGAACATCTCTTGCACCAAAAACCTTTTGTGTGCTATGCAAAGCCCAATGCACAAAAAGTAGTGGGACTCTTTCAGCGAACGACAGAACATACGGGTTTTGATGCTTATGCGTCAGGGTTTTGCATGGTTTCATTTGATGGAAAAAGTAAATACATGCTTCGCGATTCCCAGTGCGATCTATATGTTGCCGCGTTTTCCATTGCTGCCTATGCTTGGCCTGTAACTTCGCCCTCCTTTTCCTCCGATGAAAAAGTTCATTTTGAACAATTAGTCGCCAAAGCCCTACAAGCCATTCAACAAAACCGTTTTCAAAAAGTTGTCCTTTCCCGTAAAGAGTGTGTGGCGGCTCCTCATTTAGATGTTTTTACTGTTTTTCAACGGCTGTTACAGTTTTACCCAACTGCTTTTCGGTACCTTTGGTATCATCCCGAAACGGGAATTTGGATTGGCGCAACCCCCGAGCAATTGGTAAAAAAAGAAGGCCAAACCTTGAGCACTGTTGCGTTGGCGGGCACACAACTTGGACCGAATCACGCCGACTTAGTTTGGGGTGAAAAAGAAGTGCAGGAACAACAGTTAGTTACCGATTACATCGCCGCACAATTGCAGCCGCTTACGGAATCACTTACCGTTTCTGCCCCTTACACCGTTGAAGCTGGAACCTTAGTGCATTTGAAAACAGATGTTCAAGGGGTGTTGAAAGGCGATTGGAATGCGGTAGTGGACGCCTTACATCCAACACCGGCGGTTTGTGGTTTTCCGAAACAAGAAGCGCTTCGTTTTATTCAAGATCACGAGGGTTACGATCGCACTATGTATGCAGGATATTTGGGCGAATGGAATAAAAACTTCAATAGCTATCAAGAGGGCGATTCCGATCTATATGTCAATTTACGTTGTATGCAATGGGAAAAGGATGTTGTATCAATTTATGTAGGTTGCGGTATCAATGAAGGGAGTACTCCAGCAAAGGAATTTATGGAAACTGTAAACAAATCGATGACCGTAAAACGCGCCTTATAATTATTCGTTATTTTTGCAAAAAAACAACACATGAAATTAGATATTCTTGCTTTTGGCGCCCATCCCGATGATGTTGAATTGGGATGTAGTGGAACTCTAGCCAAAGAAGTAGCACTGGGTCGGAAAGTCGGTATTGTAGACCTAACGCGTGGAGAATTGGGTACCCGAGGTTCCGTGGAAATTCGCAACCAAGAGTCCGCTAAAGCGTCTGAAATTTTAGGCATTCATGTGCGCGAGAACATGGACTTTCGCGATGGTTTTTTTACCAATGATGAGGCCCATCAGTTGAAAATTATTCAGGTGCTTCGCAAGTACCAGCCCGAAATAGTGATTTGCAATGCCATTGACGACCGGCATATTGATCATGGCAAAGGGAGTAAATTGGTCTCCGATGCATGTTTTTTATCGGGATTACGAAAGATAGCTACCGAATGGGAGGGAAGTGCGCAACAGGTCTGGCGTCCCAAAGCAGTTTACCATTACATACAATGGAAACCTATTGACCCCGATCTCGTAGTGGATATCACGGGTTATATGGACCAAAAAATGGCGTCGATATTGGCGTATGGGTCCCAATTTTACGATCCCAACTCCCAAGAACCCGAAACCCCTATTGCCACAAAAAACTTTTTAGACAGTGTGCGGTACCGCGCGCAAGATTTGGGGCGAATTGTAGGTGTTGATCATGCCGAAGGATTTACGGTTGAACGCTACGTGGCTGTGCATTCCTTGCGGGATTTGATTTGACGATTTAACTTCGTTTACTGGGGGAAAACGGATGACGAATGTGAGTAGGTGATTTCTAACTTCCTTGCCGTCAGTGATCTTTTTTAAATGCCCGAAGCGAACGGAGAAAAACACGTTTGATGCAATTAATTTTCTTCAAAAAATCTTTGTAAGAGAAAATCTTTACGTTATATTTGCAACCGCAAAACAGGCTAGGCCTTGATTGCAGCATACACGGTGATTGTAGCTCAGTTGGTTAGAGCGTCGGATTGTGGTTCCGAAGGTCGGGGGTTCGAGACCCCTCATTCACCCTAAAGCCCTGAATTTTCAGGGCTTTTTTAGTTTTTATTCCTTTCTTTTTATATTTTTGAGAAAACGAAATGATGAAGTATTCCCTTTTTATATTCCTTTTTTTATGGCCTTTGTGGGGATGGGGACAGGCGCAACCCAAGAAAAAAAAGACACCCAATACCACGACTACGGCCGCCCATTCCGAGAAATCCAAACTTCCCGATGAAATCGATCGTACGCTCAAATTGAAATTGGCCGTAATTCAATATTTTGTAGCACAACCCGATGATAAAGGGGAGACTCTTTTTTGGCAAACCAAAGGGAAGCTAACCTTTGGCATAGTGAATTATACAGAAGCACAGAATCCGGTGTTTAAGGAGTTGTTTATCAAGCAATACCATGAAATGTATAAAGAATATATTCTTATGATTTCACAAGGCGATGTGGCGGCTACCACTACATTTATGCAACTATTGGTGCGGCATGAATTGGAATACCGAGCCCTTTTAACACCAGAACAACTCACCTTATACCGCAACGCGTTTCAAACCATGGAAACGTCCAATCGACAAACCTACGACTCGTATACGGGTTTATTTTTTTCTGACTCGTTATTGCAAGCGTACCAAAACGGATTTCGATAGTCACAAAAAAAGCCCTTCTTCGGGCTTTACTTTATTTTTTGGGATCGGGTTCAGTTTTATCTACCTTCAATCGCTCGGTTCGGTTGGCAATTTCCCACACGATAACAAAAGCATATTGCGCGCGTTTGGCCAACAAATCAAATTCAATTTTTTCGACATCATCAGTGGGTTTGTGATAATCTTCATGGACACCGCTGAACAAAAACACGGAAGGAATGTTGTTTTTGGCAAAATTATAATGGTCTGATCGGTAATAGAATCGGTTGGGGTCTTTGCGATCGTTGTATTTATAATCCAATTGCAATTTGGTGTATTGTGTATTGACTTCCTCACACACGGCATGCAAATCACTCGACAGATAGTCCGAACCAATCACATAGATGTATTGCCCGTTATTCGCATGAGCCGCATCGCGACGACCAATCATATCGATATTAACATCGGCCACGGTATTTTTTAAGGGGAATAATGGATTTTCGGTATAGTACCGCGAGCCATGCAACCCGTGTTCTTCTCCGGTGACATGCAAAAACAAAATCGAGCGTTTTGGACCGTGCCCTTCTTTTTTGGCTTTTTGAAAAGCTTGCGCAATTTCCAACAAGGCTACGGTACCCGATCCGTCATCATCGGCACCATTGTAAACTTCTCCGTTTTTGACGCCCACATGATCGTAATGGGCCGAGATAACTACAATTTCCTCTGGTTTTTCACTCCCTTCAATAAAAGCAAGAATATTTTCAGAATCGCCTAAATTCTCATTGTATTTGGCATTCAAATAAGCGGCTGGCACGGGTTGGTAGTAGCCGTTGCTGTTTTTGGGAGCTGGAATGCCATTTTTACGGTATTGCTCAATAAGATACAAGCCCGCTTTTTTCTGACCCTCACTTCCTGTTTCTCTACCTTCCATGGCGTCGGAAGCGACAATGGTTAAATGGGTTTTTAATTCGGCCTCGGTGATGGTCTTCATGTATTGACTTCGGTTGACCGGGGTAGCCGCTGTTGTTTTCCCTGGAGCACTCGACGACCCACCGCACGCAACGAGAAGACCGAAAATCCAGGCACTAAAGAATAATTTTTTCATACTAATGAATGTTGACAAATGAATAGACAAATAAAAATACCAATAAGAAACTAATCAAAATCATATTGATGAACAGCAAAGCCATACTTTTCAAAAACGAGATCAAACGACTTTCCCCAAAAAAACGATGGTGCGCTGGAAAAAAGTAATAAAACATCCACAAGTAGGCAATTAAGGCAAAAATACCACTAACGGCATCGACTAAAAAGTGCGAGGAAATTGACGACAAGAGGCTGTCGACCAGCAGCACTATGAGATTGATTAATAATAAAAAGGAAAAGTAATGCAAGGTAAAAATGCCATGGTCAAAATAATACCAGCGTTTTTTGTTGTGAAAAAGCCACAAAACCAAGGCAAAAATCGGCATGTATAAAAACAAGGCTTTCGGGATGTTTTGGATTACCGATTGTTTGAATTTTTCAGGCAGCATCGAAGCGGGATAACGTTTCTTGACTTCAAATGATTTCTTATTGATCCAATACTCTAAATCATTGATAGCGTCGGGATCCTTTTGGCGAATGGAATCCATTTCAGCTTGCGAATGGTATCCAAAATTCATAAAATCTTGTTCCATGATTTCGCCCTCTTTCTTCTGACGAATATAGTGTTTTAAACTATCAACCACGGCCTTTGGGGCTCTTTTATCTTTGGCAATTTCTTCCAACCAAACTTCTTCAGGTAGTTTCACCGTATCTTTTAAGATGCCTGCCTTTGCTTCATTTTTTATCAATTGTTCTTCCTCATTGGCGAGGATGTTGAACATGAAAAACGTGACAAAACTGATAAAAATATACAACCGAACAGGGGCTAAATACGACAGCCTTTTTCCCGATAAATATTCTTTCGTAAGCGCTGCAGGCTTGAGGATTAAATTGCGAATAGTTTTCCAAAACGCATTTTCATAGTGAGTCAAATCCTCAAAAAAATGGACAAAAAGATGGTAAAAAGTTTTTCGCGTATCGGTATTTTCTTGGCCACAGTTGGGACAAAACCGTTGCTCCACCACATAATTACAATTCAAACAAGTTTTATCCTTGCGGAGCGGATTTTTATGCGCCATGGTTGGTTTTTTTTGGTGAGGTAAAACTAAGAAAAATAACGGTTATATTTGTTGTCATCAACCAAAAGGAAAACATGACCTCAACTGCTGCTACCCCAGAAGTCTATCTTCAACAACTTCCCACCGATCGTCTCGAAGTGATGCAACGCTTGCGCCAATGTATCATTGAAAATCTACCCGAAGGATTTCAAGAAACCATGCAATATGGAATGCTATCGTATGTCGTTCCTTTTGACATTTATCCCTCAGGGTATCATTGTGCCAAAGACCAACCGTTGCCTTTTCTTGCTGTCGCCTCTCAAAAAAATGCTATTAGTTTATATCACATGGGAATTTACGCAGAAGAAAGTCTACTCCAATGGTTTGTCTCCGAATATCCAAATCATTGCAAAACCAAGCTCGATATGGGCAAAAGCTGCATTAGATTCAAAAAAATGGACGATATCCCTTGGACTTTGATCGCTGAACTTTGCCAAAAAATGACCCCAGCACAATGGGTATCGTTGTATGAAAATAACCTCAAAAAATGATCGATTTACTAACCCAACACTACGGAGCTATTTTTGAAGAAAAACTGTTGCACGACATTGCGCATGTAGCGGTAATGCGTAATTTCCAAGAGGGTGATATTTTGATTGATTTCGGCGATTCTATTCAAAAAATGCCACTTTTATTGGAAGGAGCTGTAAAAATATTACGCGAGGATTTTGATGAAGGTGAATTGTTGCTGTATTTTATCGAAAAAGGGGATACCTGTGCTATGACAATGGCCTGTTGTTTGGGTACCTCCAAAAGTGAAATTCGTGCAGTGGCCGAAACAAAGGGGACCTTGGTCATGATACCCGTAGCCTACATGGAAGAATGGTTGGGGAAATACAAATCTTGGCGCAATTTTGTGTTCAATAGTTACAACAGCCGTCTAAAAGAAATGCTTTCCACCATCGACAGTTTGGCCTTTTTGAATATGGAGGAACGGATTGTTAATTACTTGCGGGACAAGGCCAAAATTGCCCACTCCAAAGAGATTCAATCCACCCACCAAGAGATTGCTTATGATTTGCACACCTCGCGAGTAGTCGTGTCTCGCATTCTGAAAGCCCTAGAAAATAAAGGGAGTATTCGTTTACATCGGGCCACAATAGAATTGCTTTAAGGTAACAAAGGTTACCCAACGCTTGCGTAAAAAGGGTCAAATTTGCATATGGAAATACATCAACTTATCGGATACGGTTTGGCCGTTTTAGTAGGCATTTCTCTCGGACTTATCGGCAGTGGCGGTTCTATTTTATCGGTACCCATATTGGTGTATGTGATGGGCATCCAACCCGTATTGGCCGCTGCTTATTCCTTATTTGTAGTCGGTGTTTCAGCCTTAGTCAGTGGCTTTCAAAAGGCTAAAGACGGACTAGTCGATTTTAAAAAAGTGTTCGCCTTTGGAATTCCAACACTAATTGCGGTCTTTTTTACCCGAAAAGTTATTGTGCCTTCGCTCCCTGAAATCATCAAAATCACCGATCGTTTTTCACTGTCAAAACGTGAATTGATTATGGCCGTTTTTGCCCTTGTCATGATCATGGCCTCTTGGAAAATGATTCGTCCCATGAAAGAAGGGCAAACCCTCAAGTCGGTCAATTCGCTAACGATAAGTTTGGTGGGATTGGGTATTGGTCTTGTTGCCGGATTTGTGGGGGCAGGCGGTGGTTTTCTAATCGTTCCCGCCTTATTGTTTCTAGCCAATACGCCCATTAAAAAAGCGATTGGAACTTCCTTATTTATCGTGGCTTTACAATCGTTGATTGGTTTCCTCGGCGATATAACCCAACAACCTATTGATTACCCGCTGATGCTCACCTTTACAGGCTGTTCCATGCTAGGGGTAGCCATTGGAAATCGTTTGTCCAAAGTGATTTCGGGCGAAAAAATGAAAACTATTTTCGGCTACTTCGTTTTATGCATGGGAATATATATTTTAATCAAAGAAATTTGGTTTTCTGCCTAACCAACTGATATTTATCATTTTTTCAAGGGGTATAGAAGGCTAACTTTGACCTAAATAATTTACAAATGAAGTTAGAGCAAATCTACACCGGTTGTTTGGCCCATGCGGCATATTACCTTGAGAGTGAGGGAGAGGCAGCCATTTTCGACCCCCTACGTGAAGTATTTCCGTATATGGAGCGTGCAGAAAAAGCGGGTGCGAAAATAAAGTATGTATTTGAAACGCATTTTCATGCCGATTTTGTTTCGGGTCATTTGGATTTAGCCGCCAAAACGGGTGCAACGATTGTTTACGGTCCCACAGCCAAACCTGGATTTGAGGCACTAGTCGCCAATGATGAACAAACGTTTATGGTAGGAGGGGTGACTGTAAAGGCACTACACACCCCTGGACATACCCTTGAAAGTACGTGTTACCTCATTAACGATGAAAACGGGAAGATTCACGGAATTATCACAGGGGATACATTGTTTATCGGTGATGTCGGGCGACCCGATTTGGCACAACATGTTGTCGCTGATTTGACCGCAGAAAAGTTGGCCCGAATGCTATACCATTCGCTCCATCATAAAATTATGCCTTTACCCGACGATTTAATCGTTTACCCCAACCACGGTGCGGGTAGCGCTTGCGGGAAAAAAATGAGTAAGGAAACTACGGACACCTTGGGAAATCAAAAAGCAACCAATTATGCGTTAAATACCAACCTTACCGAAGACGAATTTGTGATTCAATTGCTCACGGGTTTGACAACACCCCCGCGGTACTTTCCCGAAAATGTATTGATGAATATTCAAGGATATTCTTCGCTAGATCAGGTCTTACACCGAGGGCAAAAAGCGTACGATGCCAAAACCTTTGAAATCGTTGCCCATGAAACGAAAGCCGTAATTCTCGATTCACGTCCCGCTTCCGAATTTGCCAAAGGATTCATTCCCAATAGCATCAATATCGGTTTGGATGGTAGTTTTGGGACTTGGGTAGGGGAGTTGTTACACCACATACAGCAACCCATTTTGATTGTCGCCGAAAATGAAGATAAGGTCAAAGAAACCATCATTCGACTCTCACGCGTTGGCTACGACCACGCTATAGGGTATTTAAAAGGCGGTATCCGTAGTTGGATCCTCTCTGGAAACGAATTGGATTATGTAGAACGTTTGCCCGCTAAACAATTAGAATCCTATATCATGAGTTACAATCCAATTCTAATTGATGTTCGCCGCAAAAGCGAATACGATTCCGAACATGTGTTGGGAGCCGTTTCGATCCCCTTGCAAACGATATTCAGCCATTTGGCCGAGTTTCCCAAAGAAATTCCTTTCGTACTTTATTGCGCAGGAGGCTATCGCAGTATGATGGCTGCATCCATCTTGAAAAGTAAAGGATTTGAAAATTTTGTCGATGTCATAGAAGGATTTGGAGGTATCAAACAAACACACCTTCCCAAGTCCGAATATACATGTCCTACTACCTTGTTGTAGGGAGTGTTTTTTTTGTTTTTAGTTTTTGGAAGCACCGTGTCGACAGCGGTGCTTCTTATTTTGTTAAATTTGTAACAAGGGTTACATCATAACTCCGCACAACCTTGTAGTTTTACAGCAAATTAGTTTACCCTATGAAAATAGAACAAATTTACACCGGATGCCTCGCCCAAGGCGCCTATTATATCGAAAGTAACGGCGAAGTAGCCATTATTGATCCGTTGCGTGAAGTACAATCGTATATCGATCGCGCGTTCCATGATGGAGCAAGCATTAAGTATATTTTTGAAACCCATTTCCATGCCGATTTCGTAAGTGGTCACGTTACGTTGGCCGAAAAAACAGGCGCTCCTATTGTATTCGGACCCAATGCCAACCCCACATTTAAAGCGCATATTGCTCAAGATGGTGAAGTTTTCCAGTTGGGAAATATTACGCTAACGGTTTTGCACACGCCCGGGCATACGATGGAAAGTACCTGTTATCTTTTAAAAGACGAAAACGGGAAAGATCATGCACTTTTCAGTGGTGATACTTTGTTTTTAGGCGATGTGGGGCGCCCTGATTTGGCGCAAAAAGCTGCCGATATGACCCAAGAGGATTTGGCCGGAATTTTATACGATAGCCTCCGCACCAAAATTATGCCGCTGGCCGACGACGTCATCGTATACCCAGCTCATGGTGCAGGGAGTGCTTGTGGAAAAAATTTGAGTAAAGAGACCGTTGGCACTATTGGGGAGCAAAAAGCAACCAATTATGCGCTTCGTGCCGACATGACGAAAGAAGAATTTATCAACGAAGTCACCGACGGTTTGTTGCCACCACCGGCTTATTTCCCAATGAATGTGCGTTTGAATAAAGAAGGGTATGAAAATGTTGAAAACATCATCGCTGAAGCCCAAGCCTTGGATGCCAACGCTTTTGAAGCAGCCGCCAATGAAACCGAGGCGCTGATTCTAGACGTACGTCACCAAGACGATTTTTCCAACGGCCATATTCCAGGTTCCATTTTTATTGGAATTGATGGACAATTCGCTCCATGGGTGGGTGCGTTGATTCTAGATTATAAACAACCCATTCTGCTGGTAACCCCCGAAGGACGTGAAAAAGAAACCATTACCCGATTGGCGCGCGTGGGGTATGATCAAACAATAGGCTATTTAAACGGCGGTTTTGAGGCTTGGAAAAATGCAGGCAAAGCGTATGATACCTTGAATTCTGTTACGGCTGCCCAACTAGAGACTTTACTGCCCGAAGGGATTCACGTTTTTGATGTGCGTAAACCGGGTGAATATGCTTCCGAGCATATTGAAAATGTACCCTCAACGCCCTTGGATTTTATCAACGAACATTGGGCTGAATTTCCAAAACACGACTCGTTCTACGTGCATTGTGCCGGAGGATACCGTTCCGTTATCGCCGCTTCTATCTTGAAGGCACGCGGTTATCACAACGTAATTGATATCAAAGGTGGATTTGCAGCGATTCGTCAAACAGGAATTAAAACTACCGCCTACGTATGTCCGTCAACCTTGAAATAATGAAAACGAGATTGTTAACCAACTGGCATGTAATGCGTGTAGTGCGATTGGCTTTTGCCGGATTTTTATTCGCCAATGCGTATGAAACGCGCCAATGGATTTTTGTGCCCATGGGATTATTTTTCCTGCTCCAAGCCGTATTCAATTGGGGATGCGGGTTGCAAGGAAATTGTACGGTGAATTTAAAAAAAGAACATCATGAATAGTAGTTTTGGCGAACTCATTAACGCTGATAAACCGGTGTTAATTGACTTTTATGCTACCTGGTGCGGTCCCTGTCAAATGCTGGCTCCCATTTTAAAAGAAGTTAAAGATGCGCTTGGGGATTCCGTTTCTATTGTAAAAGTCGATGTTGATAAAAACCAAGATTTAGCGGCCATGCAACAGGTTCGGGGCGTCCCCACTTTGATGCTGTATCAAAAGGGACAACTTTTATGGCGGCAGTCAGGGTTGGTTTCCAAAGAGCAACTCGTTCAAACGATTGAAGCCAAACGCTTACCCTAAGCGAATTGCGTTTAAAAGGCTGTTGTTCACAAGTCTATCCCCAAAAAAAAATTAAGTAAGAATTAAGAGGGGCGACTAACCCTTTCCACGCATTATTTACTATCTTTGAGTTAGAAACGAATTAAAATAAATAAAGTATGAAGAAAATGATCACCCTATTTGCCGCTGCAGCTTTCCTTGTTGCGGTAAGTGGCCAAGCCCAAGAGCAAGAAAAGAAAGAAAAGAAAAAAGCGAAAACCGAAAAATCTTGTTCGACAGAAGAAAAGAAAGCCTGTGGAACAGAGAAAAAAGGCGGGTGTTGCGCTAGCAAAAAAGCCGATAAAAAAGCAGAAACAAAAGCTTAATTTTGTTTTCAAATCCAAAAGCGTTTCCTCACCGAGACGCTTTTTTTATTACCCCATCCTCCCGCCACTAGCCCCATCGCCACATCACCACACCTGTCTGCCGTTAGGCAGGTTGACCCATTGCCACATCGCCACATCGTCTCATTGACACATTGACACATTGGCACATTGACACATTAATTGGGCGCGCCCCCTCGGATTCTCCTCCCTCTTCCGAATGAAATCATCCGCCTCGGGGTCGGGTCGTTCGTTGCAATCTTGCCTCCGCTGCGCTGCGTCAAGGATTTCCACTGCCACCCCTCGCGCGTTTAGAAATTATGAGTTATGAATTATGAATTTTTTAGAAGAAAGAAACAAGAAGAAAGAGGGGGTGCCAGTTTATGGCTACACCTTGTGAAACATCGTGAAAACCTAGTGTTACATTGTGCTCCAAAACATATAAAATACATAATTTAAAATTTAAAATAACAAAAAAGCTGCTCGGTTGTACGAGCAGCTTCTATATTTAAAGTCTAGTCACTAATCACTAGTCACTAGTCACTAATCACTAGTCACTAGTCACTAGTCACTAATCACTAGTCACTAGTCACTAGCCACTACCTTTTCAACGAAAAATGCGCTCTAAATTCCTTCGCAACATTCCCCTCAAAGTACTCTACCAAGAACCAGTAATCGGTGGCAGGCATCAAGGCACCGTTGTAGGTACCATCCCATCCTGCTGCCGTGGGACTGATCTGCTTTAAGAGTTTTCCATAACGGTCAAAAATGTAAATCTTCGCCGCAGGTTGATTTTGCAAGCCGACAATATTCCACGTTTCGTTGATGCCATCGCCGTTGGGCGTGAAATAATGCGGATAGTCAATAATAGACACCCCACTTAAAATCAGCGGGTCACAACTGTTGGCCAGCCCCCCCTCGGTATCCCATACGGTGATGGTATGCTCACCCATCGGAACATC
>NZ_FQVQ01000011.1 GCF_900129405.1 Flavobacterium fontis | reverse complement strand
TGCTCAAAAGTACTTTTGAGCAAAAATCTATTACTATTTTTAACAATGAAATTAATGTTTAAAAACGGTCAACTCTAATTAGGGAAGTACAGTGTACAGTGAGCAGGTTTCAGTTGGTGGTGTTCAGTATACAGTATTCAGTGTACAGTGAGCAGGGTTCAGTAGGAGCTCAGAAGCTCTTGTTTCACAAATTCTTTTCTCTTTCTTCTTTCTTCTTTCTTCTTGCCTCTATTTTAACCGCAAAGGGGCAGAGGTTGCGCGAAGCTCGCTGTTCGTAGTTTTCAGTCGCAGTCTCAGTCTCAGTCGCAGTGTTCAGTGGGCAGTGTTCAGTATACAGTGTTCAGTGTACAGTGAGCAGTGTTCAGTGGGTAGTGTGAGCTCAGCAGCTTAGCGTCTTAGGAGCTTAGAAGCTTTGTTAATCATTTTTATTTTATTGTTACAGTGCTATTTTGGTATAGTTGCGCATAGTGCTTTATGGGTTAGGGATTGGGGGGTAAATTTTCGATGGTTTTTGACTATTTTTTATGCTTTTCGACTATGGGTTTTGGAATAGTTTTTCATGGACTCCTCATGGACTATCTATGGCGTATCTATGGCGCATCTATGGAGCATCGCAGGGGGAGCTGTTTTTTTGGGGTTATTTGCCTCCTTGTTTTGGTATTTGGTATACATGGAATGGCGTTGCCCCAGGGCTTATGCGCATGTATTTTTTTTGCTGCTTTGAAAGGGAAAGGAATGGTTATAAAAGTGTGGTGTTTTTTTGGCTGCAAAACGGGGCGAAGAGTGGATTGGTTTGGATTATGTAAATACTATAAAAGGAATGAAATTACGATTAGAAGGTTATTTTAATACAATTAATTTAATCGAAACCTGTTGGGAACCTTTTTATCTATTCCAAATCTTTATTTTCAGTATTTCTGTTTTTTTGATTCACCAAATATTTTTGAACCACATACCCTGTTATGACCTGCAATTGTTTTTCTCTGTACACAGGATGATTGCCATCTTGGGTAAAGAATTCTGGGGTATTGTTGACCTTGCAGTAAAAATACAAGGGTTTGCCATTTTTAAAGAAAACGGTACTATCTTTTAGATCCACTTTACGCTGTTGGAATTCTTCCTTATCATATCCGATGACCAGGGCTTCTCCTAGGGCCATCTTTTTCTGGCAATCTACCAAAACATATCGATTTTCCTGCCATTGCATACATTCGGGTTGGTTTAAGGAACTAGTAATTCCCCATACCAATAACCCAATCAACCCTGCAATCCCAATTCCATTTTTCCAAGTTACTTTACTTGCTCGGGGGAGGGGATTCACTTTTTGTTCTAAGCGTGTTGTTTTCTCCTTTTCTGGTCGTAACTCATCCTTTATTGGAGGAGTGAGGAGTTCATTTATTTTTTCACTCGTTTGATTCTCATCGGTATGGCGGTATTTTGCGTAGGGGCGTAGCGGAAATTGGGCTATCACCGCTGCCAGTTCAACTACTATAGTACTGGGTTTGGCTGTTTTTCCTTTGATAAAATTCTCTACACTGCGAAATTCTTCCGCACTGCATCGTCGAACCGTATTTCCTTTGACCTCTTGGTTTAGTTTTAACCCGTGTTGAATAGCGCGTAGGTCATTATCATGACTCCCTTTTTCAACCAATTGTGCAAGGTATTCGCGTAAGTCACTTCGATTGGTGGTTTTTGGATCCCATCCATTTTCTATGGCTTTCAAGGCGAGGTATTCTAGTATCGCTTGGGCATAGGTGTCTATCGTTTTCATGACTATTAACTCTTGGATTTTATTCCCTAAAGATAATAAAAACAGGAAATTCTAGGAAAGACCGGAAATATCGGAAAGGTCTTGTAATCACTGCTCTTTTAGGGTTTTCCTTTGCCCTGTGATTGCTGCGGTTCCTAAGCGCTTTGGAACTTTTGTACAACAGTGATTACAACCCGGTGGTCGGACGGTAACCGAAGTTTTTTTCGGGAAGTAAAAAATCACGTTGCCGTTTCCCATCACCGTACTTCCCAAACTCGGATGTATCACAGACAAGGTGTGTTTTGTCACCCTTAGCTCATCGGTACATCGAAAAATCCAAGTTTCATTTAATCTAAAAAATCATGAAAAAAATAGTTTTAGCCCTCGCGGTAGTGGCTACCCTTGCCTTTGTGTCTTGTACGGCCGATGAACCTATCTCAAGCCAATCAGAAAACACAACTCAAACTCTTCAACTCCGTGACAGCACGGGTGGACAGTTGGGTGATCCTAACAATCCAAGACCTAAACCTTAACTTTGAATTGTAGGAAACGTTTTGTATTTTCGGGAAATGAAGTTGGCCACTCATTTCCCGTTTTTTTTTGCTCTTGTTTTCATAGGTCTTGTAGCCAGTTGTAACGACCGTCCCAACGATTTAAGTTCGCGCTATTATGCCTGTTTGGATGCTGCCGACTCGGCCAAGGCAAACTATGATTTTCAGAAGGCTTTTGGACATTATTATCGCTCCTTGAATTACACGAATGACACCACACCCCGATGGAAAGCTTACAGCAGTATTGAAATGGCCAAAATACAAACGCGATTGGGAGATTATGCCGGTGCCGATTCTATACTTACCCAAACTTTATCGTATTTAAAAGACACATTGTATCGTTCGAATGTGTATGCGGCTTTGGGTAATAATTTTAGTGAGCAACATGATTATGTTAATGCAAAAATATATATGGAGCGTGCCTTGGCGCTAAAAACTGATGCTAAAGATCAACTCCTCTTACGCAATAATATAGGGTATTTATACCTCCAAGCACAGGATTATCCAAGGGCATTAACTTACTATACGAAGCTTATTCAAACGCCGGGTTTGGACACCTTACCCGACTGTTATGCCAAGATTCGCGACAATCAAGCCACCGCCGCCCTATATTTGAATCATCCTAAATCCAAAGTGTGGTTGGATAGGGCCTACCGTCTTAGGGATTCTTTGGGCAATCCTCTTGAACTTACGGCCAGCACTATGCATTATGCGGCTTATTATCTGCGTCAAGGGCAACGTGATTCAGCGGCATTTTGGGCTCAAAAAGCCTACAGCTTTGCCACACAGCTCCATCATCCCGAAGATCGGTTGGAGGCGTTACGCTATTTAATTCAAGCCTTGCCCAATGAAAAGGCCAAGGAGCCTATGGAACGGTTTTTACGACTTTCGGACAGTTTGGGAGTGGTGCGTTCGAAGGCAAAAGTTTATTTTACCAGTGTGATTTATGATGCATCTCAGGTACGTAAGGAGAATGAACGGTTTCGCTCACAGTTGCAACTGCTCTTTATTGCCTTGGGTGTCCTTTTGTGTGCGGGAGGGGGCTATTTTGTATACCAACGTTTGCGAATGCGCTATCGGGTGTTGCGTGCTACTTATGAAACAGAGTTGCGTATGTCGAAAAAGCTGCACGATGAATTGGCCAACGATATGTTTCAAACCTTATCTTTTGTAGAGCAGCAAACCCCAGACTCGCCGGATAAAGATACTTTGTTGGATCGGTTGGATGCTTTGTATGCGCAAACCCGTTCGTTGTCGCGGTCCTCGGGGGTTATCGATACGGGGGAACGATTTGAAAATGAATTGAAAGAGTTGATGGCTGGATTTAGTTCGCCACAAACGCGTGTTTTGGCGCTTGATGTAGGAGCAGTTCCTTGGGGTAATTTCCGACGGGAGGCGAAGATTACGTTGTATCGTGTACTTCAGGAGTTGTTGGTCAATATGAAAAAACACAGTGGCGCCACCCGTGTTCAGGTTCGATTTATTCCCGATAAACGGGGTGTTACGGTAACCTATACCGACAATGGTAAGGGTGGGGAAGTGGCTACTATTTTAAAAAATGGATTGTCGAATGCGGAAAACCGCATTTTTACCTTAGGGGGAAGTATTAGTTTTGACTCCCAACCGAATGCGGGCTGGCAATGTCAGTTTCGTATTCCAAAATCGTAGGTTATGTTTCAAAAAGTACTTGTTGTAGAGGATATTGATAGTATTGCGCTCTCGGTAGTTCAGTTGGTTGAATCCTTGGGAGCTCATGAGGTTGTGGTAGTCAAGTATTGTGAAGATGCTTGGACGAAACTCAAAGCGGAGGCATTGCAGGGACGTCCTTTTGAATTGCTGATTACGGATTTGTCCTTTGAAAAAGACCATCGTCAGGATGCTATAACGGGCGGTGAGGCTTTGGTGGCCCAAGTGAAGGCTTTTGATCCGCAACTCGCTGTAGTGGTGTATTCGATTGAAGACAAACCATTTCGAATTCAACAGTTGTATCACGAACATGGCATTGGGGGCTATGTCTTGAAAGGCCGCCGTAGTTTGGAGCAATTGAAAACGGCTTTATTGACTGTAGCGGCGGGCGAACGGTATTATGCGCCCGAACTTCAAACGACCATGCGAGCTTCGAGTTTTGTCTCGCTAGACGGTTACGAACTCCATTTGTTGGAGCAATTGGCGGCAGGGTACAGCTTGGATGAAATGGAAGCACGATTTAAAGTTTTAGGCATTACTCCCCACAGTAAAAGCACTATTGAAAAACGTCTGTACCGGCTACGGGATTCGTTTAACGCCCGCACCTTGATGCATTTGATTTCGTTGGCCAAGGATCAAGGGGTTATTTAGTTTGCCCCTGCAGAGCTGTTTACAGATTTACCGCCCAGCTTTTTGTTGGATTTCTTCTTAATTGATTTTTTTTTTAAAATGCTATTACTGTAGTGATTTATTACGTTTTCTTCTTGCTTCTTTCTTTTTTATAACCTTGGAGTTTGATTGATTTTTTTTGGCAAATGCGGAAATCCGTAAAATGGAGTTGATATAAATTTATAAAATTACAGCAGTTTTGTTACGAGTATTAAATAACTAAATTTTAAAAAAAATTATAATTTGGTGAATTGTAATTGTATTTCAAAAAATATGACAGTAATAATTATTATTTTTCGATTTTTTAAAATTCTTTTTAGGCTAAATAAAAGGCTTGAGGAATCAGAATTACACTACTTCAATAAGCACCTTTTTGAACAAAGTTTTGTAATTATTAACTATTCTTTTAAAAATGCCTTGTATTATTCGTTTAATGGCAAGATAGAATTAACCTCTGGAATAAAAATCTTTAATATTTCAAATGTTACAAATCCAATACGGTTTAAAGTGCAAGGATTTTTTCAATCAAAAGAGTATGAAATTCAATTACAAATTTCTAATCGTTTGAATTCTGTGAAATTCAAGACAGAATTAGATAATTTTCAATTCCAATTGAATGAACGTAAAGTTGTTACTTCTAATTATCCATTAACGGGTATTAATTTAAAACAAATATTTTTTGGTTCACCAAAAGTTTTTATTGAACCAATTCATCTAGAAATTATTCAAACTGAATATAACCAAACTGATTTTTTATGATAAGAGATTATTACCAATTGCCGAAGTCAAGTCCTTTAATGCGCTAACTATGGAAATGTGCAGGTGGAGATAGATATCTTCTTGAGCGAGCTACTTATTCAGACCAAATAAAATACATGTGCCTTGGTGGAATCGTATTTGCAACAGGTGCAATGGCAGGATTGGCAGGCGGATATGCTTTTTATACCATTTTTGAAAATCGAGGTTCAGCGATAGATAACCCGGTTGACATAAATACAGTTTTCTTTGCATTAATTTTTGGTGTGATTTGGGGGTTAATGATTTTTAATATTGACAGATTTATAGTTACTAGTACTGGAAAAGGAGATGGAACTGAAGCTATAACATCTGGAGAATTGAAAAGCGCATTACCGAGAATAATGATGGGAATGATAATAGCGCTCACTATTTCCAAACCAGTTGAGATTAGGATGTTTAAGACAGAGATAGATATTAAGTTACATGAAAAGCAAATTGAACAAAAACAGATTTATATAAATAAAATTGACTCAACTTACAGGAACGAAATAAATTTAAAGAAAAACGAAATAAAAAAATTTGAAACAAGAATAATTCAATTACAAAAAATTTCTGACACTTTAAAAACAAGGATTGATTTTCAAACTGCTAATGGTGGTTGTAAAGATAAGTGTGAAGAATATAAAAGTCAACTAAAAAACAACAATATTGAAATTTCAAGACTTGAAGATAATGTAGATTACAAAAGAGTCAATAGTGAAATTCTCGTTTTAGAAAAAGAAAGAGAGAAAAGAATAAAAGAGGGAGAAAAAGTTGCAAATGGATTAGATGGTTTGTTAGAGCGAATCAAAATAGCTCATGAAGTAGCGGGTTTTTGGATCTCTCTTTTCATAACATTATTATTTATGGCAATTGAGTTAACCCCTATTTTTTTCAAATTAATGCTTACCAAAACTACTTATGATTATCTCGCTGAAAACAGAGATGAATTACTTAAAGCAGAGTATGGAATTGAAGTGCAATATGATAAATACAAAGACAAAGAGGGAGTAGAAAGACATTTAACCATAAATCACGAAGCCGAACGCATCATCTTTGAAAAGAAGATGGTCACTAATATCCAAAAAGAGTTGACCAAATATGCTGTGACTAAGTACAAAGAACGTGAGATGAAAAAAATAGATGATAATCTTGATGATTATATCAAAGGTATTAATGAGTAATGAATAAAAAACTTAGTGACATACGACTCTTCCTTTTCACTTGTTCAGGCGAAGACAACTACATCTTAAAAAGATGCAATTGGGGCATACAGAAACGGTTTGCACTTATTGGTTTTTTTGTATTGTTAATTTTTATTGGTTGTTTTTTTAGTGCTACATTATTCTGTATTTCACTATTTCAACGGGCATCTCTTCTAAGTGTATTTATCGGGATATTTTGGGGAGCTATGGTGGTGAATATGTATTTACTTCTACTTCATACCATTTCACCTGCTATTATACCGTCTGAATCAAAAAAGAAAAGAAATAAAAAAGCGGTAGTTGAGAACACTGATATACAAAACCGATTTTTAACTTTTTCTATGTTTTTACGCATTAGTTTTATGATGCTCTTGGCCATTATCATTGCACAACCCCTAAATTATGATCTATTGGGTTCAAGTGTAAAAACAGAGATTGATCAACATAAAATTGAAGAAAGCATTAAACTTTATATAGTAACCAATAAACATTTAATTGAATCTGAATTAGAAAATCAAAAGGTTTTAAATCAAAAGATTACTAATAAGCTCAATGCTGATGATATTTCCTTGATTTCTGTTAATTTACAATTAATTAAGAATAAAATTAATCGTGATTCAGTATTTGTAATAGATGCCACTAAAAAACTAAATCAGTTAAAGAAAATAGACAATCGCTTGATTTTGTCAAGTTCGGAGAAACTAAAAAAAAATTTCATCATTAATGATTTAGAAAGGCAATTAAATGGTGAGATAGCTACTGATATTAGTTTTGTAGCTACATTAAATTCTATTTCAATATCTGGATATTTTAATAATGATTTCAAAAACTTCAAATCTAAAATGATATCATTAATGTATGAGAAAATAAGTAATTATAATAAATTAAACGAACTACTCAATAAAAGTAATTTCTATGTGAAAACCATACAAATTTTATTAGTTGAAAATCCATTGTCATGGTTTATTACTAGTATAGTTTGTTTAGTTTTTTTATTACCTATCTACTTTAAATACAAAGCTCGGGATATTTCAACGAAAATATTCCAATTAGAAAATCATAAACCGGAGATTATTAAATTAAGAAATGAACTCATCAACACGACAGATTTCAATTGGCTGGAAAATAAAATTATATCAATCAATATAAATCAAATTAAAACCTCTGACTATTACTTCATGAGGATGCTGATTGAACACAAAACAATTCTTATTGAATATAACCAAACAAAAGATAAATTCTCCAAAATACTCACTGACAATGTTAAACAATATAATAAGTCAGTTAGGGATAAATTAGATCCACTATTGAACAAATTAAAAAGTATAAACCTAAAGCGCTATCTTGTATATCAGGAATTGGTTAATACAGAATTAAAAGATGAAATCATTGTCAAATATGAACATTGGCTTGATATGCCTTTTAGAACTATAAGAGAAAAAAAACTACCCATAATCAATACAGAGGTTGGTCTACTAGATTTTGTATACAATAATCATAAAGAAGGAACAGAAGAAATCTAGATGAATGAAAAAATTGTAAATATAATCAATGAGGAACCTTTCGTTGGAGAGGATGGTTTTGACTATATAAAAGTTACGAAAGAGATTTTAACGCCTCGTAAAACGTATTTAAAAGGAACATTATCAGGTAAGTATAGAGGTAATAAAATTCCTGATGATAGTGATAAATCCAGTTTATTTGATTTTGAAATCTATGAAGCAGAAGTTAATTGTAATTCAGTTGAAGATTTTAGTAAAAATAAACCATTTTCTTTCCCTCATGATTTTAAAAATATTACCAATGCTAAGAAAATAAAAGTTAGTGTTTTCCCTAAGGAAAAATTACCTCAAATTTTACCTGTTATTATCTCAGCCAATAACAAAACATTTGGTATAAATGTTTTAGAACCTCAACTGTATGAGTTTACTATTAATCGTAAAGAGCATCAAATAGACGGAAATGAAGTATTTGGAACCTTTAATGCATATATTACGGGTTATGTTTTTGATTATGAAAGAGATGAAGTTGAAGAAATAAATAAGGTTGTACTTATAGATGTAATAGATGTTGATGACAATGAAGATGATGAAGAAGATGGTAGAATTAAAAAACCATGCAAATCTAATGGTATAAAAACTGGTGAATTTGAAGAAAAGGAGTGTTATAAACGCTATGAATATTTTTGCAAGCATCATCCAGACACTGTTTGGGGGCCATGGGAAAAAATACCATGTGGTACATCAACAGAAAAAGGATGCTTGTCTATTTTTGGTTATTTGTTTTCTATAGTATTAATAGTGTTTTTTATTTATTATGCTTTTCCTGTAATAGGTATTATAATTCTAATTTACTGTATAACTTATTTAATTAACCGATTTTCTAGTGTCTTTAGGTGGATGTTTGGGATATTAGGAATAATATTCTGGTTGTTTTTTATTGTTTCAATTTTTAAAACATGTTCTTTGGTTCATATTCCAAATATTATTCCAAAGCCAAAGATAGAAGATAGTCGTGAAAATGTAGTATATGAACCTATCGACAACGATTCGACAACTATAAGTATTGGTAATGACTCATTGGTAAAAAGGTTTAGAAAATGGCAAGATTATGAAGGTAATATTTATCAAGGATATTATACTTTGAAATTATTTGAAATTAAGCAATCATCAAGGTTTAAAAATAGTATTAACTTGACTTCCTCAACTCCAAGAAATTATGATCAAATGGTGTATATGTTAAAAGGGAATGATGAGTCTAAATTGGATGGTTTGTATCGAATGTTTGATAGTATTAGAAAAAAGAACAAATTAAATGACATTAAATTTTCAGAAATGATTGTAAGTTGTATTCAAGATATACCTTATACTTTGATTCTTGAAAATGAATGTAATGCGCAATTATACAACGATAAGTTTATTAGAGATTATCTCATGCAAGGTAATAAATGTTCAGGATATCAAAAGTTTGGAATTAATTCACCCTTAGAATTTGTTTATACTCTAGAAGGAGATTGTGACACAAGAGCATTATTATTATTTACTATTTTAAGTCATTACAAGTATGATGTTGCTCTAATGAGTAGTGAATTTTATGGTCATTCTATGATAGCTATAAATTTGCCATTTTCAGGTATAAATTATAGCAATCAAAATAAAAAATATGTAATGTGGGAGACCACAGCGCCTGATATCCCAGCGGGTAGGATTGGGAAAAGCTACATGAATTTAAATTATTGGAGAATTTCACTTAAATCAAATTAATATGGATAAACAGAGTATCTTTTTCTCAATCTTGGCAGTAATTATTGCTACGATTATTTTATTTGTAGGTCTTTCCTATTATACAAGATCTAGAAAAATGCAAATAGTAGATGAAATGCAATTAAATAAAAGTTATTTGATTTGGTTGTTAGGAATAATTTTACCTTTTTTTGTTTATTGTGGTGCATCGGTTCAAGCCAGTGAAACAACAATTGAGACAATCATACATGCTAAAGAAATAAATGATACTTTCTTCCAAATTTTATATCGTTTAGTTATCTACTTTGGTTTAGCAATAGTTTTAGCAGTATCAAGTAATTATCTAATTTTTAAATTATTTGGAATCATTATTGGAGGGAGGTCTTTGATAGTGGAGTTAGAAAATTCAAATACAAGTTTGTTTTTAGTTCTAATGCTAATTAATTTGTTTTTTTCGTTTTCTATTATTAACCCATTTAAGGACTTGTTGAATTGGTATTTACCTCAAATAGCGACAAACTTTATTTATTAAATGAAAAAATCTATTTCACTTTTATTTTTGTTTTTATCTTCATTGTTAATGAGCCAAACTAAAGATACATTAAGTGTGGGTATATATGTAGATAATATTTATGATGTTGATTATATTAAATCATCATTTGAGTCTATATTTTATGTTTGGATAAAATCCGAGGAAGAACTGATAAAAGAGGATTTAGTTTATGATGTCTCAAATTTCTTGGATGTTGACAGAATGATTGATTTCAAGCTTTTACTCCAGGAACATAATCGATTAGGTTCTAAACATCATTATTTATTAAAGATTCAAGCTAAAATTTTGACCAAAATGGATGTTTCAAAATTTCCTTTTGACAAACAATGTTTGGATTATTATATCGAATTAAATACACATTACAAAGGTGATAAGATCATTCAATTAGATACAAAGAATTCATTGATAAGACCTAATTTTATTGATAAATGGGAGGTTGGTATTCCCCAAATTTCTGTAAAGTCTAAAGAATGGAATTCTGATTTTGGTATTATAAATTCTGATAAAAAAAACGTTTTAGATGCAATAAACATTCAAGTCCCTTTGGAAAGAGATTGTTGGAATATTTATTGGAAAATGTTCATTGTTCTATTTATTTCTTTTTTTCTCACAGTCATGAGTGTCTTTTTACCTAATAAATTGAGTGAAGAAAAGCTTGCATTGATTGTAGGTTCTTTATTTACAGCAATCGGAAACAAATATATTACTGAATCTTACCTGCCAATTTCTGATTCATTTAATTTATCTGATAAAATACATTTAGTGACATTCATTTTTATTGCTCTATTTTCAGTTTATGCAATATCAGAACAACGATTTAAACTTAAAGATTCTTTGAAAATTGATTTTATTGTATTTTTAATTTCTACTCTAATCTATTTTGGAATTGTTGTATCAATTACGATTTCATATTTGAATTAAAATTTTAACTAAGAATTAAAAAATAATAAATTTAATTCATTGAATGAGCAACATATTTTACATAAATTATAAAAAAATTGAAAATGAAAAATCTAACAATTAAAGTTTTAAAATTTATTTTAGAAATATCATATGTTTTTACATTGTCAACGATTCTCAAAGAAATTATAAATTCATATGGTTTAAGTGAAAAAGTAGAATTTTCTTTAATCATCTTATTATGGATACCTTTATTGTTTGAATGGTTGAGAAAATTAAAGGTTGGAGATAATCGACCAAAATTCGAACCATATATTTATCTTCCAATAATTTTTATCTTTTTTTTGATAGCAACATATATTGTAACTATCATTTAGATGTCAAAATTTGTTTAATATTCAATTGGGATATAAAAAAATATCATTTTACGTAAATCCGTAAAATTATTCTCACAGGGCTTCCTAAGTTTGGTTAACCTTAAAAACCAACACTATGGAATTACAAGTACAGTTACGCCAATTAGCCGAGAAGATTCAGCAACTCAAGGATCGAATTGAAACGGAGGAATCTACCAAGCATGCTTTTGTATTGCCTTTTATTAATGCGTTGGGCTATGATACGTTCAATCCTTTGGAGGTGGTACCCGAGTATGTAGCCGATTTGGGCATCAAAAAAGGGGAGAAGGTGGATTATGCCATTATGCAGGAAGGAGATCCCATCCTGATTATCGAATGCAAACATTGGAACGAGAAGCTTTCGGTGCATGGGTCGCAGTTGTTTCGGTATTTTCATGTTTCAAAAACCCGTTTTGCGTTGCTCACCAATGGGATTCACTATCAGTTTTTCACCGACTTGGACGAAAAAAATAAAATGGATGAACGTCCTTTTTTGGAGTTTGACATCACCCATCTGCGGGATTCATTGATCCATGAGATTGGGAAGTTTCATAAGTCCAGTTTTGATGTGAATTCAATTTTGGACAATGCCAGTTCATTGAAGTATATTAAAGAAATCCGTAAGCAAATTGAGGCCGAAGTGGAAAGTCCAAGTCCAGAGTTTGTGCGACTTTTTGCCTCTCGCATTCACACCGGTCGAATGACGGAAAAGGTAATGGAGGAGTTTAAAGAGTTGGTTCAAAAGGCCTTTGGTCAAATGATTGGTGAGCGTATAAATGAGCGATTGCAGTCGGCGTTGAACCAGGAAGTAATTTTACAGGAAAAGGACCAATTGGACGAACCCGAAGTCTCCAAAGTGGCAACCACCGATGAGGAGTTGGAAGGCTATCGAATTGTTGTAGCCATTTTACGAAGAAAGCTGCCTATTTCTAGAATAGTTCATCGCGATACCCAATCGTATTTTGGGATTTTATTGGACGACAATAACCGAAAACCAATATGTCGTTTGCATTTTAACGGGGGTAAAAAATACATCGGACTCTTTGATACCGATCGCAATGAACAACGGCATTTGATTCAATCTGTAGAGGATATTTATCAGTTTGAAGAGTTGTTGTTGGAGACGATTAAACTGTATGAATAATTCAAATAACAATTAAAGCCCGGCCATCGCCGGGTTTTTGTATAAAAAAAGTCCCACCGAAGCAGGACTAAAGATTTTCATCTACGGCATATAGCCTTATTGTGATAAGATTAAAGATTGGAAATTTTAATCTGATACAAACTTAGAAAAAAGATTTTTAATTGGTTTACGGAAATCTGTAAAAAGGCAAGAAATTTTCTTTTTATCTTTAAAATTTAATTGATTGTATATGGCACGTATATTAGGTTTAGATTTAGGAACGAATAGTATTGGGTGGGCATTAATAGATGATGTTCAAGAGAAAATAGTCGGAATGGGAAGTCGAATATTCCCAATGGGTGTTGAGAATTTAGGTGATGGAGAAGGTGAGCTGTCTAAAAATGCCTCAAGAACTGGGGCTCGTGGTATTCGACGTCAGTTTTTCAGACGCCGATTACGTAAAAAAGTACTTTTGAAAGCGCTTTCCGAACATAGCATGTGTCCGTTGAAAGCTCAAGATTTTGAAACGTGGAAGCAAACGAAAACATTTCCCGAAGCCAAATTAGCAGCATGGTTTGCACTTAATCCCTATGAACTTAGAAATCGAGCGGTTAATGAACCCATTGCTTTAGAGGAGTTAGGGCGATTGCTTTATCATATCATTCAAAGACGTGGTTTTTTAAGTAACAGTCGGAAAGGCGGCACAGATGATGGAGCTATATTTAAAGGAAATTTGAAGGAAGGAAAGATTGGTATTACTGCAACTCAAGAAAAATTGCAAGAGACCACTTTGGGTTCTTACCTTTATTCCATCTATCCTAAGGAAAATCAACCCTTTCAACAGGGGTTGGAGCGCATTCGAAACCGCTATACAACACGGAAAATGTATGTTGATGAGTTTGAGTTGATTTGGGATAAACAAGCTCAATATCATAAAGCACTTAATCAAGAATTAAAAACTCTTTTTGGTGGTAGAAAATTGGATGGCTATCAAGAGGATGGGATTTTATTTCACCAGCGTCCTTTGCGTTCCCAAAAACATTTAGTTGGGAACTGTTCATTTGAACCTACTAAAACCAAATGTCCTTTGAGTGCTATTCCTTTTGAAGAGTTCCGTGTATGGCAATGGGTCAACACAGTAGAATATAATGGAAAAAAGATCACGTTAGAGGAAAAAGAGAAATTGGCCATGTTTCTATTTACCAATGAAAAACCTGATTTTAAAAGATTGCGAAAGGTTATTGGTAAAGAAAGTGCTGAGTACAAGTTCAATTATAAAGATGATGACAAAATTGTCGGGGCTTACACCATATCCCATTTGTCCAATAAAAAGTTTTTTGGTTCAACGTGGTTCTCCTTTACCGATAAACAAAAAGAAGACATCTGGCATGTTTTATATTTTTTTGATAGTAAATCGAATTTGAAAGAATATGCCCTAAAGAACTGGGCCTTTTCTGAAGCGCAGGCAGAAGATATTGCAAAATTCAATCTCAAAGACGGCTATTCAAGTTTGAGTAGAAAGGCCATTACGAATATTCTCCCCTTTTTAAAAATGGGCTTTACGTATGATGTTGCTGTTGTAATGGGTGGAATAAGGAATGTATTTGGAGAACAATAGGGAACACTAACAGCGGAGAAACGAGATTATTTAATTGATAACGTTGAAGGAATTGTTCGATCAAAAACGAAAGGCGGTTTTATTGAAATAATCAAGAGTATTCTTCGGGATGACTATGGTATATCAGATCATCAAATGCGAAAGTTGTATCATCACTCCGCTACCATTGAAGTTTCAGAGGTGTTGGATCGATTACCAGTTAACAAAGAGGCCGACAAAGAATTACAAGCTTTACGAAACCCTATTGTTACAACGGCACTTTTTGAACTACGGAAACTCGTAAATGAATTATTGGATTTGTATGGAAGTATTGACGAGATAAAAGTTGAAATGGCAAGGGACTTAAAAGTGTCCAAAATGCAACGCAACAAGATTCGACGGGAACAAAAACGTTTGGAGAAGGAAAATGATCGGGTTAAAGCTCGCTTGATAGAAGAGGGGCAGCGAGTGACTCATGATTCTATTTTATTATATAAGTTGTGGGAGGAATGTAAACATACGTGTCCCTATACTGGTAAAACAATTTCGATACAGCAATTGTTTTCAGGAGAAGTTCAGATTGAGCATATACACCCATGGAGTCGTTCTTTGAATGATAGTTTTGCCAATAAAACACTTTGTTATGCCGATGAAAATAGACGTAAAGGCGATAAGACACCATATGAATTTTACGGTTCCGATGAAGCCAATTGGTCAGCTATTAAAGAGCGAGCCTTAAAGTTGTTTTCGGACACAAAGGAGTATCCAAACGCGTATCAAAAGTTTAAACGATTTGTGCAACAAAAGTTTGATGATGATTTTTCAACTAGACAATTGAACGATACCCGATTTATCAGTAAAGAAGCCAAGAACTATTTATTGAAAATATGTAAAAATGTCCAAGTTTCACCGGGTCAAGCGACTTCTAATCTACGTCAAAAGTGGGGCATGAATAATATATTAAATGATGCCAATGAGAAAACACGTGAAGATCATCGGCACCATGCTATTGACGCTCTTGTGATGGCTTGTACAAAAGTGTCGTATGTGCAAGAATTGTCACGATGGAATCGGTATAATCGCAATACAGAATTGAAACAATTTCCATTACCATGGGAATCATTTCGTAGAGATGCAGAAGTTGCCGTAGAGCGCATACTTGTTTCCCACAAGCGTGTAGCTAATGACATAACAGTTCGCACAAAAACAGTTGAGAAAAACGGAAAGAAATATACAAATTTAGGAGTTGCCGCTCGAGGTCAATTGCATAAGGAAACGGTTTATGGAAAACGAACTGTTCATGGTGAAGAAGCATTCCATGTTCGTAAATCCATAGATTCAATTGAGACAGAAAAGCAATTAGAAAAAGTTGTGGATGAAGCCATTAAAAATGGTATTCGTAAGCGTGTAATGGAATTAGGTGGATTTGTTAAGGGAAATCTTCCTGCGAATACATTTTTTATAGTTGACGAAAATGGAATTAAACAGCCACAATTGTTTTTACCCAATAAAAATGGAGAGCCAGTACCTATTTTGAAGGTAAGGATGCGCGAAAACATTGGAGGAGCCGAACAATTAAAGGACAATGTGAATCAATGGGTGAATCCTAGAAATAACCATCATGTATTAATCTACAAAAATGAAAAAGGGAATATGAAAGAAGACGTTGTTACCTTTTGGACTGTTGTCGAACGTAAACGTACAGGGCAACCGGTTTATCAACTACCTCCTGATGGTAAAGAAATAGTGACTACACTGCATATCAATGATATGTTTTTGTTGGGATTGGATAAAAATCAAGTTGATTGGCAAAGTCTTGATTATGATATTCTTAAAGAGCATCTCTACAGGGTTCAAAAGTTGACATCTGGAGATTATTTTTTTAGAAAACATTTGTCTTCAACAGTGACTGATAATCAATTCTATCAGATCAGAGGATTTGGAGATGGGAAAACAGGTTGGTTTACATTTAAGCCATTAAAGGTAAAAATTTCAGTATCTGGGCAAATTCAAAAGTTGTAACTCAATACGAATTGGTGTATATTTACACCACTAAATACAAAGGTTATGGCACGACAAACTATCACTTTAGCCAATCAAAACGATGAATGGTTAAAACAGCAAGTGGCTAAAGAAGAATTTACTAGTAAAAGTGAAGCGGTAAATTTTTTAATTCAACAGGCCAGAAAGCAAGAAGAATACCATGAATTTGTGCGTATGAAAATTGAATTGGGTGAAAACAGTGGTATTGCTAAAAAGCAAACCAAAGATGATATGCTCGCTGAATTTAAAAAGCGTTTGAATGTATAACTATGATTTGAGCGAGCTTGCGAAACAGGATTTGTTACGCATTTATGAGTATGGTATCAATCAGTTTGGTGTGGATCAAGCGGATAAGTATTTCGAATTGATGCATGACTGCTTCAGTAAGATTGCCAAAAATCCTTATATGTTTCCTATTGTCCCAACAATAAAATCCAATTATCATAAATGTGTTTGTGGTGTAGAAGCTATTTATTTTAAAGTTAAGACGGATGGAGTGCTCATCGTTACGATTATTGGAAGGCAAGATTTTGAAATGCAGCATTTAGTTCATTGACATAAAATTTCCAAAGTTTTTAACAGCTCAAACCACAACGGACTTTTTTACATAGCTAAGTCCGTTGTGGTTTACAAACACCCAGTGTTTATTTTTTAGCGGAGTGTTTGTGAATTCATTTACAAACACCAAGTGTTAATTTTTAGCGGAGTGTTTGTGAATTCATTAGATTAAAGATTGGAAACAACGATATTGAACATCTAAACAATGCTAAAACAATTATAGTTGTGGTTTACAAACACCCAGTGTTAATTTTTTAGCGGAGTGTTTGTGAATATATTTGATTAACCCCGAAGCTTCGGGAGTAAACAACGATATTCGTAAAAAAGTGAAATACATTTTCATGTCTGTTGTGGTTTACAAACACCCAGTGTTAATTTTTTAGCGGAGTGTTTGTGAATTCATTTGATTAAAGATTGGAAACAACGATATTTTTTTCCGTTAAATAAGGAATTATGAGGACGTTGTGGTTTACAAACACCCAGTGTTAATTTTTATCGGAGTGTTTGTGAATTCATTAGATTAAAGATTGGAAACAACGATATTGGCGATGTAAAAGAATTGCTTGGGGAAAAGGTTGTGGTTTACAAACACCCAGTGTTAATTTTTTAGCGGAGTGTTTGTGAATTCATTTGATTAAAGATTGGAAACAACGATATTCACGGGGGATATTGCACGCTTAGGTAGGGAGTTGTGGTTTGATTAAAGATTGGAAACAACGATATTTTTTCCCGTTAAATAAGGAATTAAGAGGACGTTGTGGTTTACAAACACCCAGTGTTAATTTTTTAGCGGAGTGTTTGTGAATTCATTTACAAACACCAAGTGTTAATTTTTATCGGAGTGTTTGTGAATTCATTAGATTAAAGATTGGAAACAACGATATTTTTTCCCGTTAAATAAGGAATTAAGAGGACGTTGTGGTTTACAAACACCCAGTGTTAATTTTTTAGCGGAGTGTTTGTGAATTCATTTGATTAAAGATTGGAAACAACGATATTCTAATGAGGATTACATTAAAACTCAGTTAGGTTGTGGTTTGATTAAAGATTGGAAACAACGATATTTAAAAACAAAAAATAACAAATTATTTGTATGTTGTGGTTTGATTAAAGATTGGAAACAACGATATTTACCTGCCTGCGTTTATAAGTACGATATTGGTTGTGGTTTGATTAAAGATTGGAAACAACGATATTCTGACCTTTCAATCCCATACGGCGGGTCAAGTTGTGGTTTGATTAAAGATTGGAAACAACGATATTTATGCACCTTTTGGGAGGGCTTAGGAAAGCGTTGTGGTTTGATTAAAGATTGGAAACAACGATATTGAAAGCAGCATGAATTATTAACCAAAACCTGTTGTGGTTTGATTAAAGATTGGAAACAACGATATTAGGATTGCGACGCGTAACACAAGCTTCTCGGTTGTGGTTTGATTAAAGATTGGAAACAACGATATTAACGGGTAGGCATTGGAGCGATGACCTAAAGTTGTGGTTTGATTAAAGATTGGAAACAACGATATTACTCTAAATTTAAACTATATGCCACAGAAGGTTGTGGTTTGATTAAAGATTGGAAACAACGATATTTCTATCCGAAAAGCGGATGGTGACATTCCGTTGTGGTTTGATTAAAGATTGGAAACAACGATATTTGAATAAGAAGTTTTTGCTTTATACCCTCTGTTGTGGTTTGATTAAAGATTGGAAACAACGATATTAATCAATGATAGAACGTGTAAAAGAAACTAGTTGTGGTTTGATTAAAGATTGGAAACAACGATATTCGGTTGAAATATTGAAATGGGAAAACCCGCGTTGTGGTTTGATTAAAGATTGGAAACAACGATATTTTGAAAAAAAATATTAGGGTAAATATAATCGTTGTGGTTTGATTAAAGATTGGAAACAACGATATTACCGCCGCGCTTAGCGGTTGTATGTCAGGAAATTAGTAGTGAATATCGTTTTAAAAAAATGCTTCTTTACGGACGTGATAAACCCGTATTGGAGCATTTTTTCATTTAGAATAGTTCCAACTGCGTTGGTTGCGGTGCTTTGGGGACTTCCGCTTTGCCCCAAAAGTTAAGGATGTTTCCAAACTGCTTGTCCGTGATTCGTAATAAACTCACTTTTCCTAGTGGGGGCAACAAAAGATGAGTCCGATTTTCATGTACATCGGCACTTTCACTACTCGCACAATGCCGCACATAAACCGAATACTGCATCATGGTAAATCCATCTTTTAGCAGGTTTTTCCGAAAAAGCGATGCATTTCTACGATCTTTTTTCGTCTCCGTTGGTAAATCAAAAAAAACAAACAGCCACATGATTCGGTAACCATTCAGTTCCATAACTTGGGGTAGTTTATCTTTTTCCGCTCTCCCGTAAAACATTGTTGTAAGGAACTGGTTGTACGTTGGAGCCCGACCATCAATGGACTTTTCTCCTCCCCAAAATAGACGGTTCGTGTCAACACTTGTAAAAGTTCCGATTTGATGGTTGTCGTTAGTTCTTCCTCGGAAAATCGTTGGGTAAGTTCCCACACTTTTTCATCAACCAAGGGACGAAAAGGTTCCATGATGTCATCGGCCAAGGCAAAAGCATTGTATTTACTTTTGTGATGAATTCCGAGGGTGTTCAATAAACCGCTCCCAGCTAATGAACGCGCTGTAGCTGCTCGAAGTAGGGCATACCCATAGTTTAAAAAGTTATTGGGATACTTGCCAAAACGTTCGCGTTTAAATTGCTGTTCAAAGAATGATTTCCAATACCAATTGGCCGCAACCCCTTCCATGTTGGTCGTATCACCGCTTAACACTTTACTTGCTAAAAAAGAAAAGGTGTTTTTATCTCCCGTTACTTTTTCAAGGAGTATTCCTTGATTGGTAATTTTTTCAACGATGGTTTGTTGCCATAGTTGTTTTTTCAAGGGCGCACTTGCCTTAATTTGGTGTTTGAAGATTTCTTGTTGAATATGATGGCTGTTGAGGTTCATAAACAAGCCATTGGGTAAGTGATTTTTAGGGTGGCAAATAATAAGTGCTGCATTGTGTTCCACCAAAAAATTCATTGCCGAAATGCTAATATAGATTTCAGGGTGATCAATGACGACAAAGCCAATGTCCTCTATGGGAACAGTTGCTTCACGGTGCTCCGTTTTTATAACTAATTGCTGGTGTTGCGTTGTAATGGAAGCTTTGTTTTCGAGTAGGAGGGTACGTTTTATCATTTTTTAGTTAAAATAAAAGAGAATAATTTGTAGTATTTTACGGAAATCCGTAATGGTATACTTTTGATTTCCACTATTTTTGAGGCGTAAATTTGTCTCCATGCCGTATCGTTTTCTTTTCATCATCCTGTTTGCGTTTCAGGGACTAATTGCCCAGGTTCAGGTAGTTAGTTGGAATATTGCCAATTTTGGAGCTTCAAAGACCAAAGAGGAGATTGCCTTTTTGGCCCAATACTTACGAACTTATGATATTGTAGCGCTTCAAGAAGTAGTAGCTGGACCAGGAGGGGCTCAACAGGTGGCTGCTTTGGCCGATGCGTTGAATCGAAAAGGGAGTCAATGGGATTATGTGGTGAGTGCTCCCACGGTAAGCAGCGCCTACAAGACCGAACGGTATGCCTATTTATGGAAACCTTCGCGCGTAAAATTAATCGGGAAGCCTTGGTTGGAGGCTACTTGGGCGCAAGCTATTGATCGAGAGCCGTATTATGCTACCTTTCAATTTGAAGTGCACAACTTTACGTTGGTGAATTTTCATGCCATTACAGCAAGTAAGCAGCCTGAAAGAGAAATTAAGTATTTTAAGTTTTTACCGACCCAATATCCTCAACTACGTTTGTTATTTTTGGGGGATTTCAATTGCTCTGATTCTAATACTGTTTTTAATCCTTTACGACAACAGGGGTATTTACCCGCATTTACTGCACAAAAAACCTCATTGAAAAAGAGCTGCGCTGATGGAGATTGTCTTTCAAAGCCCTTCGATAATATTTGGTATCCAAAAGATTTTGTTCGGATAGTCAACCCTACGGTTTTACACTTTTATCGGTTGTTTTCAGACTTTAGTGCGGCTCGTGCATTAAGCGATCATGTTCCAATTCTTGTTACTCTTGAATTTTTATAAGGTATGATACGGTATATTTATACAATACTTCTAATTCTGAGTTTTTTAGCCTGTAAAAGAGAGGCTAGTTTACCTCCGCAACCTCTTTTATCCAAACCCCAAGAGGAGAAGATGGTCGATACTTCGGTCACGGATATTGATACTGTTTATCCAGAGACAAATGAAAAATTTGAATATCGACTAACACGAAACGACGGCACGTATCAATACGCGTATACCGTTGAGGGGGAAGATGAAGCAGGAACTAAAGTTTCGGGTGCAGTGCAAGTGGCGGGTAAATATGGCGAAGGGAAGTTGACACATCCTCAATTGGGGACTATTGGAATAAAAACAGAATGGATAGGGAAAGGAGCTTTATTAGCTACTGATACCCTAGGAAATGCGTATAAACTCAGTGTGAAGTAAAATGAAGGTATTATTGGTACTTGTTTTTGTGTTGTTTCTTCCTTCCTCCCAAAAGAATGATGTTTATGTTTGTGTTAGTAAAACGGCGCATAAGTATCATTTTACGAAATCCTGTCGAGGATTGCGAGCTTGTACGCATGAAATAGTAAAAAAAAGTTTGAAAGAAGCTCAAGGTTTAGGCTATACCTTGTGTGGATATGAGGATTAGGATACGATGAAATTCGTATTTGAAAGCATAGAAAGAGCAATTATTTTTCAAAAAAAATATGATGTCAAAATTTGTTACAATTCTTGGTTTGATTTTGTTTTCTGTTTCGGGGTATGGTCACGACTACGATCGATTGTTGCCTACGGCTACGTTGACCGGGGGCGGTACGGTTTGTCAAAATAGTACAGGCCCTACACTTACCTTTACAGGGAGTGGGGGTGTAGCTCCTTATACATTTACATACACCATTAATGGTGGTGCCCCACAAACGTTGACAACTACCACTGGAAACACAGCATCATTGGTAGCTCCTACCACAACCTCAGGTACATTTACCTATCAATTGGTTTCGGTGAGTGATAGCTCAAATCCAACGCAATCGGCTTCAGTTTCGGGGAGTGTTACGGTTACGATTCTTCCACAGCCTGATGCCACCATGGGCGGAACGGGTGCTGGAACAACATTTAATGGAACACCTGTATTTAGAGTTTGTACAAATGCGACTTCTACTTTTAACTTTACAAATACATCTTCTTCAGTAGCTACAAATCAAAACTATACAATTAATTGGGGTGATGGTTCTCCTAATTTTATTGGGAATTCATGGACTACGCTAACTCATGTATATTCAGTTGGTCTTTGGAATATGACTTATACTATTGTAGGTTCAAATGGATGTATCGTTAACAAAAACTATATAGTGTTTGTTGGTTCTAATCCTGCTGTAGCCTTGGGAAATCCTGGAAATACGGATATATGTTCTTCTCAAACATTATCTTTTCCTATAACTGGAACTAGTAATAATCCAGCAGGAACACTTTATACGGTAACATTTAATGATGGATCTAATCCACAAGTATTTAATCATCCTCCTCCAGCTAGTGTTACCCATACATTTACAAGTTCCTCATGTAACACTACAAGTTCTGATGGTAGTAATTCATTTCCAAACTCATTTAAAGCAAATATTGTTGCTACCAACCCATGTGGTACTTCCTCCGTGAGTGTTGTTCCTATATATGTTAGTGCACAACCCATAGCAGATTTTACTGTTCCAACAAATCCATGTATTGGAAATCAAGTTTGTTTTACAAATACCTCTCAGGGGAATCAAGTCATTGGTACAACTTGCTCTAATCCAAATATTATTTGGTCAGTTTCCCCCTCTACCGGTTTTAATTTAGTGGGAGGAAGTTTACTAGGTAACGATTTTGGTTCAACTGATGCAAGTTTATGGTTAACAGGATCCAATCAACTTTGTTTAAACTTTACTGTTCCCGGGGTTTATACCATAACTTTAAAAACGGGTAATCGTTGCGGCATTGATACCGAAGTGAAAACAATCTGTGTGGGGAGTCCGTTGTCGCCTCAGTTTTCTTTGTCTACTACTGAGGGATGTGCTCCGCTCGCTGTCACGGCTACCAATACGACCAATGTAGCCAATCAATGTTCGACCCCTACTTATTTGTGGCAAGTTACCCATTCTCCTAACTTTTGTGGCTCTAGTATTCCCCCGATACCCAATCAAACTTCTGCCAATGCAACCTATAACTTTACCGAGTCGGGGACTTATACGATACGGCTTTCGGTTACCAATTCCTGTGGAACTGCTGTAACAACTCAAACCGTTATTGTGAAAAAGCCTCCAACGGTTTCTATTAGTCCTATTTCTAATTCTTGTGGCACAGCCAATATCACTCCTGTGGGGTCGGTTACTAATTGCGCACCTTCAGGCGGTACGCTAACTTATGCGTGGAGTTTTCCTGGGGGTACACCTTCATCGTCAACGTCTCTCAATCCTGGAACCATTTCTTATCCTACAGGTGGCCCTTATACGGTGTCTTTTACGGCTACCAACGAATGTGGTACTTCTACGACGGCTACACAGAGTTTTACGGTTAATGTAGCTCCTACAGTAACCAATACTGTAACCAGTCAAACGATTTGTTCGGGTACAGCAACGGCTCCTATTGCTTTAACCGCTAATCCTTCGGGAACTACATTTACTTGGAGCGCTACGGCTACTTCTGGTGTAACTGGATTTACGGCTTCGGGGACTGGTGCAACGATACCGCCACAAACCCTTACGACAACAAGCACAAATCCGGGAACTGTTACTTATGTTGTAACGCCTACCTTTTCTAACTGTGTAGGGGCAACTTTTACTTATACGGTTACTGTAAATCCCGCTCCCTTAATAACTGCACAACCCGTATCGAGTTCGGTATGTTTGGGAGGAACCGTTTTGCCATTGACCGTTAGTTTGAATAGTGCAACGGTTACCCCCACGTATCAATGGTATTCCAATACGACCAACAGTACAATTGGTGGGGTAATTATTTCTGGCGCTACCAATGCTACTTACACTCCACCTACCAATACGGTAGGCACTTTATACTATTATTGTTTGATTAGTTTGGCCTCAAATGGATGTTCGGGATTAACCTCGGCGGTTGCCGCTGTAACGGTCAGTCCCTTACCTACGATCACTTCGCCACCTTTGCCAACGCAAACCGTATGTGTGGGCGCTACGGTGAGTCCGTTTTCAGTTGCATATTCAGGTGGTTTAGGGAATGCAAGCTATCAGTGGTTTGTAAATACAACCAATAGTACAGTTGGCGGAACACCTTTAGGAAGTAATTCATCCACATTTACGCCTCCAGTATTTACAAACACGGGAACCTTTTACTATTATGCTGTAGTAAGTTTGAGTGGTAGTGGTTGCGGGACAGTTACAAGCACTGTTGCAGAGGTCAATGTGGTTGCTGACCCAATCGTTACCACTCAACCTCTACCTAGTCAAATCCAATGTCAAAATACAGCTCCTACTATATTGAGTGTTGATGCAAGTGGAGGAACTGGTGTCTTTACCTATCAGTGGTTTAGCAATACTTCGAATAGCAATACAGGTGGTGTTTTACTATCTGGTCAAACAAATGCAACATTCAACCCACCTACAACAGCAATTGGAACGTTATATTACTATTGTGTTATAAGTCAGTCATCTGTGGGATGTAGTGTCACAAGTGCTACTGCCGCAGTAACAGTGGTTCCAGCTCCCTCTATAACTACACAGCCCCAATCAATCACGGTTTGTGAGGGTTCTACCATCGCTCCATTGACAGTTGCCTTCACGAATGGAACGGGAACACCATCCTACCAATGGTTTGATTCAAATGGTCCAATCACAGGGGCAACCTCAGCTAGTTATTTGCCTAGCTCAACCCAATCGGGTTCTTATTATTGTGTGATTACCTTTACCTCAGGTGGGTGTACTAGTGTTACCTCTGCCACTGCTGTGGTTACCATTAATCCTCTACCAACAATTACTAGTCAGCCGCTCAGCACGCAAAGCATTTGTGTTGGAGGCATAATCCCAGCATTAACCGTTTCCTATTCAGGCGGTGTGGGTACACCCATATATCAATGGTACAGTAATACTACTAATTCTACTACAGGTGGCACTCCTGTTGGTACAAATGCAGCCAGTTTTACCCCTGCTGCTTTTACCAATACGGGCACTTTTTATTATTATGTCATTATAACCCTCAATGGTGCAGGATGTGGTGTAATTACCAGCGCAATTGCTGAGGTTGACGTTGTGCCTGATCCAACGATTACCACACAACCATTGCTCACGCAAACCGTATGTCAAAACACGCCTTCCACTACTTTAGCTGTACAAGTCATTGGTGGGGTGGGTACTAGTTATTCTTATCAATGGTATGTGTCACCAACTAACAGTACCACTGCTGGGGTGATAATTGCAGGGGAGACCAATGCTTCCTTTACACCACCTACTCAAGTAGCGGGTACTTTTTATTACTATTGTATTGTTACTCAAAGTAGTGGGAATGGTTGTGCCGTAACCAGTTCAATAGCGACTGTTATTGTCAATTTAGCCCCTGATTTTGTTACTCAACCGGTAAACAGTGAAGTTTGTTTGGGGCAAATCCCTTCATTACTTTCCTTTACTCTCGTGAATGGAGTAGGGACACCCGATTACCAATGGTATTCGAATACTATCGATTCCACTGTGGGCGGTACTCCAATAAATGGTGCCACTTCGGCTACCTATGCGCCTCCTTCAACAATCGCGGGAACTACCTACTATTATTGTATTGTCTCCTTTCCATCGATTAGTGGCGGTTGTTCCGTTATCTCTTCGAATACCGCTGAAGTGATTATCCAACCAAATCCCCTAATTGCTCCTGAAACTACTACTATTTGTAGTGGAGCTACTTTTTCAATAACACCTGATCCAACAGGAAGTAATCTTATTCCAATCGGGACAACTTATACCTGGGGAGTACCTACTGTAATGCCGGCAGGCTCGGTCGTAGGTGCTACTGCTGTACTTACACCCCAACCCAATATCAGTCAAACGTTAATCAATACGACGTCAAGTCCTGCCACTGTAACCTATACAGTGACGCCTACATCGGGTGTTTGTGTAGGTCCTTCATTTACTGTAACCGTTATTGTCAATCCGGCGATTAATCCCAATGTGGTGGTTGCCAATTCTTCTTGTTTTGGTGTTAACTCTGCTTCGATAGTTACGGCCATCACCGGAGGAATCCCTTTTCCATCGGGGGATCCCTATCAGATAAATTGGACAGGACCAAATGGGTTTAGTGCTACAAGTTCCTCGATTTCTAATTTAGCGCCTGGCGTTTATCAAGTAACCATTTTAGATGCTGGAGGATGTCCTTTTACATCTTCATATACCCTTACAGAGCCAACCGATATTGTCATCACGGTAGATGATGAAAATGATATCACTTGTTTCAACGCTGATAACGGAAGCATTAGTTTGAGTATTAGTGGAGGCACGGGTAATTACAGCATTAGTTGGACAAAAAACGGAAATGCTTATGCTACTTCTGAAGATATTACAAATCTTGGGCCAGGGACTTATGTTGTAACCGTTACAGATGCCAATAATTGTGGACCGAAAACCGAAACATTTACGATTACTCAACCCTTACCATTGGAAGTAAATTTGATAAGTCAAACCAATGTTCTATGTTATGGAACTGCAACAGGAGCCATAACAATAGATGTTCAAGGAGGAACTCCAAATCCATTACCGCTTGATTATGTTTATTCATGGACAGGACCCAATGGTTTTTCAGCAAGCACTAGAGATCTTTCAGGAATTGTTGCAGGGACGTATAGTTTGGAAGTTTCGGATGCACAAGGTTGTTTACAAACATTGACAGTTACTTTGACAGAGAATCCTCTAATTCAGATTAATTATTCGACAACCCCAATAACATGCTATGGCGCAAATGATGCAAGTTTTACGGTCAATATTAGTGGTGGTATAGCTCCGTATCAATTTACTTGGAACAATTTATCTACCGTATTAAATCAAACAAATTTAGCCGCTGGAACTTATACTATAACCGTTACTGATGCGGTGGGATGTGTGCAAACTACCTCTATCATTATTCCAGAAGCGCCATTGTTTACGGTTACTCCTGTAGTAAATACGATTAGTTGTTTTGGGGCTAATAACGGTTCGATTCAATTGAATCTGGTTGGGGGAATAGCTCCTGTAAGTTTGGTATGGAGTGATGGAAGTACTGCGGGAACCACACGTAATAACTTACCTCCGGGTGTGTACACCGTAACTATAACAGATAGTAAACCTTGTCAAATTGTGAGGACATTCATTATTACCGAGCCTCAGCCTTTGGTGTTGAATGCACAATTGACGAATGCAATAGATTGTACTACACCTACAAGTGGTTCAATAGATTTGATTGTTTCAGGCGGAACACCTCCTTATACTTATGCTTGGACGAATGGAAGTACGCAAGAGGATTTGAATCAAATACCCAATGGGAACTATGCAGTTCTAGTAACCGATGCTAATGGCTGTATACAACAGGCTCAATATACCATTTTCAGACCGAGTCCTATTGCTATAACTGTTGATGAGCAAGTCACCCATGATTGTGAGCAGAAAACGGTTTTTCAACGATTTGTTGCCTCAGCAACTGGCGGAGTTCCTCCATTTACGTATCAATGGTCAAGTGGTATTATTTCAGGAGTGAACGGTGAGATAATGACTACAGATGAAGAAGGTATTGTTACTTTGACGGTAACCGATGCTGCGGGATGTATTGCCACCTACACGGTGAATGTTGATTTGATTCAATTGGGAACGGTTGATTTTGATACTTCGTCTATTGGATATGCAACTTATGGCATATATTCTATAAATGATCCCATCACCTTTACCAGTATGCTTACTGGAGATTATTTGAATGTAGTTTGGGATTTTGGGGACGGTACTTTTTCTAATGAATTAAACCCAGTTCATGTGTACAGTAGTCCTGGACAGTATATTGTGACGCAAACGGTGTATTATCCCTTTGGATGTGTTTATAAAAAAATTATTTCATTGTGGGTTGAACAAGGTTATTTTCTGGCCATTCCTTCAGCATTTACTCCTAATAAAGATGGCGTAAATGACACCTATCGCCCAGTAACCAAACGATTGAAAGAAGTCACTTTATCGGTTTATGATTCGTGGGGTTCCTTGATTTATTTTGAACAAGGGGATACCTTGATAGGATGGGATGCAATGATTAAAGGGCAACCGGCAGAAAATGGAAATTATTATTGTAAGGTAACAGCCACTACGTTTTATAACACGCGTATTGAAGCTACCCAAACGTTTGTTTTAATCAAGTAATATTATGCGAAAATATATATTCAAACTCTGTTTAGGTATCTTTTATATTCCCTTTATTAGCTATGCTCAAGATCCTATTTTCACTCAATTTTATAATTTACCAGAAGCGTTGAGTCCTGCGTTTACAGGCATGGCTAATACTTGGAATATGGGGTTGGTTCATCGTCGGCAGTGGCCAAATGATCAACGTCGCATTGACACCCAATTTGGATTTGTGAATAATTTGGTTACCGATAATATTGGTCTTGGGTTGACTTTACAAAACCACACGGAAGACTTTACGAATTATAATTTTTTTAGTGCCAAAGCTGCAGCTTCATACATTGTTGAATTGGATTATGATTGGCGATTGCGCTTTGGTTTGGAGGGCGGATTAGGAACCAAAAGTTTTGGTTTTCAAGGGTTATTGTTAGAAGATCAAATAAATATCAATACAGAACAAATTGCGGGGAGTACTATCGATCCTTGGGTTTTACGAAACACTAATCGATTATTTTTTATGGATTTTGGGGCAGGGGTATTGTTGGATAATGAGACGACTTGGGTTGGATTATCTGTAAAGCATTTGAATCGCCCAGATATCACTTTTGTTGAAAATGGAAATGTTCCTTTAGATTTATTTTTCTCTTTACATGGCGGCTACTTTTATGAGATGACGGGGACACCTAGTTTTTTTCTACCTGAAGGAACGACTTTTCAGTTTGTTGGGAATTATATGCGCCAAGGACAGTACAATCGTTTGGATGTGGGTACGATTATCGATTATGGAGCATTTTCATTCGGTGTGATGAGTGTGGTGAATTTGGAACGGCGCGCTACAAATAGTCATCTTTTAACTTCATTGAATCCAGTTGCTACTTTTGTATTGGGTGATTTTCGTTTGGGATATTCCTTTGACATAAATACTTCTGGTTTGCCTCGAACGGGCGGGGTGCACGAACTTACACTGACCTGGATAACGGGGCGCAATTGTTCGAAATGTGACAATTACAAAATGCGTTTAAAGCGCAATGGAGAAGGAGGGTATCAACGTATGTAACTAAAAAAAACACTTTTACGGAAATCCGTAAAATCTATTTCTCAGAGGCCTTTACTTTTGGCTCGGATTTACATCCAAACCCTTTCGTATATGCCTTTTTTATAGCCCGAAGCGATTCGGGCTTTTTTTTTGAGGGTAGAAAAATGTATTTTGATTCCCCTGATTACTACTTTTGGAATTTATATATCATTATTTTAAATGTTTTACAAGGGTAATATTTTTATTATTAGTTGAAAGATATATTAATCTTCCTTATTCATGCTTTTTTTTAAAGTTTTAATTAAACTCTTTTGGGTAATAATAACAAAAAACCACCTCCTCGGTGGTTTTCTAGTTTCAGTCCGTGATGGAGCGCAGTACTTCGTCATAGGGTAGGCCTGAGTAGTGGCAAAATTCCTGGACGGAAAGGAGTTGGTGTTCCTCTTTGTTGAGGCTTTTTTTGATTTTTTTGAGGTACAGGCGGGCTTGGGTGTAGGTTTTGCCTGTGATGCGCTGTACATCTTTGGGATAGATGCAAACTCTGGTTGTTTTCATGGCGGTTACAATTTAAAGGTTTATAAAAATTTATATATAACATTCAAATATTGTGGCTTTTACGATTTTTTCATAACGTCAAAAAGTATAAAAAAGTATAAGAAATCATCGAAAATAGTTGGTTCTTGATCTCGGCGTTTTGAAGTGTGGTCGAAATTCCCACATCTTTGTCTTGTTCTTTCGCACAAAATGTTGCAACACTGTCGAATGAAGGAGAATGAATGAGTATTAATTTTTTAAATTTTAGAAATTATGGCAAGACAGAAAGGCCTGATTAAGATTAAAGGCACCTTGGGTGACATTACGTTCTACAAAACTATCGATGGGTTTTTAGTTCGTGAAAAAGGAGGGGTTGAACGCAGTCGTATTCAAAACGACCCTGCCTTTCAGCGTACTCGTGAGAATGTTAGTGAGTTTGGCCGCGCGGGTAAGGCGGGTCGCGTGTTGCGGACAGCGTTTCGTCCGTTATTGTTGAATGCGTCTGACGCACGTATGGTGAGTCGTTTGCACCAACAAATGATAAAGGTACTGCAAGCCGATGCGGTAAGTGTGCGTGGTCAACGCAATGTGATTGATGGTGAAACCACTTTGTTGAGTGGGTTTGAGTTTAACAACCGCGGTACGTTGGGGACGAGTTTGTATGCTCCGTTTACAACTGCTATTGATCGCGCTACGGGGGCGTTTACGTTGAACTTGCCGCCCTTTATTCCGAATCAAATGGTTACGGTTCCTGAGGGGACTACCCATTTTAAGGTGATGTATGGTGCGGCCTCGATTGATTTTGAGCTGGAGCAGTATGAAGTGGCTTTGGGGGAGTCGGCCTTACTCCCTTGGAATGGGATGCCCACCGCTGATTTGAGTGAGACGCTCACCTTAACGGCCAACAGTACGCATCCGTTGTTTTTGGTAGCGGGTATCGCTTTCTTTCAGGAAGTCAACGGTCAGTCGTATTCGTTGCGAAACGGGGCATTTAATCCGTTATCGATTGTACAGGTAGACGGTGTACCAACGCCCTAATTCTCTTTTCCTCAAGGTTGGCAGTTTCCCCAAGGGAATGATAATGTAGTAGGAGGGAAGTTGCCAACGGCGAGGGAATACTATGGCTTGACCTATGTCTTCTTCAGGTAATGGAACGGTGACGGGTACGTTTGTTGGAACGGCTTTGTGTTTGGTTCCCACCTTAACTTCGGGTGAGGTGTTACGTACGGTTTTGTTGGCTGCCACAGGTGCAGCGGTGAGTTTTATCGTATCGTGGATTTTGGGGCGTTTGTTTCGAAATCGTGGTACGAAGGAGTAGGAGAAAACCCGATGCGGAAGTGTCGGGTTTTTTTAGTTATGAGTTATGGGTTATGAGTTGCCCTTGGCCCCCAAAGTATGGTTGTCGGTTGTCGGTTGTTGGTTGTCAGTTGTTGGTTGTTGGTTGTTGGTTGTCGGTTGTCGGTTGTTGATTGTTGGTTGTTGGTTGTCGGTTGTTTGTTGTCGGTTGTCGGTTGTCAGTTGTTGGTTGTTGGTTGTTGCAGTCTCAGTCTCAGTCTCAGTGTTCAGTGTTCAGTGTTCAGTGTTCAGTGTACAGCGTTCAGTGGGCGGTGTTCAGTCTACAGTGAGCAGTGTTCCGTAGGGGATCAGGAGCTTATTTAAACCAACAAAAGTTTCCCATACGCTTCTGCGGCCTTGTGCACCTGTTCGGTCCAGTCGTTGGCGGCATTATCGTCGGCGCCGTCGGAGATGTATTTGAGGCATAAAAACGGAATCTTTTCTTGTTGGGCGATGTAGGCAAGGGCATACGCTTCCATATCTACTACGGTATACAACGATTCGGCATGTTCCATTTCAAAACTGTCCCCCGTACCACACACCGCATGAGGAAGTCCCGCAAAGGATTCGCCATACTCCAACACCACAGGAAGCCCCGACAACGGTGTTTCGTATAATTTAAAACCCAACCCACGCACATCCATATCGCGTTGTACAAATTGGGTACAATGCACCACGGTTCCTTTCGGGAAATGGGTACTGCCCACGGTTCCCAAATTGATAATGAGCTTCGGTCGTTGCGTCGCCAAGGCTTTAGTCAAGGCATACGCCGCTTGCACTTTCCCAATACCTGTAAACAAAACATTATGACCGTCAAAGACATCCGCCGCTTCGGATTCTAACGCAAAACAAAAAAGGATTTCCTGAGAAGAGAAGGAGCGAATCATTGGGGTTATTGTAAATTTTAAATTTTGAATTTTAAATTTTAAATGTTTCTATAAAAGAGTAAATTTCTTTTTTAAACGGTTCTAACCTTAAACTTTAAACCTTAAACCTGAAACTATCTAAAGCTGCTGAGACTCTGAGCCGCTGAGCTTCTGAGAAATTCCAAACATGAGTTTTCAAGAATTCAAACTGATTTCGAAATTTTGGTAAAAACCTTAAACTTTAAACCTGAAACCTGAAACGCTCTAAAGCTTCTGAGTTTCTGAGCCGCTGAGCTTCTGAGAAATTCCTAACATGAATTTTCAAGAATACAACCTGATTCCGAAACTTCGAGAAAAACCTTAAACTTTAAACCTTAAACCTTAAACTATCTAAAGCTGCTGAGACTCTGAGCCGCTGAGCTTCTGAGAAATTCCAAACATGAGTTTTCAAGAATTCAAACTGATTTCGAAATTTTGGTAAAAACCTTAAACTTTAAACCTTAAACCTTAAACTATCTAAAGCTGCTGAGACTCTGAGCCGCTGAGCTTCTGAGAAATTTATATCATTAATTTTCATGAATACAACCTGATTTCGAATTTTTGGGAAAAACCTTAAACTTTAAACCTGAAACTTTAAACCTGAAACTTTAAACCTGAAACCTTCTTACACCGCCACATCATACTCGCGTAACGCATCATTCAACGACGTTTTGAGGTCGGTCGAAGGTTTGCGTTTTCCGATGATGAGTGCACAAGGTACTTGGTAACTTCCGGCGCCAAATTCTTTAGTATAACTTCCTGGGATCACCACCGAGCGGGCAGGGACTACGCCTTTGTATTCAACGGGTTCGCTTCCTGTTACATCGATGATTTTTGTTGAGGCGGTCAAGCAAACATTGGCTCCTAAAACGGCTTCTTTTTCAACCCGCACGCCTTCAACCACAATGCAACGCGAACCAATGAACGCACCATCTTCAATAATTACGGGGGCCGCTTGCAAGGGTTCCAAAACGCCGCCAATGCCGACACCACCGCTTAAGTGGACTTCTTTCCCAATTTGTGCACAACTCCCTACGGTAGCCCAAGTATCGACCATCGTACCTTCATCGACATAGGCCCCGATGTTGACATAACTCGGCATTAAAATTACGCCTTTGGAGATATAGGCCCCGTGACGCGCTACGGCATGGGGCACCACGCGAATTCCTTTCTCGGCATATCCTCGTTTTAAAGGCATTTTATCGTGGTATTCGAAAATTCCCACTTCAAAAGTTTCCATTTTTTGAATGGGGAAGTACATCACGACGGCTTTCTTCACCCATTCGTTTACTTGCCAACCGCCTTCGATGGGTTGGGCGACCCGAAGTGTTCCTGCATCCAAAAGGTTAATCACTTCGCGGATTGCCTGTTGCGTGGTTTCTTCTTTCAATAATTCGCGGTTTTCCCACGCTTTTTCTATGGTTTGTTGTAGTGTTGTCATGTCTAAAAATTGAGTGACAAAGATAGCAGTTTGTTTGTTTTTTAAGGACGGAACTCTGGATTTTTCCATCGGTAGCCCAAGCTAATTTTTTGGAAGGTTCGGCCCCAAAATCCGAGTTGTTTGTACCGACGTTTGCCTGCCGAAAGTTGCCATGGATCCCACAGCGGAGCCTTTTCCAATCGATCTTCCCAAACGGGATAATGTGCTAAAAACGCCTGAATTACGGGTCTGAATTCTTTAAAATACCAATAATGATGCACCCAATTTTTACTTTCCGCCAGGGGTTCACGTTGCAGCGCTTCCGAAACGGCAATCTGTTCCATACTAAACAACGGGTAGGTCGCATACAACGCATCCATAAAGGCTTCGGCGCGATACAAAAGCGGGAGATGTTGGTTGGAAACCCCAATACATCCCGAATTCCAAACTTCAAAGGCTTCACTCAACGTAATTAGTTCACCGTTGGGCAAAGGAAATGCAGCTTGTTTGCGCAACACTTTTTTCATTTTGCGAGCGATTCCCCCGGTATTGGCCTTTAACGCTCCTTCATTTTTATCCATAAACACCATTCCTTTTTCAAGGGCTTCAAAAATGGGAGTCAAAGGCGCTGTGATCAAACAGTCGGTATCAAGGTATAAGAAGGAGCCCGTGTAGCGTTTCAAGCAGTCTTGTAGAATTTTAATCTTGACGCGGTAAGCATAATTAGACGGTCCTTTTGCCTCGGTAAGTTGGTCGGACGTCAGAACATGATAGGTTACAGGTAAGGGAAGTTGCGATTGAAGATACGCCGTATCGTCGGAGAAAATATGGATGTGAAATGCAGGTTCGGGATGCGCACGCGCCAAGGACATCAGTGCCCAAATCAATTCATTTTGATAGTCGCGGTGCCCAAAAGCGACAAACAAGAGGTGCTGTGTTGCATTCATTCCACAAATATACCAATCCCGTTGCGTTTGCGTTGTGCTAAAGTTTACACATTTTTTAAGAAAATTGTTCCGTAATCTCTTTAGTTTTGAACTCAAAATCATTACACCATGCGGTACTCGGTTTCCCTTCTTGTTACACTAGCGTTTGTCTTGTTTTCTTGTACATCCAAAGAAACCAAACCCGAACCTTCCCCTCAAACGACCCCCAAGGTAACCTCTGCCAAACAAACGTTGGATTATCTCGGGGTATATAAAGGCGTGTTGCCCTGTGCCGATTGTGAAGGAATCGAGACGCAGTTGGAATTGCAGGATACCACCCATTTTGTTTTAACGACCCGTTATTTAGGTAAGTCCGATACGCCTTTTGTAGTGCGCGGAACGTATGGTTGGAATGCCAACGAAACGCAAATTCAGTTGGATAATCAAAAGGGCGGTCCCTATGCGTATGCTGTTTTGGAGGGCGTTTTGCAGCAATTGGATTTGCAAGGAAAACCCATTACGGGCGATTTAGCCTCCCGCTATCGTTTGACAAAAATGAAAAAAGATGCACAAACAGGGGAATTGCTGGTGGCCAAAGAAGCTACGGTGGTCAAAGGAACAACGCCTGCCGCACCCGTTACCTTTGCCTTAGCAGGAACCGAATGGCGCTTGCATACCCTTATGAAAAAGAAAATTTCATCCTCCAAAAAACCATTTACCCTAACGTTACTGTCCAAAGACGCACGTTTTACTGCGTATGTGGGTTGTAATCAAATTGGCGGACAATATATTATGCCTTCGGTGGATGGGTTGGCTTTTACCGCAATTATTTCGACCAAGATGGCCTGTCCCGATGATCAAGTCGAGGCGGCTTTTGTTAAAATGTTATCGCAAGTCGATGCCTATTTCATCCAAAAAGACCAATTACAGCTGCGTCAAGGGAAAACGGTATTGGCCCAATTTACCGCGGCCAAATAATCTGTATCTTTGTCGCATGCCACGAATTTTAGCCCTCGATTACGGACGCAAACGCACGGGTATAGCCGTTACAGATGATTTGCAAATTATTGCCTCGGGACTCACCACGGTCGACACGGCGCAATTGTTTCCTTTTTTGGTCGATTATTTTAAAAAAGAGGACGTGCGAAGCGTTTTAATTGGCGAACCCAAACAGATGAACGGTTTACCCTCGGAAAGTGCCCCTTTGGTAGATGCTTTTGTGGTGCAATTTCAAGCCACTTTTCCTGAAATCCCCGTGGTACGTGTGGACGAGCGTTTTACCTCAAAAATGGCTTTTCAAACCATGATTGATAGCGGACTCACAAAGAAGCAACGCCAAAACAAAGGATTGGTCGATGAAATTGCAGCCACCATTTTATTGCAAGAGTATCTGAGCCGTAAAATGATATAAATCCTTTAGCATCGCTGTTTTTTTTCCTACTTTTGCCCCATCCTTAAAAATACATCCATGATTTTACCCATAGTGGGTTACGGCGACCCAGTTTTACGAAAGGTTGGGGAATCCATTACCCCCGATTATCCGCAGTTATCCGAACTCATTCACAACATGTACGATACCATGTACAATGCGTATGGCGTGGGATTGGCGGCCCCTCAAATTGGATTGCCCATTCGCTTGTTTGTAATTGATACCGAACCTTTTGCAGATAGTGAATCCCTGAGCGCGGAAGAAAGTGCCCAATTGAAAGGATTTAAGCGCACCTTTATTAATGCGCAAATTCTCAAAGAGGAAGGCGAGGAGTGGGGTTTTAACGAAGGCTGTTTGAGTATTCCCGATGTTCGCGAAGATGTGTACCGAAAAGAACGCGTGACTTTGCAGTATTGTGACGAGCATTTTGTGGAAAAAACAGAAGTTTTCGACGGATTAATCGCGCGGGTGATTCAGCACGAATACGACCACATTGAAGGGATTTTATTTACCGATAAAATTTCAATGCTGAAACGCACGTTAATTAAGAAAAAACTTCAAAATATTATGGATGGAAAGGCGCGTCCGGACTATCGTATGCGTTTTTACAATAAAAAAGGACGTTAATACAAACAAATAAATATATTTGCCCCCATTAAAAATACACTCAGTATGAAAATTGATAAAATATTGGCCATTTCCGGAAAACCCGGGCTTTATGAGTTGAAAATACAAACGCGTTCGGGTTTCGTTGCCGAATCGTTATTGGACGGAAAACGAATTACCGTTGGCTTACGCAGTAATGTGAGTTTGTTGTCGGAAATTTCAATGTACACCTATACTGAAGAAAAACCCTTGGTTGAGGTGTTGCGTGCTATTGCACAATTGGAAAACGAAGGTCCAGCGCTTTCTCACAAAGAAGATAATGCCAAATTGATTGCGTACTTTGAAACCGTGTTGCCCGATTACGATCAGGATCGCGTGTATGCTTCTGATATCAAAAAAGTATTGAATTGGTACAATATTTTACAAGCGAAAGGATTGGTTTCTAAAGATGAGCCGGTTGTTGAAAATGCAGAAGAAATCAAAGAACAAGTGGTAGAAGAGGTGAAAGCCAAAAAGAAAACTACCAAGAAAAGCGAGTAAATTCGCCTTGTGAACTAAATATCTTTTATCCCGATCGATTTAACGGTCGGGATTTCTTATTTTTACCCAAAACGATACCCATGAATACCCGCGAAGCACAACTGCAAGCCTTCAATCGATTGCTCGATATTATGGACGATTTACGTGAAAAATGTCCCTGGGATAAGAAGCAAACCCTGCAATCCCTACGACATTTGACCATTGAAGAAACCTATGAATTGGGCGATGCTATTTTGGACAACAACCTAGAAGAAGTCAAAAAAGAGTTGGGCGATCTCCTGTTGCACATTGTTTTTTATGCCAAAATTGGAAGTGAAACCCACGCTTTTGATATAGCCGATGTGGCCCACGAAATTTGCGATAAACTCATCCACCGGCATCCGCATATTTATGGCGATGTGGTCGTGGCTGATGAGGAGGAAGTGAAGCGCAATTGGGAAAAGTTGAAGTTAAAAGAAGGAAAAAAATCGGTATTGGAAGGTGTGCCCAAAGGGTTACCTGCCATGGTAAAAGCCAGTCGGGTGCAAGACAAAGCCAAAGGCGTAGGCTTCGATTGGGAGCAACCCGAGCAGGTTTGGGAAAAGGTTCAAGAAGAATTGCACGAATTGCAGGAGGAAGTGGCGACCGGCAACCTGGACCGTATCGAATCGGAGTTTGGCGATGTGCTGTTTTCAATGATCAATTACGCTCGGTTTTTGAATGTCAATCCCGAGGACGCTTTGGAACGTACCAACAAAAAGTTTATCAAGCGCTTTCAATATTTGGAGGAAAAGGTCAACGCTATGGGAAAATCCCTAGCCGATATGACCTTGGCGGAAATGGATGTGTATTGGAATGAGGCGAAGAAATTGTGATTAATGTGTCTATGTGTCAATGTGTCAATGTGACGATGTGTCAATGTGGCGATGTGTCAATGTGGCGATGTGACGATGAGTCAATTAGTCAATGTGGCGATGTGGCAATTAGTTAAAATTGTAATGGAGAAATTAGAAATATAAAAATCAACAACTAAAGTATAAAGACTAAAGTCTAACGTCTAACCTCTACTATGGAAAAACACGAATTAAAACGCAGGCTCGGACTCATTGACGCGACCAGTTTGGTAGCGGGCTCGATGATTGGTTCGGGGATCTTTTTGGTAACATCAGCTATGGCCCGTGATGTGGGTTCGGCCGCTTGGATATTGGTGTTGTGGTTCATCACCGGACTCCTTACGATGTCGGCAGCGCTCAGTTATGGCGAGTTGGCGGGTATGATGCCGAATGCGGGTGGACAGTTTGTGTATATTCAGCGCGCCTATGGAAAACTCGTGTCATTTCTCTACGGATGGACGGTGTTTACGGTGATTCAAACGGGAGTGATCGCGGCGGTTGCTGTGGCGTTTGCCAATTATACAGCGGTTTTCTTTCCTGTGTTGGAACAAAAGATTTTTGCCTATGAAAGTTTTGTATTTACCAACAAACAAATTTTAGCCATACTCAGTATTTTTTTACTGACCTACATCAATACCCGTGGCGTTCAAAACGGGAAAATCATTCAATTGGTGTTTACTTCGGCCAAGTTGATAGCACTTTTTGCGTTAATCATCCTTGGGTTGTATGTAGGATTGCAATCGGAGGTGCTTACGGCGAACTTTGCCTCGGCATGGGACGCCAAAAAAACGGTTCAAAACGACGGCACCCTGACGGTTTCGCTGTTGAGCGGCGTGGCGTTGTTGGGCGTTATGGGGGCAACCATTATCAATCCGTTGTTTTCGAGTGATGCGTGGAATAATGTGACGTTTATCGCGGGGGAAATCAAAGACCCGAAGCGCAATATTCCGCGCAGTTTGTTTTTGGGGACCTTGATTGTAACCATCATCTATTTGTTGGCGAATGTGGCGTATTTGTCATTATTGCCGCTCAACGGTTCGCCCGACGGCACTACGGTTATGGAGCGCGGGATTATGTTTGCGTCTGAAGATCGGGTGGGTGCGGCAGCGGCCAGTGTGATTATGGGCAATGTGGGCGTGTTGGTCATGGCTGGGTTGATCATGGTGTCGACGTTTGGTTGTAACAGCGGACTTATTTTAAGCGGAGGGCGTTTGTTTTATGCCATGGCTCAAGACGGTTTGTTCTTCAAAAAGGCAGGCGAACTCAACGACAAAGAAGTGCCGGCTCGCGCCTTGTGGGTACAAGCCGTTTGGGCATCTTTTTTGTGTATGACAGGTAAGTATGGCGATTTACTCACCTATGCCACCTTTGCTTCGTTGTTGTTTTATATTTTGACTATTGGCGGACTCTTTATCCTGCGGAAGCGCGAACCCGATGCCGAGCGACCTTACAAAGCGTTTGGCTATCCTTTTGTACCCTTATTGTATATGGTGATCACGGCTGCGATTTGTGTGGCCTTGTTAGTCTACGACACCCGCAACGCCGGTTTAGGTTTGGGGATTGTAGCCTTGGGCGTACCGGTGTATTATTTGTTTTTGAAAAAAAAGTTGTAGTAATCAGTCGTAAGTCGTAAGTCGTAAGTCATCAGTCGGCAGTGATCAGTCAACAGTCGGCAGTGATCAGTCAACAGTTAACAGTGATCAGTCAACAGTCGTCAGTAAACAACTATTTCTTAGAAAGAACATTTTCAAATCTTCAAATCAACTCATTTTCAAATTATTAGTCGTAAGTCGTAAGTCGTAAGTCATCAGTCGGCAGTCATCAGTCAACAGTTAACAGTCATAAGTCGTCAGTCATAATTCATAACTCATAACTCATAATTCATAACTCATAATTCATAACTCATAATTCTTAACCTGCTTGTCGGCAGGCAGGCTCATAATTTTAATATCGTAAACTTTCAATTATCACGGTATTAACCTTAAACCTTAAACTTGAAACCTTAAACCTTAAACTTGAAACCTGAAACCCTTAAAACCCAAAAACCCCGCATTGCTGCAGGGTTAAGGTCTTGAATTCCATAATATACACATTAGCGTGATTACTCGGCCATTCGTTTGAGTTTTTGGCGTTCTTTTAAGGCGATTTTTTTGCCGATTAATTCGATATACCCTAACTTATTAAGTTCTGATAACAGGCGTATGCAACTTTCTGTAGCCGTGCCAATCATGCCCGCCAGTTCTTCTCGGGATAGCTGAATACGCAGCGTGCCGTCGTCGTTTTTACCAAAATTATCCTCAAGGTACAACAAGGTTTCGGCCAAGCGTTCTTTGACCGTTTTCTGCGCCATCGTCACCATATGGTCGTCGGCGTCGCGCAGGTCGCCACAAATAGTACGCATCATATTCATCGAGAAATTGTTGTTTTTGTTGAAAAACGACATGATTTCCGATTTTGGGATGAAGCACACTTGCATATCTTCGAGCGCTACGGCACTTAAATTAGCAGGTTCTTCACTAATCAACGAACGCTGTCCGAGGAGTTCGCCCGGTTTGACGAGTTTGACAATCTGGTCTTTCCCGTTGGAACTTAGTTTCGACATTTTACAGACGCCTTCTTTGACGCAATAGACCCCATTAATGCTTTCGCCTTCTTCAAAAATTGCCTCACCTTTCTTAATGGTGTACGACGCTTTACACTCCGCCATGTGCAGGAGTTCGTCTTTGGTAAGCGCCTTCAGGGAGCTGAATTCCCGTACAATGCACTGTTCACATTTCCCCATAAGAGTGTGTTTTTTTGTTTTTGTTTTTTGTTTTTCAAATGTAGAAAAATATTCGCATGACAAATATCATATTTTACAAAATGCGGTTGTGTGACCTTTGTTACAGGTAAAAAATGAGCAAATTATGGACACAATGCATTGTTATCATTGTGGCTTAACAATTCAAGACAAGGACGTACTTGTTTTTGAGGAAAAAGAATTCTGTTGCAACGGTTGTAAAACGGTTTACGAAATCTTTCGTCAAAACGATCTTACGTGCTACTATGATTTTCAAGCCGCACCCGGGGCCACTCCCACGGACATTAATGGAAAATATGATTTTTTAACCGACGCCACCATCGTCAGCAAATTACTCGAATTTGAAGAAGCTTCAACCCATATTGTTTCACTGTACTTACCGCATATTCACTGTAGCTCGTGTATTTGGATTTTGGAAAATCTACACAAGTTACATCCGGGTATCGGCAGCGCGCAGGTAAACTTTCCCGCCAAAAAGGTTCGTATCTCCTTTGACCCGCAACAGATTTCGCTTAAAGCCTTGGTCGAATTACTATGCTCGATCGGCTATGAACCCTACATCAGTTTGGAAAATTACGAAGGCGAAAAACACAAAATCGACCGCTCGTTGATTTACAAAATCGGGGTGGCTTTTTTCTCATTTGGCAACATTATGCTTTTATCGTTTCCCGAGTACTTTGAAGTCGAAGAATTTTGGATCAATCAGTACCGCGGCTTTTTTCGCTGGTTGATTTTCTTCTTGTCGTTGCCGCCTTTGTTGTATTCGGCCAGCGGCTACTATGTTTCGGCATGGAAAAGTATCCGTGCCAAAATGCTCAATATCGAAATTCCGATAGCCTTGGGTATCATTGTCATGTTTGTGCGCAGTACGGTAGATATTGTGATGGATTATGGGCAAGGTTTTTTTGACAGCATGTGCGGGCTGATTTTCTTCATGTTGTTGGGGAAATTGTTTCAGCAAAAAACCTATAACTTCCTCTCTTTTGAACGTGATTATAAGTCGTATTTCCCCATTGCGGTGACCAAAATTAGTCCCAACGGTACCGAAGAACCCGTACAAGTTTATGCCATTGAAAAAGGCGATCGCTTGTTGATTCGCAACCAAGAGTTGATTCCCGTAGATGGTATTTTGATCTCAGAAAAAGCGGCTATCGATTACAGTTTTGTCACAGGCGAGGCGGTTCCTATCGAAAAAAAGTCGGGCGATAAAATCTACGCCGGCGGCAAACAATTGGGCAAAGTCATCGAAATGGAAGTTTTGTTCTCGGTTTCTCAAAGTTACCTCACCCAATTGTGGAGCAATGATGTGTTTCAAAAGAAATTACATTCCAAACACAAAAACATCACCGACCGCATCAGTCATTATTTTACACCTGCCTTATTACTGTTGGCGCTGGTGTCTTTTGGCTATTGGATTTTCCTCGATACCGATACCGCTTTCAATGTGTTTACCGCTATTTTAATTGTAGCCTGCCCTTGTGCTTTGGCGTTGACAGCTCCTTTTACGTTGGGCAATGTTTTGCGGATTTTGGGAAGACAGCAGTTGTACTTAAAAAATGCCCAGGTCATTGAACAAATGGCCCAAGTCGATACGATAGTTTTTGATAAAACGGGCACCATTACCACCAACAAAAAAACGGCGATAACGTATGAGGGTAGCCCACTCGACGCGCACGAACTTTGGTTGTTGAAAAATACCCTTCGCGGTTCCAATCACCCCTTGAGTCGTAGGCTTTACGAGTATTTACCCGCTCAAGAGAAAGCTACGGTCACTCATTTTGAAGAGGTGACAGGCAAAGGGGTATTTGCTACGGTAGAAGGACACGCGGTCAAATTGGGTTCGTCTCAGTTTTTACAGCATCTCAGTGAAAACACCCATAAGAAAACCAAAGTACATGTTGAAATTGACGGTGTTTACAAAGGCAGTTATGTGTTCAACAACCAATACCGTGAAGGCTTGGAGGCTTTGTTTGAACGATTGAGTGCATCCTATCATTTGGTCGTGCTTTCGGGCGACAACGATGGGGAGCGTAAGATTTTGGAGAAAATGTTGCCCGCAGGAACCTCGTTGGTGTTCAACCAAAAACCCGAAGCGAAGTTGGCCTACATCGAGGCTTTACAACAAGAAGGCAAAAACGTGATGATGGTAGGGGACGGGCTGAACGATGCCGGAGCTTTGGCCCAGAGTAATGTGGGCCTATCGATTTCAGAAAATGTAAATGTTTTTTCTCCCGCCTGCGATGGGATCTTGGATGCATCTCAGTTTTCGAAAATTGGCTACTTCCTGCAGTATGCCCGCAATGCGATGAAAATCATCTACATGAGTTTTGCGATTTCACTTCTATATAATGTTGTGGGATTGACCTATGCGGTAACAGGAAACTTGTTGCCCATTGTGGCGGCGATAATCATGCCTTTGAGCACGATAACCATTGTGAGTTTTGTCACCTTGATGAGCAATGCGTATGCCCGTGAGCGATTCTTTCAAACGAAAAAAACAGTGAAAAATGCGGCCTAATGATAAATATCATGTTTTAAGCCAAGGGGTGAATCTAACTTTGTTAACACAAATTTAAGGTATGAGTGTCATTTATTTTTTAATCAGTATCAGTATCGTCGTGGCCGTTTTTTTCTTGGTGGCCTTTATCAAGGCGGTACAATCCGGTCAATACGACGACGATTATACACCGTCGGTGCGTATGTTATTTGACGATGAAATCATCAACACAACGAAAAACAAAAATCAATTAAATATAACCGAAGAAAAACAATAATTATGGAAATGCAACAATTTCATTACGACAACAAGATTGTTCGAAATTTCATCTATGCCAGTATCGTTTTTGGGGTGGTAGGGATGCTCGTCGGATTGCTTCTGGCGTTTCTCTTTATGTTCCCTAACCTAACGAATGGTGTCTCTTTTTTGAGTTTTGGTAGACTTCGCCCGTTGCATACCAATGCGGTGATTTTTGCCTTTGTGGGCAATGCCATGTTTGCAGGGGTGTATTACTCGATGCAACGCTTGCTGAAAGCCCGCATGTTTAGCGATGTATTGAGCAAAATTCATTTTTGGGGCTGGCAATTGATTATCGTAGCGGCCGCCATTACCTTGCCGTTAGGATACACTACCTCTAAAGAATATGCCGAGTTGGAATGGCCTATTGATATTGCCATTGCGCTGATTTGGGTGGTTTTTGGAATCAATATGATTGGGACCATTATCAAACGAAGAGAGCGTCACATTTATGTCGCCATTTGGTTTTACATCGCCACTTTTGTAACCGTTGCAGTGCTTCACATTTTCAACAGTTTGGAATTACCCGTTGCCGGTTTAAAATCGTATTCCGTCTACGCAGGGGTGCAAGATGCCTTAGTACAATGGTGGTACGGTCACAATGCGGTGGCGTTTTTCTTGACCACGCCCTTTTTAGGAATGATGTATTACTTTGTTCCCAAAGCGGCCAACCGTCCGGTCTATTCCTACCGTTTGTCTATCATCCACTTCTGGTCGTTAATCTTTATCTACATCTGGGCGGGGCCTCACCACTTGTTGTATTCTGCGTTACCCGATTGGGCGCAAAATCTTGGGGTAGTCTTCTCCGTCATGTTGATTGCGCCCTCTTGGGGTGGGATGATCAACGGTTTATTGACCCTTCGTGGGGTTTGGGATAAAGTACGTACCGATGCGGTTTTGAAATTCTTCGTTGTCGCGATTACAGGCTACGGGATGGCCACTTTTGAAGGGCCGATGCTTTCCTTGAAAAATGTAAATGCGATTGCCCATTTTACCGATTGGATCATTGCACACGTTCACGTGGGGGCTTTGGCTTGGAACGGATTCTTGTCCTTCGGGATGTTTTATTGGTTGGTTCCTCGTTTGACCAAAACCAAGTTATTTTCTGAAAAATTGGCCAATTTCCACTTTTGGATTGGTACCCTAGGAATCATTTTCTATGCTTTACCGATGTACGTTTCTGGATTCACCCAAGCGTCATTGTGGAAACAATTTAAACCCGATGGGAGTGCCTTACAATATGGAAACTTTCTAGAAACAGTAACGCAATTGATGCCGATGTATTGGATGCGCGCCATTGGGGGAACGTTATACTTAATCGGGGTATTTGTGTTGGTGTATAACATTGTGATGACCGTTCGCAAAGGGGCTGCTGTGGCCGACGATTTTGCAGAAGCTCCTGCCTTAGCCCCCATCAGTCCCAACCGATTGAAAGGCGAAAGCTGGCACGCTTGGTTGGAACGTAAGCCGGTTAAATTCTCACTCTACACCACTTTGGCCATTTTAATTGGAGGTGTGGTGCAAATTTTACCCACCATTTTCGTTGAGTCCAATATTCCTACCATAGCCGCTGTAAAACCCTATACGCCGTTGGAATTAGAAGGACGTGATTTGTACATCCGCGAAGGTTGTGTAAGCTGTCACTCGCAATTAATTCGTCCGTTCCGCTCGGAAGTAGAACGGTATGGCGACTACTCCAAATCGGGGGAATATGTGTACGATCATCCCTTCTTGTGGGGTTCAAAACGTACGGGTCCTGATTTGCATCGCGAAGGCGTAACGGGTAAACCATTTAACGGTGGACGTCCCGATGTGTGGCATTTCAATCACATGTATGATCCCCAAAGTATTTCTTCGGGTTCGATTATGCCGCGTTACCAATGGTTGATTCACGACAAATTGGATACCCATTTGACCCAGAAAAAAATGGAAGCTATGGTTTCTTTAGGAGTGCCCTATTCTCCAGAAGACATTGCCAATGCACCCCAACACATGGAAGCGCAAGCCAAAAAGATTGAAGCGAGTTTGATGAAGGATTCGCAAATCCAAAAATCATTTGGAGCAGAAACCAATGTGCCGCTGAAGGATCGTGAAATTATTGCCTTGATTGCTTATTTACAACGCTTAGGCACGGATACCGCAGCTAAACCTAAACCTTAATTGACATGTTGAAGTTTGTAAAACATAATTTAGAAACGATTGCTGGGGTAGAGATTTACCCGATTATTTCCCTTTCGATTTTCTTTACTGCCTTTGTGTTGTTTACCGTTTGGGCCATGACCTACAGCAAGGAAACTCTGAATACCGTGAGCAATCTCCCTTTAAACGACGACGAATCACTAACTGAAAAACATAATTTCTAATGAAAAAATTATTTCCATCCTACGTACGCGTGCCCTTACTCTTTGCCATTGTGCTGGTCGCATTGGAGTATTTCATCGATTCGGGCGATAGACCGGCTTTTGTGAAGTATCCTATGGTAGCCTTATTTTTGGCGGTTTTTCTTTTCCTTTTGGTTGCCATTGAAATAGTAGTAAGTGCCGTAGATAAAGTCACCTATCATTTATTGACCGAAGAGCAAAAGAAACAGCTCGAGGAGGCGCAAACTGTTTCATTTGTGGATAGCCAATGGTACCAACATTGGATGTCGAAGCTTACCCGTTCGAAAGCAGTAGAGCAAGAAGCCGATGTCATGCTCGATCACGACTACGATGGTATTCGCGAACTCGACAATGTATTGCCTCCGTGGTGGGTGTATCTTTTTTATGTGACCATCATTTTTGCAGGTATTTATCTGGTGCGCTACCATTTCTTTGGCGGTGAAAATCAAGCCCAAGAGTTTGAAACTGAAGTAGCGCTCGCCGAAGAGGAAATGTTGAAATTCAAAGGCAACAGTCCCAAAGAGACGATTTCACTTGATCAAGTTACTGCTTTAACCGATCCTGCCAGTTTGTCGAAAGGGCAAGAAATTTATAAAAATGTGTGCGCTGCTTGTCACGGTCCCCAAGGTGGTGGGTTGGTAGGCCCTAATCTTACCGATACCCATTGGTTGAACGGCGGCGGTATTAAAAATGTATTCAAAGTCATTCACGATGGTAGCCCTCGGAATCCCACTATGGCCGCTTGGGGGAAAACGCTGGATGCTAAAGATGTTCAAAAAGTGGCTAGCTATGTTTGGAGTTTGCAAGGAACAAAACCTGCGGGCGCCAAGCCAGCCGAAGGCGATGTATGGAAAGACGATGCTGCTCCCACAGCCGATGCTTCCAAGCCTGCGGATTCGATTCCTAGCGCAAAATAATCATTCACGGGTCCCAAGGCGACGCGGGACCCAATTGCTAAACCCAAACCCTTATTATCATGGCCAGTCCGTTGCATGACGACAGTTTCCGCGATACGATAGCTACTATCGATCAAAAAGGAAAACGCGCCTTTATTTTTCCCAAAAAACCTGTGGGACGGTATTACGACCGCAGAAAAATAGTAAGTTATTTCTTGTTGGTGTTTCTCTTCGGAGCGCCGTTTGTAAAAATCAACGGTCACCAATTTTTGCTCTTCAACGTTCTTGAACGTCGCTTCAATATTTTCGGATTCCCGTTTTGGCCCCAAGACTTTCACCTGTTTGTGATTTCAATGATCATTGGGGTAGTGGGATTGGCTCTATTTACGGTGGCTTTTGGGCGAATTTTTTGCGGATGGTTTTGTCCCCAAACGATATTTATGGAAATGGTGTTTCGCCGTATTGAATATTGGATTGAAGGCGACCGTAACCAGCAAATTCGTCTGGCTAAGCAAGAGTGGGATGGCGAAAAAATACGGAAACGCGTGACGAAATGGATCGTGTTTTACCTGATTTCATTTGCCATTGCCAATGTGTTTTTGGCCTATTTGAAAGGCAGTGACACCGTTATCGCTTTTATCAAAGAAGGGCCTACGCACAATACGTCAACGCTTATTGCGGTATTGATTTTCTCGGCGGTATTTTATTTTATCTACGCTTGGTTTCGCGAGCAGGTATGCATTATCGCTTGTCCGTATGGACGTTTACAAGGCGTGTTGTTGGACAATAAATCAATCAATGTAGCCTACGATCACGTGCGGGGCGAAGGGACATCGGGACGAGCCAAATATGTCAAAGACGAAGACCGTGCTGCGGTGGGTAAAGGCGATTGTATCGATTGTAAAGCCTGTATCCATGTGTGTCCAACGGGTATTGATATTCGCAACGGAACACAGCTCGAATGTGTGAATTGCACAGCATGTATCGATGAATGTGATACGATTATGGAGCGGGTGGGATTGCCCAAAGGTTTGATTCGCTATGCCAGCGAAGACGAGATCAACAAAAAGGAGCCGTTTAAGTTTACGCTTCGCATGAAAGGGTATGCAGCGGTATTGGCAATCCTTACTGGGATTTTTATCGGTATGCTTTTCTTGCGCAATCAAGTTGAAGCTACGATTTTATCGGCACCAGGGCAGTTGTTTTTGCAAGAAAAAGATACGATTGTGAACATTTACAATTGCAAAGTGGTCAACAAAACCACCACCGATTTTAAAAAGGTTACATTCAAGTTGGTCGACCCTTCCGAAGGCGTTATTCAACTGGTGGGGGCTACTTCACTGAAAGTTCCCGCGGATGCGCTTGGCGAAGCGACCTTGTTTATCAAAATCCCCGAACGTTTGCTTCACGATGAAAAACTCGTGTTGAAAATCGAGGTATATGAAGGAAATGAACGGATTGAATCGACCACTGCGAATTTTAACGGACCGAGGAGGTTTGATTAGTTGGCAGTGTTCAGTGTACAGTGTTCAGTGTACAGTGTTCAGTATACAGTATACAGTATACAGTATACAGTATACAGTGTACAGTAAGCAGTAGCAGTAAATAGTAAACAGAGGCAGAATGTTATTATTAGTGTTCAGTTTATTAGAAAGTATTCCTTCTTGGAGTAAGGAGCCACTAATTACTAGCCTGCCTGCCAGCAAAGGCAGGTCACTAATCACTAATCACTAGTCACTAGTCACTAATCACTAGTCACTAATCACTAAAAAAAAACACCATGAAAATAAATTGGGGAACCGGAATTGTCATCGCGTTTATACTCTTTATGAGTTTTATCTTATTCTTTGTATTTCGCGTGCAGTCCAATTCAAAATACGACAACGAATTGGTCGTTGAAAAATATTATTTGAAAGAGCAGACCTTCGAGCGGGATTTAGAACGCGAGAACAATGCTTTGGGTCTTCGCGAGAAAGTGGTATGCACCAAAACGCCCGAGGGCATTGAGGTGGCTTTTCCATCCTCGTTTGATTGTACAAAAATTAGCGGAAAAGTGTCCTTTTACAGACCGTCTAGTCAAAAGCTCGATTTCGAAATTCCGATTTCGTTATCCAGTCCACATTTGCTCATACCTAAAAGCGCTTTGGCAGACGGTCGTTGGGACATTTCCATTCATTGGACATACGAAGGTAAAGGATATATTAGCAAGCAAACCGTATTTTTTTAACCCATGTTGATCGCGGCCTTATTTCTCGGAATCATCAGCAGTTTGCACTGTATCGGTATGTGCGGACCCATAGCCTTGCTTTTGCCTGTCGATCGTGCCAATACGTCCCGTAAAGCCTTGCAAATTCTGTTGTATCACTTGGGTCGATTGACGGCGTATGGGGTGCTGGGATTCGTGTTTGGACTCCTCGGCCGTGGGTTTTATCTCGCCGGCATGCAACAGCAACTGTCCATTGTGGTTGGGATTTTAATGATTGCCATCGCCTTGATTCCCGAAAAGGTCTTTGCCCGATACAATTTTTCACAACCCGTTTACCGTGCTATTGCAGCGGTCAAAAGTCATTTGGGGCAACAGTTTAAGCGTAAATCCCCCGATGCGTTGTTTACCATCGGACTCTTGAACGGGTTTTTGCCCTGTGGAATGGTGTATGCCGCTCTGTTTGGCGCCTTGGCGATGCCGCGACTAACTGAAAGTGTGGGCTACATGCTTTTGTATGGTTTGGGGACAATACCGTTGATGAGTCTTGTAGTGTATGCCCAATCGTGGATTACGGTTCCTGTGCGGCAGCGTTTGCAGCAACTCATTCCCGTAGTAGCGGTAGGCATAGGCGTCTTGTTTATTGTTCGCGGCATGGGATTGGGCATCCCTTATCTATCGCCCACAACTACTTCGCTATGGGTGCAAGCCCAAGCCAATTGTCATTAAATCAAACATTAATACTCAATAGGTATGGAACGACATAGTTTACTACACGAATTTCCCGAACTCGCCGAACGCATTCACGCGTTGAAAGTGAGCGATGTTCATTTTCGCAAATTATTTGATGCTTACGACGAATTGGAGCATCAAATTCACCGCATCAACACGAGCGAAGAAGTCGTTACAGACGAACACGCCCATGTGTTAAAAGCAAAATTACTCCATTTGAAAGACGACCTTTACCGTCGCTTGCAAACGTAATTTTTTGGGTTTAGAATGAAAAGCACGCTGGGAGGCGTGCTTTTTAGTTTGGAGTTATGAATTATGAATTATGAGTTGGAAGTCTTAAGTCAACAGTCTTAAGTCGTAAGTCAACAGTCGGGGAGTCGTAAGTCGTAAGTCGGAGAGTCGTAAGTCATCAGTCATCAGTCAACAGTCAACAGTCAACAGTCATCAGTAAGAGCATTCAGTTGTTTTGTTTTATTGCAAATGGAAATGGTTAAAGTCGGATATTTAAAGTTTAGACAAATATAAAAACAGTTTTCCTTGTAGAATTATTATTTATTTTAGTAAAAAAAATGAAGATTGCTGTCATCAATTATTTCACAATCCCCCGCTACCGCGCGAATCCTTTCGCGTGGTGAACTAAAAAACGAATCCCAGCTCCCAACTCCGCAAAGTGTTTTAAGTAGCACGCTGCTCCGCAACAGTCCTCCAACTTAGCATTTATTTAAATTTATAATCTGTGCGAGGCATTGTATTTTTCGTGGGAAAAAATTAATTTAGTAAATCATTGTAGTCACTAATTACGTAGCATTCTATAACCTTTGGAATGTTTCGTGTATGATGTATCCAAATTTCAATTAAAAGTAGCTTAATCTATTAAAGCCAAAACGTTATGAAAAACCTACCCATTAAACTGCTTTTTCTTTTTTTGTGTTGTTTTATTTCGAGTACAGTCAACTTGATAGCCTCGTACTTCCGCGATAGCGATTTTTTTGGCTCTAATTTTTATTTTGCCCTTTTTTTCGGATGGGGTTATTGGCTCGTGTTACTCTTGTCTGGGAAACTTGAGCATTGGTCCTTTCGAAAACAAAAAACGAAAGCGGATGTTATTGCTGAATAATAGATTGTAATTTTTTTGTTAGATATTAGTTTGTAGTCGTTTACCCTTCAATATTGAGATATGAGAGTAGCAATTCTAACATTTGCTATACTATTACTAATTGTTATTATTCTCTACATTTTTCTTAAGGAAGAGAAGGATAGAAAATTAATTAAAACAGCTACTTCTTTAGATCGTGGAACCACTTCAGAACTAGAATTAGTACTCATGCTTCTCAAAGCCAATTTTTCTCCTAAGGCTATATTTCACGATTTATACTTAGCAAGAAGAGATGGTGGTTATTGTCAAATTGATCTTGTTTTGCCTACCAAAGTAGGAATAATTGTATTTGAAGTTAAGGATTATAGCGGCTGGATATTTGGTAATGGAGATCAAAAAAATTGGACTCAAGTTTTATCATATGGTAGTGTAAAACACCGTTTTTACAATCCAATACTACAGAATAGAAACCATATTTTTGATTTGAAAGTTAAACTCACCCAATTTGATCGTATTCCATTTTATTCAGTTGTAGTATTTTTTGGAAATTGTGAGTTCAAAAAATTAGAATCCATACCAAAAAATGTATTCCTCTGCAAGTCTGATGAAGTAATAGACGTTGTAAATCAAATAGTGTCCAACAATCAACCTGCAAATTATTCTAATAAACTGCAAATTATTAACTTATTGCGAAATGCTGTAAATAATGGTGCTAATGTCCATATTAGGGAACGACACATTTCGGATATCAAAAAAATGGTTTCGAAGAGAAGATTTCGTATGTATTAAACCAGTTTTTATTACGCGGATTTTCAATCTGAGATCAATCTGAAACTTTTAAAAGCTTCTGAGAAGCTGAGCCTCTGAGCTGGCCTCCTGTAGAGGAGTCAGTTCACTAGCAGTAGGATTACACTTTTCCACCTTTTCCACTTTTCCACCAACCTGAAACTTTTTTAAAGCCGCTGAGAAGCTGAGACGCTGAGCCTCTGAGCTGGCCTCCTGTAGAGGAGTCAGTTCACTAGCAGTAGGATTACACTTTTCCACCTTCTCCACTTTTCCACCAACCAGAAACTTTTTTAAAGCTCCTGAGATACTGAGCCTCTGAGCTCCTAAGCTGACTTTCTGTAGAAGAGTTAGTTCATTAGCAGTTGGATTACACTTTTCCACCAACCTGAAACCTGAAACTTGACCCCCCTACACCGTCATCGAAAACAGCTGTGTTTGGGGAGCCGAACGTTGCAAATGCAAGTCAAACGCCATACAAATGTTACGGATAAAGGGTTTGCCTTTCTCGGTGACCACCAGGTGATCCAGTCCAAGGATAACCAAACCGTCGTGCTCCATTTCTTGGAGTTGTGCCAAAACTTTTGGAATCTCCTTGAAGTAAAGGTCTTCGGTTTCCCATTGGGTTTCAAAATGGCACATTAAATTGAGAATATGACGGCGGATAATCAGGTCTTCCTCCGTGAGAAGATGGCCCCGAAGCACAGGGAGTTCGTTGGCTTCCAAGCGGGCATAGTAGGTTTCTAAGACCTTTTCGTTTTGTGCAAAACCATACCAACTGTCGCCAATCGACGAAACGCCCAATCCGATCATTACTTTGGTTTGGGTCACGGTATATCCCATGAAATTCCGGTGCAAGGTGCCGTTTTCAAAGGCATGGTACATCGAATCGGTAGTTCGGGCAAAATGGTCCATCCCAATTTCGTGGTAATGATGTGCCAACAAGCGTTTTTTCCCTTCTTCATACAATTGCCGCTTCACCTCGTCACGCGGCACATCTTGATCCTGAAATCCGCGTTGGCCATTGCCTTTTATCCACGGCACATGGGCATAACTGTAAAAAGCGAGACGATCGGGGAGTAGGGATTTGGTTTTATCGATAGTGTCTTCTACGTCGGCAAGGGTTTGAAAAGGCAACCCAAAAATGATATCATGTCCGATGGATGTATACCCAATTTCCCGTGCCCAAAAAGTAACTTTTGCCACTTGATGAAACGATTGCACGCGATGAATGGCGTTTTGAACGGTTGGCGAGTAATCTTGTACACCAAAACTTACACGACGAAACCCTAGGTCGTACAACACCTGTAAATGTTCGCGTGTGGTATTGTTGGGATGCCCTTCGAAGCTAAATTCATGTTCGGGAACGACATGGGCTTCCTTCAATATTCCGTGGATGAGTCGCTTAAGATTTTCCGCAGAAAAAAAAGTAGGCGTACCTCCACCCAAATGGATTTCGCGAATATGGGGTTTCTTGGGTAATAACTCGCAGTATAAATTCCATTCTTTCAATACTGCCTCGATATAAGGGTGTTCAACCTCATGCCGCTTGGTAATGCGTTTGTGACAGCCACAAAACGTGCATAAACTTTCGCAAAAGGGGAGATGAATGTAGAGACTGATACCTTGCGTCGCATTGGTTTCGTGAAAAGCGTGCAGCAAAGTGTGGAGCCATCCCTCGGTACTAAAAGTCGCATCATTCCAGTACGGAACCGTGGGATAACTGGTGTATCGGGGTCCCGGCACGTTATATTTTTGAATGAGAGAAGTGGCCATGACTACAGAATTTGCCTCAAAGATAGGATGCGGCCATGGCGTAAGGTATGATATTTATCATGCCCAAAAAAAAATCCGCTTATTCAGCGGATTCTTGTTGTTGTTGTTTTATCAAAACATTAATTTGTTTAAGCTTTTCTTTCCACGTAGCTAAATCCGCTTTGTGGCGCTCGATGTTTTTCTTCACTTCGTTGACAATAGGGTTGTTTTTAGCATTTTGGAAGAATTGAATATTGTTTTCCAACTGGAAGATTTCATGCTGTACTTCGTCAATTTTACGCATGATGAACAATTTTTCATGGTCCAATTTACGGCTGCCATCGCCCGCTAATGATTCTAACTTGCTTGAAAAACGATGCATCTCGCCTTCTTTTTTGCTAGCGCTTAATTTTTCAAATAAAGCATCCAAAATTTTGTTGAATTTACCTTCAATATGACGGCGGTTGAAAGGAACCTTACCAAAACTTTTCCATTGCTCGATATGCGCTTTGATGGCGTCCAAGTCGGTTTTGTGATCGCCTACCAATTCAAAAGAACGCAATTGTTCTAAATACGCTTTTTTGTTATTGAAAGCTTCCAATTCGACCGAATTTTCTTCTTTCTTACTTTCTTTCAAGCGGTCAAAGTAGGTGTTGCAAGCGTCTTTAAATTCTTTCCACAAACTGTCGGAGAATTTTCGAGGAACATGACCAATGGTTTTCCACTCTTCCTGAATCTGCTTCATGATGGGCGTGGTTGCCGCAAAATCATCGGCATCTTTCAATTCATTGGCACGAGCCACCAAGGCTTGCTTGCGACTCAAATTATCGTTTTGCCCTTTTTTAATGTCCTTGTAGAAGGAATTTTTTAAAGCGTTAAAATTACGAACGGCTGTTTTAAACGCTGCCCAAGTCGCTTCATTCACTTCTGAAGGGACTTTACCGGTGGCAAAAAAAGTATTGCGTAACGCCTCTACTTTAGCAATTTGTTGCACCCACAACGCATGACTGTCTACGCGCTCGGTAGCAAGTACCTCCAAAGCGGCAATGATCTCTTGCTTTTTCGCCAGATTTTCTTGCTCGCGTTTACGGAATTCTTCGGATAACGATTCGCGTTTGTCGTGCATTTGTTTGGTAAGCTCGCTAAAACGTTGCCACAAACTCTCACGTACCTCTTTGGAAACAGGACCAATGTCTTCTTTCCAAATGCGGTGGAGATCTTGCAACTCACGGAAGGCTTTGTTGATATCGCTTTCTTGCGTTAATTCCTCAACACGGGCGATAATTCGTTGCTTTTGCTCTAAATTATTTTTGAATTCCAAATCGCGGGCCTCACGATCCAAATGTAATACATCATAGAAGTTTTCCAAATGGAAGTGGTAGTTGTTCCAAACGTGGTTGTATTTGTCCTTTGGTATAGGTCCTGCATTTTTCCAGCGTTCGCGAATGTCAGCGAGCTGTTTCAAGGCTTGAGCAATATTACCTCCCGATTGGGCGACCACATTTTTCAATTCTTCTACCAAAGCTTCGCGCTTCTCCAAATTGGATTTTAACGCATTTTGCAACGATTTGAAATGGGCATTCTTTTTGTCACGATAGGTGGTATAAAGCGTGTCAAATCGCTTTTTTAAAGGGAAATCATAGTGGAAATCTTCAGTAGTGTCGGGGTTTTCCGCCAAAAACTCATCGCGTTTTTCATCGATAAAATGGTGGAATTTGGAAAGGAAGGCTTTGCGAACTTCTTCCACATGCTCACGAACGGTCATCACGTGCTCAACAGCGACCAAACCTTCTAAAGCAGCGACCAATTGCTCCATCGAAAAGGCATCATAATCTTCCATAGGAATCTCGTGACGTCCCTTCAGGGTTTCATCTTCGCTTTCTTCGGCATTGGCTTCAGCGATAGCCGAAAGGGCTTCCTCATGGGTTTCAGAGACAGCGGATTCCTGACTTTCTTCGGGAGTCACCGCTACAATAGTCTCGGAAGGCGTCGTTTCTTCACGTTCAGGGGTTGCTTCGGCGGCTGTGATTTCATTTGATTCCACAGCGGTTTCTTGCGCCACAGGAGCATCGGCTTCATCCCCAGAAATCACTTCAATTTCGGGCGTTTCTTCCGTTTCCTCCGATAAAGCAGCTTCCACTTCGGTATCGGGAATTGGACTCTCTATAGGGGTTGATTCCTCAGGAGTAGTTGCGTTTTCGGTCGTATTCGCGTCTACATTCGCTTGGTTTTCCATTCCATCTGAACCCTCCATTTCGGGATTCAGGTTGTCATTCACTACTTCAGACATTCGTTTAGGTTGTAGGGGTTATACAATAATTAGGGCGAAAGATACTAAAGTCGTCCTAAAATTCAAAGTAAAAGCTAGGTTTCTGTGTGTAAAGAAATTGAAAAGACAGGATTTACGGCTATACGTTGGTGCTGTTCCAGATTTCCCAGGCCTTTTCTGCTTGGTGAACCAACATGGAATACCCATTTTCTATGGCAGCGCCTTGTGCTTCAGCTAAGGTTAAAAAACGGGTTTTAGGCGGATTGTATACCAAATCAAACGCTAGGTGAAGCGGCGTAAAATAGGAGTAGGGTATTGGGGGACAGGCCTCTACCTCGGGAAAGGTTCCCAAAGGGGTACATTGAATAACAAGGGTGTGGGCATGCATGATTTCGGGCGTGATTTCGGCGTAGGAAAGGGTTCCCTCTTCGCCTGAACGACTGACCAAGGTGTAGGGTATACCCAAATGTTGCAACGCGTAACGTATCGCTTTGGCAGCGCCTCCGGTTCCCAAGACGAGGGCGCGTTGATGATGGGGCGCTAAGTGCGGTGCTAATGCTTGTTGAAATCCGTACCAATCGGTATTGTGGCCTAGGGTTGTACCATCGGGGAGCCATTGGATCGTATTTACAGCTCCAATTTGTCGGGCAATGGGATCCAAATCATCCAAAAAAGGGATGACGGCTTCTTTGTAGGGAACGGTTACATTTAAGCCATTCAGATAGGGTTGGGTTTGTAACAAAGGTTTAATTTGAGCAGCCTCGGGCAGATCGTAATTGTCATAGCGACAGTGTTGCCATTGCGGCGCTTCAAACTTTTTTGCAAAATACCCACGTGAAAAGGAATACGCAATGTTTCGTCCCAAAAGGCCAAAGCGTTTTTCGGAAGATGGGGCCATTATTTGCGGTATTTTCGGAGTGCTTTTTGGATGCTATTCAGGTCCATCACTTGCGGAAACAACTCTTCCAATAAGGTGTAATGGGTTGCATTCAACCGCAAGGCATTGGCAAGATGATAACTTCCTTTTTCTTCCATTTCAAGCGTAAAATACAAGCCTGCCATGCGGTACTCAATTTCATAGGCTTCGGGAAAATATTCACTGGCTTGAAGTAACGCAAGTATCGCATTATCATTTTCACCCATTTGATACATCATGTCGACCCAAAACAACCAGGTATCCAATTCGTAATCGCCAAACTCAACCGCTTTTCGGTACCCGTGTTCAGCTTCTTCAAATAAAAAGAGGGCCTTATTGATGGTTGCGTACCGTTTCCAATAGCTGCTGTTTTGATCGTCAATTCCGAGGGCTTTATTGACATAATAGAGCGCTTTGGAATAATTTTTTTGACGAATATAAAAATCGGTAATCGCTATCCAACCTTTGTCCAATAACGGATCTTCGTGGACGGTTTGGTTATAATATTTAAGGGCAGCTACTTTGTTGCCCACTTTTTCGTAGCATTTGCCAATTCGCAACAAAGCATACGATGTTGGGTCGTCTAAAGCAAGGGTTTGCTCGTAGCTTTCAATGGCTTCCGTGTAGCGCTTCAAACGCTCCAAAGCCTTCCCTTTTTCCATAAAAGCGCCTACAAAGGTCTCGTCGATATAGGTAGCAAATTCAAAGGCACGTACGGCATTTTCATAATCTTTTAACCCATAGTACAACCGTCCCGATTGATGCCAAGCAATTTCACTGTAAGGATTACGATCAATGTAGGTTTTCAAATAGTCGATAGCGGCGGCATTTTGGTCTAGAAATTCAAAACAATACACCACATTATATAAGGCCGATTGGTCTGCAATATCTTCTTCCAAACATTGAATGAAACAGGATTTTGCCGATTCTAAATCGTCCATAAATAAATATTCCATCCCCATCAAATTGTAAACATCGGCATGGTCATCAGTATACTCGAGCGCTTTTTTCAAACAGGCTACCGCTTTTTCATGGTTGTCGCGTTTGGAGTAAATGCTGGCGCGTTGGATATAAATTTCTTCGTTGTGCGGTTCAATGGCATACAATTCATTCAATAGTTTTTCGGCGGCGTCCAACTTGTCTTCGTACACCAACATTTCTACTTGAACCAATTTTAACCCTGTTGATTTTGGATGCTGTTCCAAGCCTAATTTGAGTGCTTTTTTTGCCAAATTAGTTTTTCCCATGTCCAAATAATACAAGATAATCTCTTCAAACTCCTCCGAATCGAAGAAGAACACCTTATTGGTTTTCAACATCGACTCAAAACGGGAGAGCGATAAATTGTAGTCGTCTTCTTCGTGATTCAAATACATAGTCATTGGGGTTTAGGTTGCACTACTTAAAGGTACGTAACCCTTGAGGAAAAACGGAAAAAAACAGGAATTGTTTTAAACAATTTAATTAACACTAACTAAGGGTAACATGCTTATCCTCAGTCATAATCTCGTCTAACGCCTCCAACAGGATGGCACAACCTTCGCGAATTTCCGCCTCAGAAACAGTCAGCGGTGGGGTAATCCGTATGGCTTTTCCTTCAAACAATAACCAAAATAGGATAAGTCCTTTGTCTTGGCATTTGAAAATGGCGCGATTCGTAATCTCTGGATCAGCGGTCATCGCCGCCAACATTAATCCGCGGCCCCTAACTTCTTCTATCAAAGGGTGTACCAAAAGACGGCGAAACAATTTTTCTTTTTCCAAAGCTTGGGCCGCATAGTCTTTTTCGAGTATTTCTTGCAACGTGGCTAAACTAGCCGCTGCAATCACGGGATGTCCTCCAAAGGTTGTGATATGGCCGAGCTTAGGGTTGTGACTTAATAAATCCATATAGCGTTCGTTGGCGATAAAACCTCCAACGGGCATACCTCCTGCCATGCCTTTGCCAATAATGACCACATCGGGTACAACATTATAGTTTTCAAAGCCAAATAATTTCCCCGTGCGTCCAAATCCGGGTTGGATTTCATCAACAATCATCAAGGCTCCTACAGCTTCACAACGCTGTTTGACTTTCAATAAGAAATCATTTTCGGGTTGGATAAATCCCGCACCACCCTGAATACTTTCCAAGATAATTCCGGCGGTACGGGTGGTAATTTTTGCGATATCCGCTTCGTTATTGAACGTAATAAATTCGACATCGGGCACCAAGGGACGAAAGATTTGTTTGCGCTCTTCAAACCCCATTACACTCATCGATCCCATGGTGTTGCCGTGATAGGCGTTGTGGCAGGAAATTAGCTGACTTCTTCCTGTAACGCGGCGGGCCAATTTGAGGGCGCCTTCTGTGGCTTCGGTCCCTGAATTGACCAAATACACTTTATTTAATTCGGGAGGTAAGTTTTGCACCAATAATTTGCAATATTCCGTTGCTGGATGTTGTGCATATTCGCCATAGACCATAACATGCGAATACTTATGCAATTGATCAATAATCGCTTGATTTACCCGTGGATGCTGATGCCCTAGGGAGCAAGCCGAAACGCCCGCCACAAAGTCCAAATACGCTTTGTTTTGGGTGTCATAAATATACGAACCCACGGCATGGGAAACTTCCATCCCGAGTGGGTAGGGTGAGGTTTGGGCTTGGTATCGTAAAAAGTCCGATTTCAAGGTCATATACCGTAGCGTTGTAGGTTTTATTTCGTTTTGGTCGAACGGCTCGTTTTGTCGTAATTCAATGTTTCTTTTCGAATAGGCATTGGGACAGCGGGTTTTGTAGCCTCTTTGCGCGCTTGTTCTTGCAACGCCGCTTCGGCTTCGGCTTCTTCGGGAGGGAAAATATCTTCTTTGGAATTTATTCGCTCCTCAATGCGCCATACAAAGCCCCGGAGTTTCCGCACATTCTCGGGAAAATCTTCCTCTGGGTACAAGGTTCCGTTTACGCGATCAAAAAAAGTAATGGTATCGACATCATTTCCATTGAGGGTCATATTTATGCGACTACAAGCCGTTTTATCGATGCCGATGAGTTCGTTTTTGTCGTTTCGCATAAAGTAAATGACTTCGTTATTTTTGACCACATCGACTTCATACAATTTGTTTTCCCGAAACTTTCCATACAGATTTATTCCTTTAACCTGATTGAAACCCGCGCCCAGCGTGTCTTTGGAAATGATAAACGCATTGTTGAGTACTTTTAGCGAATCGAGTTTTTCCGTAGCATTATTGCCAATGAGATGCATGACATCGCCGGTGAGTTGTTTGTCGCCATTCCAAAGTATCGGTTTCCCGATGAGTTTGGTCAGGGCCACTTTTTGATCGGAGTGTAAAGAGTCGCATTTTCCACTCATGTCCGTTTTGAAAAACCGCACATTTTTTTCCCCACGAATAATTCGCGCTCCCGGTTTCCCCGTGAGATAGATTTTCTTGGCATGCACAAACATCGAGTCGTTTTCTACCCAATAGCGCACCGAGGCACGACGGGTCATATACACGGAATCTTGTTTTTTGTACAATTCGGCATAATGTCCTTTAATGATGGCGCGGTTGATCGTATCGGTAATTTTGACGTTTCGTGTCCCCGAAGAGAATTCCCGCGTACGGTCAAAATACAAACTGTCGCCTTCAATTTTCCGGTCTTTATATTTGATATACGACTTCCTCAGAAAGTGACCGACATTTTTTTTGGTATTGTAAAATCCGTTTTCGGTATAAATAAAGTTGTCTTTTCCCGTGATCGTCGAAGGACCAAAGAGGTACGAATGTCCCGAACTGGTATAATAGTCCAAGTGATTAGAGCGAATTGTGTATTCCGGGTTTTTGAGTTCTACTGCGGTAAGAAAACGGTATTTTTTTTCTTTCACATAATACGTGCCCGCATCGCTTTTGAGTGTATTATTTCGGTTGGTAATGACGCCTTTGGTTTTGTAAAAGGCTTCTTGTTTCATTCGGTCAAAATGAATGGTATCGGTCACCAAACTCGATTCGGGGGAGCGCATGATTACATTCCCCGTAGCATAGGCTTTTTTTACATTTCCGTTATATTCGGCATAAGTGCTGTTGAGGTACAAAGTGTCGCCTTGCACCATTTGTACTTGTCCAAAGGCTTTGATATAATTTTCTTTCTGAAAAAAATAGGCTTTGTTGCAGGTCATCACGACCCCTTCATGACGCACGCGAACATTTCCCGTGAGCAAAACGGCATCGGGAATTTCAAATTGGTTAATGTCTTGAAAGTCGGCATTTTCAATTTGAATACTCCCCGGAGGACGTTGCCCCAAGGCATATTGGCACCACCCGAGTAGTAAAAAAAGAAAAACAAGGATACGTCTCAAATTCCTATAGTTTAGTGGGGCAAATTTATGAAAAAGCCCCCGTTGGTTTTCGGTATTAAGTTTTTTTTATTAGCCTAGAGAATCCCCGACGAATTTCTATATTTGTGTTTCATCATGAAAAAACAATGTACCATGCATAAATACATCTGGATGGCCGGCTTGGCATTTGCCTTTCAAGTTCAAGCACAAGCCCCCAAAACTCCATCACAACCTCCCAAAAAAGTAACACCTGTGGAACAGAAAAAAGTCGTTTATCAAGTTTTTACCCGATTATTTGGCAATACCAATACCACCAACAAACCTTGGGGGACCAAGGAAGAAAATGGCGTTGGAAAATTTAATGATTTTACCGACAAAGCGTTAGAGGAAATCAAAGGGTTGGGCGTTACACACATTTGGTATACAGGAGTGCCCCATCACGCGGTGGTAGCCGATTACAAGCCCTACGGCATAAGTGACGATGATCCCGATGTGGTAAAAGGACGTGCGGGTTCACCTTATGCGGTGAAGGATTATTACAATGTAAATCCCGACTTGGCTGTCGATCCCTTGACGCGTTTGCAAGAGTTTGAGGCCTTGATTGAACGCACCCATAAAAACGGAATGAAAGTCATCATTGATATTGTTCCCAACCACATTGCCCGTAAATACAAGAGTTTGTCAAAACCCGAGGGAGTAAAAGACTTTGGGGAAGACGATGACGTGACGCAAGAGTACAACCGTAATAACAATTTTTATTACATTCCAGGGCAACCGTTTCAAGTGCCTACATCACCCGATTACAAGCCTCTTGGCGGGGATGAACATCCGTTATTGGATGGGCAATTTGATGAAAATCCAGCCAAATGGACCGGAAACGGCTCTCGAGCGGCAAAGCCTGATATTAACGATTGGTACGAGACCGTTAAGGTAAATTATGGTATCCGTCCCGATGGTTCCAAAGATTTCCCTGAATTGCCTGAGGGTTTTGAGAAAAAAACCTATGCGGAGCATTATGCGTATTGGAAAGACAAGGATGTGCCCAATTCGTGGTTGAAGTTTCGCGAAATTGCGATGTATTGGTTGGAAAAAGGAGTCGATGGTTTCCGTTATGATATGGCTGAAATGGTTCCTTATGAATTTTGGAGTTTTTTGAACTCCTCGATCAAAATGAAAAATCCTGAAGCCTTTCTTTTGGCTGAAGTATACAATCCCAACGAGTACCGCAATTACATTTTTAAAGGTAAAATGGATTACCTCTACGACAAGGTGGAAACCTATGATCATTTGAAAGCAATGATTCGGGGACAGGCGCTTTCTGATGGATTGACCGACATACGCAAACGCAACCAAGATATTGAGCGTCACATGTTACACTTTTTAGACAACCATGACGAGCAACGTTTGGCAAGTGTTGATTTTGCGGGAACTCCGGAACGCGGGAAACCCTTAATGGTGGTTTCAACCCTTTTGAGTTCAGCTCCTATCATGATTTATTTTGGACAGGAAGTAGGCGAACCCGGTTTGGAGGAAGGTGGTTTTGGAAAACCAACACGTACCAGTATTTTTGATTACGTGGGCGTACCGCATCACCAACGATGGATGAACAACGGTAAATTTGATGGCGGACAACTTTCGGATAGTGAAAAAGCACTCCGGGATTTCTACAAACGATTATTGACCTTTAGTGCCAAAAGTTCGGCGGTGATGGGCAATTATATGGACTTACACGCACCCAATGCGTCAACACCCAATTACGACGGACAACAATACGCTTTTGCACGTTGGTCGGCCACGGAGAAGTTGATCGTTGTGTCTAATTTTGATTCGTACCGTGAGGTGGATTACACGTTGCAAATTCCCGCTGAGTTGATTCGGTTGTGGGGACTCAAAGACGGTACGTATCCAGTAAAAGATGTTTTGTACGGCACTACGGTTTCTTTGAAAGTGAGTCAAGGCAAAGGGCAACTTCCAGTGAAGTTAAAAGGAAGTGAGTCCTTGGTGTTAAAGTTATAAGACAAAAAAACCGTTCAATGCGAACGGTTTTTTTTATTATCTCACTATCGTTTGTTTTCGATCGGGACCCACGGAGACAACCTTAATCGGTACTTCGACTTCCTGTTCGATAAATGCGATGTAATCTTTTAACTCTTGCGGCAAGCTCTCAAAGGTTGTTAACCCTGTTAAATCGGCGTTCCAACCTTTAAATTCCGTGTAAATTGGCGTGACATTTTCCTCTTCAATATTGTAGGGCAAATGGTGAATGGTTTTCCCTTTGTATTGGTAAGCGGTACAGACTTTCAACGTTTCGAATCCCGAAAGTACATCGCCTTTCATCATCATTAATTGGGTCACTCCATTGATTTGAATGGCATATTTTAACGCCACGAGGTCCAACCATCCGCAGCGGCGTTGGCGTCCGGTAACCGAGCCGAATTCGTTGCCAACTCGAGCCATCGTAGCGCCGACTTCATCAAACAATTCGGTAGGGAAGGGGCCACTTCCTACTCGTGTAGTGTAGGCCTTGAATATTCCGAAAACGTCTTTGATTTTATTGGGTGCAATACCTAATCCGGTACACGCTCCGGCAGCAGTGGTATTGGAGGAAGTGACAAAAGGATAGGTACCAAAGTCAACATCGAGTAGCGAACCCTGAGCGCCTTCACATAAAATGGATTTTCCAGCTTTTTGCGCTTGGGCTAAATATTCTTCACTGTCGATAAAGGTCAATTTTTTCAAGGCTTCGATTGCGGCAAAAAACTCAGTTTCCATTTCTGCCAAGTTGTATTGAATCGCCACATCGTAGAATTTAATCATTTCTTCGTGTTTGTTGGCCAATTGTCGGTAGCGTTCCTTGAAGTCATTCAATTCAATGTCGCCCACACGAATACCGTTGCGTCCCGTTTTATCCATGTAGGTTGGACCAATACCTTTGAGGGTAGAACCGATTTTGGCTTTTCCTTTGGCGGTTTCTGAGGCGGCATCCAATAAACGGTGGGTCGGTAAAATAAGATGTGCTTTTCGTGAAATGAACAATTTGGACGTTATATCCATATTGAATTTTGCCAAGCCTTCAATTTCCTTTTGAAAGACCACGGGATCAATCACCACACCATTCCCGATGATATTGATGGAATTGGCATGGAAAATACCCGAGGGAATAGTACGCAATACGTGTTTGATGCCGTCAAATTCTAAAGTGTGTCCCGCATTGGGTCCGCCCTGAAAACGGGCAATAATGTCATACTTTGAGGTGAGTACGTCGACAATTTTTCCTTTGCCTTCGTCACCCCATTGTAATCCTAACAGTAAATCTACAGTCATTGTTGTGTTGTTTGTGTTGTGTGGAGTTATGCTTTTTTACTGGCGTAGAAATAGAGGGAATGGTTGTGAATTTCTATCCCAAAAATTTCTTCCATGGTTTTTTTGATGGTTTGAATACGTGGATCACAAAATTCGATCACTTCGCCTGTATCGGTCATAATAATATGATCGTGTTGCTTGTCGAAGTATGATTTTTCATAATGCGCCTGATTTTGACCAAATTGATGTTTGCGCACTAGTCCACAGTCGAGAAGGAGTTCAATGGTATTGTACAAGGTCGCTCGACTCACCCGATAGTTTTTGTTTTTCATTTTGATATACAAATTCTCGATGTCAAAATGTTCTTCACTATCGTAAATTTCTTGTAAAATGGCATAGCGTTCGGGTGTTTTTCGATGCCCGTTGGTTTCCAAATAGGCCGTAAAAACATTCTTTACGGTCTCCTGATTTTTAGCGTTATCCGAAGCAATTTGTGTCATAGGTTACAAAGATACTTTTTTGTTGCCAAGAGGCAAAACTTGACGCTCATTTTTAAACGATTCCTATTTTCATTCCCAAAACGACTGTAAAAATTGGGCAACGATATGCCTCTCTAAAGTTTCAAAAATCGTTGGTTTAAGCGCTGGAATCCCTTTTTTACTCGTTTTACCTGCTTTGGCAACCCTTGGTATGACTGTAAAAATGAAAATAAATGTGTTTTAAAAAGCGGAAACGTTACTTTACCGCTACCTTTGTACCCGATTGGTTCTCTGCCAATGCTCGTTCTGGATAGTGAATTTTGTTTTAATGACTTCTTTTCTTTTTCAGTTTTGGCGTTTCAGTACTGCCTTTTTTAATCATTAAAACAATTTTATTATGAACATTTATGTTTCCAACCTGAGCTACCATACCTCAGAATCAGATTTGCGCGAATTATTCAGCGCGTATGGTGAAGTTAATTCTGCAAAAATTATTACTGATCGTGAAACGGGACGTCCTCGTGGATTTGCATTCGTAGAGATGGCTCAAAAAGAAGAAGGCCAACGCGCGATTCAAGGATTAAACAACACTTCGGTAGACAATTTTGACATTAACGTTGCTGAAGCACGTCCTCGTGAAGAGCGTTCACAATCGCGTAACTCGTTTCAATCGTACAAAAGGTACTAAACGACTTCTTGGTATTTGCCTTTCGGCGTGCAAGAGTCGCTCTATAGCCCTACAACATGGCAGAACGTCATTTTTGGCGTTCTGTGCGTTGTGGGTCAATCCTGTTTTTCCCTTTCTACTTCATAAGACGAATACTATAGGAAGTTCGAATATAATTTTACATTCGATCCTATGACATTTCAAGATTTTTCATTGCTTCCCGTGCTCCAAAAAGCGATCACCGAAGCGGGCTACACCCAGCCTTCACTCATTCAACAGAAAGCCATTCCTCTTTTGTTACAAGGCCACGATCTCATTGGTTGTGCGCAAACAGGAACCGGAAAAACCGCTGCTTTCGTGTTGCCCATTTTACAACAACTAACCCAAAATAAACCCACAACTTCGGGTCAAATTCGTGTTTTGGTGGTGACGCCCACCCGCGAATTGACGCTACAAGTTGAAGCTACGTTTACGCAATTGGGTTCGGGATTACCTTTTCGTTCTCAGCCCATTTTTGGTGGTGTTTCAGAAGGAAAACAAATTCAAGCGTTGCACCAAAAGCCAGCAATTATTGTGGCAACTCCAGGACGATTATTGGATTTATTACGCCGTAATCTTATCGATCTTCGCCATTTAGAAGCCCTTGTTTTGGATGAAGCCGATCGCATGCTCGACATGGGATTCATTCACGATATGAAGGCGTTATTGCGTTTTTTACCACAACAGCGACAAACCTTGTTTTTTACAGCTACATTTCCCGATACCATTCGCAAATTAATTCCGCTTTTTCTCAACAATCCCATGCAAGTTGATGCGCAACCGGTGTCGTCGATCAAAGCGGTGATAGAACAGGCCGTATATGTGGTGGAACCGCAAGATAAAGAACCGATTTTGTTATCGGTATTGCGCAATCATAACGGGCACCAATGTTTGTTGTTTACCAAAACCAAGCACGGTGCTAATAAATTGGTTCAAAAATTAAGCAAACAAGGCGTTACTGCGGCAGCAATTCACGGCAACAAGTCGCAATCGGCCCGTCAAAAAGCATTGGCAGATTTTAAAGCGCAAACCATTCAAGTGATGGTGGCTACCGACATTGCCGCCCGTGGTATTGATATCGAAGCCTTGCCTTTGGTGATCAATTACGACTTACCGACCGAAGTGGAAACGTATGTGCATCGTATTGGTCGAACAGGTCGCGCTGGATTGAGCGGTCAAGCGATTAGTTTTTGTACGCCCAACGAATCGGCTATGTGGCGTCAAATCGTCAAACAAAATGGCAAACCCATTCATCAACTTACTCATTAATTCGATTATTCTCTATGGCAGACTCGTTTTCCAAAAAACAACAACACAAGAAAAAAATCCTCAAACAAAAAGAAAAAGATCAAAAGAAAGCCGACCGAAAGTTGCACAATAACAAGGGCAAAGGGTTTGACAGCATGCTCATCTATGTGGATGAAAACGGTCATTTTACCGATACTAAGCCAGAACCAAAACTGGTGATTAAAAAAGAAACAACAAAAAATCCCTAACGTTGATTCTAAATCAATTAGTGCTTTTTGGTATGTCCAGGCTCATAAATTAACCGGAGAAATGAACTAAAACGTTCGTTTTCTCGGTTAATGGGGATTCCAGTAACGATGCCAACCATAAAGTTATCGGCAATACCAACCCGCATTTGTGGACGGATGGTCATGTCGAAGTCTTTACCTGTAGCTACTTTGTTTAATTCTATCCCCACGAAATTTCGTGTTCCCGAAATCATATAGTGGAAGTTGCTATTAATTTGCCAAAATAAGTCTTGGGATTTTTTGTCAAAATGATGAACCACAACGGGTCCTGTATACAACAAGGTGTGGAAGTTATTGCCCCAACGTTTGGCTGCTACAAAAAAGGGATTGTACACAAATCCTGTAATCCAAGGGCTGCTTTGGTATTGTTTAAATTCATTGAGTTCAATTTCGTGGATGTACCCCAACGCCATACTCGTTTTATGCTTTTCGGAGACGTAAAATGAATATTGTGCCGCTACTTTAAGACTATTTAATTTACTTCCAGGTGCTGTAGTATTCCCCTGAATCGGGTAGTAAAATGAAAATGGGAGTTCAACTTCCAGTCCCAAGCGATCCACGGGTGCCCACTCATATTCGACTAGAGCAGTATAACGGTCATAGTTTCCGTTGTCGGTAAGTCCCATTCCAACATTCCATTCTTTTTCTCCTTTTCGCGCCCCCAAATCACGAATTAAATCAATAAATAGAGGTTCAGCATGCAACACTTTGTCGGGATTGGATTTGTTTTCTATTTCTTGGATGTACAAACTGTCTTTTATTTCGTTTTGTAACTCTTTATCCTCTTGGGCAAATCCAAACCCACTTATCAGTAAAAGTCCTAGTAAAAGAAAAGCTTTTGTCATCATTTTTTTTTTGCAAGAATAACGTTTCCCCAATTTTTTTCGTCTTGGGTAATGCATTTTTAACAAAAATATAATAGTACTTGCATCAACTGATTATAGTGAAATCGACTTTAATTTTTGAAAATCAAACCTTAAGAAATTTTAATTTAAATTAACTGTACACACGCGACACTTTTTCAATACCGTCTATTTTTTTGATATTTTCAATCATGCGCTTTAATATCTGATTGTTCTGAACAATTACAGTAACTTGTCCGTTGAAAATTCCCGCTTCGCCACTCAAGGAAATACTTTGTATGTTTACATGCATTTGGTTGGAAATCACTTTGGTGAGTTCATTCGTTAAGCCCAACGTATCCATGCCTGTGATGTTTAACATCACTTTAAACTCTTGTTTGGTCGAATCGATCCAACGGGCTTGCATAATGCGGTAGGCGTAATTGGATTGTAAGCTAATCGCATTGGGACAGTCCTTTTTATGCACCTTGATGCCTTCGTTGATGGTGACAAACCCAAAAACTTCATCTCCCGGAATCGGATTGCAACACGATGCCAGTTTGTAATCCAAGCGGTCTTGTTCTTTACCAAAAACCAATAGGTCATAGTTGCTTGTCAACTCGGGGCGGTTGATTTCCTCGGGATTGTTGCTATGGCTGCGTTTGATTTTATTCTTAAAGAAATTAATCAACGTATTGCTTTTCTGGGCGGCATAGTCTTTTAATTGCTGGTTTTCTATGGCGCCAATGCCCACCCGGTAAAACAGGTCTAAACTGGTTTTTAGTTTAAAATAATTTACCAATTCATTCACCACCGATTCATTTAAAGTAATCTTCAAATGCTTTAGTTTTCGCGTGAGTAATTCTTTGCCTTCTTCAGCAATTTTTTTGGTGTTTTCGTTTAGAACGCTGCGAATTTTATTTTTCGCACGGGAAGTCGTTACATAGTCCAACCAGTTGATCGTTGGCTTTTGGTGCGGAGAGGTGATGACTTCCACCTGATCGCCACTTTTTAGTTCATGGTTTAAAGGCACTAACCGTCCATTGACCCGAGTACCGCGCGTTTTGATTCCGATTTCGGAGTGGATGCTAAAAGCAAAATCTAGAGAGGTAGCTCCTTTTGGTAACGATTTGATTTCGCCTTTGGGGGTGAAAACAAAAATCTCCTTAGCATACAAGTTCATTTTGAAATCCTCCACAAAATCCACCGCGTTGGATTCTGAGTTTTCCAATGCTTCTTTCAACAAGTTCAGCCATTTTTCAAGTCCAGATTCTTCCGTAGCGCCTTGTTTGTATTTGTAATGCGCCGCGTATCCTTTTTCCGCGATTTCGTCCATGCGTTCGCTTCGAACTTGTATTTCGACCCAACGGCCTTTCGGACCCATGACGGTGATGTGCAAGGCTTCATACCCTGTCGATTTGGGCGATGAAATCCAGTCGCGCAAACGGCTCGGACTCGGACGATAATGGTCGGTTACGACGGAATAAATTTTCCATGCAAGGAATTTTTCGTCGTGGGTATTGGATTTATAAATAATGCGTAATGCAAATTTGTCGTATACTTCATCAAAGGTCACGCGCTGCACCATCATTTTACGACGAATCGAATAAATGGATTTGGGTCGGCCCTTGATGATATACTCAATGCCTTCTTCGTCCAAAGATTTTCGCAGCACATCCGACACCATTTTGATATAAGCATCTTGCTCTTCTTTGGTTTCTTTGATTTTACTAACGATGTCGTTGTAAATGGTCGGTTCGGTATATTTCAACCCCAAATCTTCCAATTGGGTTTTGATGTTGTACAATCCCAAACGGTGGGCGAGAGGCGCATAGATGTATAAAGTTTCCGAAGCAATTTTCTCTTGCTTGTATTGCGGCATGGAATCCATCGTTTGCATGTTGTGCAAGCGGTCGGCGATTTTGATGAGAATTACCCGAACATCATCGTTTAACGTAAGCAGCATTTTTCGGAAATTCTCCGCCTGCATCGAGATGTTCATGTCTTTTTTTACCTGTGCAATTTTGGTCAATCCACCTACTAATTGGGCAATTTTTGGATTGAACAAGCGCTCAATGTCCTCCACCGAAATGGGCGTGTCTTCTACCACATCGTGCAACAAGGCCGCGGCAATTCCGGTAGCACCCAAACCAATCTCAGAAGCCACTATTTTGGCCACTCCGATGGGATGAAAAATATAGGCTTCTCCCGACTTCCGACGTTGGTCTTTGTGAGCATCGACAGCTACATCAAAGGCTTTGCGAATCAGTTTTTTATCGTCCTCGGTCAAGGTTTGGTAACTAATCCGCAACAGCTCCTTGTACTCGCGTGCTAGGGCTTTTTTTTCTTCTTCTAAATCTATCTCGTGCATGGGAAATCGCTTAGTTGGCTAAATGTACAACTTTTTCAGGCAATTTTGCAAGATAGAAAGATAGGTTTTATTGATATCCGTCTTTATTTTTTATTGTATGATGAAAGAAGTAGCATTCCTATTTTTTATCAGTGATGTGTTTTTTGTAGGCCACTTCAGCTATGGAATCGAGCTCCCGACTTGCATAATAATTAAGGCAATTTCCACAAATGAATCGTTTTTTTGCCTCTCGAGATTCATCACAATCTTCACAATGGGGAAAAATGGGAAGGGGTTGATTTTGAATAACAGCAAGCGCTAAACTATCGGCCCATTGGTGTTGAAATTCCAACGGATTGGCATTATAATATAATAGGTCTTTGGAAGTTAATATTCGGGTGAGTGTATCGTTATTGATTCCTTTTTGAAGGCATTTGACAAAAAACTCCGTTTTAAAATTGTTTTTCCAACCTTGCTTTTCAGTTCCAAAGTTTGGGGTGTATTTTTCAAAATTAATTGAAGAACAACCAAGAAAAAATAAAACCGATATAAAAAATAATAATAATTTAATCAATCTAAAATCCATATATCTATATAATTTACAGGAATAAAATTATTATTTGGATCAAAAAAATGACTTCCTAACCAACAATTTCCATTTTCAATGATATCAACATGACCAGAACCCCATGTAGATTGGATGGAGGGTAATGCAACCATTGAATAAATTCCATTCATTCCGGCTGTTAAATTAACAAAGTTTTTCCCTTTTACACCTGCTTGTGTTGAATCAAAATGATGATAATTTGAATTGTTTGTTCCGAATGTCTTTCTTAACCAACTATTCAAAACTTTAGCATTAATAATGTAATTTTTGCCATCCATTCCTTGAACAGTGTTTTTTGTGCCGTTGGGATTATCAGGAAGAGCAGGAATTGTAACGCCCGAATAGTTCAATGCTCTCGATATTCTAATAGCGCATGTATTAAATTTATTTCCGCTAGATGTAACCTGATTATACATTGTTAATAACTCACCACCTATTTCAGTACAAACTGTCAATCCATTTTTATATTTACTTGGACATGAATTTTTAAAATTATCAAAACTAGGTAAAGTTTGTGTTGGAAAAGTTAAATTTGGATCGGACCAATAATTCTCATTATATTCACCATCTAATCCTTCCGATTCTCTCATAAAGAAATTTTCAAATTCTTCATAAGTAATATCACTATTTTCAATTATAAAATTTAGGCTCCATTCAATAAATTCTATACTTTCAGAATTAAAATTATTTGTTTCTAAATAATTTAAAAAGTGACTAGAAAATGAATTATTATTCAACAGGAAGTTAAATTGTTGATTTGTTAAATTAATGTATTTCTTTAGTTCTTTTACCAAAACAAAATTTAATCCTGAATTAGTGTTGTCTGCCAAAACTGGTGAAGTAATCAAAAAAGGGATAGAAGATGAATTTGGATTGTCGGTTATGATATTAATATTTCCGATTGTGTTAAATTCACCATTCCCACCACCACCTATACTCATCCATTGGCCTGAACCAATATTAATACTACTTCCGCCACCTATTATAATGACATTTACACCACCCGAGTTAGAACCACCTGTTGAAGGACCAGAATCGAGAGACTCTGGACATTTAATCTGAATAAAAGTTGTTTCTATTTCACCATTTCCTAAGTCATTTATTTTATCAACTACGTAGCAATTACCGTAAACATCATGATAAATAGTACCACCATAGTTATTATTTATTTGAATATTATTTAAAGTTTTAAGATTCAATTTGTCAGTTATATTTGACAATGAAAAACCTTGATTTAATTGATTTATTTCATTATCGTTAAATGAGTATTCGGCAATATAACACTCGTAAATTGTGTTATCTTTAACTGATATAACTAAATTTTCTTTTTTATCGAAATCAACTCTATTTCTGTAAATTTCAAATGTGAAAGTCGTAAGATTTTCATTTGAGAAAAATAAAATTTTGTCGGTGTTAATGAAAAAATTAAAAGCTTCATTATAAATCAACCTAGTTTGATTATTTGATGAAATATTGTTTAGATTGTTAGTATTAGAACTATTTAATTTTTCATAAACATTAAACGCTGTTGAATGCCTTTTAAAATCTTCATAAGAAATAAACTTTTTCTCACTTTGTAGACTATTTGAGGGATTTTCATAGATATCTTTACTACAACTTACCGTTAAAAAACAAAAAAATAGAAATAAATTAACTGTTTGGTACTTGAATTTCATAATAAAAAGGATTATAAATAATAATAATGCTAATATACACATTAAATTAAAACATTAATTATTTTATAAAAAATTTCATGTCTATTAAAAAGAATTTATTGCGCCATAGAAAAGCAATCAATAATATGAAGTGAATTTTCATTTTCATATTATCCAATTATTAATCAGTAACCTTCGAAAAATTCAAATCTTGAAAATCGTAACTAAAATCGGTCAATGGCGAAATAGGTGCCATGGTAAAACCGATTAGTTTTCCATCGGCATTGCGTTTAAAATACACATGAGCGTCGGCCATCAAGCTACGGTTGAACCATTTTACGGCAAAGTGATCGTCTTTCACCCAGTGCAATGTTCCTGTGAGGCGAGGTGAACGGTGGGAGGTAAATAATATTTTGTTTTTGCCTTCGCTGATGGTAACCGCTCCAAACCAAGGGTCATGATACTCCCCCAGCATGAATTTTTTCGGGCGATAGCCTTTTACCTGCTCGTTTTCGGTTACTTGACGCCAGATGGTAGCAGTAATCTGATCGGCTTGCGCTTCTTTGGTGGCACGATCCGATTGCAGCGTGGTCACATGATCGGGGTGTTGCAACCCCAAGTAGGCATCTTTGATGGTGTTGGAAATTGCGGTAAAAGCAGCGCCACTTTGTTGGTTGGTAAACACGATGATGCCCAGTTGCAGCTCAGGAAACAGTACGGTTTGGGTGACCATTCCATCCAAACCTCCCGTGTGTGAAACTTGTAAATGACCGTTGATATCGGTCAATTGCCAGCCCAGTCCGTAGGCTTTAAAATGGCATCGGTAGGGAGCCACTCCGCTGATAGGCATCAACGTTTGGGGCTTCCACATTTCTTGGTGTGTGGTTTTCGAAAAAAGGGTTTCCGTTGCCAAAGGGCCATAAGTTCCCTGTTGCAACTGCGCTATAACCCAATGGCTCCAATCTTCAACCGAGGTATACACGCCAGCAGCGGCATCAAAAATTGAATTGGTGTAGCGCGGAATCACTTGTAATCCATTCTCGGTAGGCACATGCGGTACACTGCAATTGGTGGTATCTTTTACCCGTTCCCAAGAAGTGGCGCTACGCGACATGCGTAAAGGGGTCATCAAATGTTGTTCCACATAGGCATTCCACGATTGACCACTTACTTTTGCAACAACTTCGCCTGCAATAATATACAACAGGTTGTCGTAATCGTATTTGGCTCGGAATCCCGAAACAGGTTTTAAATACTGGATGTTTTGCACGATATCATTTCGCGTGAAATTATGTCCGTCGGGCCAAATCATCAAATCCCCTGCGCCCAATCCCAAGCCACTGCGATGCGTCAGCAAATCCCTGATGGTAAATTCGGCGGTTACATACGCATTGTACATTTTAAAATTGGGAAGGTATTGCACCACCTTATCGTCCCAGTGTATTTTTTTTTGGTCGACCAACTGCCCCAAGGCCGCTGCGGTCATGGCTTTGGTATTGGAAGCAACCGCAAATAAGGTTTGGGCATCGACTTTTTCCTGGGTTTTGGCATTTCGTATTCCATATCCTTTGGCTAGTACAAGTTTTCCATCTTTGACAATGCCCACGGCGATTCCGGGAACATTAAAGGCTTTGCGGGTTCGTTCGACCACATCATCGACTTGCGCTTCAGTAATTTGGGCTTGTACACTTCCTATGGAAAGGAAAAGCATAGAAAAAAAGAGTTGTTTCATGGGGGAAAGATTTTATGTAAAGCCGCGTTGACGTTTGGCTTCGAAAAGTAAAATTGCGGCGGCTACCGAGACATTCATCGAATCGATAGTCCCCGACATGGGAATGATAATGTTTTGTGTTGCGGCTTCACGCCACGCTTCAGTGAGTCCGGTGGCTTCTGTTCCGACGACCAGAGCGGTTGGTCCGGTATAATCATTTTCATGATAGGCATTGGCGTTTTGCAGCGTGGCACTGTAGATGGCAATATTTTTTTGTTGTAAAAAAGAAATAACCTCGGCTGAAGTTCCCGTAGCAATTGAATTGGTAAATAAGCATCCTACACTCGAACGAACAATGTTGGGATTGTACAAATCGGTCTTGGGATTGGCAATTACCACGGCATCGGCGCCCACGGCATCGGCAGTTCGTAACAAAGCGCCTAGATTTCCAGGTTTTTCAATAGCTTCAGCCACAAGTAGCAGCGGGTTTTGAGGGAGAATCAACGTCTCGAGTTCGTGATTTTGCATTTTTGCCACCGCAATAATTCCCTCTGTGGTATCGCGATAGGCTAATTTTTGATAGACTTCTCGACTGATTTCAATCCAGGTTACCGATTGGGGTACTTGGGACTGAAGGGATGTTGTCGCTATCATTTCGGGGACAAATAAAACCGTTTCCAATTGATATCCTCCTTGCAAAGCCAATGTGATTTCCCGCTGGCCTTCAATGAGAAAAGTGCCCGATTGTTTGCGCGCTTTGGCTTTTTCTTGCAGGAGCAGCAACGATTTTATCAATGGATTTTGTGGCGATTGTATTTGTTTCAAAACAACTGATTTAAAACGGCTAAAATACAAGAAAAGTAGGAAACCTTAAAAGGTGAAATACAACCAACCAACGTAGGGTTCGGGAAAGCCTGGGTCGTTTAATCTCAGGATGTAATAATAGGTTCCTTTTGGGGAAATGTAGTTACTCACGGTATGGGGTTGGTTGGCAAATCCGTCCCAAGGCGATTGTGTATGATTTCCTTTCCAAACCAAACGCCCCCATCGGTTGTAGATTTCCAATTCAAATTGAAAAAAAATGCCATAAAGTCCTTCAATGGTAAAGAAATCATTGGCTCCATCGTTGTTGGCAGAAACGTAATTGTAAATTGTTGGGGGGCAATTTTTTGTTTGTAACTCAAATTGTCCAATTTGATAACAGCTTGCATTTTCAACCCGAAAATAAATGGTCTGGGGTGTTTGTATAGCCGTATAATCCTCTGGATTGGCAATCGAATTTATTCCGGCGTCGGCGTTGGCCAAGCTTTCATAAAATCCAATAAACGTTGCCTCACTCGCATCAAAAGCGGTATCGGCATAATTTTGAAAATTAAAAATCCCACGCGTGAATCCTAAGTTGCAACTCACCAAAGGGGCTAAATCAGTGACCTCGGGTTTAAAAATCAGCGTATCCGAAAAGTTAGCTCCATTGTTGGTTTCGTTCAACTCCAAAACCACTCCTTGTCCATTGCCGGTATCATCTACCTGGCCCACGACCGTAAATGTGGAAACAATTGTATTGGGTAATGTTAGCGTAATTTGTCCCGATTCCGTCCCATTGATTGGAAGGATGTTTTGCGTAGCGGTTTGTCCTAGTAAGATACCCTCGGTATAAAATGCAATCGGGGTGTTGGCGGGTAAGGGGTCGGTAGCGTTGGGATTGGAGACCGTATATTGTACGTTGATAACATTGGAATCACAGGTTTTTTCTATGGCATCAATGGCCAAAACAGCATCGGGAAGTTGACTGTTGAAAGTGGTTAAAATAACATTCATCAACACCATATCTTGACCCGAGGTGAGTTGTATCAAGGCTGAAGTATCGCCCAATTGGATGTTATTTTGAATGGAATAAATGTCCAAATCCATATTGTACAATTGGTTACTCCCCGTAACGCTATTGGTTCCATTGAAGGCATTGTTGGCGGGATTCAGTGGCGGATTACTTAAGACAGTCCCGTTGATGCGTAAACTTTCGTTGATAGCCAAACCCCGATCGCCTTCCCAAGCAACAAAACCAATTTTGGCTCCGTCATTATCTACCACATTCAAATTGGTCAGCGTGATATCAATAGAAGTGGGGATATTTTGCAAACCATCATAAAGATTCAATTGGTTGATGGGTAGGGAAGGATCGGTGTAAATGATAACCAAGGTCCAGCCCGCAAAATTGGTACGGTTGGTGCAATACCCTGCATTGGAATTCAGCACAGCGCTAACATCCAATTCGGATAACGTATAAGTTCCATTACCTGTACTTGCCACAGCTGCGGTAACTTCGGCAAAAGCACTAAAATAAGTGAGGCCGCTATTGATTAACGTATTGGTAAACAGTCGTTGCGCAGAAATCGGTTGTCCGTTCAGTTGAACTGTAGTATCGCCCGATCCCGAGCCAGCCCAGTACAGATAGGCTTTGTACAATTGTTGGCTTGGGGTTAAATTCATCACGGCACTTGAAGACGGCGCAATCAATTCGGCACACCCTTGACTGGTATTATTTTCACCCAAATTGAGGGTGTTCCCTACAAAAGTAAAGTCGTAACGGCCGTTAAATTGTTGGTATAAGGCGATGTTTTGGGCATTGTTTTCCCAGGAAAAAAAAATACAAAAGGCGAAGAGTATAAAAAACCGCACAGACATTGAAATTTGTTTAATGCTTCGAAAATTAGTGATTTATTTTGATTTATGCGTATTTTTGAAAAGGGTTTGTTGCCCTTAAAACATTTTAATTCACAGATAGCCAGTCGATTTGTATCAGGTTAGAACATATACCTCCGCCGATTTTGAAGCCTGGAATGCTTTTGTTGCCCAGTCCCGCAACGGTACTTTTTTGTTTCACCGGCATTTTATGGAGTACCATGCCGATCGATTTCAAGATGCTTCTTTGTGTGTGGAAAAAAATGGGCAACTCTGTGCAGTTTTGCCAGCACATCAAGTTGAGGAAGCGCTCTATTCGCATTATGGGTTAACCTATGGGGGATTGGTGCTTTCGAAAGGACTTCATTTTTCGGAGGTGTTGGCTATATTCAAAGCCTTGTTGGCGTATGCAGCATCCCAAGGATTTACAACATTGTACCTTAAAGAGATTCCTCCCTTTTATTGTTGCGAATTCAATGGCGACCTTGCCTATTTGATGCAGTTATGTGGGGCAAAAATTCATCGCGCCGATTTATTAGCTACGGTCAATTTGCGGCAGCCGTTGGCCATTAGTAAAACCCGCAGGGAGAGTATTCGTAGAGGACAAAAAAACGGACTTACGATTGTAGAGGAAACCCATTTTGAGGCATTTTGGCACACCTTATTGATTCCCAATCTTCGCGATCGACATCAAGCGCAACCGGTACATTCGGTGGAAGAAATAACCTATTTACATCAAAAATTTCCCAAACACATTCGCCATTTTAACGTATATGAAGAAGCGCAATTGGTAGCTGGGACTACGGTTTTTGATACGGGTAGGGTAGCCCATCCGCAATATGTAGCTGCCGACCAACGCCGCTCTGAAACGGGAGCTTTGGACTTCTTATACCATCATTTGATAACCGAAGTATATGCTGATTGTGAGGTATTTGATTTTGGCATTTCCAATGAAAATCAAGGCAAACAAGTCAACAGCGGATTACAGTTTTGGAAAGAATCGTATGGTGCGCAACCTGTTGTTCAACACTATTACCAAGTCCCCACCGCACATCACACCCATTTAAGTCAGGTTTTACTATGATTCCGTTTTTAGACCTTCAAAAAATAAACGCGCGCTATACTGAGGCCTACCATCAAAAACTGGACGAAGTGCTCCACAAAGGATGGTTTATCTTGGGCGACGCGGTACAGCAATTTGAGTCTGAATTTGCCTCGTTATGCGGCGCTCGTTACGCCATTGGAGTTGGCAACGGATTGGATGCCATTGCACTACTACTCCGGGCTTATATTCAACTGGGACGTTTGCAGGAAGGCGATCATATCATCGTGCCTGCCAATACCTATATTGCCACTATTTTGGGCATCCAACAAGCGGGCTTGGTTCCGGTGTTGGTCGAACCCGATCCTGTGACGTTTACCCTTTGTCCCCTACAAACAAAACGGGCAATTACGCCAAAAGTAAAAGGGATTATGGTGGTGCATTTGTACGGTCAACGGGCTTCGATGGAGGCTTTGGCTGCTTTGGCCGAAGAACATCAGTTAGCGCTTTTTGAAGACGCTGCCCAAGCCCATGGGATTTCATTTTTTGGAAGTTATTGTAAAACATTTAGTTTTTATCCCGGTAAAAACTTGGGCGCATTGGGCGATGCTGGGGCTGTGGTAACCGATGATGCCGAAGTTGCCGCGCAGGTTCGCCTTCTTCGCAATTACGGCTCTCCTGAAAAATATGTACATTCCCTGCCTGGTACCAATTCGCGTTTGGATGAACTCCAAGCGGCATTTTTACTCGTGCGCTTACCTCATTTATTGGCCGAAAATGAGCACCGTCGCCAATTGGCGGCACGGTATGCTCAAGGAATTAATCATCCCCAAATACAATTACCACAGGTGGCTGATCCATCGCTGCATGCTTTTCATTTGTATGTAATTCGAACACCAAAGCGCGAAGCGTTGCAAGCCTATTTGCTGGACAATGGCATTCAAACCATGATTCACTATCCTATAGCGCCACACAATCAAGCGGCATTACAAAATAGCGCAACCGATGCCCTACCCGTGACTGAACAGTTGCATCGCGAAGTGTTGAGCTTGCCGATAAGTCCTGTACTTACTTTTGAGGAACAGCAAGTTATTATTGACTGTTTAAATGCATTTCCAGGGTGAAATGGCGCCAATACATAAAAGAACATGAACTCTGGCGGATTACCTCGCTCAATAGCCTGTCGGTACTTGTGCGTATGGGGACAGGATTAATTTCGGCCAAGGTAGTAGCCCTATGTATCGGTCCTACGGGAATGGCATGGGTGGGCAACCTTCGAAATTTTATCACTGCCGTAGAAAATATTGCCACGCTTGGCATGACCAATGGAATTGTCAAATACACCACCGAATACCGTAATGATCCCAATAAACAAGCCGCATTTATAAATACGGTATTGACTGTATTAACGGCAGTTGCGCTTCTAACTTCCTTGGGAATTGGGAGTTTGGCCGTGCTTTGGAATCCCATGTTGCTAGAAGGATTTACCGCTGATACCTCCTTATGGTGGTGGATTGCCGCAGCATTGCCCTGGTATCTGGTAGCGATTGTTTTGGTAGCGATTCTCAACGGATTGGAGGCTTTTCGTGAGGTGGTGAAAATTCAAACCTTTGGTGCTATTCTAGGATTAGGTGCCACAGTTGGGTTGGTGTACTTTTATGCCACTTGGGGTGCCTTATTGGCCGTCGTTGTTGCCCCCGCGGTATCGTTTGGGTTGTCTGCTTGGGCGCTTCGAAACACATTACATCGTTTCCAACTTAGGGTTCAATGGTCGTTTATCCGCGATTTAAGTCATTATTCACTCATGGCCTTAGCATCTTCTGTGGTAGGCCCTTGGGTGTTGATTCTAATTCGAAAAAAATTGATTGCTTTTCATGGTTTGGAGCAGGCGGGATATTGGGAAGCGTTGAATCGATTGTCGGGATTTTATTTTGTTTTTGTCACTACCCTTATCGGATTGTATTTCTTGCCGAAGCTGGTGCAATCCGAAAGTCGTGCTGCCGATCGAGAAGTCTTTCGGGCGTATTATGGAAAAATCATACCGCTTTTTGGATTGGGATTGCTTTTGATTTACCTGTTGCGCAATCCTTTAATTACTTTTTTATATACCGATGAATTTCAGCCGATTACTTCGGTATTGATCTGGCAATTGTTGGGTGATTTTTGTAAAGCCTTAGCTTTATTGTTGGGGTATCGTTTTTTTGCGAAGCGACAAACAGTCCAATTTTTAATCACCGAAATGGGTTCTTTGGCTTTACTGTATTTTTTATGTTCCTTGTGGATTCCAAGCTATGGTCTGTTGGGCTTATTGTATGCCTATACCCTAAATTACGCGGTTTATTTTTTGCTATTGGTGCTGTTGTACCGCTTTCGCCAATCCCAATAGTTCACGGTCACCTCGACCTTTTCCATAGACTTCAATGGTGGCGTATTGGTTTAAATCATAACTCATTTTAACGCGCTGCACTTTTTCAGGACCATTGCAATTGGCCCCCTCCAGTTCGCCATTTAATTTTCCTTCGGCATATTTTAACCTTGTGGCTAAAAGTTGGAAGCCCTCCCGTTCCGTCCAAGCCCCAATCCATTCGGCTGCCGAAGCGGTGACAATGACAATCGTGCCGTTGTGTAGTGTCTTTAGATACGGGTATAGGGTTGGGTCGAGGTGACGGTCAATTTGATGCAATGCAAATGATTTTCCCGTGGCTTGAAATGTGTCGGCAGGCCATCCACCAAAGAAATAGCGCAACCAAGCGGCTTTGGTAGAAGCTCCATCGCGGAGTCGAATTCGATTCCCAATTAGTATAGGCATTAATCGGACTATACCCCAAAACCAACGGCGTGTTCCCACCGCGTATCGGGTAAATTCTACTAAACTATCCCGACGGTACAAGGTATGATCAAAGTCCACCAAAATCAATTTTTCACTAGCCATATAACAATCCTCCCAAAAAGATAATCCACCCCAATAGCGCTCCTTGAATAATGCGATCGTCAAGCAAGACACTATTTGGCGATTTAAGGGTTTGTTTCAATAAAGCCAATTGGAGGTATCGTATGAGTCCAATCGCCACAAAAACCGCCGATACCACTACCCATTCAGAGCCATAGCGTCGCATAACTTCGGGGGTAAAGCAATACCAAATATAGCCCGAAAGTAAAAGTATACTCAGTACAATCAGTCCACAATCAACCCATTTTAGTCTATAACGGTCAATATTCTTGCGCGTTACCAGGCCTCGATGATAAAGAAGGACTTCGGTGCGTCGTTTAGCCAACGCCAAAAACAAGGCGAGTAGGAACGTTTCTCCCAAAATCCACGGTGATAAGTTTGCCTGACTTGCCTGACTTCCTGCCACCAAACGGAGGACAAAACCGAGGGCTATAATGGTGATATCGAGGTAAGGCCACTTTTTAAGTTGTAATGTATAAGCGATATTGAGTAGGGCATAGACGCCCAGTACTCCAGCTACTCCAGGATGAATATAAAAACCCAAAGCAAGGGCAAGTAGGCTTACTATTCCACCCAAACGCCATGCTGATTGCACCGAAATGCTGCCGGCGGCCAAGGGACGTTTCTTTTTTTCAGGGTGCAGTCGGTCTTCGGCGATATCATGGTAATCATTGAAAATGTAAACGGCACTTGCCATTCCACAAAAAGCGATAAATGCCCCCATCGTAGGTGCAATCCCATTTCCGAGTTCATGCCCCGCAAAAAATAACGGTGCCCCTACAAAACTGTTTTTAAGGTAATGTTCGGGGCGAAGAAGTTTGAGGTAAGGGTGCATCTAAGGGAGTTCCGTTGTAAATCAAAAAATGTTTTGTTTCCTGTTGAAGACGAAAGTGACGAACGATATAATCTGTAACCATACTAAAATCCTCACGTTTTTGGGGCATGAAGTGTTCATTTCCACGCACAAAAGACTTTTCTACGAAAATAACGTTTTCTGTCGAACTGGCAATCTCCAGCAGGGTTTTGGGATCGCGATGAATTTCCCAATTCAGTAACCAATCGGCTGGGAGTGGATTTTGAATGTCCATGGCATAATAAAATAACGCCATATTGGGCGCAACAATAGGTGTTTTATGGCGAAATTGACGCTGGAGTTTTTGGAGTTCTTGCCACTTTTCGTAATGTACTTTACTCGTTTTTATACCGGCGAGTTTTGGACTCACCGTGCCCAAGTCGTAATGCAGTTCATTGAGCGGACGTTCGGCATAGGGATGGTATTGGTAGGCCGTTCCACAAATGATTCCGATGATTAATAGGCCTTGCGCAAGTGAGGTATACGACGGGAATTGTATTTGTAAAAGCCACAAGAAAAGTACCAACAAACTGGTTCCCATTAAAATAGGAAAAGGATAACCTAAACTGATGGCGGCACACCAAGCCACTGCCAAAACGAGGCCGAAAACACTGGCTTTGTCCCGATTAGTTTTGGTCCCCAGTAAAGCCATCATACCGATTACTATTCCAAGCCAGAGGAGTCGCGAACCCTCATGAAAAGAGACAACAATCGCCCAAATTATACCATAAATTCCAAAGCATAATGCAAGTAATTGCAAACTTTTTTCCCAACGACAACGCATTTTCAACACCCATATTCCCCAGGCCAACACCATACAAAGTAAAGGAGCCCAAAGGAGTTCAATTTCTTGATAAGCAGTGAAATAATTGATTACACCGCTGTAAATTAACGCGGATAGGGTGGTCTCTCCTGTAGTGTGGGAGAGAAAATTTTCTAAGGGAGTAAAGGATGTAAGGGCGCCGAGAAACAATCCCAATCCCAACAATTGACTCAGGAAAAGATACCCCACGGTTCGCCACGGATAGCGCAGGGCTGTGGCACATAAAAAAGCAACGGGAACCGCATAAAACGATTGTTTGGTCAAAGCGGCTGCTATACTAAAAAGTCCGATCCAGAGAATGTAAAAGTTGATTTTATAGGTTTTAAAACACAAGGTCCACAAATAAAAAGCAATGGCACTATACAACAGTCCGTCTGTGGTAGGCCAAGGATACATGGGAAAAAACTGAACAGAAAAAACAACACCAATCCATCCGATAAGGTTGCGATTGGGGATTTTCCACGCCAAACCACGCTCAATTCCCGCGAGCCACAACTGTGTTTGCCAACCGAAAAGCAACCAATTGATGAGTTTTAAAAAATAATACTGTCCCCAAACGGGTAGTACTTTAACCCCTATCGACCAAAGAAAGAGTGTTGCCGGTGGACCTTTGTAAAAAAAATCTTTGTAGGGTAGTGCTCCTTCAGCTATGCGCCAAGAGTAGCCGATAATGTAACCGCTATCCCAAAGGTCCAACCCCTGTGTAGCGATATAGGCTGCGCCAGCCATAAGGACAAGGTAAAAACTTAGATTACGGACTCCCATCGTTGGCAATAGGTTTTGGCAATAGTGATGTGATCATGGTGCTGGCGGATAAATGCCTGGGCACGTTCACTGACTTCTTTGATTTTTTCGGGGGATTGAATAAAGCTTTCGATTTGTTTCACCAAATAATCCACATCGGGCAGTGCATTGATGGCTACCGTATTGGCTTGTATCCCATAATGCGTTAAAAACTCTTGTTCTGCTCCTGTGAAAACCACCTTCCCTTGGGCCATAGCTTCAAGTGCATTGTATCCTTGATCCAACGCATAGACTTGGTCCAACAATAAATGGGCCCGTTGAAAATGCCCGTGATAGGTTGCATAGGGAACATCGCGGGTGATGATAATTTCGGTTCGATCGCCCCATCGGGATTGGATTTCCTGCAATGCTTTTTCAAAAAAACGAATCCCTTTTACGTGATAAGTTCCCGAATTAATCCCTAAAAAAACAACTACTTTTTCGCCGAGTGCAGGCGGGGTGTAGCTATTTTTCTGGGTATTGATGGGATTCGGAATTAATCCAAGGTATTTGGGATGGTTGCGAAGGGGCGCCACATAATCGAGATCGGAGGCTATTATGCCTTGGCAATGGGTCATCAGCAATCGATGAATTTTTTGGTGGGAAGGCGTTTGGTATTCCCACATGAAAGCATATTCCTGTGCCGTGGCTGTTGGATTTTCAAAATAAGGCGTCAAAATGGAGTAGCGTTCTTTTTGAGCCAACAAATGCGGTAGGTTAATCGCATCGACACCACAACTGAGTAGAAAGCAGTGTTTGTTTTGACGAATAATTTTTTGCAATAAATAATACTCTAAACGAGGGAGCGTTTGGATGGGTTTTTCGTTGATGCATTGCACAATATCAAACCCCTTTAGTTTGTGAATGAGTCCCCAGCATCGTACACCATGTTCGAGTAAGGCCAAATCATACCGAAAGAGACGATGCCATGCTTTGCGGATTAAGGTTCCTAAGGGGGAGGTAAAAAAGTGAGCTCGAATCGAATAATCGGCAGGGTAGTTTTTGAAACCATCACCATTGTTGACCAAAACGACCTCGTGACCCAGGGTTACCAACCCTTCTTTCAACGTATTGTGCAGCCGGCTGAATTCCCCCAACAGTAATATCCTCACTTTCGTTATATTTGTTGCTAAAATACAAAAAATTGAACGCGACACCCAAAAACTTACGCTTATGTATTGTATCGGATCAGCTCGCTGGTGGGGGTGCAGAGCGTTGGGCTGCGCAAGTTTCGTGTTACTTTGAAGCGCAAGGAATTTCGGTTCACCATGTGGTTGTGGTTCCCCAAGTTACGTATCCTTTTTGTGGTCAACTTGTTGCCGTTGGGGGCGATGATAAGGCACGGGGTTGGAGACGTTTGGTACAGCGGTTGAAACGGTTTCGACAGTTCAATACATTTTTTAAGAATGAATCCTTCGACCTTATTATTGATAACCGCGTAAAAATCAAACCTTTTCAAGAATTAATCATTCATCGATGGGTGTACCGATCGCCTTATTTACTTATGGTGCACAGTTCGGCGAAACATTTATATTTTCCGAAGCCCCGCTGGATAAGTGATGCTATTTACCACAAGGCCAAAGCCATCGTGGCCGTTTCAGGCGCAATACAACAACGAATCATTGCAGAAGATCATTATCCTGCTTGTCAATTGTTTTACAACCCGATTGACCTTAAACAAATCGCCGAGTGGCAATTGGAATCGGTTGTAACACCTACCCAATACATTCTTGCTGTGGGGAGTTTTCGCGACGGAGTTAAACAGTTTGATCGGCTCATTGCACTATATGCCGCTTCAAAGTTGCCCAGTTGGGACATTCATTTGGTTTTGCTAGGCGATGGCCCGCTTTTGACTGAAATCATGGCTCAAGCTAAGGCCCTTTCTTGCGCAGAAAAGATTCATTTTATGGGCAATGTTGCCAATCCTTTTCCCTATTATAAAAACGCACTTTACACCACACTTACGAGTCGTTTTGAAGGATTTCCATCCGTTTTGATTGAGTCTTTAGCTGCAGGAACACCCGTTCTTTCTTATGATTGTTTTTCGGGTCCTTCAGAAATAATCTCCCATGAAAATAACGGATTACTGATTCCCGATCAGGATGAAGAGGCTTTCCTTTCAGGAATGCATCGTTTGATTGAAGATAAAACCGTATATTTACGTTGTAAAACCAATGCGTCCCAAAGTGTGAGTCATCTCGATCTTTCTATGATTGGGGAACAGTGGGTGCAATGGTTCAAAACATTTCTATGAAGTACACCCTCATTGACATCCCTCGTATTAAAAATCCCAAAGGGAACTTGGCTGTAGTGGAATTGGATACGATTCCCTTTCCCATTCAACGGGTATATTATTTATATGATGTTCCTGCAGGATCCAAGCGAGGTGGTCATGCACACAAGAACTTACAACAATTGTTAGTACCTGTCTCAGGGAGTTTTGATGTGGTTTTAAAAGACGGCAAGCACGTTGAACGCATCACCTTAAATCGACCCGACAAAGGTTTGTTAATCGAAAACAATATTTGGCGCGAATTGGAAAACTTCACTTCGGGAGCTGTTTGTATGGTACTCGCTTCTGCACCCTATGACGAAGCAGATTACATTCGGGTATATCGTGAATACCTCAATTACCTCAAGGAGCTTTAATACGAACTTACTTTAATTCCCCAGCGAATTCCAATGCGTTTAAGTGCTAAAATACCCTGTAAAATCCAAGCTGGTGCATGGAGAAGGAGCCGCTGTTTCCAATTTAAATGAGCCGTATTCAATTGTTGTAAAAGTAGTTTAGCTTCGCTAGTGCGTCCAGAAATTTTCAGTTTTTTGACCAAGACATAGCGTTCAAAATCGAGGTATTTTTTTAAAGAAGGATCTGATTTTTCCCATTCCAAATAGGATGTAAAATGAGGCACACGTTGCTGATTTAGCGCCCCCAGTGTCATTTGTCCTGAAACAGCCATACGGTATCGCATACAGGGTTCATTGGAATAGGCCAAAGTAAAATGGTAGTTGGCGCGAATATTGAAATCGATATCTTCCGAAAAGTCTAATCCGGTATCGTAATACCCGGCGGTTTCAAAAACAGATCGATGAAAACAGACACTACCATGGTTATAGATTCCTTGCCCAATATTTTCCTTAAAAAATGAGATAATACCTTTAAAATTCGGTTCCCATTGACGTCCTGAATTATGGGGCAAAAGGAGTTGATTATCATACCATTCCCAATAGTTAGTGGCCCATATTCGCGCTTCTGGAAAATCCGCTTGGAGTTGTCCAATTCGTTCCAAAAAGTAGGGTTCCCAAACATCATCAGCATCCAAAAAGGTAATATAGGTTCCTTGAGCGGCCCTTATTCCAGTATTTCGTGTGGCCGATAAACCTTGGTTGGTTTCATGGTCAATCCAACATACGTTGGTCAAATTCATGGCTTCTACAACAGAACGACTTGCATCGGTCGAGGCATCATTGACGATGATAAGTTCAAAATCTTGTTCCGTTTGAACTATGATGCTTTCAAGGGTACTTGCAATAAAGTTCGCCTTGTTATAGAGCGGGATGATGACGCTAAACTTTGGCATGGGCAGAACATATAAAGTCAAACATCGCGGTCCAATTTTCTAATACTAGACCTTCGCCTTGCACGGCTTGGTTACCGGTATAAACGGCTTTGCCCTGTAGCCATTGACGCAGGGTATCGGCTAGTTGTTGGGGATTATTGGGATTGAAAAATACGACATTTTCATACGTGCCTACCGTTTCATGCGCATACGGTACATCGGCTACCCATAGCGGTTTTTGCATCGCTTTTGCTTCGCTAATGGGTAATCCCCAAGTTTCAAGTCGGGAGGGAAAAATCAACGCATCCATGATTTCATAGTGCGCAAAAACTTCTTCTCGCGATAGTTTTCCAATGAAACAAAGATTGTTCAAGGGGTATTTTTGTGCAAGGTAACGGGCATATCGATTCTCATTTTTGGAAAATGTTAGCCAAATCTCCAATTGTGCATTTTCTTCAGGCGAAAGCAATTGTAAGGCTTCTCCAAGAATTTCAACATTTTTAAAACTCCGAGGAATTAAGGGGTAGAATAACAGTTTTCGATCAGGTTTTTGCCGGAGCGATGAAAACGAAGGTATACGGGTTTCCTGCCAAGGGCAACGAATAATTTTGCGAACGCCTCGTTTTTTAAAATAGTTATACAATGATTGCTGTTGCACAAACACCGCCTTATTTTTATGAATATTCCAACGGTAAACCCAATGATAGAGTAAGGCAAAAACCCCGATTTTATAATTAAAATACCAATCACTGAATTTTGGTTGGTACACCACTGTAGGATGATGGGCATACATAAACCGATTGGGACATGCTACATTTGGGGTAGTGTCGTGTAAAGATAACCAGAAATCGGGTTTTATTTTTTGGGAGAGTCTTTTAAATACTACATATTCAATCCAAATCCGATTCCACCAACTTTTTTTGGCCTTGGGAAAACCGATGCACTCGATATGCGAAAAGACGTAATCCTGTGCATCAGGAACCAAAGCATATACTTTTAGGTTATGGTCGAAAGCATACGTGTTAAGCGCGGTTAAAGCTTCGGTAAGAACCGTTCGGATTCCGCCTTCTTTCATGCTTACGCCAGATATGACTAGGACCTTTTGTGCCACTAGTTACACCGTTTTTTGAACCACTTCAAACAGGGCTCCGTCTTCACATTTTAAGGTTTTGGAAGGATATTTTAACAACAACGCATAATCGTGGGTCGCCATGATGATGGTTTTGCCGTTGGCGTTAATTTTTTTCAACAATTCCAGGACTTCAGCACTCGTTTGTGGATCGAGATTTCCGGTAGGTTCGTCGGCTAATATGACTTCTGGATCATTCAACAAAGCCCGAGCAATGGCCACTCGTTGTTGCTCACCTCCCGAGAGTTGGTGCGGCATTTTGGCTGCAAATCCTTTCATGCCCACATGGGTTAGCACTTCGTCGATTTTATCCTGCATCGCATTTTTATCGGTCCATCCCGTTGCTTTGAGCACAAACAACATGTTTTCTTGAATGCTACGGTCGGGGAGGAGTTTAAAATCTTGGAATACTACGCCCAATTTTCGGCGAAGAAAAGGAATGTCTTTTTCCTTCAAAGCAGCCAAATCATAGTCCACCACATGGCCTTGTCCTTGGGTTAACGGCAAATCTCCATACAAGGTTTTCATCAAACTACTTTTTCCCGTACCACTTTTTCCAATGATATACAAAAAATCACCCGGATTGACTTCCAAATTGACTTGCGATAGGATGACCCGATTCTCTTGATAAATGGTGGCTTGTTGTAGCGAAACGACAGCGTTTGACATAGATAGGATTGTTAAGTGGGGTAAAAGTAGTAAGATAACGGAGGTTTTCAAAATAAATTTTAAGCAATAACTCGGAAACCATTACCCATGAGCGCATGGGGAAGTGGGTTGCATCAAGCTTTTTTTGAGTTGAATTTGATGTAGAAAGGAAACGCAACACTGCCTTTTTGTTAAGAAAAATGTTTATAATAAAACATCGGCACCTCCCGTTATCCAAGGGAGTACTTTATTTTTGAATTATCGCTAAATTGGATTCTCATGCGCAAATTAGAATTATTTTTACTGTTTAATGGCTTGGCAGTCACCCCGATAGTGACCGCCCAACAATCGGCAGTATACACCCACAACCGCTCCGAAATGGACCGCGCTGTTGCTTTGTACAACGATCAACAATACCAAGCGGCCCAGTGGTTGTTTGAAACGGTTCGTCGGAGTCAAAAGAATCCCGACATACAAGCCGATTGCGCCTACTATATCGCTTCGTGTGCCTTGCAACTCAACCAACCCGATGCGCCGCAATTGGTGGAGGCGTTTGCTACGAATTATCCGTCGAGCACCAAGTTGAACCAAACGTATATCGACATGGCGCACTATTATTTTGCACAAAATGATTTCGGACGGGCACTTACGTATTTTGATAAAGTTGACGAAAGTACGCTTACTCCAGAGCAGCAGGATAAATTCAATTTTCAAAAAGGGTATGCCTATTTTGCGGATAAGAAAATTAAAGAAGCCTCCTCTTATTTCAACCGGGTCGCCAATACCAAAACCTATGGTCCTCAAGCGCGTTATTATCTCGGCGTGATTGCTTACGAAGGCGATAATTTTAAAGATGCCTCCAAGTATTTTGAGCAAGTTGCTGGGGATGAAAAATACAAAGAGAAGCTTTCATACTTCCAAGCGGACATGAGTTTCCGTCAAGGCGCTTTTGAAAAGGCAATCGCCGAAGGAAAAACGGCCATGGCCAAATCGTCGCCAGCCGAAAAGTCGGAGTTGAATAAAATTATAGGGGAAAGTTATTTTAACCTTAAAAATTACGCCGAAGCCTTACCTTATTTAAAGGAATACAAAGGCAAAAAGGGCAAATGGAGCAATACGGATTATTACCAATTGGGGTATACCTATTACCAACAAAAAGATTATGAAAATGCCATTTTACAGTTCAATAAAATCATCGACGGTATAGATGCGGTAGCGCAAAACGCCTATTATCATCTGGGTGAGAGCTATATGCGTACCGAACGTAAACCCCAAGCCTTAACAGCTTTTAAAAGTGCTTCTGAAATGGATTTTGATCTCAAAATTCAAGAAGATGCCAGTTTGAATTACGCCAAATTAAGTTACGATATCGGAAACTCGTTTCAGAGTGTACCGGATATACTTTCGGGGTTTTTGAAAAAATATCCAAATTCTCCCAACAAAGCTGAGGTTGAGGGCTTGTTGATTAATTCGTACATCACTTCCAAAAATTACAAAGAAGCCTTGTATTTGTTGGAACAAAATAAAGCGCCAGAATTGCGTGCTGCCTACCAAAAAGTAGCGTTTTACCGCGGCTTGGAGTTGTATACCGATGGTGATTACAAAGAAGCCCAGGTTTTATTTAAAGCCTCTCTTCGCGATCCACGAGATGCCAAGTTTACGGCGCGTGCCACCTTCTGGAAAGGGGAAATCGACTATTTGTTCAATAATTTCCAAGAGGCACTATTGAGTTTCAAACAGTTTGAGGGCATGGCCGAAGCCAAAAATACACCCGAGTACAAAAACATCAACTATGCGATTGCCTATTGCTATTTTAAGCAAAAGGAATACGATCAAGCGGGTAATTATTTCCAAAAGCAAATAGATGCCGTTAAAGACGATCGAACCCGTTTGAATGATGCCTATTTGCGCTTAGGGGACAGCCGTTTTGTGACGTCCAAATATTGGCCCGCGATGGATGCTTACAACAAAGCCATCGATATGAAAGGGGTGGATGCCGATTACGCCGCCTACCAAAAAGCCATAAGTTATGGATTTGTGTCCAAAAATGACCGCAAGATTGAGGACTTCAATCGGTTTTTACAAAGTTTTAAGTCTTCACCCTACCGCGATGACGCCTTGTTTGAATTGGCAAATACCTATGTCACTGAAGGGAAAGCCGATCTAGCCATCAAAACTTATGATGCGTTGTTGAAAGAATTTCCAAGTGGAACCTATGCCGCCAAAGCGGTGTTGCGTCAAGGATTGGTGTACTATAACGGCAATCAAGACGAGGCAGCTTTAGGCAAATTCAAGAAAGTCGCTGCCGATTATCCTGGAACCCCAGAAGCCTTGGAAGCAGTAGCCACAGCGCGGTTAATTTATGTCGATAACGGAAAAGTTGACGAGTATGCCTCTTGGGTACGCACCCTCAATTTTGTCGAAGTGACCGACAAAGAGTTGGATGACGACACGTATACAGCTGCCGAAAAGCAATATTTGCAAAACAATACCAAGTTGGCTATTTCTTCTTTAAACGGGTATTTGGCCAAATTTCCGCAGGGTGCTCATGCGTTGAAAGCCAACTTTTATTTAGCGCAAACCTATTATGCCGATGGGTTAAGTGAAAATGCTGTGCCCCGCTATGAGCAAGTGATTGCACGTCCAAAAAACGAATTTACCGAACAATCTTTGGCGCGTTTGTGTGAGATTCATTTGAAAAAGAATAATTATGCGGCCGCGAAGCCTGTCTTGGAACGTTTGGAAGCCGAAGCTGATTTTCCACAAAACAAAACCTTTGCGCAAGCCAACTTGATGCGGGCGTATTACGAAACCGAGAATTATGCCCAAGCGGTTGTATATGCTGATAAAGTTTTAGCCAATCCAAAAACAGATAATAAAATAAAGAGCGATGCGCAAATTATCGTTGCTCGCTCGGCGATTAAGTCGGACGACGAACCCAAAGCGCGTTTGGCCTATGCCAATTTGTTGAAAATTGCCAAAGGTGAATTGGCTGCAGAGGCTTTGTATTATGATGCCTATTTTAAACATAAGGATGGAAAATTTGCCGAATCGAATAAGGTGGTTCAAAAATTGGCCAAGGATTATTCGGGCTACAAATATTTTGGTGCCAAAGGATTGATTGTCATGGCTAAAAATTATTACGGTTTGAAAGACAGTTTCCAAGCCACCGCTATATTGGAAGGGGTGAGCCAAAACTTTACCGAGTACGCCGATGTGGTGCAAGAAGCCCAAGCCGAACTTACCCGTATCAAAGCTGAAGAAGCAAAAACCAATTCGTCCCTTGAAAAATAACAGATGCCATGATGAACAAACGTTTGCAATATATTCTATTAAGTAGTGTTTTCTTGAGTGCTTTTGGGGGATATGCCCAAAAACAAAATGAAAATATCGGCACCGAAGTGGTCAATGTGGTAAAGCCCTATACGCCCACAATTTCGGATGCTTTCAAAGTGAAAGAAACGCCCAGTTTGGATGATGAAGAAACTACCAAACGGGAAACCATTCAATACACTATTTTTTCTTTTCCCGTGGCGTCAACGTTTACCCCAGCCAAAGGGAAGGCTGCCGCTGTTGAACAAGATCCAAAAGCGCGCTTGTTTTCCAATTATGCGACCTTGGCGGCAGGAAATTATGGCAATGTCAATGGGGAATTGTTTTTAAACCACAATTTCGAAGACGGCAATTACTTCGGTTTGATGTTACGTCATTTATCCTCCCAAGGTGGTATTAAAAATGTGGAGTTGGAGGATAAATTTTCCAATACAGGTTTGGACCTTACCTACGGGGGGAAATCCAGTACCATGTCATGGGCAGCCGAGGGCGGATTCCAGCGGCAGGCCTATCGTTGGTATGGCATTAACAGTTATTTTACCGAGGGACTCACTTCAGAACAAGCGGATTTGTTTTACAGTGGTATCGAACCCAAACAAGTGTACCAAACCTTATATGCAGGGGGACGCGTAGGATTCAATCAAGGGGCCTTCAAAGAGGCCATGTTGCGCTTTACTCGTTTTTCCGATCGTTTTGATTCGGCTGAGAATCGGGTCGTGCTAAAACCTTCTTTTGCCTTTCCCGTAGCGGGTGAAAATATTGGCTTGGATGTAGTTTTTGATTACCTCAATGGCAGTTTTGCGCGAAGCTATGTAGGAGCAACCGAAATCAATTACGGGTTTGCCAATATCGGCGTGCAACCCTCATTTCAATTAACCGACGGTGATTTTTCGGCTCAATTAGGGGCAGCATTCTTTTACAGTGCCGCCACAGAAGGAGGGGAGAGTCGCTTTTTTGTCTATCCCAAAATCAATGTAAGCTATAAAGTAGTTGGCGATATTATGGTTGCCTATGCGGGAGCGGAAGGAAATTTGAAACAAAACGCGTATCGTGATTTTGTGCAGGAAAACTTCTTTGTTTCCCCCACCTTAGCCATTGCTCCCACCGATCAGAAATACGATGTTTTTGTCGGATTAAAAGGAAAACTAGCCAATACCATCGGGTATAATGTGCGGGCTTCTTACCTTACAGAAGACAATCGTGCGCTGTTTACCTCCAATGTTTACGACAGCTTTTCAACCAATCCCAACGGGTATGTTTGGGCAAATTCTTTTAATGTAGTGTATGATAAATTGAATACGTTACAGCTGTTTGGGGAACTAAAAGCCGATATTTCCAAAAATGTACAATGGAGCGGTCAAGCCACTGTAAGCAGTTTTAGTACCGATGCACAAGCAGAAGCATGGAACTTGCCGGCTCTTGAAATGCGCTCTGCTATTGATGTGGTGTTTACTCCCAAATGGTATGCAGGAGCCTCCGTATTTTTTGTGGGGGAACGCAAAGATCAATTCCGTTATACCGATGATGCGGCCGTGGTGCAACCTACCTTTATTACACGCGATATTACTTTAAAAAGTTTTATCGATCTCAACGCGCATGTAGGCTACAAACATAGTGACCGGATTACGTTTTTCTTACGCGGACATAATTTGACCAATCAAAATTACCAACGTTGGTTCAATTATCCTGTGCAAGGCATACAACTTTTGTTGGGCGCCCATTTTAAGTTTGATTTCTAATTTTTTCTATCGTAACTTTCCCAACCTGTAAGATCCTCTTGCAGGTTTTTTTATGTATGAAGTCCGAAATAAAAGCATATTACCAGCAATTACTGCAAGACCGAATGGATGTCTTTCAAGATATGATTGCCCAGCTCACCGATGGAGCGCAAAACGATGCCAAAGGGTCAGCAGGCGACAAACATGAAACTGCCTTATCCATGATGCATTTGGAACAAGAAAAATTGGCGATGAAGTTGCAAGAAGTACGTCAACAAAAAGCCATTATTGATCGCATGGATCCCTCGGTTCGTCACACGCGTGTCGCCTTGGGAAGTCTGGTAGAGGTAAGCGGTCTAAGATTATTTATCGCTGCAGCATTACCCAAAATCACATTGGGCGACCACACCATCATGGCCGTTTCGCCCCAAGCTCCTTTAGGAAGTGCATTATTCGGACAAACAGTTGGTTTTTCTACACAAATAAACGGTAAAAATTATACGATTACAGCAATTTGGTAGTTATACAATAAATGTAACGCCATGAAATACTGTATCACCCTCCTTGCCTTGTGCATCGCCCCAATGGTTTGTTCTCAGTCTTACGGAGAATTTAAAGTACACGAAAACGGTCTCATTTATTCCCCAGCCGCCGTAGGTAAATTAAAGCATATTGTTGATTCTTTGAATTTAAAGTTCAAAGTCTGTGATTTCAGTAAGCGCTTTCAAAGTATGCCCCAAGCCCATGGGTACTACGTGACTTTAGACGGCTCGCGATGCAAAGAAGCTTTGGCTGATATGAAGGCTGGAATGGCTCCTGAAACGTTAAGGCAAAAGTACGCAACTGAAACTTTTGCCCAGTTGCCTCTTCATGAGTATCGCTATACCAATTACGAAAAAAAAAGCATGATTGGTTGGCAAATGTTGGATTTGAACAGCAATGATCAACACGATTTAGAATTTGAATTGGCCGATTTTCAGTCCCAGTTTAAAGAACCTTTGGCGCAAAAATGGGTGTATTCCTATGAGGTTTCAGATTATGATAAAAGTGAACACCTCGCCGCGATCTATTTTACATCCACGCCAACAGCAGTTTCGTTACCGGCCAACTATTCGAGGGCCATACAATATGCTTTGTGCATGATCGATACCACACAAACGGTGATGCTAGCAGAGCGCGATTCGTATGAACTTTTTAACCGCAAACACACCAAAGCTTTTGATAAGTTTTGGAGTTATTTGGAAAAAAAGTATAACCGAGTTAAACCGAGGCCTTACGATTATGAGTTGGCCTATACCTTGGATCAATTGAATGATGACGAAACTCCCGATACAACGGCGGCTATCGCTTATGATTCCATGGAGAAAGTCGATTATGTTGCGGTAGATACTACAGCTGTTGACTTTACCCTTGTAGATACCACAGCTGTTGATACCGCAGTAGCCGTATACCCCTATGAATCCCACAAACCTTCTAGATTGTATCTACGTTTACAACGAATGTCTAAAGAAGAGCGACAACAGTTAATAGATAAAAATGAAGCAAATTTTCGGTACAACCAAGCCCAAGATAGTATTTGGGAATCTCAATTAGCCGAACGGGTTCAAACCCTTTATGCGACCGATAAAAAATTTAGCAGTTTGTTGCACAGTGCGTATGAAGAGGCAAAAACACACTCCCAGTCCAATGACAATTTGGAGCGTGTAATAGCCTGGACAATAGGACCTCGGGAAGCGCTCGAAATGAAACGCCGCCGCCGGGTCGTTGGCGGTTGTAGTATGGACCAAAGGCCCCGTATCCATGCCCAAGAAATTGCAGTACTCGCCGCAGAAACAACCCATTGGGAAATCTTTTTGCGCAGTCATTTAGACATCATGAACGATCGATTTGACCGTGTAAGCGATGGGAGTTATGCCTATGCGGGACGTAAAACCTACATCCGGGAATTGGAAGTTTTAGACATCAATCTCATCGACCTGGTTTTGGGTATAACGTTGCGTATTGACCAAGCGTCACAACATCATTATTTCGGTTCAATTGGTCGCATGGGACGTGCTTTGGCCGAATCGCAGGATCGAGAAAACATTGAGAAAACCATCTTAGAAGCCATCACCGCCTCCGATTTGGATGTGTACAACCGGCAATTGTTCTATTATTTGTATTTGAACTATGTGTATAATTTGCCTGAGTTAGCACAACAGGAAGTAGCGGGCGCCCGATTAAATGCGGTCTTAGCGTCCTTGCCTTTTACGGCCAAAGGATATGTGCGTAGGGAATGAGACTTTCATTTTGTAAACAAGAACGGTGTTAAGTAATCACTTTTCTTAACTTTTACTTTAATTAAGCGTGTTTTAGTTTTTATTTTAAACCAAAACACGCTTATTGATTTTAAAATAACACATTATACCTCAATTTTGCTTCCATAATAAAAATAAAAAAAAGGAACGCATATGTGTGGATTTTTAGCCATTATAGGAAAAGGAAAAGACGAACAATTGATTAAAACTTTGTCAAAACGCATGGCTCATCGTGGACCCGATGAGAGCGATATACATATCACGGAACAAGGCCATTTTTTGAGTCATGAACGCTTGTCTATTATAGATTTACATTCAGGTAAGCAGCCCATTCAAGGGACAAAATCGGCTTGGATGGTGCATAACGGCGAGATATACAACCATCATGCGTTACGGGAAGGTGTGTTGAAAGGGCATACCTTTCGTACCCAATCCGATTCAGAGGTTATTGTGCATTTGTACGAAGAATTTGGGTATGATTTTGTCGATCAACTAGATGGCGATTTTGCCTTTGTTGTTATCGATGGCGACAACTATATTGCTGGACGCGATCCGTTGGGGGTAAAACCGTTGTACTATGGAGTGGACGAACGCGGTCGCATGTACTTTGCCTCCGAGATGAAGGCTTTGGCCGATCAGTGCACTACCTTTTCTACCTTTCCCCCAGGGCATTATTACACCCCTGAAACGGGTTTTGTGAAATATTATAATCCAACTTATGAAGAGTATACCGCTTGTGTCGAAGAAGCCGATTTAGCTTTGCTTCGCGAAAAATTGACCGAGGCCACCCGCAAACGCTTGATGAGTGATGTGCCAATTGGCGTATTGTTATCCGGAGGCTTGGATTCCTCCTTAACGTCCTCTATTGCCTCCCGTTTGTTGAAAGAACAAGGCAAAACCTTGCATTCGTTTTCGATCGGGTTGGACCCCAATGCTCCCGATGCGGTAGCGGCACGTAAAGTAGCTGAATTCTTAGGTACCAAACACCATGAGATTCATTTTACCATTGAACAAGGGATAGCAATCTTAGAAAAATTAGTATGGCATTTAGAAACCTACGATGTAACGTCCATTCGGGCGAGTACACCGATGTATTTCTTAGCCAAAGCCATTACCGAAAACGGGATCAAAGTGGTGCTATCGGGTGAAGGGGCCGATGAGGTGTTTGGCGGGTATTTGTATTTTAGAAATGCTCCGAGTACGGTTGATTTTACCAAAGAGACCATCGAACGCGTACAGAAGTTGTTTACGGCCGATTTGTTACGTGCTGACAAGTCGACTATGGCCCACGGTTTGGAAGCCCGCGTTCCGTTTTTGGACAAAGCCTTTTTAGACTATGCGATGTTGATTAAAGGGGAGGAAAAATTGCCTAAAACCTATGATGGGGTAGAGAAATACATTTTGCGCAAAGCCTTCGATACACCCGAGCAACCTTATTTACCCCAAGAAGTATTGTGGCGTCAAAAAGAGCAATTTTCAGATGGGGTTGGGTACAATTGGATTGACACCTTGATTGACTACTGTGCGGCCCAAGTGACTGATGCGCAGATGGAGCAAGCGGCGGAGTTGTTCCCGTACAATACGCCAGCCACCAAAGAAGCCTATTTCTACCGTACGATATTCCACAAACATTTCCCGCAAATGAGTGCAGCACAAACCGTGCGTAAGTGGATTCCAAAATGGCAAGAAAACCAAGATCCTAGCGGTCGCGCCAATACAGCCCACGTGCAAGCAGATCCTGAAATCGCCAAAACCTCTTTGCCCGTGTAAATAATTTTTTTCAATTAGAAGTTTAGTTTGTTTGTTTGAAAATGCCTGTAGTTGCCACTGCAGGCGTTTTCGTTTTTAGGGAGGAAAATTAGAGTTCCTGTGGGGGGCTATCATTTTTATTTTCTAGCACGCTAAAAATCAAGGGTATAGAAATAGGATTTAAAATAGGTCTTTTTTAGGCTTTATTTTTGATTTAAAAGCCGAAACGATTATTAAACATAAATGTTGATAACTTAGCCTATAAATCGCCTTATAGCGCTTTAAAATCGTCTTTGATTTTTTATATTTGCGTGTTAGACAAAATTCTGAGATTTTTTATGAGCGAAGAAGTTAAAAAGAACGCGTATTCCGCCGACAGTATTCAGGCGTTAGAGGGAATGGAGCACGTACGGATGCGTCCTTCCATGTATATTGGGGATACAGGCGTGCGCGGATTGCACCATTTGGTGTATGAAGTAGTGGACAATTCCATTGACGAAGCTTTGGCAGGCCATTGCGACACCATTCGTGTGACCATTAATGCCGATAATTCGATTACCGTTGAAGATAATGGCCGGGGAATTCCGGTGGATTTACATAAAAAAGAAGGTGTATCTGCCCTTGAGGTGGTTATGACCAAAATTGGAGCTGGAGGGAAGTTTGATAAAGATTCCTATAAAGTTTCCGGTGGTTTGCACGGGGTAGGGGTTTCGTGTGTGAATGCGCTCTCGGATCATCTGCGTGCTACAGTGTACCGCGATGGTAAAGTATGGGAACAAGAGTACGAACGCGGAAAAGCTTTGTATCCAGTAAAACAAATTGGTACTACAGACAAGCGCGGTACGACGGTTTCGTTTAAACCCGATGGTACGATTTTCACCCAAACTTTAGAATATTCGTACGATACCTTAGCGGCGCGTATGCGTGAATTGTCGTTTTTGAACAAAGGGATTTCCATCACTTTGACCGATTTGCGTCATACCGATGATAAAGGTAATCCTGTTTCCGAAACGTTCCATTCGAAAGAAGGGTTGAAAGAATTCGTTAAATTCTTGGATGGAAACCGAATGCCGATCATTGCCAGCGTGATCAATATGGAAAATGATAAAGGCGAAATTCCAGTGGAAGTAGCCTTGATTTACAACGATAGTTATTCAGAAAATATTTTCTCCTACGTCAACAATATCAACACGCACGAGGGAGGAACGCACCTACAAGGATTCCGTATGGGATTAACGCGTACGTTGAAAAAATATGCCGATGCTTCGGGGATGTTGGACAAACTGAAATTTGAGATTTCAGGGGACGATTTCCGTGAGGGATTGACCGCCATTATTTCGGTGAAAGTAGCCGAACCGCAATTTGAAGGGCAAACCAAAACCAAATTGGGGAACCGTGAGGTCGTTTCACCGGTATCGCAAGCGGTTTCGGAAATGTTGGAGAATTATTTGGAAGAAAATCCGAATGACGCTCGCACGATTGTTCAGAAAGTAATTTTGGCAGCACAAGCACGTCACGCGGCAAAGAAAGCGCGCGAGATGGTGCAACGCAAAACCGTTTTAGGCGGTGGCGGATTGCCAGGGAAATTATCCGACTGTTCCGAACAAGATCCAGCAAAATGTGAGATTTACTTGGTCGAGGGGGACTCGGCGGGAGGAACAGCCAAACAAGGGCGCGATCGAAATTTCCAAGCGATTTTACCGTTACGCGGTAAGATTTTGAATGTGGAAAAAGCGATGCACCACAAAGTTTTTGAAAACGAAGAGATTCGCAACATCTTTACCGCACTGGGTATTACCATTGGGACCGAAGAAGACAGTAAGGCGTTGAACTTGGAAAAATTGCGTTACCACAAAGTCATCATCATGACCGATGCCGACGTGGACGGTAGCCACATTTCGACCTTGATTTTGACGTTCTTCTTCCGATTCATGCGTGAGTTGATTGAGGCGGGACACGTGTATATTGCGTCACCCCCATTGTATATGGTGAAAAAAGGAACGAAAAAAGAGTATGCATGGAACGACGACCAACGCGATTTGATTTCGCAACAAATGGGAGGAGGCACCAGTGTACAACGGTATAAAGGTTTGGGAGAAATGAACGCGGAGCAGTTGTGGGAAACTACAATGGATCCGAGTATGCGTACATTGCGTCAGGTGACGATTGACAACCTCACCGAAGCCGATCGCATCTTCTCGATGTTGATGGGGGATGAGGTGCCACCGCGTCGCGACTTCATCGAGAAAAATGCTGTATACGCGAAAATTGATGCCTAACGAAATTTGAAAAAGGATGTCCTAGCCCCGATGGTAGTGGAAATCCTTTTTTGTTTTATCCGGTTACGGTACAACAAAAAAGATTGAAACGGACAGCGGGAATAGCTTCAAAAAATAAAAAATAATACAAACTTATTAATTACATTTTACAATGAAAGTTACGATAGTAGGAGCAGGAAACGTAGGCGCAACATGCGTAGATGCGATTGCTCACCGAAGAATTGCCAGTGAAATTGTGGTCGTAGATATCAAAGAAGGCTTTGCAGAAGGGAAAGCGATGGATATCATGCAAACGCAAACGACTTTAGGATTTAATACGAAAGTGGTTGGAAGCACCAACGATTACAGCAAAACGGCGGGTAGTGATGTGGTGGTGATTACTTCGGGAATTCCAAGAAAACCGGGGATGACCCGTGAAGAGTTGATTGGAATCAACGCAGGGATCGTTAAAGGAGTGGCCGAACAATTGTTGGCGCATTCTCCTAATGCGATTGTAGTGGTGGTTTCCAACCCGATGGACACGATGACCTATTTGACGTTGAAAGCAACGGGCTTACCGAAAAACCGTATCATCGGTATGGGAGGTGCGTTGGATAGCTCGCGTTTCAAATATTTCTTGTCGCAAGCGATGGACAAGCCAGCCAACGATATTCAAGGGATGGTGATTGGCGGACACGGTGATACCACCATGATTCCGTTGACGCGTTTGGCTTCCTACAATGGCGTACCTGTTTCACAATTCTTATCGGAAGAGGCTTTGGCAAAAGTAGCGGCCGATACGATGGTTGGCGGGGCTACCTTAACGGGATTATTAGGAACTTCCGCTTGGTATGCACCGGGCGCCTCAGTGGCGTATTTGGTGGATGCCATTTTGAACGACCAGAAAAAAATGATTCCATGTTCGGTACTGTTAGAAGGCGAATACGGTCAAGACGATATTTGTATGGGTGTACCTTGTATTATTGGTAAAAACGGGGTAGAGCAAATTGTAGATATTGCCTTGAACGATGCGGAAAAAGCCTTGTTTGCAAAAAGTGCCGATGCCGTTCGCGCGATGAATGGCGATTTGAAATCGATTTTAGGATAATTTAATCTTTTCGAAATAGAAATGAGACCGCAATTTTGCGGTCTTTTTTTTAATAATAAGTGTCTAAATAATTTGTTAATCATTCGGTTAATTTTATATTTGCACGTTTCAAAAAATCTGTCTGTGGGATAGACTGTTGGTTTTTTCTGAGAATCAACCGCTTAGCCTGCGATGGATGTTTTTGGTGAAGAGTTAACAAAAATTAATTAATTTTTAGGAGTAATGCAGAATAAAGGACTCGTTAAGTTTTTTGCAATTTTATTTGCTTTGGTAAGTATTTACCAGCTTTCATTCACTTTTGTAGCGAATGGAATTAAGAAAGACGCCAAGGCATATGCCGAGCAAAAATTGGCACAAATCAAGAAAAACCCTACCCCTGGGCAACCCCTTCCGGAGTTGAATGCCTTGGAGGTGAGTTATTTGGATTCATTGAAAAAAGTAGAGGTTTTCAGTCTTGGTTTTGCCGACTACACCTATGAGGATGTAAGCAACAAACAAATCAACAAAGGATTGGACTTGGAGGGAGGGATTAACGTAATCCTTCAGATTTCTGTTAAAGACGTCTTACGTGGTTTGGCTAATGAGTCTAAAAACGCAGTTTTCAATAAAGCGTTGGATAATGCGGCCAAAATTCAACAAGGAAACGAGTCATATTTGGATGCTTTCTTCCGTGCTTTTGATGAGGCAGCCGCGGGGACTTCTGTAAAGTTAGCTTCTCCTGATATTTTTGCCAACCGCAACTTGTCGGATGAAATCAACTTCAACATGACCAATGATCAAGTGAAGAAAGTCATTCGTCGTAAAGTGGATGAGTCCGTAGATTCAGCCTTTGGCGTATTGCGCAAGCGTATTGATAAATTTGGGGTAACCCAACCAAATATTGCTAAGTTAGGACAAACCGGACGTATTTTGGTCGAATTGCCAGGCGCTAAAGATGAAGACCGTATTAAGAAATTATTACAGTCAACTGCGCAGTTGGAGTTCTGGGAAACCTACCGTGTAGATGAGTTAGGAGGCTTTTTACAAACCGCTAATGAAGCGTTGAAAGCGACTGAAAAAGCAACAACGGTTACCGCTGCACCTTCTGCCAATGACTCTATCGCGAAGATGTTGGGTAACAGCAAATCGAAGGATACTGTGGCAGGAGCCAAAGGCAACAATCCGTTATTGGATAAATTTGTATCTATTGGTGGCGGACCTGTATTGGCGATTGTTGCGGTACAAGATACGGCCAAGGTAAATAACTATTTACGTCGTCCTGAAATTCGCAACTTACTTCCAGCCGACAAGCGTTTTGCGAAGTTTGTATGGAGCAAAGGGACTACGACAAAAGATCCAAAAACAAAGAAGGAGAGTCAAACGTTTGAATTGTATGCTTTAAAAGGCAACAAAGACAACAAGGCTCCTTTAAGTGGTGGTGTTATTGTGGATGCACGCGATACGTTTGACCAAATGGGTAAACCAGCGGTTTCGATGCAAATGAACGGTCAAGGGGCCAAAGTTTGGGAAGAAATGACTGGAAAAGCTTACACCGACAAAGGATTCATTGCGATTGTTTTGGATAATGTAGTATATTCTGCACCGGGTGTTTCTTCGGGTCCGATTGCTGGTGGACGTTCTGAAATTTCAGGAAACTTTGATGTGGCTGAAACCAAAGACTTAGCCAATGTATTGCGTGCAGGTAAATTACCAGCGGCGGCAGAAATTGTTCAATCGGAAGTAGTTGGACCTTCATTAGGTCAGAAAGCGATCGATGCTGGAACGATTTCTTCTATCGTAGGATTGATCCTAGTATGTTTCTGGATGATGTTCTACTACGGCAAAGCTGGTTTATATGCCAACATGGCGTTGATTGTAAACTTATTGTTCTTGTTTGGTATTTTAGCTAGTTTAGGTGCGGTATTAACTTTACCAGGTATTGCCGGTATCGTATTAACTTTAGGAACTGCGGTAGATGCCAACATTATTATTTATGAACGCGCCAAGGAAGAATTGCGTGATGGGAAATCGTTGAGCGATGCTGTACGTTCCTCCTACGGATGGAAAGGAGCGATGCGTTCAATCATTGATGCCAACGTAACGCACGTTTTGACTGGAGCCATTCTTTTCATTTTCGGTACGGGTCCTATTCAAGGGTTTGCGACCACTTTATTGATCGGTATTTTTACAACTTTGTTTACTTCGATCTTTATTGCACGTATTTTCATTGATAAAGACGTAGCGGGCAACAAACCGTTGGCCTTTACTACCCCAATTACCAAAAACTGGTTTACAGGGTTCAATTTTGATTATATCGGTATTAAAAAGTATTCGTATATCTTCTCTACCTTGGTGGTCATCGTAAGTTGCGTTTCCTTTTACTTAAATGGATTGGATGAAGGAGTTGATTTTGTGGGTGGACGTACATTCCAAGTGAAGTTCACCAAAGCAGTAGAGCCTTCCGTAATCGCTGAGGCCTTAACCAAAGAATTTGGGACAACGGTAGAAGCCAAAGTTTTTGGTGATGACGACCAGTTGAAGTTAACAACCAAATACAAAATCAAAGACGAGTCCGTCAATACCGATAAAGAAGTTAATGAAAAGCTTTACAATGCTTTAAAAAGTTATTTCCCAGGGACATCCTATAAGCAATTCATCAACAATTACGATGGCAAAAAAATCGGTGTTTTACAGTCTTCCAAAGTGGGGGCTGCGATTTCGGCCGATATCAAAACCAACTCTTTCTGGGCGGTTATTGGTGCTATGGCGATTGTTGGATTGTATTTGATTATTTCGTTCCGTAAATGGCAATATTCATTGGGAGCCATTGCTGCGGTATTCCACGATGTAATCTTTGTATTGGGTGTGTATTCATTATTCTACAAGTATGCACCGTTCCATATGGAAATGGACCAGCATTTTATTGCTGCGATTTTGACTGTAATTGGATACTCGATGAACGATACGGTAATTGTATTTGACCGTGTACGTGAGTTCTTGGCTGGTGATCGAAAAGGACACTTTAAAGATGTTGTAAACGCTTCTATTAATACAACCTTATCTCGTACATTGAATACATCTTTGACGATGATTATGGTATTGTTAATCATGTTTATCTTTGGCGGTGAATCAATTCGTGGTTTCGTATTTGCCATGTTGATTGGTATTATTGTGGGTACGTACTCCTCCTTGTTTATTGCAACACCAGTATTGGTTGATACGATGAATAAGAGTGCTATTGATGATATTGAAAAACGACACTTCACCGATCAACAATAAGCGATTTAAATTATATAGAAAAGCGCCATTCCTTTGGGAGTGGCGTTTTTTTTTACCCAAATTTGTAAGCTTTGGGGGTTGTATTCCCGCAATTCAAGAATAGTTTATGTGCAATATAGTTCTCTTTTATGTGGGGGTAAAAACAGCCCTTGTTTTGTTGTGAAATCGACCTAAGTTAACAGATTTTTCGCTTCATGAGGGAAGTTCGAAATAGGGGTTTTACTTTCTTTAGGACATAAAAAAAACGCCCCGAAAGGCGTTATAGACTATGCTAAATTAATTGATTACAATTCTATATCTTCCGGTAACGGTTTTTCTGCCATAAATAAGAAATAGAGTCCTACGAGTATAAAAGGAATACTCAACCATTGTCCCGTTGTAAACTGTCCGAAAACATCTTCTAAGCCCCCTTGTTTCGACTTGACAAATTCCACGACAAAACGAATAGACCAAAGCGCTATTAAGAACACCCCAAAGATAAGTCCGTGTTTCTCAGCTGCTTTGGTTCGCCAGTACAAAAAGAATAACAACGCAAAGACAAAAATGTAACAAAACGATTCATACAATTGCGCGGGATGGCTATAAGGTACCTGAGCGAGGAGGGAAGCAAATTTAGGATTGTTGACTAGGGCATCATAAGCAGCATCGGGATTCGGGATACCTGTTTTGGCCATGATCGTTTCGGGACTGTAATATTCTCGCACAAATTTTACGGCAAAAGGGTTGGAAGCATCTGTGGCTAGTCCGGTAATTTCAGAGTTGAAAAAATTTCCGATTCGTACAAAAACAGCGCCACTAGCTACGGGAATAACTACACGATCGAGTACCCAAAGCAACGGTCGATTGATGATTTTTTTACTGTAAAAATACATCGTGATAATGATCGCAATCGCGGCACCATGACTCGCTAATCCTGCAAAACCAGTAAATTGAAATTCAGGTTCAAAACGAAAGGGGAGGAGGATTTCTAATTTATGGTTTTTAAAATATTCCCAATCGTAGAAGAAGACTTGTCCCAAACGAGCGCCCAATAAAGTGGCTAAAACCGTCCAAATGAACAAAGTGTCCAATTTTTCCATGGATTCTTTTTCATTTTCATAAATACGTTTCATGATATACCACCCCAACGCAAAGGCGATAACAAACATGAGGCTATAAATACGGATGGTCAAGGGTCCAAGATGGATACCTTCCATAGGGTTCCAAATCATTGTTTTTAGGTATTAGATTACCTCCAAAAATAAGGAATTAATTTGGGGTGTGCCTTAAAAATATGTTATAAATCCGATTGATTTTTTGGTGGAACAGGGTCGTAGCCCGATTTTCCCCAAGGGTGACAGGATAGGATTCGTTTGAGACCCAACCAAAAACCTTTGATAGGACCGTGAATGCGTAACGCTTCGATACAATAGTTGGAACAAGTAGGATGAAACCGACAAGTAGCGGGCATGAAAGGTGAAATGGCTACTTGATAAAAACGAATGATTATCAGTAGGGGTGCTACGATAATTTTTTTGAGCATGCGTTTATAAGGTAAATGTGGTCCCGTCTTTTCCGTCTTTTAGGGTGATTCCCAAAGCGGCCAAACGATCGCGAATTTCGTCGGAAAGTCCCCAATTTTTATCGGCTCGAGCTTGGTTTCGCATGGCGATTAACATTTCGATAACCCCCGATAATTTATCGCTGTGAGAGGCTTCTTTTTTACTATTGCGAAGTCCCAAAACATCAAAAACAAAGGCCTTCATTGTTTGTTGCAAACGTTCTATGTCTGCAGCAGTCAAGGTTTCCTTTTGATCATTAACTAAATTAATCCATCGAACGCCTTCAAACAAATGGGCCATGAGAATGGTGGTGTTGAAATCATCGTTCATGGCTTCATAACAAGACGCTACCCATGCTGAAACATCTAAAGTGGATGTGTTACTTGGTTTAAGTTTTTCGATCAAATCAATGGCTTCCATAAGGCGTTGGTATCCTTTTTCACTAGCCATCATCGCTTCATTGGAAATATCGAGTACGCTTCGGTAGTGTGCTTGCAGAAAGCAAAATCGTACGACTGCTGGATCAAAAGCTTTTTCAAAAAAAGCATTGGTTCCTTCAAATAAATCCATGGGGAGAATATAGTTCCCTGTAGATTTACTCATACGCAAACCATTCATGGTAAGCATATTGGCGTGCATCCAGTACCGTACAGGGTCTTTCCCATTGCATGCTTTTCCTTGCGCTACTTCGCATTCGTGGTGGGGGAATTTAAGATCTAAACCTCCTCCGTGAATATCAAATTGTTCGCCAAGGTATTTCGTGCTCATGGCGGTACACTCTAGGTGCCAACCCGGAAATCCTTCACCCCAAGGAGAATTCCACCGCATAATATGTGCAGGGGAGGCTTTTTTCCAGAGTGCAAAATCTTGCGGGTTTTTCTTTTCATCTTGACCGTCTAAGTCCCGTGTATTGGCCAAAAGTTCTTCAATATTACGGTTGCTTAAAGCCCCATAGTTGAGCCCTTTTTGGTTATAGGCGAGCACGTCAAAATATACCGAACCCTTACTTTCGTAAGCAAATCCTGTTTCAATTAGTTTTTGGGTGAGTTCTATTTGCTCCACGATATGTCCCGTAGCTGTGGGTTCGATACTTGGGGGTAACAAATTAAAAAGTTCGAGCACCCGATGAAAATCAACCGTATATTTTTGAACCACTTCCATGGGTTCGAGTTTTTCCAAACGCGACTGTTTCACAAAGCGATCGTTATCGACGTTCCCATCATCGGTGAGGTGTCCTGCATCGGTGATGTTACGTACATAGCGAACTTTATAGCCCAAGTGGGTGAGGTAACGGTAAATCATATCAAAACTCATAAACGTCCGTAGATTTCCCATGTGTACATTGCTATACACGGTTGGGCCACAGACATACATGCCCACATTGCCCTCTACCAAAGGAGTGAATACCTCTTTGTTTCCGGTGAGTGAATTGTAAATTTTAAGTGTTTGGTTTTGATATAAAGGATTCATGAGGATTAGAATTGGGTATCCAATTTAATATATTCTAAAAATTCACGGCGAACGGCTTCTTCTTTGAATTTGCCTCCAAATTCAGCGGTAACTGTACTGCTTTCAATGTCGCGAATGCCACGAGAATTGACGCATAAATGCTTGGCATCGATGATACACGCGACGTCTTCCGTGTTTAAAACCTGTTGCAATTCATGAACGATTTGTATGGTGAGTCGTTCTTGCACTTGCGGACGCTTTGCATAATAGTCAACAATACGATTCATTTTGGAAAGGCCGACTACTTTACCATTGGAAATGTAGGCAACATGGGCACGTCCCACAATGGGTAGTAAGTGGTGCTCGCAAGTAGAATACACCGTGATGTTTTTTTCTACAAGCATTTCGTTGTACTTGTATTTATTTTCGAACGTAGACGAGCTTGGTTTTTTTTGGGGATTGAGTCCGCCAAAGATTTCCTTCACAAACATTTTAGCTACACGGTTGGGTGTTCCTTTGAGACTATCGTCGGAGAGATCCATTCCCAAAGTATGTAGGATGTTTTGTACATCTTTTTTTATCAGTTCTATTTTTTGATCTTCGGTCAGTTCAAAAGCATCTGTTCGAAGGGGAGTAGACGCATTGGTAGCGATGTGATTATTGCCAATATCGTCGTGTAATTGATCTTCAGAAATCATGCGTAAGTAAGCGTTTTTTTACTAAAAATTGAACCGCAAAGATAGCTATAAATGGCTTAAAAAGCTCAGATTCTCATTCAAAAATAAAAAATGCGAATTTTAAGAAATTGTTACTTTTATTTTAACTATTTTTAGGCCTTAAAAATTACGCTCGAATGAAACTTTTTACACTCAAATTATTCTTTATTACTCTGTTTTTTAACCAGTTAAACGCTCAAAATTTATTGGTTAATGGCGATTTTGAAATGGGAGGAGTAGGGATAGGTTTTAACATAAATGCAACAGGATATACGTTTGTTCCAGCTCCAACGGGGACCACTAGTGCAGGGAATTATGCGGTTGCTACAAACCCGCAGCCTTACAATACGACCAACTTTATTTCGACAGGGGATCACACTACAGGAACCGGAAATATGTTGTGGTTTGATGGAAGTTCCGATGGTGGAAACCCGAGTTTTTGGAAAGCTGGAAATAATGGTGGTGGCGTTTGTGGTTTAGTGGTTGGTGCAACTTATACGTTTCAGTATTGGGTGCGTTCGATATCTCCCAATGTCACAGGGCCAGCAACACAAGCAGATATTCGAGTGGTGTTTAACAATGCTACTGTGACCTCTTCACCCGCTTCAACGTTGGCACCCTTAACCACAGCAGGGTGGGTGCAGCGCGTTTATACCTTTACCCCAACAAATTCTTGTGTAAATATTGAATTGCGTAATTTCAATACGAGTTTTGTAGGTAATGATTTTGCAATCGACGATTTAGCCGTTTTACCCCCGCCACAACCGTTAGGAGTTCGATTTTCAACGGTAAGTCCGTTGTGTGCAGCTCCCGCTACGGGCTCTATTGCTTTATATGGAATTGGAGGAACGGCTCCTTATACGAACTTCGCTGTTACGGGACCAGTTACCCAAAATAACGCAACAGGTATTTTTCCAAACTTACCGGTTGGTACTTACACCGTCAGTGTAACCGATACGGCGGGAAATACAGCTTCTCAAAATAATGTCACTATTGTTCCTGCGGCGAATCCGTTGATTGTTTCTCCGAATACGAGCATCTGTTCAGGAGGGAATACTACTCTATCGGTGAACGGTGGAACTACCTACACATGGACGGCTTCCCCAGCGGATCCCTCGTTAACCAACCCTACGAGTGCAACACCTGTTGTGAGTCCCACAGCGACCACAACCTATACCGTAACTTCCCCTGCGAACGTCACCCGAAATTTAATATTCAATGGTGATTTTACCCAAGGTAATATTGGATTTAATACGGACTATGCTTTTCTACCTGTTAATACCAATTCAACTCAGAAGATTTATGGTATTGTTGCCAATCCAAACACGTGGTTTAATGCATTTACTAATTGTCCTGACCATACTACGGGTTCAGGGAATATGATGGTGGTTGATGGTTCAACTTCCAATGGTGGTACGGACATCGTTTGGCGTCAACAAGTTCCTGTAACGGCTGGTTCTGTGTATACTTTTTCCTATTGGGTTCAATCTTTGGCATTATTAAATTATGCTACACTTCAAGTACGTATTAATGGCGTTTCTCTTGGGGTAGCACAAGCGCCTTCGACTATTGCTTGTGGGAATTGGACACAAGTAACTTATACCTGGAATTCAGGAGCAAGTACAGTAGCTGATATTGCCATTATTGATACCAATACTGCATCTTCAGGAAATGACTTTGCTTTGGATGACATTGCATTCACAACCAATGTCACTTGTAATGCTACACAATCCGTGACAGTGACGGTTTCAACGCTATCGATTTCTGTTCCTTCGAATCAAACCTATTGCACTGGGGCTACAGTTCCTGCGCAAGTATTTACTAGTTCACAGCCAGGAGCAACATTTTCTTGGACCAATTCAAATCCCAATTTAACTATTGGTGGATCAGGTACAGGGAACATTGCTTCATTCACAGCAAGTAATAGTACGACAGTTCCTCAAACGGCTACGATTACAGTCACGGGATCCTTAAGTGGATGTGCTGATGTGACGGCTTCTTATACAATTACCGTGAATCCACAGCCTGGAGTTATGGTCAATAATGTGGTGAAATGTTTAGGCGATACTTCACCCGCAGTAATTACAGCCACACCTTCCTATCCTGGAACCTATACCTATACCTGGTCTGTTCCAACGGGAGCACCTGCACCCGGAAATGTAGCCTCTTTTAATACAACAGTTCCTGGAAGTTATTCGGTAACTATTACCAATACCATAAGCGGATGTTCTGCAACAGCCCCGTTTCCTGGAGTGTTTTCTATTATAACAGATTGTTGTACAAATGATTTTGATGTCACAGCGACCGATCAATTGCTATGTAATGATACCAGTTGTACGGTACTGAATGCAAGTTTTTTAGATATAAAAGATACGACATCCTACACAGTAAGTTCGATTCCGTTTGCACCAGAGAATCCACTAGGGGTATTAGCAACGGCTTTGTGTACTTCAGATGATCGTTTTTCAGATCCTGTAAATATTCCTTTTAACTTTAGTTTTTATGGTCAGTGTTACAATCAATTCCAAGTAGGAACCAATACGTTTTTGACGTTTTTAGTTGATCCTACCCGTTTATGTGCAACAGGTGCGGGGAGTGGTTGGGCATTTACCCAAGCTATTCCAAGTGCTGCTATGAATCCTTTATGGAGGAATTCGATTTATTTCCCAATGCAGGATACGAATCCAGCAGTACCTTCGAATCCAGCTGTCCAGATCAGTTATATTGTTGATGGAATTGCTCCTTGTCGAAAATTGATTGTCAATGTGCGTAACATGCCATTATTCTCGTGTGGTACAGCTCAAGGTCTTCAGGAGAGTCAGTTGGTTTTGTATGAAGGAACCAATGTTATAGATGTTCACGTTACCCGTCGTACAGTGTGTGCAAACTGGAATAGTGGTAATGCGGTATTAGGTCTTCACAATGCTACAGGTACACAAGCAATTACTCCTCCCGGGCGAAATACAGGGACATGGGTAGCGAATAATGAATCTTGGCGGTTTACTCCATCAGGGAATTCATTAACCACTATTCAATGGTTGGATGGTGCGACAGTTATTGGAAATACGCCAAGTATTGCGGTTTGTCCAACCTCCACAAAAACGTATACTGCTCAAGTACGTTATAATGTTTGTGGTACGGTTCGCACCGTAACCAAGCCCATCACTATTGAGGTTAGTCCCGATGATACACAACCCGCTCAAGCGATTGAGAACTGTTTGCCCAACAATGTTTTCAATTTAACTACCAATGAACCAACAGTACTGGGTCCTTTAGTAGGTTCGGGTGATTATGAAGTGTATTATTATACCAATCAATCGGATGCCGAAAATTTAGCAGCGAATTCAATTGGTAATCCTTCAGCTTATGTGTTGAGTTCAGGGACAAGTCAAACCATTTACATGAGTTTGTACAATATTTTTACGGGTTGTATTCGTATTCGTCCGTTTAATATTTCATTGATAGATTGTTCTTTGTGTCCTACCATCGCTAGTCCATCTGCTACTCAAGCGTTGTGTTTAGGTGCTGATGTTAATCCATTGTCGGTTTCTACGACTTTTACAGGAACCAACGCGATTTCTTTTGTTTATTTTACAACACCTCAGGTAGGAAATAATATGTATACGGGCGGAACATTGTTAGGCAATGCTACACCCAATGCCTCTAATGTGGCTACGTATAACCCCGGTATATTAGGAACCGCAGGTTCTTTGCCCAATGTATTGGGAACCTACTATGTTTATGCAATTGCCAATCCTGCACCGAGTGATCCTACGTGTAGGCCTTTTGCGTTAATTGAAGTAAATGTAGTTTCAAGTGCGAGTATACTACTGACTTCTACACCAGCTACTTCAAATCAGACCGTATGTGAAAATACACCCATCACACCCATCACCTATACATTCAGTGGGGCAACGGGTGCAAACGTTACAGGCTTACCCCCAGGAGTTAGTTTTTCTGTGAGTGGAACAACACTTACTATTTCAGGTACACCCACAACTACTATAGGTTCACCGTTCAATTATACGGTAACGTTAACAGGGGTAGGTTGTGGTAATCCAACTGCTACAGGAACGATTACCGTAAATCCGGGTGCTTTTTTAAATTTAACTTCAGCTCCTGCTACAGCCAATCAAACCATTTGTCTTAATCAGGCTATTGTTCCCATCACTTATAATTTTGGTGGAACGGCTACTGGAGCTACAGTTTCTGGATTGCCTGCTGGGGTTAGTTTTGGAGTGTCGGGTAATACATTGACAATTTCAGGTACCCCCACAACTACTACAGGTTCTCCTTTCACGTTTACCGTTTCAACTACTGGAGGAAGTTGTGGTTCGCCCACAGTAACGGGAACAATTACCATAGAACCCATTGGGACATTGAATTTAACATCTGCTGGAGCTACGGCTAACCAAACAGTATGTGCTAATTCACCCATAAATACAATCACTTATACTTTTGGAGGAACGGTAACGGGGGCTTCAGTTGCAGGTCTTCCTGCGGGTGTTTCTGCCACTGTCACGGGTAATACAGTGGCCATCAATGGTACTCCTACTTCAGCTGTTGGTTCGCCATTTACTTACACGGTATCTACAACAGGTGGAAATTGTGGAACACCCTCATTAACCGGTACGATTACGGTAAATCCAGTTACAACCCTTTCATTAACGTCAGCCGCTGGAACAGATAATCAAACTGTTTGTGTTAATTCACCTATTACCCCGATTGTTTATACTTTCGGAGGGTCTGCTACTGGAATTGTGGCTAGTGGTTTACCTGTAGGTTTAAATCAAACTGTTTCAGGAAATACCTTAACCATCAGTGGATCACCATCGACAATCACAGGTTCTCCATTTACCATTACAATACAAACTACAGGAGGAAATTGTGGTACTCCATCCTTAACAGCTACCTTAACGGTACAACCTCAAGCAACGCTTGTTTTAACATCTGCTGCAACGACTACCAATCAAACCTTGTGTGTGAATACTCCAATAACAGATATTGTATACACTTTTGGTGGAACAGCAACCGGTGTAAACGTTGTAGGTTTACCTCCAGGTGTAACGGTTCAAGTAGTGGGTAATGTTGCCACTATCTCTGGAACTCCTACCAATAATGCAGGTTCGCCCTTTAATTATACCATAACAACGACAGGTGGAAATTGTGGTGCACCTTCTCTAGCAGGATCGATTACTGTTAATATTGGTGCCACTCTCGTGTTAAGTTCAACGCCATTTTTGGCCAATCAAACAGTTTGTATCAATGAACCTATTACCAATATTGTGTACACTTTTGGAGGTTCGGCAACTGGAGCCACGGTTACTGGACTTCCAACAGGAGTTTCTTCCTCGATTTCAGGAAATTCAGTAATTATAAGTGGAACTCCTAGTGTTTTGGCGGGTTCACCGTATACATTCAATGTAGCAACTACTGGGGGCACTTGTGGCGCTCCTACCTTAACGGGAACGATTACAGTTCAACCGTTGGCAACCTTAGCACTGACATCAGCGCCTGCTACTGCGGCACAAACGGTATGTGAAAACGGAGCAATCAACGCTATCACCTATACTTTCGGTGGAACAGCTACAGGAGCTACAGTAACGGGATTGCCCAATGGAGTGACCGCTACGGTTACTGGAAATACGGTAACGATAAACGGGTCCCCTGTTTCAGCAGCGGGTTCACCGTACACGTATACTGTGACAACAACAGGTGGTGCATGTGGTTTCCCTTCCTTAACGGGAACCATTACCGTGAATCCAACCGATACGT
>NZ_FQVQ01000022.1 GCF_900129405.1 Flavobacterium fontis | reverse complement strand
TTTTTTTGACTCGGGTTCTAGCTTAATTCTAATCCATATCGATTAGCCTTACTCTCTCTTAATTTTTGCTGTCAATCCAATATGTCTATGAACTTATCTTCTCTAATTCAACCAACCTCTCTCGGTTAGCGGGTGCAAAAGTAAAACTCTTTTTTAATCTGACAAATACTTTTGCAACTTTTTTTTCGAAATCTTTTACCATTCCGAAACCCCATCACTTCCGTTTTGGGAGTGCAAATATAGAAACCTATGCACCCTATATCCAAAAAAAATAGAGAGGAGTTATTAACAATTGTGTAAAAAAGAAACAATTAAAGCTGTTGTGTGTTAAAATTGTGTATTTTACAAACTAGGATGTTACTTTTTAGCTTTTAAATTTTGCGCTAATTTTTCCCAGTGGGCATTTAATTCGTCAAAATCAATAGGGTTTGCTGCTTTTTGTTCCACTAACCTTCCTTCAACAAATGCGCGGTATAAAATAGTTTCTATCCAATAATCCTCGTTGTCTTCTAAAGGACGATAGGTGGCTTTAAGATTTAAATCAAATAAATGAGCGGTTGTATTTGACCAAAAGGCTTTCCAACCACTTTTATACTCTTTAATCAACTCAAAAGTCGAAATACCCGTTTGCCGATAAATCAATTTAATCAATATCTGCCCCTGCTTACGGGATAATTTTTTTAAACGCGGTTTAAATTCTTCTTCCAAATAGGCTTCAACAATTTTCATGTAGCGTCTTTTTTCGCGTGCCGTTTTCAAACTTCCCGCAGTCTTTCGGATTGCCATTAACTTTTCTGCCGTTAATTTTGCATAAGGATATACCTTATACACCCGATTTTGAAGTAATAAGAATGCTTTTTTATCTTCTTCATTCATCGCATTTTTTGAAATTAATACTTCATCCAATAAAATAGTATCAATGGTTACCGTATCGATTTCTACCGTTTGAGTCGATGTTGATGGCACAACAGGTTTATCATCTTGTGCTTGGAGATGACAAGAAAATAAGAACAAAAAGATTGCAGCTATAACTCTCATAAATTCGTATACAAAATTATGCAAAACCATATACAACTGTAGTGCCAAATCTTTATTTTAGCCAAAAAACATTTCTATGGGCAAAAAATCCTTACTGAACAAAGCTTCACTTCATTTTTTGGAAAACTATTTAAACAATGCCTCACCGACGGGATATGAATCGGAAGGGCAACGTTTATGGATGGAATACTTGAAACCTTATGTGGATACTTTTATCACCGACACCTATGGAACAGCTGTTGGGGTAATTAATCCGGAGGCAAGCTATCGGGTGGTTATTGAAGGGCATTCCGATGAAATTTCTTGGTACGTTAATTATATTACAGATAATGGATTGATCTATGTAATCCGCAATGGAGGTTCGGATCATCAAATTGCCCCCTCCAAACGCGTTAATATTCACACCAAAAAAGGAATTGTTAAAGGCGTTTTTGGTTGGCCTGCCATTCACACTCGAAATCGTGGGAAAGAAGAGTCGGCTTCATTGCACAACATTTTCATTGACGTAGGTTGTGCCACCAAAGAAGAAGTAGAAAATTTGGGCATCCATGTAGGCTGTGTCATCACCTACCCTGATGAATTTATGGTTTTAAATGGCGATAAGTTTGTATGCCGTGCCTTGGATAATCGGATGGGTGGTTTTATGATAGCTGAAGTGGCGCGATTGCTAAAAGAAAATAAGAAAAAACTACCTTTCGGTCTTTACATTGTGAATTCGGTACAGGAGGAAATCGGTTTGCGAGGCGCCGAGATGATTACCCAAACGTTAAAACCCAATGTTGCCATTGTAACTGATGTTTGCCATGACACCTCTACACCGATGATTGAGAAGAAAATTGAAGGGGATTTACAAATTGGCAAAGGACCTGTAATAGCTTACGCACCAGCTGTTCAAAATAAGTTAAGAGATTTGATTACCGATACGGCTACTACGTGTAAGATTCCTTTCCAGCGTCACGCCACTTCACGAGTGACTGGGACCGACACTGATGCTTTTGCCTACAGTAATGGAGGTGTGGCTTCAGCCTTAATTTCACTTCCGTTGCGCTACATGCACACTACCGTTGAAATGGTGCATCGCGACGATGTTGAACATGTCATTCAGCTTATTTATGAAACGCTTTTGCGCATCGAAGATCAACATAATTTTTCCTATTTTAAATAAAAAAAAGGGCTGTCTAAACGATAGCCCTTCTTTTTTGTAATTACTGGGAATTATAAAATCTCTTTCCCTACTACCCCAGCGGGTTGAGAAACGGGAACCCTAGGTTGTACGTTCGGTAAAGAATAGCCCTCTTGTTGCTGCCATTGATTGCTTTCGATTACTGATTCATTGAATCGAACCATGTCCTCCAAAGTAGGCTCAATCGTTAACCATTGATAGGTTTGTGGCGCGGTTTCGGTAATTTTATAACCGTCTTCGATTTCCTCTTCAGCCGATTTTTGATAATTTCCTGCTACAGGAGCCAACACATATTGAAGCGTTTGCGCATCCATTTCAGAGACTGTTTCCGGCTTACTTATTTTTTCTTTGGCCAGATAAGCCGTTACATTTGAATCTTCAACTTCCATTTGAAATTGTTCTAAATCGCCGTGCGCTAAGGCAAAATTACTAACGAGTAAAACGGCTAATCCTAAATACATTTTTGTTGTTTTCATGATACTACTTATTTGTTGTGATTGATGATGATTAAAAATACCTTGTATAACCTAGTAGCCTTGTCAATGTTGACGAAATTAACTACTCGGTTATATACTACTAGACGACACTTCGAAACTGTTGTTACAAAAAAAGGCCGCTTTTTTGAAGCGACCTTGTAATTTTAATATTCCATTAACACTAGCGTTGTTGCAAATAGGCATTCACATGATCTGAAATTCGCTTCTCAAGGCTTTCCAAATCGGCTTTGACAAACTTTTCGCCCATAATCGTTTCATACAATTCGATATAACGCTCAGAAACAGAATTAACATATTCTTCAGACATTTCTGGGATGCTTTGTCCCTCTTTTCCTTGAAAATTATGGGCAATTAACCATTGACGTACAAATTCTTTGGATAATTGTTTTTGAGCTTCGCCTTTCTCTTGTCGCTCTTCATACCCTTCGGCATAAAAATATCGGGACGAATCTGGGGTGTGGATCTCATCGATGAGCACAATTTCACCTGATTTCGTTTTTCCAAATTCATATTTGGTATCCACCAATATTAAACCACGGGCAGCTGCAATTTCGGTTCCGCGTTGAAATAGTGCTCGCGTGTATTTTTCGAGTATCAAATAATCTTCCTCTGAAACAATACCATTCGCTAAAATTGCTTCTCGTGAGATGTCTTCGTCATGCACGCCAAAATCAGCTTTGGTGGTTGGCGTAATGATGGGTTCTGGAAAACGATCATTTTCTTTCATTCCCTCAGGCAAAGTGACACCACATAAAGTTCTTTTCCCTGCTGCATATTCGCGAGCGGCATGCCCTGAAAGATAACCGCGAATTACCATCTCTACCTTAAAAGGCGTACATAGATGTCCTACCGCAACATTGGGATCGGGTGTCGCCAACAACCAATTGGGTACAATATCGGAGGTCAACTCCATGAATCGGGTTGCAATTTGATTTAAGATCTGACCTTTATAAGGTATTCCTTTGGGTAAAACGACATCAAATGCAGAAAGTCGATCGGTGGCAATCATCACCAATATCGTATCATCAATGTTATATACCTCGCGAACTTTTCCGCGGTATACTGATTTTTGTCCCGGAAATTGGAAATTTGTAGTTGTGAGCGTTTGCATTATTTGTAGTTATGTTGTTGTGCGGTGCAAAAGTACTTTTAAAAAAGAAAAAATCAATTATGACTCCATGAATTTATTAAAATTCTCTATGAGAAAAGCGACACCTTTGTGTTCAAATCCTTGAATATACTCGGTGTCCTCTTGCCCCATCTCGTTGTAAAATCGAAATTGTATTTTCCCTGGTTCTGATACATTCAACTGGATTATTTTTTGCAGCGGAATTTTATACCGAGCTGTTGTTTCATTTTTCAAATAATTCCAAACAAAAAATAATAATGCCATTCCGCCAAATCCAGCAAGTATTTTTTTTGAATAAAATGCATAAAAGCAAGCGACCATTAGCAGGCCCACAAAATAATACATTCTATCTGCTCGACGATTATTTACTTTACGGGAACTAAATGACTTTTCAGACAAACTCAGAGCTTCCGACCAATTGCCCGATGATGTTAAAAAAAAGGCTTCCTCATTAATTAAGAGGTAGCCTTTTTCATATTTAAAATAGTCTTTCATTAATCTTGGTTTTCGATTCGTTTGTAGGCATCGATAATTTTTTTCACCAAACGATGACGAACAATATCTTTATCATCCAAGTACAATATCCCGACGCCTTCAACATCTTTCAAAATCAAGAGCGCCTCTTTCAATCCTGAAATGGTGCGTCGCGGTAAATCCACCTGTCCTGGGTCGCCAGTAATGATGAACTTGGCATTTTTCCCCATACGGGTTAAAAACATCTTCATCTGAGAATGCGTCGTGTTTTGCGCTTCATCTAAAATCACAAAAGCATTGTCCAGCGTTCTCCCCCGCATAAAGGCCAAAGGCGCAATTTGGATGATGCCTTTCAGAAGATAATCCTCTAGGGTTTGCGGCGGAATCATATCCCGTAAAGCATCATACAACGGTTGCATGTATGGATCTAGTTTTTCCTTCATATCCCCGGGCAAAAATCCGAGGTTCTCCCCTGCTTCAACGGCAGGACGGGTGAGAATGATACGCTTTACCTGTTTTTCTTTCAACGCTTTTACCGCCAAAGCCACTCCAGTGTAGGTTTTACCCGTACCAGCGGGCCCCACAGCAAAAACCATGTCATTTTTCAGTACGGATTCCACCAATTTTTGTTGGTTGGGTGTTATGGCTTTGATTAATTTGCCTCCCAACCCATGAACCAAAATTTTGTCGTGGTCGGGCATACGTTGTTCCTCAAACGTATTACTTTGAATGACTCGATCGATAACATTGGTATCAATATTATTGTAGCGTGTAAAATGCAACATCAATCGGTTGAAACGGGTTTCAAATTCGTCCAGTTCCTCTTTTTCACCAAAAGCTTTTAAAGTGGTTCCCCTCGCTACGATTTTCAGCTTGGGATAATATTTTTTGATGGTCTCTAAATGAGCATCTTGAGCGCCCCAAAATTCTTTCGGAGCGATGTCGTGCAGTTCGATGATACGTTCGTTCAAATGCCGTGGTTTTAGGGTTAAAAATTCCTGAGAATTACTTAGCTTTGCATGCATCTCAAATTTAAGAAAGACTGCGGTTTGTTCCCAATTTAGTTATAAACAATTTTATGTCAATAATTACCCTTACTACCGATTTTGGACACAAAGATTATTTTGTGGGCGCATTGAAAGGGCAATTGTATACACAATATCCAGAGGTGAAACTTGTGGATTTATCGCATGAAGTTGATGCTTTCGACTTGGCACAGGCCAGTTATCTCGTAGGTGCGGGTTACCGCCATTTTCCAAAAGGAACCGTTCATATTATAGGTGTTGATGCAGGAAAAACACCTTCCAAAGGGCATATCGCAGCCTTGTGGGAAGGGCACTATTTTATTGCGGCTGACAATGGCATTTTGGGCATGATTTTCCGTAAAAAAGTCCCCGAAACACTGGTCGAAATCACGATTCACGACCGTTTGCACGAGCAAGCCACAGATATGGAAGTTTTTGCCACTGTTGCCATACATTTGGCCAAAGGAGGGGCACTCAGTGTAATTGGAAAAACCATTTCAACACTCAACGAGGTAACCGAATTGCAACCCGTTATCGACCAGGAGCAGCGCCAACTGAAAGGTTACGTAATGTACATTGATCATTTTGGCAATGCGGTGACCAACATTGAGCAATCGTTGTTTATGGAATCCGCTCGGGGGCGTTCGTATGAGATCACTGTAAAACGTGAAAAACTAAAAACAATATTCCCTCATTATCATGCTATTGAAGCCTTAGACAACAAAATCGATCATGCTGGTAAAACGATGGCGATTTTTAATGAGGCAGGGTATTTAGAAATTGGCATCTATAAAAGTACCTTACATACAGGAAATGCCGCTAGTTTGTTGGGACTCCGTTATCGAGATGCCATTTGGATTGAATTTAAATCTTAACATCTATGTTGGTTCGCATTGTAAAACTCTCCTTTCATGAGGAGCATATTCCTACTTTTTTGGCCCAATTTGAGCAAATGAAATCCCATATTCGAAACAGCCCCGGCAATCGGTTGTTGGAATTGTACCAAGATGCTCAAAATCCAGGGATTTTCTTTACATACAGTTATTGGGACGATGAAACCGCATTAAATCAGTACCGACAATCGGCCTTATTTGATGAGATTTGGACGTTTACCAAAAAACTTTTCAACGACAAACCCGAAGCATGGAGTGTGAATAAATTAGTAAGTTTGCAATAAATTTAAAAGACTGCGTTTACCTAGTAAGGTGAAAATATATTATGAAATCAATACTATTTAGAGAAATAAAATCTTTTTTCGGCGCACCAGTAGGGTACTTGGTTATCGCTATTTTTTTGCTTTTAAACGGTTTATTTCTTTGGATTTTTGAAGGGGAATTCAACATTCTCAACAGTGGTTTTGCCGATATGACCCCCTTTTTCACTTTGGCCCCATGGATTTTGTTGTTTTTAATCCCTGCGGTGACCATGCGAAGTTTCTCGGATGAAAAAAAACAAGGTACGATTGAATTACTCCTCACCAAGCCCTTAAGTCTTTGGCAAATTGTAGGGGGCAAATTTTTGGGCGCGGTTGTTCTCATTGCCCTAGCCATTGTGCCTACGCTACTTTATGTCTTTGTGTTAAACGATTTGGGGATGAAAGATAATCCCTTTGATTTTGGGAGTACTGTAGGAGCCTATTTTGGATTGTTGTTTTTAATTTCGGGCTATGCGTCAATTGGGATTTTCACCTCTACCTTATCCGAAAATCAAATTGTAGCCTTTATTCTCTCTGTTTTTCTATGCTTCATTTTTTATTATGGATTCGAAGGCCTTGCCGTATTCTTTGGATCGGCGGGAGACTACGTTTCTAGAATAGGTATGGATTACCATTTTAAAAGTATGGGCAAAGGGGTTTTGGATACCCGTGATATTCTCTATTTTACCTCCGTTGCTTTCTTTTTCTTATCGTTAACCGTTTACCAATTAAAAGGTCTTAAATCATAATGAAGCAAAAACAGGCAAAACAAATCGCCATCACGCTCGGATTGTTAATCGTAATCAATGTTTTGGGTAATTTGGTCTTCAAACGGTTTGACCTTACCGCTGACCATCGGTATACGCTTTCAGATACTTCGATGACCATTGTAGATAAAGCAAAAGAACCGCTTTATATCGATGTTTATTTGGAAGGAAGTTTTCCCGGTGAATTCAAAAAACTGCAAAGTGAAACCCAACAATTACTGGAAGAATTCAAAGCCAAAAACAGCAATGTTATTTTTCAATTCATCAACCCTTTGGAGGATGAAAACACGTCAGAAGCTACCCTTCAAAAGTTATATGACCGCGGATTAACGCCCATCAATATTACCGTAAATCATAAAGGGAAACAAACCGAAGAGATGGTATTCCCTTGGGCCGAGGTTCGTTACGGCGATCGCATTACCAAAGTTCCACTCCTCAAAAACATGATGGGTGCCTCGACTGCTCAAAAAGTAGAAAGTTCGGTGCAACATTTAGAATATGCCTTTGCCAACGGGTTTAATACGGTAATTGAGAAAAGACAGAAAAAAATTGCGGTGATCAAAGGAAATGGTGAATTGCATGAATTGTTGATTGGTGATTTTCTACGAACAGTAAAGGAAAATTATTTTATTGGTCCTTTTACGTTGGATTCTGTTGCGAGTAATCCTGTAAAAACCAATCTTGATTTGAAAAAATACGATTTAGCCCTCATTGCCAAGCCTACTGAAGCTTTTTCCGATGCCGAAAAACAGGTGCTCGATCAATTTATGGTTAATGGTGGAAAATCATTATGGTTGTTGGATCAGGTCAATATTGAAATGGATAGTTTGATGACTACGGGCGAAGGATTGGCGTTTCCGAGGGACTTGAATCTGGATGATTTGTTTTTTAAATATGGAATACGCATAAAACGCGACCTTGTGAAAGATGTAATGGCCTGTCCTATCACTTTAGCTACAGGGCAACAAGGCAATGCCACACAATACAATCAGTATCCTTGGCTGTATGCCCCTGCAGTATATGCCGATGCCAAGAATCCGATAGTGACTAATTTGGATGTGATAAAATTTGATTTCTGCAACCCTATTGAACTCCTGCAGAATTCTATTCAAAAAACGGTACTGTTGCATTCTTCTCCCTATTCTAAAGCCGTGGGAACACCCATTCCCGTAGCTTTAAACATGGTGGCCGAACGTCCTGAACCGGCTTCCTTTCCGAAAGGGGGCGGCTTGATTCCTCTGGCGGTCTTATTAGAGGGTAAGATGCATTCGGTTTATGAAAACCGCATCCCTGCTTTTAAAGATCCTAACTTCAAAGCCGTTGGAAAACCGGGGAAAATGATTGTCATTGCCGACGGGGATGTTATTCGTAATCAATACGATAAAAACTACCAACCGCTGGAATTAGGGTATGAAAAATGGACAGGAAAAATGTATGCGAATAAAGAGTTTTTATTGAATTGCGTCAATTATTTGTTAGACGACTCTGGACTTATCAACATTCGCAATAAAGAGGTTAAATTAGCCCTATTGGACACCGAAAAAGTAAAAGAGAATTACACCTTCACGCAAATCGTCACTGTGGTATCGCCCTTAGTGATTTTAGGTATTTTCGGACTGTTTTTTACCTTACTTCGCAAGCGTCGTTATGCCCGCTAGTGTTAATAAAAAAACTTTTTTTAATCATCCGCTTTAGGATATATTTGTAAAAAATAAAAAAAATGAAATTCATTGTATCGAGTTCGTATTTATTAAAGCAGCTTCAAGTGTTAGGAAGTGTTATCAACAGCAGCAATACCTTGCCGATTTTGGATAATTTCCTATTTGAATTGAACCAAAATGCGCTCACCGTTTCGGCCTCTGATCTTGAAACTACGATGTCGGCAACGCTTGAAATTGAATCTACCAATACGGGAAGTGTTGCAGTACCGGCCAAGTTGTTGTTGGATATTTTAAAAACGTTTCCTGAGCAACCGCTAACCTTTACAGTGGAGGAAAATAACACCATTGAAATCAGTTCAAATTCGGGTAAATACGCCATAGCCTATGCCCCTGGAGAGGAATTTCCAAAATCGGTACAGTTGGAAGATCCCTCTTCAACGCTTGTGCCTGCTGAAGTTTTGGCTACCGCGATTAGCAAAACGATTTTTGCTGCTGGAAATGACGACTTACGCCCAGTGATGTCGGGGGTGTTTTTTCAATTTGCTCCTGAAGGATTAATTTTTGTGGCCACCGATGCACATAAATTGGTAAAATATGCTCGAACTGATGTAAGCGCTTCGCAAGTGGCTGATTTTATTATGCCCAAAAAACCGTTGAATATTTTAAAAAATATTTTAGGGACCTCTGATGCCGAAGTGAAGATTGAATACAACGACTCTAACGCGACGTTCTCTTTTGAAAACTATATCTTAACATGTCGTTTGATTGACGGAAAGTATCCCAACTACGAAGCGGTAATTCCAAAGGAAAATCCTAATAAGTTGATTATTGATCGTACGCAATTCTTTAACTCAGTTCGTCGTGTGGCTATTTTTTCCAACAAAACGACCCACCAAATTCGTTTGAAAATTGCGGGCGCCGAATTAAATATTTCAGCCGAAGATATCGATTACAGCAATAAAGCCGAAGAGCGTTTGACCTGTGATTATCAGGGTGATGATATGCAAATTGGTTTCAACTCTCGCTTTTTATTGGAAATGCTTTCCAACCTACAATCGGATGAAATTCAATTGGAAATGTCTATGCCTAACCGCGCTGGAATCCTGACCCCAGTGGATGGTTTGGATGAAGGCGAAACTGTAACCATGTTGGTTATGCCTGTGATGTTGAACAATTAAAGGAAACACTAACCCAACCTTTTATAATGAAAGAAGCCGCTTGTTGAAAAGCGGCTTTTTTTTATTCATGTAGCGCCAAAACGGGAATACTCAAATGATTGGCCATTTTCTCGGTGAAGGATTGCGCAAACAATTGGGCAAAAAATCCTTTTTTATAGGTCATCATCGCCAATACATCAACGTTATTTCCACTTATGAAATCAGTAATTGTTGCCTCAACATCATCATTGGGGATAATATGAAATTGAACAGGTTCCAACGCAAAATGGCTTTTCCAATCTTCATACGTAGCGGGTGTATTGTCGGTATCCTGTGTTTCCACATACAAACATTTTACTTTGGCTTGTAATCCTTTGGCTAAGTGAAGGACTTCTTGTAATGCTTTTTTATCTTTTTCTCGAAACCGAGTAGTGAAAGCAATCGTCTCAATACTCGTAAAAGTCGCTTCTTTGGGTACACTCAAAACGGGAACATTCAAATTAGAAATCGCCTCAGTGGTATTGGTCCCCAAAAAATATTCACTCCATCCAGAAGCTCCCGCAGTCCCCATCACTACAAAGTCTGCTTGCTCCTCTCGAATCAATTCTTTTAAATTAAAAACCAAATCCCCATCGCGTAAGGCATGACTCAAACGTACTTTTTCGGCATTATGTTTTACTACAATTTCCTTTAATTTGGCTGCTTCTTCCTTAAATCGATCAAAATTGATTAACTCCAAGGAATCAAAAAGAGTCTTGTAATTTTGAGGGGCAAATTGATGGTCGACAATGGGTAATTCATAGGTATGCAAAAGAATAATCTCTGCATGATACTGTTTTGCCAATTCAAGAGCATAACGAAATGCATTCGTGGCTACTTCAGAGAAGTCGGTAGGGAAGACAATTTTTTTCATGATTTCAGTTTTTTTTGTAGGGTAAAGTTACGGCCCCTTTTCACTCAAAAACATGATAATCATCATAGAAACAGTAGGATAACCTAAAATTAAAATAGCGATAATACAAAAGCTACATCCTAACTACATTTCAAAAAACTGATCTTGAAATCCAATAAGATACAATCGTTCTTTGGCGCGGGTTAAAGCGGTATACAACCATCGAACATCCTCCATTTGAAGTCCGTCGGGCAAATAGGGTTGCTCTACAAATACCGTATTCCATTGGCCACCTTGCGATTTATGGCCCGTGATGGCATAAGCAAATTTTACTTGTAGCCCATTGAAATATTCATTTTGGCGTAAATGCTCCAAACGTTTGTATTTGGAGGGTTCGTCGGCATAGTCCAGTAAGACCTCTTCATACAAGCGTTGGGATTGCTCTTGGGTCAACGACGGAGCTTCGCTTGTTAAGGTATCTAAAATAAGTATCGTTTCAAAAGGGGGTTGATCGGGATAATCAACCATTCTGATTTTTACCCGCGCAAATTGAAACCCATACAGCGCTTTGAAACCATATATTTCAAGCACCTCAATGGTATCTCCGTTGGCAATAAAACCAGCTTCATCGGTTTCTTTTAACCAGAAATAATTATTTTTCACAACCATCAAGTAATCCCCTACCGAAAGTTCACTTTCCTTAAACAATATGCGCGCGCGAATTTGCTGATTGTATTGATTAGCGCGTTTATTGGAACGAACGATAAAAGCAGTATCCTCAATAGAAAATTGACTGTAGGCATTATTGATAGCATCTTGAATATCATACCCATCAACCAAGCGAATGATATCTTTGAATCCGCGCAATTGAAACTGAAATCCTTCAAAAAAAGCATCGTGTAATAATTCGCGTAACTGGGTTGCATTCCATAATATCCCCGACTTTTCCTCTTGACGCATAACCTCGTCCAACTCAATGGTATCGACCTTCTTTTGGTAGTTTAAGGATAACGAATCCACATTCAAAGCGGGTGAATCGGTTCGATGAACGGGGGGTAACTGAGCCGTATCGCCCAAAAGTATCAATTTGCAATTTTGATTATTATAGACATAAAAGATCAAATCATCCAACAAAGACCCTTGTTGATACATCGCTGAACCTCCCTCATAATCGGAAATCATGGAAGCTTCATCAACAATGAAAAGGGTGTTCTTATGCTTATTTTGTTGCATGGTAAAAGTGACACTCCCTGCTTTTTTCTTGGGAAAGTAAATCTTTTTATGAATGGTAAAAGCCGGCTTCTGCGCATAATTGGAAATGACTTTGGCCGCACGACCGGTGGGAGCCAACAAAACCGATTTGTATTGTATTTCGGGTAAACTTTGCACCAAAGCGGCAATCACAGTGGTCTTTCCCGTACCTGCATAGCCTTTTAACACAAAAATTGAATCGTCGTTGGGTTCGGTTACAAACTTTGCTATTTTTTGAAAAAAAACATCCTGCTTCAACGTGGGTTGAAACGGAAAAGCCTGTTGTAATCGTTGGTAAAATTTATGCATAAGACAACAAAGATAGGAGTCTGTTTTCAAATTTGAACCCTCGGAAGCCCGCCTTATATTAACAATATTTCGTAAGTTTGCCTCCACCCGATTAGTTCATGGAGAGTATACTTGACAAAACTTATAAACGCTTAGCCATTCAGGTTTCTCTGAACGGGTTGTCGTTTGCCGTTGTGAATACCATTACTGAGCAAATTGAGGTTTTACAACCGCTCCCGTATCATCCGTATCAACGCAATACTCCTATCGAAGATTGGTTTACCGTGGTTTTTCATGATCATCCCGAATTGCGACTGCGGTATGATGCCATCCAAATTGTGCACACCAATGCACTCAACACTTTTGTCCCTACTCCTTTTTTTGATGCGGAGTTCAAAGGAAGTTATTTGCAATTCAATACCCGAGTTTTTGAAACCGACTTTTTTGCCTATGATACCTTGGCGTCACATGAAATGACCAATGTGTATATCCCGTATGTGAACATGAATAATTTTTTCATCGACCAATACGGTTCTTTCGATTATTGCCATGCGCATTCCATCTTGGTTCAAAAATTATTGGAGTACAGTAAACATTCGGTCGAACCTGTGATGTATGTGCACCGTGCCGCTTCGCATTTTGAAATTGTGGTGATTGCGCAACGAAAGTTGGTTTACTTTAATGCGTTTGACTATCAAACGCCGGAGGATTTTATCTATTATATTTTATTTACTGCCGAGCAGTTGCAACTGAATCCCGAGCAATTGCAACTGGAATTGTTGGGCACATTTGAAGAAGACGATCCGTTTTACCAAATGGCCTATACCTATATTCGTCAAGTCCAACTCATGCCGTTGCGCGCCATCAATAACGGACGAAGTGAACATGAAAACCGTCACCATTTTATTCTTGTTCACGCATGAGAATTATTTCTGGAAAATACAAAGGACGTCGATTGGTAGCGCCCAAAAACTTGCCTGTACGCCCTACCACGGATATGAGCAAAGAATCTTTGTTTAATATTTTAAACAACCATTTTCATTTTGCGAATCTAAAGGTATTGGATTTGTTTGCAGGCACCGGAAACATCAGTTATGAATTTGGATCCCGCGGTTGTCCCGAAATCATCAGTGTGGATGCCGATTTTGGCTGTGTGAACTACATCAAAAAGACGGCTAACGAATTGGATTTAAATATTTCGGCAATCAAAAGTGATGTATTCAAATTCTTGGAACGTCATCGCGGGACCTATGATGTGATTTTTGCCGACCCACCGTATGATATGGCAGAAAAAGATTTTCATCGATTGGTGGCGTTAATCTTTGCGCAAGATTTGTTGGATGAACAAGGCGTCTTGGTCGTAGAACATTCGAAGCATACTCCTATGAAAGATTTGGACTTTTTCAGCTACGATAAAAACTACGGTGCCTCGGTTTTTTCCTTTTTTGAATATCCTGAAATCGAGGAAGAAGAAGCATAAAAAAGCAGACCTGTAAGCCGGATTCTGTATTCCGAAATTCGGAACCCTTATCATTTATCTGGCCGTATTATTACTAATACGATCTATCTGCCTACCCCCCGACAACGGACGAGTAGCCCTTAACTGTCGGTATACATGGCATTGCACCGCATAGAGTTTACCTGATTTCACTACAGCCGAACTGTACATCCTTTCTGTTGCACTGGTCCTCTTCCGATTTCTCGAAAGGACGGGCGTTACCCGCTATGCTACTCTGTGGTGTCCGGACTTTCCTCCATCTCGACGAATCGAAACAGCGATAAGGCGGTCTGCTGGCGCAAAGATAGCTTTAATTGTTTGGAAATAACGGCTTTCTTTTTTTAAAAAATAGACATAAAAAATAATAAGGACGGCTCCCATTTTCGGGGGATGTTGTGAATAAGTTTTGATGAAAAAGGGATAGGGCAAGCGAACTGATTTTGTAAAAAAACTATATTTGTATTCCAATTGAAAACTATGGAACAATTTATTGTATCAGCCCGTAAATACCGTCCGCAAACGTTTAAAGACGTAGTGGGTCAGCAGGCTATTACGAATACCTTATTGAATGCCATAGAAACCAATCACTTGGCGCAAGCCCTCCTATTTACGGGTCCGAGAGGTGTGGGTAAAACCACTTGTGCACGTATTTTGGCCCGTAAAATCAACCAACCGGGGTATGATGATCCGAATGAAGATTTTGCCTTCAATGTTTTTGAATTGGATGCTGCCTCCAATAACTCGGTGGATGACATTCGGAATTTGATTGATCAGGTTCGCATTCCTCCCCAAACGGGACAATATAAAGTATATATTATTGACGAGGTTCACATGCTTTCAACGGCAGCATTCAATGCCTTTTTGAAAACTTTGGAAGAACCCCCGAAGCATGCTATTTTTATTTTGGCGACTACGGAGAAGCATAAAATCATTCCAACCATTTTATCGCGTTGTCAAATTTTTGATTTCAAACGAATTACGGTCAAAGATGCCAAAGAGCATTTGGCGGAGGTCGCGCGAAGTCAAGGGGTACAATTTGAAGATGATGCTTTACATATTATAGCCCAAAAAGCCGATGGTGCGATGCGGGATGCGCTGTCAATTTTTGACCGTGTTGTCTCGTATTGTGGGACTAATTTGACCCGTCAGGCGGTGACTGAAAATCTCAATGTATTGGATTTTGAGACCTATGTTGCAATGACTAATTTAATTTTAGCCCATGATATTCCTCAAATTTTAGTAGCCTTTCATCACGTTTTGGCCAAAGGATTTGATGGCCATCACTTTATTGTTGGTTTAGCATCGCATTTTAGAGATTTAATGGTATGCAAAAATCCAGCGACACTGGCTTTACTGGAAGCCGGAGAACATGCACAAATGCTGTATAAAGAACAAGCTGAAAAATGTGAAAGTGACTTCTTGCTTAAAGCCATCGCTTTGACCAACGAATGCGATTTGAAGTATAAAACGTCTCAAAATCAGCGGTTACTAGTCGAACTTACGCTAATGCAATTGTGCTCCATCTCTTTTGATGGAGAAAAAAAAAAGTTGACTTCATAATTCCGCCAACCTACTACAGGACCAATAATTACTCCATCACTGAACTAAAAAATCAGGATAAAAAAACAACATCTCTGCCAGCCACTGAAACTAGCGGTACAAAACCCGAAACTGCCGTGACACCGGTGTCGGTTCCAATAGATCCTCCCAAAACAGAGGCTCCTCGTGTTGAACCACCCGTTTCTAAACCTTTGCAAACCATTTTGCCAAGTCAAACCGAAGGAGGAAAAGTTTCGGCATTGTCGTTGTCGAGTATTCGAGCGAAAAAGGAACTCCTGGAACAGCAAAAAAATACGGTTCGTGAAGAACAAAAAACGTTGCCTACCGAACCTTTTACAGCTACAGAAATGTTGGAACAATGGTATAAATATGCCGACCGATTAAACGACAAAGGGCATAAAATCATGGAGGCATTACTGCGCATTAATGATCCGCGACTGGAAGGCACGACCATTATTCATACGTTACCGAATCAAGGGTCAAAATTGGACTTTGACAAAGAAAAACCTGAGCTTGTTGCCTTTTTACGCGCCAAACTTCACAATCATGAAATCGGACTTGAGGTTGAAGTCAATGAAGAAGTGAAAAGTAAAATAGCCTTTACGCCCCAAGACAAGTACCATCGACTTCAAGAAATCAACCCCGCACTCGAAATGTTGCGGAAACAATTTGACCTTGATCTATAATGTTTTAAAACGTAATGGATTCTATTTTTTGGTGATACATAGCTTTTACGATACCATCGGAGAGCCCAATTTTGGGTACATAGATTTTTCTTGCGCCACTCCATTTCATCGCATTTAAATAAATCTTAGTCGCCGGGATAATAACGTCGGCACGGTCAGTATTCAAGGCTAATTCTGCTACCCGTTGTTCGTAGGTCAACGAACTTAAATATTGATACTGTGCATTGAGATACAGATAAGAAAGCGGCTGATCGGGTAATTTTCCCGACAGTTTAAACAATTTGTTGATGTTGCCACCAGAACCTACCAGAATAATATCATCATAGGGTTCACATTGCGTTCGCACCCATTCCTCAATGGCATTCCATGTTTCATCGGGAACGCGATCGTTAAGTAAACGTACAGTTCCGTTTCGGAAAGATTTGGAAGCAATCATTTTACCTTCAGAAAACAAGGAAAATTCGGTACTTCCGCCCCCAACATCGACATATAAATAGGTTTTATCGGCTGTAATAAACGAGTGCAAATCGGAAGAAGCAATGATCATGGCTTCGGTTTTCCCGTCTATAATTTCAATATCAATAGATGTTTTTTCCTTAATAAGTTTCACCACATCGGGACCGTTTAACGAATCGCGCATCGCCGAAGTGGCACAGGCTTTATACCGTTCGACTTTATAGACTTTCATCAACAATCGAAAGGCCTCCATGGCATCAACCATGCGTAATGCATTCTCTTGAGAAATGATTCCAGTGGTAAATGAATCTTGCCCCAGACGAATGGGTACTCGAATTAAAGAGGACTTGTTAAACTGCGGCTCTTTTCCTTCCTGCTCAACAATGTTAGTGATTAACAAGCGCATCGCATTGGAACCAATATCTATCGCAGCATATTTACGAATTGCAATCATAGGTTTGGGGCTATTTTAGGGGAGTAAGGGTTGTTCATCATAGAGGCGTTGAAAATACGCATACATTTCATATTGTGCTCTGAATACAGGCGAATGTTCATCACGCGTTCGGTAGCGATTGTCAAGATTTTCAGAATGAAAACGCGCTTTTACATTTCCTTTCCATCCAATTTCAAACGTGTCGATCAGTATTTTTTTAATATCGGCCTGATAAATGGGACAGGTCACTTCTACCCTGCCGTCAAGATTTCGCGTCATAAAATCGGCCGAGGAAATATAGATATCGGGATTTCCATCATTTCCAAAAATAAAAACACGAGCATGTTCGAGTAAATTATCGACGATGCTTATGGCTTGAATATTTTCGCTCATCCCAGGAACACCCGGAATTAAAGAGCATATTCCACGTATTTGCAAACGAATTTTTACTCCAGCATTACTTGCTTCATACAATTTATCAATCATCTCAAAATCAGAGAGTGAATTCATTTTTAAATCAATCGTAGCCACTTTACCTAGGGTAGCATTGAGAATTTCGCGGTCAATTAATTTATAGATGCGATTTCTGGTGTAATGCGGGGAAACAATAAGATGTTTGTAGCGGTGTAAACGGTAGTTGATGTCAAAAAACTCAAATATTTTCGTCACATCTTTAAGGATTTGTTGGTGACTCGTAAATAAGGTGACATCGGTATACACTTTGGCCGAAGATTCATTGAAATTACCGGTAGAAATGAAACCGTAGCGTTTTAACTTTTGCTCTTCCATGCGTTCAACGACACAAATTTTACTGTGGACTTTTAATCCTTTAATGCCAAAAATCAATTCAATACCTTCTTGTTGCATCATTTCTGAGTACGAAATGTTACTTTCTTCATCAAAGCGGGCTTGCAGTTCAATTTGCACCACAACCCGTTTGCCATTTTTAGCCGCATTAATCAGAGAACTAATGATTTGCGAATTTTTGGCGAGACGGTATAACGTAATTTTTATAGAAGTAACTTTGGGATCTAGGGCGGCTTCTCTTAAAAACTTAATAAGGTAAGCGAACGATTGGAAAGGGGCATATACCAAATAATCCTTTTGCGCAATTTTTTGCAGCATACTTCCCTCCAATGAAAGGCCAGGAACTGGTAGCGGTACCTTCTTTTGGTACAATAAATCAAAACGTCCTAAGTTGGGAAAATCCATGTAGTCACGGCGGTTGTGGTATCGTCCTCCGGGAATTACACTGTCGGACTTGTCAATTCCCATTCGGTTAAGGAAGAAACTTAACGTATCTTTATCGATCATGGTATCGTAAACAAAGCGTACAGGTTCACCCACGCGACGTTCTTTAACAGAAGTAGCGATTTTCTGCAACATACTCTTATTTAAATCACTATCGATATCCAATTGAGCATCGCGGGTGATTTTGATCATGTGGGCCGAGATACTTTCGTAGTCAAAAATATTGAATATAGAACTCAAATTATAGCGAATCACATCGTCCAAAAGCATGATGTATTGTTTGTTTTCAAGGGCCGGTAAAACAACGACGCGATTGATGTTTTTGGGGATTTCAATTAGGGCATAACGAACTTCTTTCGGTTTCATTTTTCCAAATAGACCGGACTTACTTTCGCTTCGCATAACCAATTTGACCGCCAAGTAGCCAGAAGTATCTTTTAACAATGGAAATTCAGCTAAATCATTTAAAATGACCGTAACTAATTCTGGACTAACATTTTGAATAAAAAAATCATGCACGAAATTTTGATGTTCTTGACAGAGTTGATTTTCGTTGACAATGACAATATTTTCCTTTTCTAACTCTTTTTCAATGGCACTAAGAATTCGCAGACTATCGGATTGTTGCTTAATAACAATCGCGGTGATTTCTTTTACGAGTTGTTGTGCTGAAATTCCACCTAATATTTTCTCTCCTGTTTGTCCAGAAAGGCTCAAACGACGAATTGCCGCATAACGAACCCTAAAAAATTCATCCAAATTATTGGAAAAAATACCTAAAAAACGAAGTCTATCGAGTAAAGGAACCGTGGGATCGGCAGCTTCTTGAAGGACACGAGCATTGAAGGTGAGCCAACTTTTTTCGCGGTCAATATAGTTGAATTTACGTGAGTTTGTCATTTTTATAATGCGCTGGGAGTTATAAATCGTATTGTTTTTCCCTTGGTGATTGCAGCCCAACTTTCGGCTTCAAATTCGATTGTTACCCAACCTGCCGTGGGAACATTGGGAATAAACAGGTCCCCAAATTTATTAACAAAATCTGTAATAGCGTTGTTATGACCAAAAAGAAATACGCTTGAGAATTTTGGATTCATTTTTTTAACAAATCGTTCTAAATTGTTTGCCTCAAACGTGTACAATTCCTCGGCGATTTCAAGTATTGGAAATGAAGCCTCCTGATTCTCCATAATTATTTTTGCGGTAGTTCGAGCCCTCACGGCTGGACTTGTATAGACTTTTTGGGGTATACATTGCTCACGAATTAACGCTATTCGCATTTTTTCGGCATTTGCAATTCCACGTTCATTTAAGGGGCGCAACCGATCATCCAAGGGAAATTCCCATGAAGATTTAGCATGTCGTATCAGAGAAAGTTTGAATTTCATTTTTTTGTAAGATTTTACATGTTATATATGCCTGTTTTTACCTTTTATCCAATTTTTTTTACACTTTATCGATATTTTATTTGGTCAGCTAAAATTAACACTGTACTTTCGATTTGTTAAAAGTATGCATTTTGTCGATGTTTTTTGACCTTGTTTGTAGTATAAAGTGCGTTTTAACATCGATGAATGCTGAAAAATATGTCGTTGAAAAACATATATTTTTCGATGAATGATTGAAAAACATGGAAAAATGGAAGTTTAACGAGTTTTAGCGCAGTTCACGGATAAAATTGAAAAAGCAAAACTTATCAACATAATTTTGAACAATGTTAACTTTATCCTAAAAGTGAAAGAACATGAATAGTATCAACCCAAATAAATCAAACATGAACAAACCCAAAGGTTCCCACTCATTTTGGAGAATCCTAGTCATTATGATGACTTTGCTCCTTTCGTTTTCGAGCGAGGTGTTTGCCCAACAAGCTGGCACACCAAGAGTTTCCGCAATCCGTCCTTTAGATGCCTACATCAATGGTGGAAATGATCCCGAGCGCACGCGCTTAAAGGATTTAGTCTACGAGGTACAATCCTCGGTTTACTTTTATGACAACGTAGTTAAAACCTACGGCAGCAACCCTGTAAACGTTTACACCGATTTTAACGGATTTATTCGTTTACCTCAGGCCAATTTTCAAAAACAAACCATTGAGTTGATTACTGTTCGTATCGACGAACCATCCCAAATCATAGGTGCTTTGAATTTGAGTACACTTTCAGGTTTTACTAAGCTTCGTTATGTGTATGTTCTCACAGCTTTTCCCTACACACTACCACAAATTTCGCAGGTAGTAACTTCAGCTGGAACAAATTACATTGTTGTATTTAAAAGCGAACCTGGATCTTAATCCAGTACATTAAAAAGTTGAATACCATGAAAAACAACTATATGACTTACAAATCGAACAAAACCCACTTTTTGCTACTTCAGCTTATCCTGTTTTTCGGAAGCTTAAGTTTGCTTAACGCGCAGGTTTATGTTCCGTTTTCACAGCGAACGTCTTCGTATACGCCTACACAGACGGTTTACAATGTGAAAGGGGATTTTACCATGATTGGTAATACCAACCTGACCCTACAAAACTATGGGAACACAACCAACAACAACAGCAACACGATGGTGTATGTTGACGTTGATGGCAACTCCCCCATTGGTTTAGGAGGAAGTCCAACGTTTAACTCCTCTTCGGCTAACTTAACATTCTCAACAGAAAATGGAGCGATTCCATCATGTTCAAGAATTGTTTTTGCCGGTTTGTATTGGACAGGAAGAGCGAGTCAATCTTCTTCTGGAACTTCAAATACATTCAATGTAACGCGTACGATTAACGGTACAAGTTATACGAAGCAATTTGACAAACGAAAAGTAATGTTAAGAGGTCCAGGTGCATCATCATACACTATGATGACCGCAACGGCCAATAACATCTATTACCCAACAAACACATCCGATTACATTTATTCGGGATATACAGAAATTACAGACTATGTCCGTCAAAACGGTTTAGGTACTTATACCGTGGCTGATATCGCTTTGCGCGATGGTAACGGTGGAGGAACAGGTTACTCGGGTGGATGGGGTATCGTAGTTGTTTACGAGAACTCCAAAATGAAATACCGTGATATCACTGTTTTCGACGGTCATGCTTATATCAACGGTTCATCGACACCCAATAACTTACCTGTTTCTGGTTTTAATACCGTTCAAACGGGTAATGTAGGAATCAAATTAGGTTTGATGGCCTCTGAAGGTGATGTTGGATTAACTGGTGATTTCTTCAGAATTCAAAATTTAAATACTACGAATTACACCAATTTGTCTCATAGCGGAAATACCGCTAATAACTTTTTTAACTCGTCCATTGTGACAGGTGGAAATACACGTAATCCGAATTTACAAAATAATACGGGTATTGATATTTCCATGTTTACGTTAAACAATACGAATAACTCCATTATCGGTAACAACCAAACGTCAACCAATTTCCAATACGGTAGTGGTGGTGACGTTTATGCCATTTTTAATATTACCATGGCGGTTGATGCGTACATTCCTGAACCTGAAGGTTTATTGACTGTAACGCAACTGAATGGAGTCAATGTCTCTGCTGCGCCTTACACAATTCAGCCCGGCCAAGACATGACATTTACGGTAGATATCCGTAATCAAGGTACTGAAGCTATTAACAATGCAAAAATTGTTATTCCTGTACCTTACAATGCTACATATGTACCTAATACGGCTTCGGGTAGTGTATTTTTTACACCGCTTCCAACTCCCAATGCAATTACTTTTAATCCTACTTTAGGGGCTACGGGTTCAATTGTTTGGGATTTTGGTCGTTTACCAATGCCTACAACACCCAATCAAGTATTGGCGCGACTTACTTTCAAGTTAAGAGCGACCACGGATTGTACTATTTTAAATAACAGTGCTTGTGGTAATGCCATCCTTGTTAATGGTACTCTCTCGGGTACAGGTGCTATCACTGGTGTTGTGTTTAATAATCGACCTTTGATTCAAGGATTTACCAATAATGGTACCTGCGTTGGAGAACCTATTGCGCAGTCCATTTCAATTGGAATCAATGGAACAAACTATGTCAATGCAAATTGTCAAGGAGTTCCTGCAATCAGAAACTTTGCATATTGTGGTTCAGGAAATACAGTACCTGTAACTGATGTAGTTTCAAGTTTCCCTGTAGGTTCATCATTCTACAACGAATTCCCAGTAGACTCCAACACTATAGAGTATACCAACGCGAATCCCTTCCCGATAACTCCTGGGTCTACTACGACTTATTATGCAGTACCCGCTGGAGGAAGTGGGTGTTTTATTCCCTTTACGATTTCGCGTTGTAACAAAATTATCGCTAACGACGATGCTGGTTCATCGGTTGTAGGAGCAGTTGGCGGAACTTCCTTTACCAATGTTTTAATCAATGATACATTGAATGGAAATCCAATTACAGCTTCACAAGTGGTTATTTCACAAATTTCAACTTCCAATGCTGGGGTAACATTATCAGGTAATAATGTTGTTGTTGCTCCTGGAACACCAGCCGGCAACTATACTTTAGTATACCAAATTTGTGAAGTATCTAATCCAACCAATTGTGATACCGCAACAGTTACTGTACCCGTGTCAGCCGCAATAATTAATGCCGTTGATGATTCGGGCACTGTCAATGGTGCTACGGGTGGTACAGCAGTTCCAAATGTATTGGTAAACGATACGTTGAACGGGCAGCCTGTAGTTTTAGCGCAAGTAAACTTAACGCAAGTTTCTACTTCTAATCCAAGTGTTACATTGAACTTAACTAATGGTTCGGTAAATGTGGCTCCTGGAACTCCCGCTGGAACGTATACATTAGTGTATCAAATTTGTGAAAAATTAAATCCATCCAATTGTGATACGGCTACAGTTACAGTAACTGTTAACCCTTCTCCAATTGTTGCAAATGATGATTCAGGAAGTGCAAATGGATTAACAGGTGGGACTGCGGTTCCAAATGTATTGGTAAACGATACGTTGAACGGGCAGCCTGTTGTTTTAGCACAAGTAAACTTAACGCAAGTTTCTACTTCGAATCCAAACGTTACATTGAACTTAACCAATGGTTCGGTAAATGTGGCTCCTGGAACTCCAGCCGGTACATACACTTTAGTATACCAAATCTGTGAAAAATTAAATCCTAATAACTGTGATACAGCAACGGTAACAGTAACTGTAGCGGCTCCTATCATCGTAGCAAATGACGATGCTGGAACACCAGTAAACGGTTTTGCAGGGGGTACTTCTTTCACTAATGTATTGGTAAACGATACCCTCAACGGGCAACCTGTTGTGGCTTCTCAAGTGAACACTACGTTTGTTTCTTCTACAAACCCTGGTGTGACACTTTCTGGAACTAATGTTGTTGTTGCTGCTGGAACTCCTGCAGGTAACTACACATTGGTATACCAAATCTGTGAAATTTTAAATCCAACAAATTGTGATACTGCAACGGTAACGGTAACGGTGAACGCTGCTCCTATCGTTGCAAATGACGATAACGGTTCAGCTAACGGTTACACTGGCGGTACTGCTGTGCCTAATGTATTGGTGAATGATACCTTAAACGGTCAGCCCGTTACTTTGGCGCAAGTGAACTTAACACAAGTTTCGACTTCGAATCCAAATGTAACTTTAGATCCTACAACTGGTGCCGTGAATGTTGCTGCTGGAACTCCAGCTGGTACATACACTTTAGT
>NZ_FQVQ01000019.1 GCF_900129405.1 Flavobacterium fontis | reverse complement strand
TCGCTCGTACGATTGAAGACACATCCGTAACAGGTGTAGCTTTCGATGCGCAGGTATATCCCAATCCATATGCGGAGCAATTCTACTTCAAAGTAACTACCGCGAGCCAAGCGTCGTTCACCATTCAAGTGTATGACATGATGGGTCGTGCCATCGAAACGCGTACGGTTAACGCCGACGCTATCGAAAGTACTGAAGTAGGAGCTACTTATCCTTCAGGAATTTATAATGTCATCTTAACACAAGGAAATGATATTAAATCACTTCGTGTGATAAAACGATAATCCAATCCATCTTAATACTGAAAATAGCCTCTCTTCGGAGGGGCTTTTTTTACCTTTCTCTCCTCATATTATAGCGTTAATGAAACATATATATACTTTACTTTTCGTATTCTTTTTCTCTCTCCTTGGGCACCAATTAATGGCTCAAGTGGGTATTGGCACTACCAATCCCGAGGGAGCTTTAGACATTACAGCTACCGATGAGGGTTTAGTAATTCCACGTGTAGCTTTGGTAAACACCACCACGGTGACAGTTCTCACGGGCACAACTTCCGAGCTAGTCTATAACACCGCGACCAGTGGCGATGTAACCCCAGGCTTTTATTACTTGAGCTCCCCAACAGGACCTTGGATTCGCATTGCCACCGGAGCTTCGGGCTGGCAAATCACGGGAAACAGCGGAATCGTTGATGGAGTTAATTATTTAGGGACAGATGCTTCTACCAATGTGGATGTTGCTTTTCGACGAAACAATATTGCAGCTGGAAAAATCGGAGCCACCAGTACTTCCTTTGGGGTTGGCGCCTTAACCAATGGAGCCAGTTCAAATAGTACTGCCTTTGGAACCAATGCCTTACGATTAACCACAGGAGTAAACAATGTGGCGGTGGGTAATGGAACGTTGGCCGCGAACACCACTGGAATTCAAAATACTGGGGTCGGGAATGCTGCTTTATCGCTCAACACAGGAAATGCTTCCACGGCAATTGGTTTTGAAGCGATGCGCAATAATTCATCGGGGAATAATGGTACAGCGGTAGGTTTCCAAGCTTTATCCAACAATTCCTCAGCGAGTAACAATACGGCCATCGGATTTCAAACCATGATTAATAACACTATCGGATCTGAAAATACGGCCGTTGGATTTCAAGCCGCCCGCGCCAACACCGCAGGAAGTCGCAATACCGCAATGGGTCATATTGCCCTAAATAACAATATTGGAAGTGAAAATACGGCTTTCGGACATAGTGCTTTACAAGGGATTAACAACAATGCTTCGCGATTCAACACCGCACTAGGGTTCCAAGCGATGTTTGCAGGAACAGGCAATGTATCCAATGTCGTTGCCATCGGTGCTAACGCTTTGTTTCAAAATACAGCCTCCAATGCAACAGCGGTAGGATTTAACGCGCTCCAAGGGCAAATAGGTGGCGCTACAGGGAATACCGGCGTTGGATTTAGTGTATTAAACAACAATTCGACGGGCGACAATAATACAGCCGTGGGCACAGAAGCCGGATTTGCTGCTGTAGGAAGTGGTAACACGTTAATTGGTTTTCGCGCAGGTCAGTTTGCTAGTAATGCTACAGGAGCAGGAACTTTTGTTGGTTTTCAGGCTGGCGCAGGAACTACAGGAGCCAATAATACAGCGGTAGGAAACAATGCGTTGATTGCAACAGGAGCTAGCGCCAACAATGTAGCCATTGGTATGAGTGCACTCACGCAAAATATAGCTTCCAATAATACAGCGGTAGGTTTTAGCGCCTTAGTAAATAATAATACAGGAAGTGGCAACGTGGCTCTGGGGAACCAAGCTGGTTTTTCGGAAACTGGTTCCAATAAATTGTATATCACCAACGCCAATACCACTCCCACAACTTCTTTGATTTATGGAGAGTTTAGTCCTACTCCTATCTTACGCACCAACAGTACGTTTCAAATCGGTAATCCTGCTGGCACAGGGTATGTCTTTCCCGTGGCTCGGGGAACGGCCAATCAATATTTAGCCACCGATGGAAGCGGCGTATTATCGTGGGTTTCCCCTTCGGGTACCAACCAACTTTCGGCGGTACGCACAAATTTGAGCGGAAATACAGCAATAGGTACCACAGGATGGCAAATTATTCCGTTTGCCACCGAAGTTTTTGATATCAATAACGAATTTGCAGCAAATCGTTTTACAGCTACGCGAGCGGGTATTTATGAAATTAATGCAGGTTTTCACACCGACAATCAAAGCAATGGCCAATTTTATTCTATTGGCGTGTATGTTAATGGGGTGCTTTACCAGCAAAACTCAGGAAACCATATTTCCAATGGACCGGTGAGTCGCACGGTAACCTGTTTAGTCAATTTGGCGGTCGGCGGTTATGTCGAAATTTATGTCGAAAACTACCAAGCAGGCGTTTCCATTGATGGCTTTTCGGGCAAAACATATTTTGAAATACAACAAGTTAGGTAAAACAATAAGAGCAATACATAGACGTATTGCTCTTATCAACCTAACCAATAAATAAACAAACAGTAACTTGCTCCTATCGCAAGTATTTTTCAAAGTGGCGTGTGTCTACGCGTGCTTTGATATCGTGTAACAAGTTGTATAATCCAAAAAATGTGCGGTTGATGTATAAAAAATGCTTCGAACCGCGATTTCCATTCATTTTGCGCAACTGGGTGTCTTTGGCAAACTCCTCGCCCATCACCGCAATTCTTCCGAAGAATTCCTCATCCGAAAAATCGAAATGATCGGCGTGAAAGGGTTGTGTAAAGAGTTGCAACAACTCATGGAATATTTTCGTAAAATAAACAATCTCTTGAGGGGTATCATCCTGACGTAAAATCTCCAACTCATACAACTTTTGATTGAAAATCGTCGGATTGTTGATACTTTCCTTATTGGCCAATTCAAAATACGGTGTATAAAATTCCATGGGAACTTTTTTGATACACCCAAAATCGATAGCGACCAAGTTGCCTTGCTTATCCACAAGGAAATTTCCAGGATGCGGATCGGCGTGTACTTGCTTCAGCGCATGCATTTGGAACATATAAAAGTCCCACAACGCTTGCCCAATACGATCACCCAAAGCACGATCGGTATTCTGTTTGGCAAATTCCGATAAATGCAACCCATCAATCCATTCCATCGTCAAAATCTTGGCCGAGGAATATTCTTCATAGTATTTCGGGAAGCGCAAATGTTCAATATGACTACACAATTGCGTCATTTCGATACTTTGACGAAGTTCCAAATCGTAGTCGGTCTCTTCCAACAATTTGTCTTCCACTTCCTTAAAATACTTTTCCGAATCTTTACCTTTCAAATTAAACATTCGAATGGCAAAGGGTTTGACCAAAGCCAAATCCGAACTTATACTCTCTGCTACGCCCGGGTATTGTATTTTCACAGCTAAATTTTTCCCATCTTTCGTTGCTTTGTGTACCTGACCGATACTCGCAGCATTAGTGGCGTCGGGAGTGAACGTATCGTATAAGTTCTCCGGATATTGACCGAGATATTTTTTGAACGTTTTTCTAACTAAAGGAGCAGATAATGGCGGTACGCTGAATTGTGACAGCGAGAACTTGTCCACATACTGCTGGGGCATAATACTTTTGTCCATGCTCAACATTTGAGCTACTTTCAAGGCACTGCCTTTCAAATTTTTGAGTCCGTCATAAATATCCTCTGCATTATTCTCATTCAATTTATCACGCGACACACTAGGATTCACCAATTTTTCACCATAGTAAGCCACATAATTGGTGCCTACTTTGAGACCTGTTTTAACCAATTGACCGGCGCGTTCTATCTTGCCCGTCGGTATTTTATCTAGGGTCTTCATCGGTTACTTATGATTTTCTTTCCATAAAAATTTACCCAAATCAATCACACGCTCCAACGGTTGCGTTTGCATCAAATCAAAAGCGGTATTGACGGTTTTTTCAATCAAAATGTCTGTTTTCTCAAACCCTTTGGACGTATCCTCAATCCAAAATTTAAGAATCACTAAAAAATTCACCCAGGCGGCTTCTGCCGTGACTGATTTTGAAATTTTAGCCCATTTCTCATTCCAAGCGGTATCCTGGGTGAACTGAACATTATCTACGATAAAATCTTTAAAGTGGTTTCGCATCCCACGCAAAGATTTCAAATTTTTAAGTCCTTGCTTATGGCCTTCTAATTGAAATAAGACATAACTTCTATTCAACGAAAGCAATTCAAACAAAGTAAAATAGAGCGTCAATAGTTTGTCACGGTCTACAAAAGAATTGTAAGCCTCATCCTTTTGCATCGTAGCCACGGCATGCTCAAAAAACTGCGTCCAAATGGCTTCTTTCAACGCCTCAATAGAACCGAAATGAATGTAAAAATCGGATTCCTTGAGGCCCGCTTCGTGGCAAAATAGGTAAACATTCTTGGGTTCAGCGTCGTTTTTCAACACTGAATCCATAAACAACGAAATAATGGATTGATCATCTACGATCTTTTTTCTTCCTTTTTTGGGCGTTGTAGTTTCCATGTCCTATTTTTTTGTAAAGATAAGCAGTGTTTAATGTTTCAACCAAATTGTTAAACAAAATATTTTGTTAATTTTTTAGAAAAAAAACGTCCGGGGTTACCGAACGTTGATTTTTGTTAGCGACCCGCCTCGCGTTGGGCATCTTGTTTCATTTTTTCGTTGGCGACAATTGAAAACTCAACGCGACGATTCATGGCGCGACCTGCTTCCGTTTCGTTATCTCCAATCGGATCGGCTTCACCCATCCCAACAATTTGAAAACGCGACATATTCAAGCCTTTGGATTCTAAATAACGTTCTACAGCTAGGGCACGCTTTTCAGATAAATCGAGGTTGTAAGCATCGGCACCTTTGGAATCGGTATACCCAAAAATCTTGATATCTGTATCGGCATACTCACGGAACACAGGAACTAACTTATCCAAATTGGCACGTGCCGCTGCAGTCAATGTTGCTTTGTTAAAATCGAAACGCACCGCATTTTCGCCCAAAACCAATTTAATGCCTTCCCCTACCCGTTCAACTTGCGCACCGGGCAAAGCCGTCTGGATTTCGCGGGCTTGTTTGTCCATTTTGTTTCCAATAACGCCACCGGCAACACCACCAACAACGCCTCCAAGCACTGCGCCAAGCGCACCATTCCCGCCTTTACCTACATTGTTTCCGATAACACCACCCAAAACAGCACCTGCTGCTGCACCAATAGCCGCACCACGCTGGGTTTTGTTTGTGTTTTTCACCGCTTCACAACCGGCCAAAGGACCTAATGTTAGAAGTCCTACCAGTACTATTGCCATTCCTTTTTTCATCGTGTTCTAGGTTTTAATTTCTTGAAAATTGATACACTACAGTTACATTTTTACCGCCCACATTAACGCGATCGGTGAGTTCAAACGTCGAATCCGTAACGGTTCCTACTTGAAGTACATAGCCCTCGGTTACTTTGCGCGCTTTGGTTTCGTTGAGGATTTTCATTACAAATTGTCCTTCTTTGTTAATGAACCAAGTAATGGGCGAATTGAATGCCATACACGAAGCATTGTTTAAAGAAAACTCGCCTTTGTTGTTGTTGGAAATAAACCGCCATTGGCTTCCCACAAAACATTGGGAATCCGCCAAGTCAAACGAAGTAATCTTAATGACCTCCGATCCGGGATACGAAACTTTTGTCAACGTCCAATTGCCTTTTAAGGCGACTTCGGTTTTGTTGTCTAATCGGGTATTGGTTGCCGATTTGGATTTGCAAGCACTAAACAGCACCAACAACACCAAGGCATACATCATTTTTTTCATGGGTTGCTTATTAGGGTTAAAAACTGCTGCAAAAATACAACGCTCACCCTAAAATGATGTAGAATTTAACGTAATGTTAATGGCAACTAATACTACGACAATTTGTCAGTTGTGCAGGCGTTGGTATTTTCTTTGCTAAGTCAAACCCAAATTGTGTAACTCAAAAATTGTGTACTATGTCAACAGGAAAAATTAATGTTTCCGTCGAGAACATTTTCCCGCTCATAAAAAAGTTTTTATACAGCGACCATGAAATCTTTTTACGCGAATTGGTGTCCAATGCCACCGATGCCACTTTAAAATTAAAACATCTTACGGGTATTGGAGAAGCCAACGTCGAATATGGCACGCCACAAATTGAAGTTAAAATTGACAAAGAAGGTAAAAAATTACACATCATCGACCAAGGATTGGGAATGACCGCCGAAGAGGTTGAAAAATACATCAACCAAGTCGCATTCTCTGGCGCTGAGGAGTTTTTAGAAAAATATAAAGATTCTGCCAAAGATGCCGGAATCATCGGTCATTTTGGTTTGGGCTTTTACTCGGCCTTTATGGTTGCTGAAAAAGTAGAAATCATCACCAAATCGTACAAAGACGAACCTGCAGCACATTGGACCTGTGACGGTAGTCCCGAGTTTACCTTGGTACCCCACGACAAAACCGAACGCGGCACGGAAATCATTTTACACATTGCCGAAGACTCCACCGAATTTTTGGAAGAACACCGTATCGGGGAATTATTGCGTAAATACAATAAATTCATGCCGATTCCGATTAAATTCGGGACCCGCAAAGAAGCCTTACCCAAACCCGAAGACGCGGGCGACGATTACAAAACCGAATACATCGATGTAGACAATATCATCAACAATCCGTCGCCGGCATGGACCAAACAACCCACGGATTTGAAGGACGAAGATTATCAAAACTTCTACCGAGAATTGTATCCGATGCAATTTGAAGACCCGCTTTTTCATATCCATTTAAATGTTGATTACCCGTTCAACCTCACTGGAATTTTGTACTTCCCAAAAATGTCGCAGGAAGTTCAAATGCAAAAAGATAAAATCCAGTTGTACCAAAATCAGGTATTTGTCACCGACAATGTAGAAGGAATTGTGCCTGAATTTTTGGGTATGTTGCGTGGGGTTATTGACTCACCAGACATTCCGTTAAACGTATCGCGCTCTTATTTACAAGCCGATGGGAATGTGAAAAAGATTTCCAATTACATTACCCGTAAAGTTTCCGACAAACTCAAAGCCCTTTTTACCGAAAATCGCGAGGACTTTGAAAAGAAATGGAACGATATCAAAATCGTATTGGAATACGGGATGCTTACCGAGCCTAAATTTTATGAAAAAGCAGGCGATTTTGTGCTTTATCCCACTGTAAACGACACTTACTACACCTTGGCCGAGTTGAAAGAGAAACTCAAAGATACCCATACGGACAAAAATGGAAAATTGGTGGTGTTGTATACTTCCCACAAAGAGCAACAACACAGTTACATAGCAACTGCCCAAGAAAAAGGCTATCAAGTGCTTGTCATGGATTCGCCCATCGTGTCGCATTTGATTCAAAAATTGGAGACCGACAATGAGAACCTGACTTTTGCGCGCGTCGATGCCGATCATATCGATAAATTGATTCAAAAAGAGGACACAACACCCTCAAAACTCTCAGAGGAAGAACAAGAAAAGTTGAAAGGAATTTTGGAGCATGTTATCCCCAAAGCCAACTATACCTTGCAACTGGAAGCCATGGACAGTACCGCTGCTCCTTTCATTTTGACTCAACCCGAGTTCATGCGTCGTATGAAAGAAATGAGTCAAACGGGAGGTGGAATGATGGGCTTTGGCAATTTCCCCGAAATGTACAATGTGGTGGTCAATACCAATGCCGACTTGGCGACCCGTTTGTTGGAAACCGAAGGAGAAACCCAAGAAAAACTCATCAAACAAGCCTTGGATTTGGCTAAAATTGCCCAAGGTCTCCTCAAAGGAGAAGAACTAACGGCTTTTGTGAAACGTAGTTTTGAACAATTGGCCTAAAAAACTCAAAAAAAAGCGTTAAAAAAAGCTGTCGCCCTTGCAGACAGCTTTTTTTATTGCACGACTTCGGCTATATTTAGCCCAATAATCCTATTTTTCATGAAAAAAAATATAATCCTTTTGCTGATGACAATGGCTTCGCTAACGATCACTGCCCAAGAAGATCCCTACCTCGATTTGGAGGAAATCGATGGAAAAAAAGCGCTTGATTTTGTCAATACCCAAAATCAGAAAACCTTTGCTGTACTCGAAGCTGAGAAAGAGTATGCTTCCTTGTATCAAAAAGCCTTGACGATATTGAATGCCAAAGACCGCATTGTCTACCCTTCGATAACGGGCGATTATGTGTATAATTTTTGGCAAGATGCTACCCATGTGCGTGGAATTTGGCGACGAATGACCACAGCCGATTACAATGCAGGAAAATCCAATTGGGACATTCTATTGGACTTGGATGCTTTATCGGAGAAAGAACAGAAAAAATGGGTTTTTCATGGTGCCACTGCTTTATATCCTGGAAATGGATTGTATTTGGTTAAACTTTCCAATGGCGGCGGCGATGCCCATGAAACGCGCGAATTTGATGTGCGCACCAAACAGTTTGTGCCCAACGGTATTTTCTTACCCGAAGCCAAAAGTAGCATTCAATATTGGGACGAAAATAATTTAATCGTATCAACCGACTTTGGCCCCGGTTCATTGACCGAATCGGGATATCCGAAAATCGTGAAATGGTGGAAACGAGGCACACCCCTTTCGGAAGCCAAAACCTTGCTTTCGGGGGATCCGACTGACGTTTACAACAGTGGATCTGTTTTGCGCGATGGGGAAACACCTTACCTACTCCTCAACAAAAGTCTTTCCTTTTACACCCGGAAATCCTACATTCATCAAAATGATCAAAATATTCTACTAAACATTCCGGATGACGCTTCGTTACTTGGGATTAAATTTGGAAAAGCGATTGTGCAACTCAAATCGGATTGGACAGTGGCGGATAAAACCTACAGCCAAGGAAGTTTGATTGCGATGGATTTCAAAGCCTTGCTCGAAGGGAAGCAACACGTAGAACTTTTGTTCAAACCCACACCCAATCAAAGTTTAGAATCGGTAGCGATGACCAAAAATCAGCTGTTGATTAACGTTTTAAACGATGTAAAAAGCGAGTTGTATCTGTTGTCAAAGGGGAAAGAAAAATGGTATCAAACGCGTGTTGATGCTCCGGCTTACGGCACCATCTCGATTGTCAGTGCTAATCGGGAAAGCGATGATTTCTACTATAGTTTTGAAAATTTCCTCGAACCCACATCGCTTTTCGTCTACAATTTAAAAAATAGAAAGTCTACGAAAGTTCAGGGGCTACCTGCTTTTTTCTCCGCCGACAAATACAAGGTGGAACAGTTTTTTGTCAAAGGAACTGATGGAAAAAACGTACCTTATTTTGTGATATCCGCTAAAAATGTAGTGTTGAATGGAAAGAATCCAACTTTATTGTACGGGTACGGCGGATTTGAAGTGGCGATGCAACCTTTTTACAGCGGAACGATGGGGACGTTGTGGCTCGAACAAGGCGGTGTTTATGTGTTAGCCAATATTCGGGGTGGTGCTGAGTACGGTCCTTCCTGGCATCAAGCCGGTTTGAAAGAAAAACGCCAACTCATTTATGATGATTTTACAGCCATCAGTCGCGATCTTATCAAACGCAAAATTACCAGTAGCAAGCATCTAGGAATCATGGGAGGAAGTAACGGTGGTTTACTCATGGGGGTCGCTTTTACACAACATCCTGAATTGTATAACGCCGTGGTATGTCAGGTGCCGTTACTGGATATGAAGCGTTACAACAAACTATTGGCAGGAGCGAGTTGGATGGGAGAATACGGAAATCCTGATATTCCAGAAGAATGGGCTTACATTCAAAAGTATTCGCCGTATCACAATGTCAAAAGTGGTGTAAAATACCCTGAAGTGTTTTTTATGACCTCCACGCGCGATGATCGAGTTCATCCTGGACATGCCCGAAAAATGGCGGCCAAAATGCTTGATCTTGGCTATCCTATTTATTATTACGAAAATACAGAAGGAGGACACGGAGGCTCATCTACCAATGACCAACGTGCGCGATGGAATGCCTTGCAATATGCCTATCTTTTGAAAAAATTAAAATCCTAAAAAAGTGCCTTCGGGCCTTTTTTTTTATCGTTAAAAATTGTCGAACTTTACGCAAAGGATCGTTATGAATTTACAAATTGAAACCCCGGCTTTACTCTTTTCAGCAACCTCGTTGATTTTGTTGGCCTACACCAACCGCTTTTTAACCATTGCGCAAATCGTTCGCAGTTTGAAAAAAAATTACGATGAAAACCATAACAAAAGTATTTTGATAGAAATAAAGAACTTAAACCTACGACTCACGTTAATTCGGGCGATGCAGCTTTTTGGGGTACTCTCGCTGTTCTTGTCAGTATTTGCTATGTTGCTTTTATACCTCGAATGGATGTTGGCGGGAATTTATCTTTTTGGAGCCAGTTTACTGTGCCTACTAATTTCATTGGGCATCTCGTTCTGGGAAGTTAGCATTTCGGTAACCGCATTACGAGTTCACTTAAAAGATCTATTAGAAGAAACCAAAAACAAAGCATAATGGCGTTAGATTGGCTAAATTTAATCCACGAACTTCCGCAAATTTTAGGGCAATTAAGCGGACTCATAAAAGGTAATCGGGTGCTCAAGGACCAACTCATTCGGGAGCTGCGTTTGAATTTAAAAGCGTTTGAAACCGCTCAAAAGAGTAAGGTTATAAATTATGATAAATTATTGGAATTACTGCACAACGAGCAAATACAAGCTGCAAGAAAACAGCGCTTTACATTTGCTACGGTTAAATCAGGAGAAGTAAAAGCGCAGCATGTATTTAATCCTAGAAACCAAAAATATATCGGGAGGGATTGTGCTTGGTTATTTAAAAATATCGACGAAAAAATAGAAGACCTCCGCATGCAAAAGCAATACCATGGAAGTTTAAATGCGCTCGCTGAACGCAATATAGCGCTTCAGTTTTCGAACTTGTTTTATAAATTAAAACTCACGGCCGATTTTATTGTGGATTAAACCTTTGCCCAAAAAAAACATCCAATACAAAAATAATAACCGATGAAACGCCTACTTCTTTTTACCGTTACGCTCTGTAATCTTGCTGTATGTAAGGCACAAGAGCAAGAAAATCCTGAATTTATAGGAGAAAATTTCAGTCTGGAAGGCGCGCTTGCCCTTTTCCAAAAATCCCAATCCATCGAAGCTTTTGAACAAGCGCTCAATGCCGAAGATAATGGGATCAACAACCTAGACTTGAACCATGATGGGCAAGTAGATTACATTACCGTTACTGACTTCCAGGAGGGAGACACGCATGCCTTGGTGTTGAGCGTTTATTTAAGTGACCAAGAAAAACAAGATGTTGCCGTTATTGGGATCGAAAAAACAGGACCCGAAAGTGCACAACTACAAATCGAAGGCGATGAAGCGCTGTATGCTGCCAATACTATTGTAGAACCCCAAGATATATCCGAAACTGTCAAAGGGAAAGGGCCGAATGGGATGCATTACGATGCTAAACCAATAGGAGTCAATGTTTGGTTATGGCCAGCTGTTCGCTTTATGTACCGCCCAGGATATGTCGTTTGGCGTTCGCCTTGGCGTTGGCGCGTATATCCTCAAGGATGGCGTCCGTGGCGTGTGGTCAGCTACAGTGTGTTTACAACCCGTTGTGCGCCACATCGCTTGGTATATCGTCGGGTACCTACACGAACGGTGGTTGTAGCGCATAAGGTGTATCGCCCCAATAGACGGCATACAACCGTGGTAGTCAATAACCGAAGAGGAACGCGAGTGGTGCGCTCGACAACGCCTCGAGGAACTACGGTTATTCGAAAAAACCGAACCCAAACAGGTCGAAGACGATAAATGATAACAATGAAAAATCCCGCCTTTTGAGCGGGATTTTTTGAGCAGTGCAAGTGCTCACCAACCTAACAAAGTATAGAAAAATCTAAGTACTTTCAATAATAGTAAGAAAAACGGGCATGCCGATGGTAATGTTAAAAGGGAACGTTACCGCGAGTGCCATGGGTAAAAACAAACCCGGATTGGCTTTGGGAACGGCAATTTTCATCGCAGCGGGAACGGCTATATACGAGGCACTCGCAGCTAGAATTGCCAACATAAAACGATTCCCTGCTTCGGCCACAAAATAATCCGACAACCAGGCCACTGCACAACCATTAATCAAGGGGATAAAAAGTGAGAACAGTAAGGCAAACTTTCCATGCTTGATAAAATCATTCAACTTTTCACCACTACTAATCCCCATATCGAGCAGAAAAACCGCCAAGAATCCTTTAAACAAATCATTGGTGAACGGCTTTATTCCTTGGGCTTGCTCTTCATTGGCCAAATACCCAATACACAAACTCCCAAGGATCAACAAAACACTGCCGTTTGTGAGCGAGTGCTTGATGATGCTTCCAATTTTGGGTCCCTCGCGTTCGGTAGTGAAAAAGCGGATCAAAATCACACCTACCACAATGGCTGGAGCCTCCATCAACGCCATAACAGCGACCATATAGCCATTGAATTTATAATCGAGCATTTCCAAAAAACTCCCGGCCGTAACAAAAGTTACCGCACTCACCGATCCATAAGCAGCAGCAATCGCACCGGCATCATAAATCGAAAAGTTGCGTTTGAGGATAAAAAATGTGTACAATGGAATCGCCACGGCTGTGAGCAATCCGAGTGCGACGGCGCCCATAATTTCGGCATTAAACGTACTGTGTGACAATTCTTGCCCCCCTTTGAATCCAATTGAAAACAAGAGGTAAATCGAAATGAACTTTGACGAATTTTGCGGAATTCGAAGGTCACTTTTCAATTGTACCGCTAAAACCCCCAGTAAGAAAAACAAGAGGGCTGGATTGGTCAAATTGTCTGCAAGTAGATGTAAATCCATAGGTTATTTTGTCGCCGCACGTTTTAGACGGTCGTTCATAGTTTTCCCTAAACCTTCCTCAGGAAAAGGGGTGATAATTAAACAATCAAATCCTTGTTGATCCAATTCAAAAAGGGTTCGGTATAAGTGAGAAGCTACACGTTCCAACGCCTCATTTTCGGGCCATTGAATGGGGTGCAAACGCTCATGCACAAAGGTGAATGTAGGCGACAAAACCGCTGCTTTTCCAGCATGCGCCTCAACCCATTGCATTGCGGTAACCTCAGGCGTGTCGGTCAGTAGCACAGGCGTATTAGGAGCATAATGTTTGGGGAACCGTCCCGGAGTAAAAAATACCTTGTTGGGTTTATCGGCATAGTCAACCGGACCAATTACGGCTTCCAAGTCCTCCAACGAAAGCGCTCCTAAACGATACACGATGGCTTGGTCGTCTTCAAACCCAACAATGGTGGATTCTAATCCGGCTTGACTCGGACCGCCATCCAACACAAAAACGTCTTGATCTTCAAAATAATGGCGAACCATTTCGGCCGTCGTGGGACTGATTTTGGAAAAAGGATTGGCACTCGGAGCCGCCAACGGGAAACCACAGTTTTTTATCAACGCTAGCGTCAAAGGGTGCTGCGGCATTCGTATCCCTACACGATTGCTTTCGCCAGTGATCCACTCGGGTACTTGATCACTTTTGGGCAATAAAACCGTAAGGGGGCCTGGCCAAAAATGATCCATCAATTGCTTCGCTTTTTCGGGTAAATGGGCCACCAACGTTTCACAACGGGCCACCGAATCGACATGAACAATCAAAGGACTGGTACGCGGACGATTTTTTAACGTATATATTTTTTCAATCGCTTCTTTGTGGTAAATATTGGCTGCCAAACCATACACCGTCTCGGTTGGAATCGCGACTACATTGCCACTTTCTAGCAGTAATTGAGCTATTTGAATGTCGGGTGTGTGCATGGGTTATGGGTTACAATAATCACAAAATTGGGGATCCTCTACTTCTTTTTGCAGTGGATAATATCGTTTTTCTTCAAACGAACAGGTATCACAATGATAAAGCGCATACAAGGGCGAACGCGTAGGTTGTTTACACCAGCCACAAGGCAAACCCGATTCCATGCGTTGCACTGAAAATCCGGGAGCTTGGCATTGCGGACAAAGCGATAGCAGGGTATCGACTAAATTTTGTGTCGCTTTTGCGATGGCAGTCATCCGCTTTGGGTTGAAATGGGCCCGCATGTCGGTTTCTACATAACAGCTTCCAAATTCCTGCTTCAAGTTTTGAAAATGCTGAACCAATTCATCGTATTCTTGCACACCTTTGTACAAAGGCGCATACGATTGGTCGTCCTTTCGCACTATAACCGCGTGTTGGGGAAATCCTACACGGGTAACAAATGCTTCTAAATCTTCTTCATCTTTTATGTAAGCACCTGTAAAATTTGTGTCACTTGTCCAATACCGCCCCGTATATTCTCGGTTGTTTTGAGCATCGAGGAGCAATACCGTTTCGTAATTGGCGGGAAGAAAAGGACTAGAAGGATGAGCACCGAAAGACCCTTCGCTGGCAACTACAAGATCATACTTGTTCTTTTTCATAGCCAAGTTGCACTTGTCACGAAGGGTACTTATCACATCCTTTACCCGGGGAATTTCTCCAGAAAAGGTGCCTAAACTATCGGTGTTCAACGCGGTCGGAACGGTACAGGAAACTCCCAATTCCCGCTCAAGAATGGGAGCCATCACACGCTCTTTGTGATGGGCAGTAGCTATAGCAACCGTTCGTCCCGCAAATAATTTCATTATTCAAAAGTTAAAGCGATATCACTTTTAATGACAATACGCTTATGATGGGCTTCGGCTTCTTTTACCGTTTGCTGCAACGTCGCCAAAGCTTCTTCCAAGGCTTTGATTCGCTGGGTGCTGTGGGCACTATCTTCAATGTTGCGAATATCTTTACTAAACGCATCCACTTGATGATACTGAATCTTGTGATTAATCAACTTGGTCAATAGCTCACGGGCTTCATCCGGTTGAAAAACCCCATCAATTAAGGTCACTTGTGTCAAATCCATGGGCTATTTTTTTACATAAAACCAAACCAATTAATACACTCCCCGCTTCAGCCAATGACGACCACAATACATCTTGGAGCCACCAAGAGACTGCTGCCAACAAAAGGCCAGTGAGAATGAGATACCAAAGACTACGCATCAAAACCAAAATGAGTGTGAATACGAACCGAGCCCGATTGTTCGCGCAAAGCAACTGTCATATCATGGGCTGCGGTTTGTAGCGCTTTGATCCGCTGTTCACGGAACTTGATATCCTCTTCCGACATACTTGCGGCAATTTTCTTTTCGTGAAACTTGATTTTCACGTCTACCAATTCCCGTAACAAAGCAATCGCTTCTTGGGGATCAAACTTTCCGTCGATTAATTGGAGTTCCATAACACTTATTGTCCTTGACCTAAAGAGTACGCAGGTGTTCCGTCAAAATGATACAAGTTTTCTGTTTTCACCACATCAATCCCGTGTGCCTCAGCTTGCTGCAACAACCCGATAATGTGTGCTTTCGATAACTCGCTTCCGTCTTTCATTTTGAAGCGACAACGCCAATGGTCGGTACAAAATGTTTCTGCAAATCCTTCAGGCCATACTTTGATCCCGCGGTTGGTGATCATACTCAACTGAAGTCCACCGTCGTTTAATTTTTGAATCGACTCGGCCAACGTATCGGCAGAGGTTCCCGCCCAGTGTACAAATAAGTCCACGCCATGAAGCGTTTTTACTTGTGGCGCAGGACGCTTGTACGAAGGCAAGTTCATCGGTGCACCATCACGATATTCTACAGCTTTCAATACCGATGGTTTCTGACCCAAGCGTGCAATGATTGCTTCAGCAAACGCTTGTGTTCCTACTTTTTGAGCACTTACGCCTTCTTTGAAAATATCATAGGTATGAATACCATCTTCAATGGTTTTTAACCAAGCATTTTGGATTTTTTCAGCGATAGCATTCTGACCCAAATGTTGCAACATCATGATAGCGCCTTGCAACAATCCCGAGGGGTTTGCCACATCTTGGCCTGCACGACGAGGAGCTGAACCGTGAATGGCTTCAAACATCGCACAAGATTCTCCGATATTGGCTGAACCTGCCATACCTACCGAACCTGCAATTTGTGCCGCAACATCAGATAATACGTCACCGTATAAATTTAATGTTACAATAACATCAAAAGCCTCAGGGGTATCGGCCAATTTTGCCGCTCCGATGTCGATAATCCAGTGCTCGTTTTCAATTTCTGGATATTCTACCGCAATTTCATCAAAAACCTTGTGAAACAATCCGTCGGTTTGCTTCATGATGTTGTCTTTGGTGAAACAAGTTACTTTTTTGCGTCCAAAAGCACGCGCATATTCAAAGGCATAACGAACAATTTTCTCACAACCAGGGCGGCTAATCAATTTCAAACATTGAATAACCTCATCGGTTTGCTGGTGCTCGATACCTGCATATAAATCTTCTTCATTTTCACGAATAATAACCACGTCCATTTGAGGGTGTTTGGTCGCAACATAAGGACTTAAAGACAAACATGGACGAACATTAGAATAGAGCCCCAAAAATTTACGGGTTGTCACATTCAAACTCTTGTACCCCCCGCCTTGTGGAGTGGTAATCGGAGCTTTCAAAAATACTTTGTTGCGTCGGATGATATCCCAAGAGGAAGCTGCAATCCCGGAAGTGTTTCCAGATAAATAAACTTTCTCTCCCACTTCAATTTCATCGTACTCCAAAGCGGCTCCCGCTGCTTTTAATACCGCCAAAGTGGCATCCATAATTTCGGGACCAATTCCGTCACCTTTTGCAATCGTAATTCGTGTCATAGTAAGTTTGTTTAACGAGGCAAAGGTGAAAAAGAAAGTTTATATATTTTTATTTATGTTTTAAATAATATGTATAAATTATTTTATATGTTTAATTTCCAATTATCCACAGCAAGACCGGTTTGGATTCGGCCTGTAATTGGGCGTCCAAAATTCGCATAAAAGAATTGGATACTGCTGGACAGCCCCAACTCAACGGACTCACCTCGGGATGGATTTCGGTATCGGAAACGGCATTCCACGAATGCAACACCACTACTCGTTCGACAGCTGTGGCGTTGGTGGACTCGAGACCGTGCAGCCAATATTTAATTTTGATCCCCCATGAACTGGTATCCCGACGACCAATTTTGTATTTCCCTACCATACTGCAATGACTGTTGACCCGTGTATCAAATTGAGCTTTTTCCCATCGTTGTGGATTGGGGGTAAACACATCACAACTCCCGTGGGTGACCAATTGGGCATGCGTAATGGTATCTTTGGTAAAATCATACACAAAAAATCGATTCTTACCCGAAGGGATTCGCAAGTCTAAAAGATAATAGAATTGGGTACTCATCCCCTTTTTTTGACAATACGAAAGGGCTTCTTGATGATGGGAAGCATACGACGCCTTCGCTTGAATGGGTTCGACTTCCTCCTTTTTTACACATTGAATCAAAAAAATAGCGAGAAAAAATACAATGCCTTTCATTTCATTTGGTTTATAATCACATAACTATAATTTTCTCGTTTTATTTAAACCTTGAATGTTAAATAAAGTCTAAGAGTAAAACTTCACTATGGAACCCGCCATTCTTTGGTCGTTGCGTTTGGGATTCAGTGCCCGTCAGGCTGAAAGCATCCAAAAAAATGGAATTGCCGATTTTCTCCAAAAGTCAGTCACAGCCCCTTTTACTCAAAAGCCACCTGATTTTATGGCCAGCGAACCCAAATCTTTGGCTGAATTGCGTCAAATTCGCCAACAAATCAAAAACACCGAAGATCCCGAAACCAAAGCCGTACTGAAAAAACAAATTCAAAATGGTATCGCTTTTAAAGCGTGGTGGATTAATGAAATACAACACTCGGCCTTTCCGTTACGCGAGAAAATGGTGTTGTTTTGGCACAATCATTTTGTAGCTACCCAACAAAAAGTAAAGGTGAATTGGTGGATTTACCAACACAATCAACTTTTGCGGGAAATGGCTTTTGGAAATTTTAAAACGTTGACCAAAGCCGTATTGCAAACCAATGCGATGGTGCGGTATTTGGACAATGTCGATAACCAAAGGGGGGCTCTCAACGAAAATCTCAGTCGCGAACTCCTCGAACTTTTTACCCTAGGCATCGGCCACTACACGGAAAATGATGTAAAAATGGGAGCCAAAGCACTGGCCGGTTTGCATTTGGGGGAACATAAAGCGCAGTACCGTCCCCGCTTGGAAGACCCCGATACGATTACGTATTTGGGAAAAACGGGACAGTTCAAAGTAGAAGATCTAGTCGATCGTATTTTTGAACAACCCGCCGTTCCTTATTTAATTACCCGAAAACTATTGCAATGGTTTATATACGATTCTCCCCCTGAGGAGCTGGTCACGTATTATGGCGATTATTTTCGAAGTGTTCAATTTGAAATACAACCGCTGCTTCAAAAGATATTGGTGGAAGAATATGCCAAACCCACAGCAGGAAGTAAGATTAAAAATCCGTTGGAGTTTATATTGCAACTTCATGACGAATTACACATTTCAAATCCCAATGAAAACCTGCTTGTTTTTTTCTTACGACAACAGGGTATGGACCTATGCAATCAACCCAATGTAAAAGGATGGATAGGCGGAAAAAGTTGGCTCACGTCTCAAATTTATTTACAACGTCAACATGCTTGCGACTTGCTTTGCCGTGGAAAAGAACTGAACCGCAGGGTATTGAAAGAACTACCTGAAACCCTTTCAAAAACGAAAACAGCACAAGAATACACTCCAAAAGTGGCTTTCAATCCCAACGACTCAGCCAATGAAATAAAACAAAAAATGACCCAACGCTTGGTGTTTCAAGTAGATGAAGACCTTCAAAAACAAGTTGACGCGGTGCTCAAATATGATTTTAACGCCAAAGACCCTAACGCTCAAGAAGCCGTAATGCGATTGTTTTTTACGCTTGTCAAATCCCCTGAATTTCAACTCATTTAAGATGAATAGAAGAAACTTTTTAAGTCTTACGGGAACCTTTACAGGAGGACTATTGGTCCTTCCTGATTTTCTCCACGCACTAGGAACACAACCGCTACAAAATCAAAAAGATTCATGTGTAGTGTTTATCCAACTCAATGGAGGGAACGATGGGTTAAATACCTACATACCTTTTGACCATCCCGGCTATTATGACTTACGTCCCCATATCGCTATTGCCAAAAATGATATTATTGGGAAAAGTAACGGAATGGGATGGCATCCGGCGTTGAAAAATTGGAATACCATTCAGCAAAATGGCGACTTAACGGTTATTCAAAATGTGGGCTATCCTTCGCCCAACCGATCCCATTTTCGAAGTCAAGAAATTTGGCAAACCGCTTCTGGAGCTCAAGAATACCTCACAGAAGGTTGGTTGGGTCGGTATTTGGATTTGCAATGCACCACTACCCAACCTACCGGAGGAGTCAATATTGATAGTATTGATAATTTGGCCCTGCGCGGCAAAGAACCCAACAGCATTACGGTAAAAGACCCTGCGCGCTTCCGAAGTCAGGCCACCACCGAAGCGAGCCAACTCTCGACCAATCCACAACTCGACTTTGTTCGAAAAATTGCTTCCACGGTGGTTGAAGGTGCCGATGATATCCGTCGAGCCATAGCGGCTTCGCAAACTGAGGTTAGTTATCCAACGACGGCTTTGGGAAAAAATCTGGAATGGATTGCGCGATTGATCAAAGGAAATTTACACACCCATGTCTACTACACGTCCCAAAACGGATATGATACCCACGACAATCAAAAGAGCATTCACCAAAATAAACTCAAAGAATTGGATGAGGCGGTGTTTGCTTTTTATACCGAAATCAAGCGGGCGGGATTGCTATCGCAAGTGACATTGGTCGTATTTTCTGAGTTTGGGCGGCGGGTGCGCGACAACGGCAACGGCACCGATCATGGTACTGCTGCACCTGTTTTTGTGATCGGGGGACACACCACGGGAAAAGTTGTAGGAACAAATCCCAATCTTGACAACTTAGATCAAGGGGATTTAAAATTTGAAACGGACTTTCGGTCGGTGTATGCGACTTTACTACAACAAAAATTGCAGCACCAACCCACCTCGATTGGCATCACCCAAGCCCCACTTTCGGGAATCTTTCGCTAGGTAAAAATGTTTTTGTAGGTATACCACATATTCGAGTATCTTTGTCGGCTTTTTTAAATAAAAAATGACAGGAAAATCGATACTTAAAGGTGTATTTTTAGTGGGCTTAGGAGCCTCTAGTTATGGAATGCTGGCTACTTTTGTAAAATTAGCCTACCGAGAACATTATACCACGGCTGAAGTCACCCTTTCGCAATTTGCGTATGGCATCTTGGGAATGGTGCTCATCAACGCCTTTCAAAAATACAAATCCCAAAAACCCGTTGAAAAAGCCTCTCCAAAAAACATTTTTCACCTTATGTTGGCTGGAACTTCATTGGGGATGACGAGCGTTTTTTATTATCTCTGTGTCAAATACATCAATGTTTCTATCGCCATTGTATTATTGATGCAAACCGTATGGATGGGGGTGCTTTTGGAGTGGATTTTAGAAAAACGGAAACCTTCGCTACAAAAAACCCTTTCGGTGGGACTGGTCTTGTGGGGAACACTTTGGGCGACCAATATCCTGCATAGTGAATTTACCTTAGATTGGCGCGGAATGCTTTTTGGAATGCTCGCTGCTGCCTCTTTTACCACCACGATGTTTACCGCCAATCGAGTGGCGTTGGGTATTTCATCGGCGCAACGCAGTTTGTATATGCTACTCGGAGGGGCTGTCATCGTGATTGGATTTGCGCTAGCGACCCAAAATACGCCCTTTCAATGGGGAATCTTTTTCAAATGGGGAATCGTTTTGGCTCTTTTTGGAACCATTATCCCGCCGTTATTAATGAATGCTGGATTTCCGATCACCGGAATTGGTCTCGGAAGTATTGTCTCGGCGCTTGAATTACCGGTATCTGTATTTATGGCCTTTTTTATTCTCGATGAAAGTGTGGTGCAACAGCAATGGTTGGGGATTGTACTGATCCTTTTAGCCATCATTTTTATGAATATTTCATTTAAAAAGACGTCATAACGGACTACTACCGTAATTTTTTTGGTAAAATAGTTGTTAAAACTGTTAAAATTTTATTATTTTGACAAATCAAAAACAACCCAACATGACCCAACCTTGGCATTTATATGGTATGGCCCTATTGTATATTGTGGCGGGTATCAACCATTTTAGAAAACCAAATCTGTATTACAAAATCATTCCCCCTTTTTTTACCAATAAAAAATTCATCAATGAGATGACGGGCTTCCTAGAAATAGTTTTGGGTATTGCCTTATGTATTCCAGGATTTACAAGTCTTGCGGCAGCTTTTATCATCCTGCTACTGATTTTAGTTTTTCCAGCCAACATCTATATGGTGACCTATTCGGAAGGGCGCTTGGGACTCCCGCTTTGGTTGCTTTATATCCGTTTACCGCTACAATTTCTTTTAATGTATTGGGCCTTTAGTTATATCGATTTTGAGCAACTCTTTTTGTAAATTTGAGGGCACCAACGGATAGCTATGGCCCTATTTGATTTACACGAACCGATTCATTTTTCAGTCCCCGATGCAGACCTTTGTTTGTATCCGAACTTTATAGCTCGCGACAAAGCGCAAGAATATTTTGACTTGTTGTATGCCCAAACGCCTTGGCGCAATGATCCCATTACGGTTTTTGGGAAAACCCATCCGCAACCGCGATTAACGGCATTGTACGGACATGAAGGAAAACCTTATGCCTACTCCAATGTGGTCATGCAACCGCATCCGTGGACGCCTTTGCTTACCTATTTAAAAGAAGAAGTGGAGCAGATTGCCCACACCCAGTTTACCACCGTGTTACTCAATTTGTACCGCAACGGACAAGACAGCAACGGTTGGCATGCCGATAATGAAAAAGAATTGGGCCGAAATCCTATAATTGCCTCACTCAGTTTTGGAGCCGAACGCGCTTTTCATTTACAACACAACACCTTACGAGAGGAAAAATTGAAAATCCCCTTAACGGCTGGTAGTTTACTCCTAATGCAAGGAACCACGCAGCATTATTGGAAACACCAAATTCCGAAAACAGCACGACCCGTGGGTCCGAGGATTAACCTCACTTTTCGCACCTTAAAGTAATGATTATGGAAAATTTTATAGCCTATTTTAGCACTATTCCTTCATCGCACCGCGCTGCCTTGTTAGCCGGTGGAATTGCTCTCTTTTGGCTTTTCGAAAGTGCCGCACCCTTTATTCGTTTTACCTATTCCAAATGGCAACATGCGGGGATAAACTTATTCTTTACGGGAACCACCATTTTGGTCAATTTTGCGTTGGCCTTTGTATTACTTCGCACAGCAGATTATAGCGTTCAACATGAAATTGGATTGCTCAACCTTTTGCCCGAAATGCCTTCATGGCTGTTTTTACTTGTGGGCTTGCTTGGACTTGATTTTTTTGGAGCCTACTTAGCGCATTTTGTCGAGCACCGATGGTATCCGCTTTGGCGTTTTCACCTCATACACCACACCGATACGTACTTGGATACCACTTCAGGAAACCGGCACCACCCAGGAGAAAGTGTTATTCGCTTTGCCTTTACTTGCATAGGGGTATTGATTGTGGGTTGCCCGATGTGGTTGGTCTTTTTGTACCAATCGTTATCGGTTGTCATGACCCAATTTAACCATGCCAACATTGGCCTTCCCAAAAAACTTGACCGTTGGATGAGTTACATTTTGGTCTCCCCCGACATGCATAAAGTTCACCACCATTACCAACTTCCTTACACCGATAGCAATTATGGCAATATTTTTTCGCTTTGGGATCGAATATTAGGCACCTACCGTCATCTCGATCGAGAGCAAATCGTCTATGGGATTGATACCCATCAAGACCCAAATGAGCACAACAGACTTTCTAATTTGCTGCAAATCCCTTTTCAACCGCTTAGAAAACCAACCCACAAACCCGAGTAGACTTTTTAGCGTGACAAAGCGACCCACGCCATCGTTTTACCTAAAAATTAACGCTTGTTCATGGCATCATGTGAAACGGTATTGCGAATTTTGACTATGCAAAACAAGGAACTCACCGAAGCGCAAATTGACCGCATTATTGAAATGGCTTGGGAAGACCGCACCCCTTTTGAAGCTATTACATACCAGTTTGGGTTGTCTGAACAAGAGACGATCACACTCATGCGCCGCGAAATGAAACCCTCCAGCTTTCGCATGTGGCGTGCGCGGGTTCAAGGTCGTGCCACCAAACATGCCCAACGTCGCGTGAAAGGAATTGACCGTTTCAAATGCACACTTCAGCGGCAGATAACCGGAAATAAAATCTCGAAGCGCTAAACCAACAGGATATTTTTTTACCTTCGTTAGGTAATCCTATCCTATGAAAACACGTTTTATCCTCTTTTGCTGCTTGTTCACTTTTTTGATACAAGCCCAGAGCCCCTTTAGTACGCAAGAAATTGAAGTCAACACCTTACTGAAAGGAACGTTAATCACGCCCGCCACTCCCGACGCATCAAATACCCTAGTCATTTTGATTGCTGGCTCGGGACCGACGAATCGCAATGGGAATCAGCCGGGGATGCTAACCAATTGTTATAAATTTTTAGGACAAAGTCTCGCTGAGAAAGGAATATCTTTTTTTAGTTATGACAAACGTATCATCGCACAAGTCATCCAAAAAACAATGGATGAAAAAGCACTCCGATTTGAGGATATGGTGACCGATGCTAAAGCCATACTTCTGCATTTTTTGAATCAAAAAAAATATTCAAAAATCGTACTGATCGGGCATAGTGAAGGATCATTGGTAGGTATGTTGGCCGCGCCCTATGGAGCCGATGCCTTTGTTTCACTGGCTGGTGCCGGTCGTGCCGCTGATGCTATTTTGATTGAACAACTAACCCGAAACAATCCCGAACAAAAAGAAGGATTGCGTCAATGTCTTGACAGACTAAAAGACACGGGGAAATGGACTTGTGATGTCGCTATTCCGGGGATGGAAAGCGTTTTTCGTCTTGCTATTCTTCCCTATTTGCGGTCGTGGTTTGTTCACAATCCAGCCAACATCATCGGTGCACTGCGCATGCCCGTTTTGATTATCAATGGCGATAAAGATTTACAAGTTCCCGTGGAAGATGCAGCCTTATTAAAAGCTGCCAAACCCGAGGCAGTCTACGCTATCATTCCCAACATGAATCATGTACTCAAAAATACGCCCGATGAACAAGCCAATCGGCAATCGTATAACGACGGAAAGTTACCCATCGAACCGCAACTCACGGAAGTTATCATGGATTTTATAAAAAAATTGTAACGAAACGAGGATTTAATCTACCAATGGCATAAATAGTATTCGATGAAACAATTTTTATTTTCCTTAGTAGCCGCGCTAATGCTAGCGGGCTGTGGCTCCTCGACTTCTACGGTAGCCAAGAAAAACAATGTGGTAGTGCATCTTGATTTGGTCAACATTACCGAGGATAAAGTTGCAGTCAGTGTGACGCCGCCCACCTTAACTGAAGCCGAAATTGTATACCATTTGCCCAAAATTATCCCTGGAACCTATTCGGTAGATGATTATGGAAAAATGGTTGAACAGTTTAAAGCCTACGACGCACAAGGAAAAGAACTTCCTGTTCAAGCGTTAAGCACCAATTCATGGCAAATCAAAGAGGCGCAAAAATTGGCCAAAGTAACCTATCTCGTAAATGACACCTTTGATAGCGAACGCGGAGGTGGTTTTGGAGGTGGTATTTTTTCTCCAGCAGGAACCAATATCAATGCAGGTAAAAATTTCATGATTAACCAGCATGGTTTTGTGGGGTATTTTGAGGGAAAAAAGGATATTAACTACGAGTTAAAAATTACTCATCCCGACAGCATGTTTGGTGCTACCTCGTTGCTTGATACCGATGCCTCAGCAACATCGGATGTATTTATAGCGGAGCGCTACAACGAATTGGTAGACAACCCGATCATGTATGGAAAACCAGACTTCACCTCGTTTCAGGTAGATGGCATGGACATTTTATTCAGCGTATATTCGCCCAATGCCAAACATAGTGCTGCCGTGTTATCGCCCGCTATCGAAAAAATGATTCGCGCACAAAAGAAATTTTTGGGTCCGGTTAACAACAATAAAAAGTACACTATTCTTCTCTACTTATCGGAAACCGACAAACCCGATGCGCGTGGATTTGGAGCTTTGGAACACAACACTTCAACCACTGTTGTATTTCCCGAAATGATGCCCGCTGAGGCCCTTGGAAAACAATTGATTGATGTGGTTTCGCATGAGTTTTTTCATATCGTAACGCCACTCGGAGTGCATTCGCATGAGATTCACTATTTTGATTTCAACAACCCCAAAATGTCACAACACTTATGGATGTATGAGGGGGTTACCGAATATTTTGCCAACCTGTTTCAAGTCAACCAAGGACTTATCTCGGAAGACGATTTTTACAAACGAATGGCCAATAAAATCAGCGAAGCCAAACGAATGAATGACACGATGCCTTTCACTGAAATGAGTCAGAATGTGCTCACCGAGCCCTACAAATCCCAATACTTAAATGTATACAGTAAAGGAGCGTTGATCGGAATGTGTATCGACATTATCATTCGTGAAAAGAGCAATGGAACGCGAGGTATTTTGGACTTAATGCAAAAACTAACTGAAAAATATGGACCTTCTCGTCCGTTTTTGGATGCCGAATTGTTTGACGAAGTAACCGCGATGACCTATCCTGAAGTAGGCACTTTTCTTCGCACCCATGTTTCGGGAAGCACGCCAATTGATTATGCAAGCTATTTTGCAAAAATGGGCGTAGGCAAAGGAAAGATTCAAAAGCCAGAGAACGTGTTGTTTTTAAAACGTACGCCATGTATTACGGCCAATAGTAACAAAGAAATCGTTGTACGTAATGACACCGAGTTATCGCCGTTTATGCAGGGTATTGGATTGAAAGCCGACGATATTATCACGGGAATTGATGGCAAATCGTATACCATGGATGCGATCGGTCCTTTGATGGATGCCGTGCAAAAATGGAAAGAAAATGATTCTGTAACCCTAACCGTAACGCGCGGCGGTAAACCATTGACATTAAATGGAAAAGTAGTATTTTCCTATGTCGAAAATGAAGGATATATAACCCTTGATCCTTCCAAAAATCAACTAAAAACATCCTGGCTAAAAGGATAAACTTGAATAGACCCTTTGCGAAAGTCCTCAATTTGATTATCGAATTGAGGATTTTTTTTTCATCTTTGCGAAAAATAAAATCATGCGAAAAATCAGTATTTGTTTACTTGCATCAGCCCTTATCCTTAGTTGTGCTAAAGAGAAAAAACCAATCGATGGATTGGAATTATCGGGAACCATCAAAGGTTTTAAAAAAGGAACCCTATACATCCAGCGCATCAAAGACGATTCCATATTAGTACCTATCGATTCGATCAAGTTTGAAGGAACTTCTGAATTCAAAACCCATATTGACCTCAAACATCCTGAAATGCTCTATTTATTTATTGACCGAGGAGTGAGCAATTCGGTGGACAACAACCTTCCTTTTTTCGCCGAACCCGGTGCGATGACGGTGGAAACAACTTTGGATTATTTCACGGCAGATGCTGTGATTAAAGGTTCGAAGAACCAGGAGTTGTACGACCAATACAAGGTGATGATGTCGCGATTGATTGATAAGAATTTAGAATTGATTCAAATGGGGTTAATCGCTAAGAAAGACAATAATTTAACCCGCTTGGATAGTATTCAAAAGGAACAGGATGAAAACTTGAAAAGACGCTATTTGATTACCACCAACTTTATTGTCAACAACAGCAATTACGAAATAGCACCCTATATTGCCTTGGCTGAAATTCCCGACGTTTCGCTTAAGTATTTGGATACGATTGATAAATCGATGAGTGCCAAAATTAGTAAAACGAAATACGGTAAAAAACTGAGAACCTATGCCGAGGAACGACGAAAACTAGGAGAATAAAAAAAACGGTCGATGACCGTTTTTTTTATGCCTATGGGTTAACGTTTGTCACTGTATTATCTAAGTGGCGCCGCAAACGATTGGGCGCTGTAAAATCTTCTTCAACGGGAGTCGCCACGCCATTAACCACAGGTCCTGTAAATTTACGAGGAATCCCCCGGCGTTCATCTACATTTGGCGTCGTTGGGTCATCCACCGCAGCGCCATTAAATGGATAATAGTAGGTAACACCATTGACCACATAACTGCGTTCGAACTTGGTCAAATAGGAATCATTATCATCATCTATATCGACCATGTTGGCCCGCTCATCTCCATCTGAATCGTAATCTTTAGGATTATCGCTCCAATTGGTAAGCGGGAAAGCGCGTTCATCACGCGAGAGTATTCCGTCGCGGTCGTGATCTCGATACCGCACTTCAATCAATTTAAAGGAGAAAATAATGGGAGAATACGCGGGAATATTGGTCGTTGCATTGTTGTAATACCCCAAACCAGAAGGCAAAAACATTACCCCAGCTCCATAATTATCAAACTGAATAGGTTGCCCAGGAACCGTTGTGTACGTCCCTGATTTAAAATTAGGAAACACATGGCCCCAACCTGGAATTAATGACTCTAAAGCAAACCAATTGGGCGTCACCGCTTGATCAAAGACGTCTAAATTCAACTCGATTCCTTTATAAGCCACATGAACTGAATCAACTTGAGTTGGCCTTTTCTGCGTTCCTTCACGGAACTTGATGAAATACAATTTGTAATTGATATCATCTTGTGCAATCAAAGTGTCGCGCAAGGGATATTGCGTCTGATTTCGGATCGAAGTTTGTGTCCCATTTTCGGGAATCTCATAAAACTCAACGTCAAAAGTCGTCGGATTCACTTCCATATAATGCGTATCCAAAAAATCATCGATGGCGGCAATGTCGGTCGCATATTGTTCGGCCCTATCACGAATAGGTGTCGTTGATGTTCCATCTTTAGAACAAGATGTACCCATAAAAGCCAAGGCGAGCGCCCACAACGTAAAAATTTTAAAACGCATAGAAATTACTGTATTTATGGCGTGCAAGATACAATATTGATTTATTTTTGTAAACTATTTAACGTAGTTTTTACCCTGTTTATGAGAGTTGACAAATACTTGTGGTGTGTGCGCTACTACAAATCCCGAAACTTGGCTACGGAAGCTTGCAAAAAAAATCAAGTTCAGGTCAATGGGCAGGTTGCCAAAGCCTCCCGTGAAGTGTATCCCGGCGACCGAATTCAGTTTCGCAAAGACCAAATTCAATACCAAATTAGCGTATTGGATCTCCCTCCAAATCGGGTAGGTGCCAAACTTACCGACATATATCGCAAAGATGATACACCGGCGGAAGCTTTTGCCCATTTGGAAATGCTCAAACTCTCCAAAGAACACTACCGAAAAACAGGAGTAGGTCGCCCTACCAAAAAGGACCGCCGCGACTTGGACGAACTCACGAATGATGCTTGGGATGATGAAGATACTGACGAATAAATACTGGCAAGAACGCTATGAAAAAGGCGATACGGGTTGGGACATGGGGGCTCCCTCCCCGCCCTTGACAGCCTATTTGGATCAAGTTGAGGATAAAAATAAAGCGCTACTCATTCCTGGAGCCGGTCATGGGTATGAATTAGAGTATGCGTTATCCCTCGGATTTACCAACATCACCGTATTGGATTATGCAGAAGCTCCATTGCAAGCGATTCGAAATCGCCTGGCTCAAAATGAGTGCTTTCGATTGGTGCAATCCGATTTTTTCGACCATCAAGATTCCTATGATTTGATTTTAGAACAAACCTTTTTTTGTGCGCTTTCGCCTTCCTTACGCAATGATTATGTGACGCACATGCATCGGTTGTTGAAATCGGGAGGCAAATTGGTCGGACTTTTATTTCAATTCCCACTAACCGAATCGGGACCGCCTTTTGGGGGATCGGCTACAGAATATTTGGAACGATTTGAACCTTTGTTTTCAATTCAAACCCTAGAAACGTGCTACAACTCGATTCCACCTCGTCAAGGAAACGAACTCTTTTTTATCTTTAACAAAAAATAACACAACTGTCTCATGAACGAGCACCGCATTTTGGACCACCAACAAATTGAGCATACATTAAAGCGTATTGCCTATCAAATTTATGAAACCTTTGTTTCAGAAGAACATATCGTACTTGCGGGAATAGCCTCCAACGGGTATATCCTTGCCCAACGATTGGGCGCTATTTTGGAGTCGATTTCGCCCTTAAAAGTAGAATTGTGTGCGGTGAACATGAATAAACAAGCTCCTTTAGAACCCATCACAACCTCTTTGGCACCCGAGCAGTATGCACACAAAGGAATTGTAGTGGTTGATGATGTTTTAAACTCGGGAAGCACGCTGATGTATGGCGTAAAACACTTTTTAAATGTGCCTGTAAAAAAATGTAAAACGGTTGTACTTGTCGATCGTAATCACAAAAACTATCCGATAAAAGTAGACTTTAAGGGGATTTCGCTGTCGACTTCCTTACAGGAACATGTGACCGTCGTTTTGGAAAAAGAATCATACGCCTTTTTGAGCTAACCACTGGCGAATCTCCATCACGATTTCCTCGGGAGTCTTCCCGTCAATAGGAACAATGAAACGCGACTGAAGATAATAGTAATTGCGGTCAAACAAATGCTTGGCAATGTATTCTTCGAGTTCAGCCTCAGGCAGGTTTTGAATAAGAGGTCGCTGTGCTTTTTGCGATTGTAAGCGCTGGGCCAAAGTGGCCACACTGCCTTTAAGGTATACCGAATACACGTGCTCGCGTTGCAACCATTCGTGATGATTGTAATAACAAGGCGTTCCTCCCCCTGTGCTCATGACAAATGAATCAGGGGACTGCATCCATTGTTCAAAAGAGTGATGTTCTAACTTTCGAAAAGCCAATTCCCCTTTTTCGGCAAACAGCGTAGGTATAGAAATTCCTGCGGCAGCTTCAATTTCGAAATCAAGCTCCACCAAAGCACAACCCAATTGTTGGGCCAACAACGCGCCAATGGTGGACTTACCCGACCCCATATACCCTGTTAAAACGACTTTAAACATAGACTAAATCCTTAGCAATTAAGGTCTTAAGTTACGAACTGAAAAAAAGGTAAATTTATAATAAAATTGGTTTGAAAAATTAATTAAATCGCCTTATATTTGCACCCGCATTCAAGAAATGTGAACGACTCGATAGCTCAGTTGGTAGAGCACAACACTTTTAATGTTGGGGTCCTGGGTTCGAGCCCCAGTCGGGTCACTACGACCCTTAGTCGAAAACTCTTGAAATGCATTGACTCGATAGCTCAGTTGGTAGAGCACAACACTTTTAATGTTGGGGTCCTGGGTTCGAGCCCCAGTCGGGTCACAAAAGAGACGTTGCGTGCAACGTCTTTATTGTTTTTTTAGGCCACGTGGAGAAATTGGTAGACTCGCCATCTTGAGGGGGTGGTGCTGCAAGGCGTATGGGTTCGAATCCCATCGTGGTCACGAATAAATAAAAATCCCCAAAACGAATGAAAATTTATTTTCAAATTCGTTTTGGGGATTTTTATTTTCAAAGCGGAGCTTTGTGGGAACAACGAAGTTGAATCCCATTCGTGGTAATGTTGTTTGAAAGTCTATTTTCAACAAGTTTCATTCAAAGCGGAGCTTTGTGGGAACAACGAATTTGAATCCCATTCGTGGTAATGTTGTTTGAAAGTCTATTTTCAACAAGTTTCATTCAAAGCGGAGCTTTGTGGGAACAACGAAGTTGAATCCCATTCGTGGTAATGTTGTTTGAAAGTCAATTCTCACCAAGTTTCATTCAAAGCAAAGCCCTTCGGAAACAACGAAGTTGAATCCCATTCGTTGCAATGTTGTTTGAAAGTCTATTCTCACCAAGTTTCATTCAAAGCGGAGCTTTGTGGGAACAACGTAGTTGAATCCCATTCGGGATATTCAATCCAAAGCTCCCTTAATACTTATGAAAAGCGAAGTTCCATGTTACATATAAAAACGAAGCTGTTTTCCATCCATGGAACAACCATCGATTTTTGCAAATGCTTTCTTTTTCAACAAAAATTTTAACCAAAAACGAATTAAAAACACCTTTGCGAAGGCAATTCGAATAAAATTGTCATAAAATATTTTTTTGTTTAATAATTTTAGTACTTTTGTTAAACAAAATAACACAATTATGAACAGTGTCAAAAATACATTCAGTATCAAAGACTTGGAAAATCTTTCCGGGATCAAGGCCCATACCATTCGTATTTGGGAAAAGCGATACAATGTTTTTGAGCCTACACGAACTGACACAAACATTCGTCTTTACGACATCAAAGCCCTACAAAAATTATTAAACATCACACTTCTTCACGACTACGGTTACAAAATTTCAAAAATATCCAAACTGAGTGACGAAGAAATCAAAGCCAAAGTGCGGGGCATCGTTTCTGAAAAAAGTGCAAAACATCATGCCATTAGTTCGTTTAAAATGGCAATGATGAATTTTGACCAAAAGCTCTTTTTTGAAACCTATGACGAACTTTTGTCGGAAAAGAACTTCAACGAAGTCTTCTTCGAAGTTTTTATTCCCCTCATGGAAGAATTGGGAGAATTATGGCAGTCCGATACCATTACCCCTGCCCACGAACACTTCATTAGCTACTTAATAAAACTCAAATTACTCATAAATACAGAGGAAGTCATCAAAAAACCTGCGCTTTTTGACGATAAAACCTTTGTTTTATTCTTACCTTTAAACGAAATTCACGAATTGGGTCTGATGTACCTGAACTACGAACTCAACTACCGCGGTTATTCTACCGTGTATTTGGGCGAAAGTGTTCCCGTTGAAAATTTAGCCGATCTTAAAAAATACTTTAACAACATCGTATGTATTGGCTACATCACCGTAGAACCCGACAAAGAACATGTGAATGATTACGTTCAAACCTTACAAAATACCGTTTTGGAAGACGCCAACGAGGTATGGCTCATCGGACGAATGACCGAAAATATAAGTCCTCGCGTAGTTAACCCCAAAACCAAAATTTTCAAATCGATAACCGAATTGCTCGGCGAATTGTAAAATTTTCTTAAGAAGTTAATGTTGTTTAACTTTTTTATATATTTGTTAAACAATATGAGAAAAGAAATTGCTATCCTCGGATCCGGGTTTTCATCCCTCGCTGCCGCGTGCTACTTAGCACAACAAGGGCACGCTGTAACCATTTACGAAAAAAATAATACCGTTGGCGGTCGGGCGAGACAGCTCAAACGAGATGGTTTTACTTTTGACATTGGCCCCACATGGTATTGGATGCCTGATGTCTTTGAACGCTTCTTTGCCGATTTTGGTAAAAAACCATCGGATTACTACACCCTAATAAAATTAAATCCTGCCTATCAAGTATACTTTGGTATACGCGATTTCATCACAATCAGTGATAATCTAGAAGATATTGCAGCCACCTTTGAAGCGGAAGAAAAAGGAAGCGGTGAAATCTTGAAAAAATTCATGAAAGAAGCGCAAAGTAACTATGACATTGCGATCAAAGATTTGGTTTACCGTCCCGGAGAATCCCCGCTTGAGCTTGTCACCCTAGAGACGGCAACCCGTGTAGGACAGTTTTTCAGCAACATTTCACGCGACATTCGTAAACGCTTTAAAAACCCCAAACTTATCTCCATTTTAGAGTTCCCGGTATTGTTTTTGGGCGCAAAACCCTCTGACACTCCATCCTTTTATAGCTTTATGAACTTTGCCGATTTTGGTTTGGGAACATGGCATCCGAAAAACGGTATGTATTCGGTGATTCAAGGTATGGAAAAGTTAGCGCGCGAATTGGGCGTTACGATCATTACCAATGCCCCTGTGGAAAAAATTGAAGTTGTAGAAAAAAAAGCGACAGGTATCCGAATAAATGGTACCTTTACCAAAGCCGATATTGTCGTTTCGGGGGCTGATTACCATCATACAGAACAATTGTTGGAACCCGCCTACCGCGCTTATTCAGAATCGTATTGGGAAAACCGAACCTTTGCCCCTTCATCGTTATTGTTTTATGTGGGGTTGAATAAAAAATTACGCAACGTTGAGCACCATAGTTTGTTTTTTGACGTTGATTTTAATGCGCATGCGGCATCGATTTACGATCATCCTGAGTGGCCCAAAGAACCTCTGTTTTATGCAAGTTTTCCTTCAAAAACAGACTCTAATGTGGCGCCCGAGGGACATGAAGCCGCCATCTTCCTGATACCTTTAGCCCCTGGTTTGGAGGATACCGAAGTGTTGCGCAATACCTATTTTGAAAAAATTATCACCCGTTTGGAACAGTTAACCGAACAACCGGTGAGAGAACATATCCTGTTTAAAGAATCCTTCTGTGTGAATGACTTTATCAAAGAATATAATTCATACAAAGGCAATGCGTACGGCATGGCAAATACGCTTTTGCAAACGGCATTTTTACGACCCAAATTACGCAGCCGCAAAGTGAAACAGCTTTATTTCACTGGCCAGCTTACCGTACCGGGCCCCGGAGTACCGCCCTCGTTAATTTCAGGGAAACTGGTGGCAGAATTGATTGCAAAATACAACTAAATAGACCAACAAGTTATGAAATCGCTGTTTGATCAGGTATCCCACGAATGCAGTCGCACGACCACCAAGGCGTACAGTACGTCCTTTTCGACTGCAGTAAAAATGTTGGCTCCCACCATCCGCCAAGACATTTACAACATTTACGGTTTCGTCCGTTTTGCCGATGAAATTGTGGACACTTTTCACGATTACGACAAGGCCACTTTGTTTGCGCGCTTTGAATCCGACCTTGAACATGCTCTCGAAGATCGCATTAGTTTAAATCCTATTTTGAATTCGTTTCAACGCACGGTACATCAATACAACATTCCACGTCATTTGATTGCCGCCTTTATGAAGAGTATGAAAATGGATTTGCACAAAAGCAAGTACCACACTTATTCAGAGTACCAAGAGTACATTTATGGATCAGCCGATGTGGTCGGGCTCATGTGCTTAATGGTTTTTGTCAATGGCGATGAACAAAAATACAACGAACTCAAAGATGCCGCGATGCGTCTTGGTTCGGCGTTTCAAAAAGTAAATTTCTTACGCGACTTAAAAGCCGATTTTGAAGATTTAAGTCGCACCTATTTCCCGAATACCGATTTAACCCAATTGGATGAGGCTTCAAAAGCCGAGATTATTCGCGACATTGAAGCCGATTTTGAAGCTGCTTATGCAGGCATCATCAAATTACCCATGGAAGCAAAATTTGGAGTTTATACAGCCTACATTTATTACAAAAAGCTGTTGACCAAGTTAAAACGAACGCCCTCGATGGAAATTCGTTCCACCCGTATTCGCGTACCCGATTACCAAAAAATTGGCTTATTGGCCAAATGTTATGTCAATTATCGATTAAATATTTTATAAGTATGGGATTGCATATTCTCGTTTTCTTTTTAACGTTTTTCATGATGGAATTTATGGCATGGTTTACCCATAAATATGTCATGCACGGTTTTTTATGGTCTTTACATGCCGATCATCACAAAAAAGACCACGATTCATGGTTTGAACGCAACGATGCTTTCTTCATTTTTTATGCCGTGGTAAGTATGGGCTTTTTCTTGCTTTGGCAAAACAATATCTTATCGATTGGATTAGCCATCGGATTAGGTATTTTTGCCTACGGACTGGCGTACTTTTTGGTTCATGACATTTTTATTCATCAACGTTTTAAGTTATTCCGAAACGCCAACAATCGCTATGCAAAAGCGGTGCGTCGGGCACACAAAATGCACCACAAACACATCGGAAAAGAAGATGGCGAATGTTTTGGAATGCTCATTGTTCCTTTAAAATATTTCAAAAAATAAAAAAATCCCGGTTCGTTGCGAATCGGGATTTTTTTTCACTAACTCCAAACCTTTACGGTTTCAATATTTGCTGCAACGGTTGCAACTGCTGCATGTTTAATTCTGAATTTTGCAACACCGACAAAAACGTCATGGCATCGGCGGGATTCATATCGTCGCCTAATATTCGGATAACGGTCAAACCACCTCCCGTTTTACTCCCAAAAAGTACAATCTCATCCACCTTATCCTCTTCGCCCACTATACTGATGGATCCGCCTTCTTTACCCGATCCGAAATGCATTAACTCGGCATAGGCTGTGGTATCTTTTAGGATTGTCCGAACGGTTTGAAATTCTCGCTCCAACTGCTTGGGTTGCTTCGGATCGGCTTTGTAAAATAAGACATTCAACTTTTTGAAAGTCTTCAAAACCCGTTTTTGTTCGGGGGTCAAAGAAGCTTTATCGGTATTGATAATACTCGAAGGAACGTCAAAAACACTAAAACCCGGTTGTTGTTGTTTCCCAACAAAATAGTTTTGCATGGTAGGTTCTGATTGGCAACCAAAAAGAATCACACTCAAAACAAAAGCGACGGTGATTACAGTTTTCATACACTTCAAACTTCTACGGTTACTTCTTTCCGGCTTTTTCAAGGGCTTCCCCACCAGGCAAATTCATTTTCTCGGTCAAGGTCGACAGTTCATCCAAATCAAAGGTTCCGGTTAACGACATTAATACCGATTCTTCTTTCCCCGAGCCTTCAATGAACATTAAGAGTTCTTTGACTTGCGATTCGTTGGCGCCTGAGCGTACATAAATACGCACGGACTTTCCTTTCTCGGTAACCCGCATAAGCTCTTCCAAGCCCGCACTTTTGATGTGTTTTAGGGCTTCCGCTTTCATTTCGGTGGCGCGTTTGGTGTTGGCTGTCATGAAGACTTTTAGGTTGTCTAATTTTTTGATTAAGGCTAAAAATTGCTGTCCCTCTTTGTCTTTCACTTCCATTTTGGCCATCAAGGCAAACATTTTTTTGTTGACAATGACGGCGCGAATGTCCTCTTGATTGTCAAACTTTTCAAAAGCTGACTGCGCAGTTCCCGATTGAACGGCAAATACAACCATAAGAAGCATTGCAAATTGCTTCATGCGTTGAACGGATTTAATTACACTTGTTTTCATACGATTCGTTTTTTGATGATGATTATTGTTTAAAAATTTGATTCTTTGAATTTTCGTATTCTTTCAAATACCCCATACTTTCAATACCGGTATTCAAATGACCCGATACCATTGCCAAAGCCTCTTGGGTAGCTGCATAGGCTTCTTCAGGAGTGTCATAGGTTCCCAACTCGGTTTGGGCAAGGGCTTGAGGGGCATCCGACGGTGAATTCCACGTCATAAAACCAATTCCAAGCATGACCACTACACTCGCCGCAACCAACCATCCGATAAAGACATTGCGTCTTGATTTGAGTTGAATAGGCGGCGTCATTCGTTCTTGTTTGGCTTGGGCAAAATACCCAAACAAGGATCGATAGGATTCCAAATGAGGCGGCACGTTTGTCCCTTGAAAGAATGTTTTCAAGGTTTGCTCCTCTTCTAGCGTGGTCAGTCCTTCAAAATAACGCTCCAAAAGCGCTTCTATCTTATTCCATTCCATAATGATGTACTTGTGTCATTCGTTCACGTAATGTTTTTCTAGCGCGGGATAAAGCCACCCGCACGGCGGTCTCATTCATCTCCAAAATAGCGGCGATTTCGGCATAATCATAATCCTCTACTTCCCGCATTTGAAGAATCATGCGTTGTTGTTCTGGCAATTCTTGCATGACTTTCTCTACCCATTGTAAGCTATCGCTATCTTCCAGTTGCTGCTGTAATCCCGCTTGCCGATCGTGGTAATTGGTATGCACCAACTGTAAATTCCCAGCACGCTTCGACTTCAACTGATCCAAACAATAGTTTTTGGTCATGGTCATCGCCATCGCCTCGACACTCTTCAATTCCTTAAGGGTATTTTGCTTGGTCCACAACTTCACCATGACTTCTTGCGTAGCATCTTCAGCCTCCTCGGTACTCACCAACAACCGCTTGGCCAGACGAAATACTTTGTCTTTAAACGGTGTAATTAAGGCTACAAATTCGTGCTGTTGCATCGGAATACCGGGTTTATAAAAGGAAGACGAACTACCTTCCGTGTTGTTACAAAGTAACGTTACATTTTTTTCAAAAAAAAAGCTCCCCCTTGAAAATCAAGGAGGAGCCGTAGGTTTTGAGGTAAAAAAAATTACAGATTCAAATTCAATCCCAAGCTAAAATTACGCCCTCGAGTCGTATACCCGATGGTTTCGGTAAAGTTGGCATTCTGTATATTGGTCACGGCGGCAAAAAGGGTGAGTTGGTTTTTGAATACCTCATATTTTACCAAACCATTAAACAAGCGGTAGGCACTCAAATCAACAGCTGTGGTGGCAAAAGTTGCGCCATCAAAAAACAAATCCCTGCGGGTATCAACATATTGATAGTTGACATTGATAAACCAACGCGAAGAGGGAGTAACATCCAATCCGATGTTGGCTTTGTGTTTCGGAATCAAACGATTCAACGCTTCATCGACTTGGGTAAAGGTATAATTGGCGGTTAGGTGTACTTTTTTATGTACTTGCCAAACCACATCCGCTTCAACCCCACGCGCCTTGTTTAGTCCCGTGATGTTGATATAATTCGAATTAAACGTTACCGGGTCGGTAAAAAAGCCAAAACTATCGACTTGCTCTCGGTAAAAACCGACTGCACTGACCCGTAATTTTTTCTGTAAAAACTGAGCTTCAGCGCCCAACTCCGCGGTAAGATTTGTTTCGGGTTTTAATTGTGTATTTCCAAAAGGGGAATACAATTGAAACAAACTAGGCGTGACAAAAGCGGTACTCAACGACGAAATTAGTTTTACAGGGAATGCCTTCAATTGGTATGAGGGATTAATATTATACACCACGTTGTTGCCGTATTCGCTGTGGTGGTTCCAACGGGCACCCGCGTTTAAATTTCCACCCCAAGCGGTTGTCCAAACCAAGGTGAGGTACGGATCGATAAGGGCAAACTTTGTCGCCTCTCTCCGTTGTGCTCCAAAGGGCGTTTGGGTTTGCATGTCGTGAAACTGGTACTGTGTTCCCGCCACGAGGTAGAGCTTATCGGTGAGTTGGTATTTGGAAAACAAATCGACATTCACCGAACGTCCAGCGTACTCAGAAGCATCAGTGGTTCCCGACCAGGCATTGAATTCATCGTAACGACGTACGATTTTGGAGTAGGCCGCGATCAATTTTAACTCCCCTTTGCGAAACGACAGTGTTGGTGTAAATCCCCAACGGGTTTGCTCTGAAGTCGTTGTATTGATGGGAGTGTCACCGGTGCCCGTGTTGTCAAACGCTTGGTCGTAATCATTGGCAATGCGATCGACCTGTGCAAAGGCTTCCCAACGGAAACGCGAGGAAACTTTATAGCCAAATTTTCCGTGATAATTCAAACGTGAAAAACGGTCCTCCTCATAGGTTTGTCCCACAGGGGGCGCCAATTGCGAGAGGTTGCCCGACTCCGTACTGTTTACTCCGGCTTGATACGTGACCTTGCCCGAAGTTCCATTGACCGAAAATCCTTGGTTGAACTCCTGCCCGTTGATCGTACTTTGTGCCGCTGAATTGTTGGAGCCGATATTAAAATACGCCTGCCCTTGGAGCGCTTTTTTACCCGCTCCTTTGGTGGTAATGTTGATCACAGCCGTAGCGGCTCCCGTACCGTAAAGCGTACTGGCAGCACCTTTCATGATTTCGATACTTTCGATTTGATCGACGGCTAGCAACCGTAAGTCAAATTCAAAACTGATGCCCGAAGGATCGGTAACAGGTACGCCATCGATAACAATTAAAACTTGCTGATTGCGACCGCCGCGAACATAGTAGCCTAAGTTTTTACCGTTGGCACTTTGATTGCCATTGATTTCAACTCCCGCCACGGTAGAGAGCACTTGCGCCAAGGTTTGTCCCTTGCGCTGCTCTAAAGATTCGCGTGAAATTTTGACAATGACTTTTCCTGATTTTTCTTTGCGTTGTGCAAATTTGGTGTCAGAAATCACCACTTCATCCAATTGATTCACACGGGTTGAATCGGATTGCTGCGCATACGACACAGCCGATACCCATGCCGTCAAAGCACAGATACCCCAAAGGTTTTTTTTCATTTTTTTTAATTCCCTTAATGAATAAATACTGGGGAAAAAAGTATAGAATTACCCATACCCAAACTTTTATTCCCGAAAGTTTGATACTCCACGTATTGAGGCAGGTCTCCTGGCTTGCGTCTTGTTTTTTACCTTCTCACTCCCGAAAGAGCAATGGCTTTGTAGTAAAAACAAGCTTAGTAGCATACAGTTGCGGGTACAGCTCAGGATTTGATCGATAATTTAAAATTTACAATTCAAAATTTGAAATAATCATTCGTACCTGATTCCCTTTTAATGTGTGTACACAACCGTGTACAAACAACCTAAATACGGGCGCAAAGGTACACGAATAATTGAAAAGTAAAAATCTTGTCGGACTTTTTCATCGCCCCGTATTGCCCACGGCACTAAAACTTCAAAAGGAACGCTTTTGGGGTAAAAACAAACCCATTCATGCTTCACTTTTCCCCTTTTTTCTTCTGCTTTACATACCCTTTTAGCCCAAAACACAACCCATTCAACAACACTATTTCCCTTTAAACTCCTGAATAACAAGCCCATTAAAAAAGGCCAAAATAAAAGCGTTAAATTATTTGGAATTATTCTAAATAGAGCTTTACATTTGCATTGTTTAGAATTAGTCTATTTAAATATAATAACAATGAAACCACTTTTTTTAGGACTTGCACTGGGCTTGACGTCGTTTGTAAGTGCGCAAAATCCCCAGGATGCCAAAGCCATTCAATCGATGTGTGGCTGCTATGAAATCAAATTCAACTTCGCCGAAACCTTTGCCTACCCCAAGGATTCGGTGTCGTACAAACCGTCGCCCGTGAAACATGAAACGGCTTTGGAATGGGCCGTTCTCATTGAAGACCAACCGCGAAAAAAATCCATCCAACACCTCTTGATTGTGGGACGCGGTATGATTGTTAAACATTGGCGCCAAGATTGGACGTTTGAAAACCAACGCTTCTATACCTACAATGGGTTTAACGATTGGACGTTCAAAACGGTACCTGCCCAATCGGTAAAAGGACAATGGACCCAAAGCGTCTTTGAAGTCGATGACAAGCCGCGTTACACCGGGAGTGCCTCTTGGATTCATGTTGACGGTCGCGATTTTTGGCAAAATACCACCGATGCGCCCCTACCCCGCAGGGAATATACCCAACGCAGCGATTACAACATTACCCGCCGCTTGAACACCGTTGAACTTACGCCTTACGGTTGGGTACACAACCAAGACAACGACAAAATCATCAAAGAAACCTCGGGCGAAACCTATGTCTTGGCCCAAGAAAAAGGGTACAACACCTACACCAAAGTCGATGACTCCCGTTGTGAAGCCGCCCAAAAATGGTGGAACGAACACCAAGGCTTCTGGAAAAAAGTAAGAGCGAAATGGGACGCCGAATACGCCAAAAACAAAGACCTAAAACTGCGACCCGAAGTTGAGGGAAAACCCTTGCACGTGCATTTGCAAGCGCTCAAACCCGACGCAAAACAAGAGGAAATCAATACCATTATTGACCGTTTTATCATTTCCTAATGAAAAAAAGGGGCTACATCGTAGGAAGTATATGTGGGGCGTTGATGCATTCCTTCGGGGGTGCGCAAACTCCCCAAGATACCTTGACCACACACACCCTAGAAGAGGTGGTGGTCACGGGAACGCGTACCTCACGTAAGGTAGCCACCCTCCCTTTGCCCGTGCAAATTATCACCGCGGCACAAATTCAAAAATCAGGGGTGAGTCGCCTGAACGAAATCATTCAAGAGCAAACAGGCTTACTCATGGTTCCCGATTTTGGCGGCGGCGAAGGCATACAGTTGCAAGGACTCGATGCGGCCTATGTTCAAATTCTCATCGACGGCCAACCGCTGATGGGACGCCGCGCAGGAACCCTCGATTTGAGTCGCATCACGGTGCATAATATCGAACGGATTGAAATTGTTAAAGGGGCTTCATCGAGTTTGTACGGCTCCGAAGCCCTCGCTGGGGTCGTCAATATTATTACCAAAAAAACGCCCTTAGACGCCCCATTACAAGGCAATATCCTGTACCGAGCGGCCTCTTTTGACACCCATGATGTAGCAACTTCGTTTACCTATGGAAAGAAAAAAGTGGGCGTGGAATGGTTTGCAAATTATTTCAAAACGCAAGGTTACGCCCTTGTGCCTAACGCCTTTCAACAAACCGTGGAACCCTACTACAACCTGACGCTGCAACCGAAAATACGCCTGCACCTTTCCGATCGATTTCACGGCCAATGGAGCACCCGCCTTTTTCACCAAGAACAAGTGTATAAGGCGGTCATCAATGCCGAACCCTTACGCGGATTGAGTCGGCAATTGGAATGGAACGTCTCGGGGTTGTTTCACCATCAATTGACCTCCCAGATGAAACTGATTTATGATTTGTATGCCACCCGATACCAAGCCGACGAGTTCTTGAATCAAAACAACGGCCAACGGGTAGAAACCACCACTTTTGACCAATGGTTTTACCGGCCCGAAGTGCGCTGGCATGGCCAATGGGGCAAACACCGATTTACGTCGGGGGTGGGCATGATGCAGGAATCGCTCGATCGCACCTATTTTAAGGAACAAGTGGCGCTTCAATCGTATTATGTGTTGGGCCAATGGGAAGGCTACTTGGGGGCTTCATGGAACGTCTTGGCCGGATTCCGGTACGACCGTCATTTTCAATATCCCTCGCAATGGAGTCCCAAACTCGCCTTCAACTACCGTTGGAACGATCATTTTTCGCTAAAAATCGCAGCGGGGTATGGCTACAAAGCGCCCGACTTACGGCAGTTGTATTTCAATTTTACCAATGCCACCGTGGGCTATGCCGTGTTGGGGTATAACGTAGTCGCCGCGCAATTGGCTGCGTTGCAAAATCAAGGGCAGCTGTTGTTTGTGTACCCGATTGATTTATCGGAGCCTTTACAACCCGAACGGTCCTTCAACCTCAACTGGGGAGGCTATTACCAAAAAGAGCGGTTTACGTTGGAGTACAACCTGTTTTACAACCGCATTCGCGACCTGATCGATACCCGAGCCGTAGCGCAGCAAACCAACGGGCAAAATGTGTTTTCGTACTTCAACGTGGATCAAATTTTTACCTATGGGTTGGAACTCAATTGCCAGTATACCCTAAAAAACGGCCTCCACCTCGCGGCAGGATACCAATACCTCATCGCCAAAGATCAATCGGTGGTGGACCGTATTGAACGGGGGGAAGTTTTTGCCCGTGACCCGGTTACCTTAAGTACGTTTGCCCTTCGGTCGCAGGATTATGTAGGACTCTTCAACCGCTCCCAGCACACGGCCAACGTGAAAGTACGGTACCGCCTTCCGCGATGGAAAACCGAAATCCTTACGCGCCTGCTGTACCGCAGCAAATACGGGGTTTTTGACACCAACGGCAATGCCATCTTGGACCGCTACGACGATTTTGTGCAAGGTTTTTTTCAAACCAACCTGACCCTGACCCAGGAATTTACCTCCAAAATTAACCTACAACTCGGCGTCAACAATGCCTTTGATTATACCGACGCGGCCAACATCCCGAACCTTCCCGGACGGCAATGGTTTGCACGGATTCACTATCAATTTTAAAAATAAATATTAATACACTTTACCTTTATGAAAACGACCTCTTTTATGACCTCATGGGCCTTGATTTTAGTGCTTGGCCTATTTACCGCCTGCTCCGACGACGAAACCACTCCGGCTTCCACGGCTTTGGAAACCAAAACGTTTACCAACTTGCATGCGCCACAAACGGGCGGCCAGGGGCAACCGGTGGGCGGAGCGTTTACCAAATTTAGTTTTGCCCAAAACGCCGTAGTGACCGACGATAGCTGGGACATTGCGTTTCGCGGCACCACCTTGTTGGTCAACGGCGGAAGTGCTATTGGAATCACCGACGAACCCGCGCGTACGGGCAATGGAGCGGTGAGTATCGTGAACAATACCTTGGCGGGCGTCACTGCGGTACCGGCTAGTACGAGCTTTGTGCAAGATGCGGCAGGAAGTTATGCGATCCCCACGGGCAGTGGACAAGGATGGTATACGTACAACAGCAGTACCAATTTGGTCACCCCTATTGCGGGTAAAATTTTGGTGGTGCGCACCCACGACGGGAAGTATGCCAAGATGGAAATTTTAAGTTACTACAAAGACGCCCCTGCCAACCCCGATGCCACCTCCCTGGGTCGTTACTACACCTTCCGTTTTGTGTACCAACCCAACGGAACCACCTTTTAATCCCATTTCCTCACTATTTTGTTTGCCTACTCCCCGGAACACCCCGCGTGCCCTCCGGGGATTGGTTTTTAAGCCCCCAGCCCCCAAAGGGGGAATATTCGTTAGCTATTGGAATTTGGAATTTTACATATTGGAATTTACCATTGTCATTGCTATTGTTATTGATATTGAAATTGAAAGCCCGTAAGAACATATTTACAAATAAGCAACCCCCACCCCTACCGCGCTGCTTTTTGTGGCCGTTGCGTTCCCGCCGCCTCTTGTGGAACCCCTTGAATTTCAAGCCCTCCGGAAAAACACCCTCAACGCTGCGGAAAAATACTCCAAAAAACAGGTAAAAACCCTGAGGGCAGAAAGTGACGATTTTTTTATTTTGGGGGGAATAAGTAGGACTTTTAAGTACTTAGCAGAACGTTAGTGGCAAGGCTATGACGAACACCGTAAACAGACATACAGACAACAAAATAATCAAATTATGAATAATACAATAACAGTTTTACCAATCGAAGAAATGAGAATAGTTAAGAGAATTGACCTCTTGACCCAAAACAAAAACAATATTGAAATCCGAATTGGCTTTATTGTTTATGAAAGAGAATTTAGTCCCGACTACAAGTTTGTCGAAAAGAAAAAAGATGAGAAAGACTTTTTGTATTTATCAACATACCCAAAACAAGAAGATTACCCTAGCGATGAAATTGACGAATTAATTTTATCAAGCATTAAAAATACATTTTCAAATGCTCGAATACATAGCGAACTTTTGTTTTCATCTTTTGACACCGATAATTTAAAGCGACTTATAGAAAGACCAAATGAAAAAGCCAATTTCATTGTAAGACCTGAGTTTTATGGACAGGATTTGGCATTTCTTGTAGGCAAGTCTTTTAATGCTTTTTTCAAAAATATAAATGTTTATGTTGACGGTTCTTCAGAATTGATAAAACATTTAACCTTTAACGGCTATTGCAAATTTGAAAATCACGAAGAAGTATATTCAAGACTTGACAAAATAAAATTCTTATAATCTGAACAATGGGATTTTTAGATTGGCTATTGGGAACAGAAGAAACAAAAAAGGAAACTCGAAAAAGGGTGTTTATTAGTTTTGCGATAGAAGACGTTGAATATCGTGACTATTTGGTTGACCAAGCAAGAAAAAAACACTCCCCGTTTGATTTTATTGATATGTCAGTCAAAAAGGAATGGAACCAAAATGAATGGAAGGACAGATGCAGAACAAAAATTAAAAGATGTGATGGTGTAATTGCTTTGTTGAGCAAAAACACTCATAAGGCAGGTGGAGCAAGATGGGAAATGAAATGTGCAAGAGAAGAAGGAGTTAAAATAATAGGTATGCACATAAAGAAAAATGACAGGGGAGCAATTCCGCCAGAGTTACAAGGTAAAAGAGTAATTCTATGGAGTTGGGACAATTTAGAAAAATTCATTAATCAATTATAAAATATGGCAAATCCAAGAGCATTTATCAGTTTTGACTTTGACAACAATAGTGGCGAAAAACTATATTTTGCAGGTCAAGCAAAAAATTCAAGAACACCTTTCAACATTGAAGACTGGTCTTCAAAAACGGCATTACCACAAAAAGAGTGGGAAGCACTAATTGAAGAGAAAATAAACAAGTGTAATTTTCTAATTGTCCTTGTTGGTAAAAAAACTTCTACCGCTACAGGTGTAGTAAAGGAAATTGCATTCGCAAAAAGTCAAAATGTTCCGGTTTTTGGCGTTTATGTTGGCGGGGCTGACGAAACAACAACTTTGCCTACTGGTTTGCAGAGAAATAGAACAATTGCTTGGGAGTGGGTAGCTATTGCCAATGCTATTGACCAAGTTATGAAAGAAGGTAAAAACAAATAATTATGAGAAAAGCATTAGTAGTTGGAATTGATTATTACGAAAACATAAAACCGTTGCACGGTTGCGTTAATGATGCCTATGCTATAAAAGCCGTTCTTGACAGACATAGTGACGGAACAAAAAATTTCGATGCTATCATAGAAATTGCTACTGGACCAAAGGCAACAATAGAAAGAAAGGAATTGAAAAATAAAGTCGAAGAACTTTTTAAGGATAAAAGCGACATTGCTTTATTTTATTTTTCTGGACACGGCTATGTTGAAAGCACGGGTGGATATTTAATTACCTCTGAATGTAAAGATGGGGATGACGGTCTTTCAATGAACGACTTATTAGAAATTGCAAATAGCTCTCCTGCACGAAACAAAATAATCATTCTTGACTGCTGTCATTCGGGTATGGTTGGTAAGACTTCTCAAAAAGAAGATAAATCTATTCTATCAGAAGGACTTACTATTTTGACCGCTTCCAGCGAAACGCAATACGCAATTGAAGAAAATGGCTCAGGAGTTTTCACTACTTTATTTATTGACGCAATGAATGGAAGTGCATCTAATTTAGTAGGCGACATAACACCTGGTAGTATTTACGCACACATTGACCAATCATTAGGTTCTTGGGAGCAAAGACCAATCTTCAAGACAAATGTTACGACATTTACAACATTAAGAAAAGTTCAACCGCCCATTTCACTTTTAGACCTCAAACGCTTGACTGAACTATTTCCAATCAAAGGACAAGACTTTAAACTCGACCCAAGTTTTGAACCCGAAAGCGACAATCCAAATGACGAAAATGTTGCAAAATTCAAGCTCTTACAAAAGTATAATCGAATAAATTTAGTTGTTCCTGTTGACGCTGAACATATGTATTTTGCTGCAATGGAAAACAAGTCATGTAAGCTGACAATACTCGGAGAACACTATTGGAACTTAATATCTAAGGACAGAATATGAGAAGCCCAGCCACTAACACGGGTTTGGCAAAAGTGGCGGTTCAGTGCTCCGCAGACACATTTGCGGTTAATCAAAGTTTGGTTCTCCGCATCAACATTTGTGGTGAAAATCGCCACCTTCGTAAAGCTAGAAAACGTTAACGGCAATTGCCCCGCAGAATCAAGAATCAAACACTAAAACATAATAATGGATCAAATAAAATGCTTCTTAGACTCAATGTCTACATCTGATATAATTAATTCAGTTGTTGCTTTAGCAGCTATAGGGACAATTATTCTAACAATAATGATGATTAGGGAATCAAAATTGATGCGGAAATTTTACACCACTCCTGACATAAATATTTTTTTAGAATTTGCAGAGGCATCTCCTACTCTACTATTTATAGTTATAGAAAATTCTGGAGCTGGAACAGCAATTGATGTAAAATTTGAACTAATTAAAGATTACAATTTTTACAACGATTTTGACACCTTAAAATTGGGTAATAAAGGAATAATTAAAAATGGTGTAAGAAATTTTTATCCTAAACAAAAATTTAGGTACTTTATTTCAAGTTTAGATGGAGATTTTGAAGAAAAATCGTCTGATTCAATAAAGTTAAAACTAAATTACAAACTCGAAAACGGGAAAGAAAATAGCAAGTTTTATGAACTTTACATTGAGGAATATTTAGGTGGTGGAATGTTTACACCTGGTGATACTCATATTAGACAAATATCATATAGATTAGAGCAAATACAAAAAGATTTCAATAAAATAACTTCAATAATTGTATCTGAAAATAAATAAAAGAAAAAATGCTTTTAGGAGTCTGTAACATTAATGCAGCTAACAGGCGTTTGGCAAAATTGCGATTTTTGTTGTAGATTCACATTGATATTTCGCAAGAAATATTTTCTTTATGGAATGTATTCAGTTCCGAAGTTCGAACTGACGCCTAGCATGGAAACTTTAGACGTCATTATAAAACAGACCGAGAAATGGACAATTTTAGACTAAATCACATACAAGTAGAGGACGACTACTACCAAACCGATAATATAAAATTGGTTAATAGCAAATATGACAAAAGCGACAATCATTTTACTTTAATAGTTGGCAACAATGGAACAGGAAAAAGTAGAATTTTAGGAAGTATAGCAAAAGTGTTAAAGGGCGATTTTCGTTCCCGACACTCTGACTTATTTTACTTCTCACAATTTGAAAAAACAATAGAGCCGAAGAAAGTTATTTCCGTTTCTAACAGTCTATCAGACAAATTTCCACTTGACAAATCTTTCAGATATGGTAATGAAATAAATTATAAGAACGAATTCTACAATTATCTTGGGACACGTGGTAGAATGGGTTCATCTTCTAAAACATTAATCAGACGAGCTATAGATATACTATTAGAAAACTACTCAAACAAAAATATTTCTAAATGTTATAGACACGTTTTTGATTATTTAGATTACAAACCATTAATCCCCCGCTCCCGCGCGAATCCCTTCCCCGCTCCCGCGCGAATCCCTTCGCGTGGTAGCAATTACTTTATTGCTCAAACAATTAAATAAAAAGTATTTATTTCCTACCCCCGCTCCCGCGCGAATCCCTTCGCGTGGTAGCAATTACTTTATTGCTCAAACCCCTCTCCCGCTCGAAATGAAATTCGACAAAATCAATCCTTTCGCGTGGCCTATAAAAACAAAAACCGGCATCCCCGCTCCCCCCCGAAATAAAATTCCCCTAACTCAATCCCTTCCCGTGACATAAAAACAAAAAAAACCGGCATCTCCGGTTTTTTTTATGTCTTTTTGAGTAGGGATTCGAGGTAGTGAACTTTCGCCTGAAGCAATTCGATTTCGTGGTTTTTGAGGTGGAGGGTGTTGCGGAGTTCTTTTTCGGCTTGGGTGGTGTAGGGTATTTGGAGTTGTTCGCCCAGGGCCATAAAAAAGTTAAATTTCAAAATGCGGCTAAACCGCCACAGGATCGCGACTTGTATCGAGTGTTGCCGAAAGTAACGGCTAATCGTGGTTTGGTTGACGTCTAAGGCCCGTTGGATGAAGGCTTTTTTGATGCCGAGGGTTTTTACGTGTTGGTTTAAGCGTTGGCCTACGTGTGGCACATCGTCGTCTTGAAGGGTTTGGTATTTTTTGATCGATTTTGGCATAGAAGCTGGATTTTAAATAAACATACGGTACGGCTTTCAAGAAAAGGAACACCCTTTCTATCGTTTACTACGCATCATGCGTAGTGTGAGTACGCTTTTTGCGTAGTGCGACTACGCATCTTGCGTGGTATGACTACGCTTTTTACGTAGTGTGAGTACGCATCTTGCGTAGTATGACTACGCTTTTTGAGTAGTAGGACTACGCATCATGCGTAGTGTGACTACGCTTTTTACGTAGTAATAGTACGCATTTTGAGTAGTGTCACTACG
>NZ_FQVQ01000032.1 GCF_900129405.1 Flavobacterium fontis | reverse complement strand
TAGTAAATTCAAGTTTACTTTTCGCAAGAAATTTTATCTTTGATAGAAAATAATCGGTTCCGAAGTTCGCAACCTCGCCAAGCGCCGGAACGTTAGCGGTCAGGCTAAATGACGACACCGAAACAGAAACAAATGGAATTTATAAAACGACTTTTCAAAACAAACAAAAAACCAAGTGACAGTTGGACAATGTTTAGCACTTCAAAATCAGAAGTGAAAGAATTGCTCGTTTCTACTGGACAATTGACAATTGGTGACGACTTTTTAAAAATTGAAAACTATCCATTTGAACCTTCTATCGCATACGGACAAACTATCTTCAAGACAAATCAAATTGACGACATAGACTTTAAATCATATCCACCGACATTTAGAGTTGGTAACGAACTAATTTATTTAACGTCCGAAAAGAAAGTTGAACTTGAAGAGTTTGCTAAAAAGAATAATATCAAGACAATTGAGCGACCAATGATTTGGGGTTGGATACTTGAACCATTTTTAGACACAGAATTTACAACCGAAACAGACCAAAGACTAACAAAATTATTAGAAAGTTATGGTTTGACAACTGACCAGGTTAAATCGTTGCGGACAGAAGTAGAAACTCAAATGTTAAAATATAACTTTGATACAATGCTTTGGGAATGGGGTGGTTTTGACGCTTTGGACGTTCTAAAAGCAATGCGGACAAAATACAAAAAGGAAGAGTTTGGCGATTTTTACAGACGAGTTATGGAAATAGCGTTACTAACAAAAAAAACTGGCGAATGAAAGAAGCCCGAACCGCTAACAGCCGTTTTGCAAAAGCGGGGGTTTCGTGCTTCTATGAAAGTGAAGTGCTAAATTCAAGTTTTGTGCATCTAATGAAGTTTAGTGCTGAAAACCCCGCCTTCGCAAAGCGGCAAACCGTTGTGCGCAAGCTTATAAAACCGTATCGATGAGAACCATATTTGTAAAATTGAAAACTGGAAATATTGAAATCAATCACATTCGTGAAATGGTAAATGAGATCGAGAGGGAGAATTATACTTTAAAAAAATGGTTTCCACGCCCTGGATTAAAAGAAAAAAATACAGAATTAGTATCGAGATTATATATTGGCCAGTCATATGACAAAAATCAATTTGATCTAGTCGAAGATGGTTGGACTCATGATCATTGCGAAATTTGCTTTGAAGCAATCGGAGAAGATGAAAGTGAATATTTGGAAAACGAAGGTTATTTTGATGGATATGACTGGATTTGTAAATCTTGTTTTGAAGAATTAGTTTTAGCTGACAACATTGAGATGAAGTTAAATGGATTAGAAAAAATTGAGGAGTAAAAAGAAAGCCTGCGCACAACAGCCGCTAGCCGCTATGGCTGGTAAGTGCAAGTTTTACGTTTGGTTTACACGAAAAACATTTATCTTAGTAAGAAATAATCGTTTCGCTTTGACCGCCACAGTCGGCTAGCGGCATTCCAAGATCAAAAACAAGTTTTTAAGCCGAAAATTTACTTAATTCTACATAGGGCG